>JBJXFQ010000009.1:0-45152 GCA_046155605.1 Phycisphaerales bacterium
TAGCCGCGGTATGCGTATGTGTTGGTGTCTCCGATCCTCTCGTAAACACCGCTTTTGATCCCGCCACCAGACACTTGAACCGGCTGGATTATCCTCGGCGGCCAATGCTCGCCGGCGATCTGGCGGACCTTGTTGTGCATCGGTCCGAGTAGGAACCGGACCACGAGAATCCCATTCGACACGGGTTCCATTCAGCGAATGAGGGCGAGCCAGGACACAAGCCCGAACAGGAGTACGATCACGAAGCATGCGCCGGCGAAGATGACGTTGCCGCGCTCGTCGTTGCGATCCCCGCCGCGGCTCACAGGTTGATCCAGTACGCCGGAGCGTCGGCCTTGTTGAACGGGATTCTCCCCCAATGCTGTCCGTCGACGTTCACATCCGCGTCGTCGGAGTCATCGAAGAACCTGATGACCTTCCCCGAGTAGGTGATCCCGGTGGCGTTGCTGATGACGCCTACTCGAGAAGCCGTCTTGTCCGGCACCGGCGCACTGACCTCCGGGGCGACCTCCGGGGCGACCTCGTTCTTCTTCCCGCGCAGATCCGGGTCCGCCGAATCGGCTCCCGTGGCGACGGCCTTCACCGCGTCTGCCATGGCCGCGCTTCCTGCCGGATCGTCGACCTTTTTCCCCCTGCTCATCCGCCGCCCTCCTCGTAGACTTGAATCGCCGGCCAATCTCGACGCTCTCCATCCTCACGCCGTCGGCGCTTGGTGTCAATGCGCTCGGCAACGGTGATCGTCAGGTGTTCACGCCTGCACACAGCGCAGACGAGCATTACCGTGTAGCCGTTCTTCATCATGCGCGCCTGCCACGGACCATCACAACACTTCGACGAGAACTCGATGTAGTGCCGTTCCGACTTCAATGCCTCGAACGTGGCGCGGATGTCATCGGCGTACAACCTGCCGCAGATTGTAGCGTCGACAGGATCGGACGCCTTCCCGCGCCCACTCAAAGCACGCTCGCAACGCCGATGGTGCATATAGGGAAGGCGCCGCAATTGCAGCATCTCATCTGAACAGATCCGTTCTTGTACACGGCCTGAACGATCGAGCACTTACACCTGGCGCACGCTATCGGGACAACCTCGTTGACCTGAATCCCCGCAGCCATGGCCATCCTTCCGAAGTCCGAGCGCGTCAGGGGTGTCATGTTGTTCGGCTCAGTCTCCACCCTCAACCCCCTGGAACGCCTTCGCCTTCGCTCTGCGGCCGCGCCGCGTCGAAACGTATCCGAGCTGCTGGACCATGCGCTCCGTGAGCGTCTGATGCGTTCGCTGGGGGCGGCGAGTCACCCCCAGAGGCAAAGCCTCCCATCCCATGCGACGGCAGACCGCGAGCACTCGATCCCGCGTCAACCCAAGATCGTCGAGTATTTTCATGCTTCCATCCTTTCCTTGTACCACCGGCTGTTGTAGGCCGAGCAGAGCATATCCGCGAGTGGTCGGTCGTTGAGGAATGCCACATGGGTCATGGGGAAGGTGTCGCGGATGGTGAATCGCATCGCGTGAGTCTCATTCTCGATGACGACGTACCGCTCACTGACGGCCTTCCGCGCCTCCTTCACTCGCTCGACTAGGTTCTTGACTCCGATCGACCCCGGATTGAACCCATGCCCGGACGCTTCGCCGAAACGAAACAGGTGCATGACGCCATCGACCAGCGACCTTTCGGCGTTGGCCAGTTCCCTCATCCTCTCCGCCACAGCCTTACTCGTGTTTGATTGATCGTCCATCTTCACCTTCATCCCCCTGTCAGGTCCACCGGATCGCCGTCCATCTTCTTCGCTGTCAGGATGCAGCCGCACCCGCAGCGGACGATCACAGTGGACCGCGCAAGCACGTCCGACATAGCCCCACAGCTACCGCACCGGAACGTCCACCTATGGGCGCGTCGCATGTCGACAAGGTGCATCCACAGGCCCTCGATCAACATCGCGCCGCGAATGCGCGATAGCGGGCGGCGGGTTTCTTGCGGTGGCGTGGGATGTTTCATGCGGCGCAGAATAAACCCTTGCCATCAAGGCGTGCAAGAGATAAGTTTCGCGGCGGTGGCGTGCGGAGAAGTCCGGCGGACACGTTGCGTGTCGGTGCAGCGGCGGTGCCGCGTATCCAAGTACGCGAGTCGCACCGGGAAATACCGATCACGCCACCACTTCAACGGGAGGGTTCGATGCGATGGGATGTGGTCTTGCGTGACACCCGCGATGGGTCGGTGCATGAGCGGGCGTGGGATGACCCGTCCTCGGAGCCGGATGATGATTCGGTGGAGTACTACTGGACCGAGGGGAACTTCGGCTGCGACTGCAACCGCTCGCTTTTCCTCTACGGCGGAGATCGAGAGATGGCGTGCAATTCCGACGACAACGTGATCGAGCTTGTGTCGCTCGCGAAGTCGACGGCGGCGAGTGGAGGTGCGGAGTGAGCAGTTGGGACGATCACCAGTTGGCCGCCGTGAAAGCGTGGCCGACGTGAACGGGGCCGAGCCTGTTCTTTGTGACGGCACGCGGGTGCAGAGAGATATGGGAGGGGTACTTGGCCAAGCTAGGGTGCAGAGCGCAACGCGACGGACGCCCGAAGCCCTCGTTACCGGGGAGGCCCCTCCCGCCAAATAGCGAGCAGGCGGCGTGGAAAGCAGACACGCGGTTGAGAGGCCAGACACGGCGACCTTAGCCGGGGACTGTCCGGGGCGCACTGGCTAGCGACCACCGGCAAGCCGGAGTAGCGACCGGCCCTGCTCGCGTAGTGATGCGGTGGTAGCGCAGGGGGACCAGAGCGGGCGACCTAATGCGCAGCGCAGGACCGCCGAAGCGGACCACCGCACAGAGAAGGCGGCGCGGGTTGACCCCGCTGGTAACTGGGCATCCTGCGATTTGGGGGAGAGCAGCCCGGCCCGCGCCGCCGAACTTAGGAGGATGGGATGCAAAAGATACCAACGCTGTTTGTCCGTGACCCGTCGAATCCAAAGGCAGTGACCGCAGAGGTGAATCCAGACTGCGCGTGGGTGCTGGCCGGAGAAGGTATCGCAACCCGCAAGCCCGGAGGACTGGATGCACCGATCCGCTTCTACGGCCTGGCTCGCGGATGCTACGTATGAACTGTGCGGGCCGAAGGTCGGAAAGAACCCGGAGCGCATGACGGGTTACGCCCTGATCGCGCACGGCTACTTGCATATCAGCAACGAGCCGCGCGACTTCGACTCAATCCGCTCGTACCTGTCGGATCTGGATGCCGAGGGCATCGTGTGGCACCACCCGGACGGGCGCATGGCGAAGATCAAGCGGCGCGATTTCGGGTTCGCGTGGCCGTTGAAGCCATGACCGAACCCACCCAGCGGCCGGAGCCGACGCAGCGGCACATCGACATGGTGAACGTGGCGGCGCGGAGAAGCTACTGGAGGTCAAATGACTGACGAACGACACCGAGAGATGGCGCGGGAGTTCTGCCGCACTAATCCTGTATCGGTGGGGGCGCTGGATAACCTCCCCCGTTACGCGTCGCAGGCGTTCGAGGAGAAACTTGCCGTCCTACTGGCCGATGCGGAGTCCGCGCAGCACGAGCGGACGAAGGCGGTGGCGCTACACGAGGCATTGGCTCATCGCGACCGCGCCAAGGCCATGCAAGCCGGATTGCTCAAGAAGCGTGATCCGGTGTACGGCATCGGGACCGCAGATTCGGTGGAATGGGATAAGCACCAGCGATCCGCAGGGTGCGCCGCAGCAATAGCCGAAGCCATCCGCGCCCTGACGCTGGCCGACGTGAACGGGGGTGAGAAGTGAGAGATCTCGTGATGTACGTGTGTCCGACGTGCGGATCTACGCAGGAATATCCTGTGGAAGACGCCGAGAACGCCCGGCTGACCGCAGAGCGGGACGAGGCGCGGGCGCAGGTCGCGGTGCTTTATGGGCGACTGAAAGCCAATCACGACGACGTTCTCCAAGGAAACGGCGCGTGCGCCTGCATGGGCGGCAGCAACATCAAGTGCCTCGACGGACAAGCCCTCGCCGACACATCCGCAGCCGCCGATGCCCACGACGCGAAGGTGCGGGTCGCGCAGCACGAGCGGACGAAGGCGGCGGCTGTGGCTAAGGCCGACAACCTCGACACATCGCGCCGAGATACAGGTGCAGCGTGGGCGGCGGGTGAGATCAGCGCCAATATCTCGGCGCTCACGCTGGAGCAGTGCGGGAGAGGGGAGGCGAAGTGAGCGATGGGCGTCCGCTGGCAATCGACCTTTTCTGCGGCCTCGGCGGCTGGTCGGACGGCCTGCTCGCCGAGGGGTACGATGTCGTCGGCTTCGACGTCGAACGCCACGCCTACGGGGATCACGCCTACCCGGCGCAGCTCGTGTTGCAGGACGTGCGAACGCTGCACGGCTCGCAGTTCCGCGATGCTGCGCTGATCGTGGCGTCCCCGCCGTGTCAGGCGTACTCGTACATGGCGATGCCGTGGACGCGCGGCAAGGCACGGGCGGCGGCGATTCGCGCGGACGAGACTGGTGCGGCGCTGGCGGCGCTCAATGAGCTATTCGACGCATGCTTCCGCATCCAGCGCGAGGCGTCCGCCGCGGCCGGGCGTCACATTCCGCTCGTGGTCGAGAACGTGCGCGGGGCGCAGCCGTGGGTTGGGCGCGCGCGGTGGAATTACGGCTCGTACTACCTGTGGGGTGATGTGCCGGCGCTGATGCCGATCGTTCAGCGGCAAGCGATGAAGGGGTGCGTCGGAACGATCAACGGTAGCGGCAAGCCACGCGAGCAGAGCTCATGGGATCGCGGCGGCGGGCGCGCGTTCCCGAACGAGGCCGCCGATCGTCGGGCTGAGGGCCAGAAGCAGCCAGGCATCGGTGACCCGCGCAGCAACGGAAAGGGCGACGCATGGTTCCAGGACGGCGCAGGCGCGACACGGCAGCAAGCGCAGCAAGCGCAAGGCGGCATCCGCGCTGATCGCGAAGATTCCGTTCGAGTTGGCGCACCACGTCGCCAGCGTGTACCGGCACCATGAGGCGTAGAACGCAGTGCCGGCTCGCCGCGGCGCGGCGCGAGGCGAAGAAGCCGTCTTTGCCGGGGCTGGCGCTATGAAGCCGCCCTACCTGCGTCGGGGGCCGATACGTGAGGCGGACGTGCAGGCGCAGGTGCGCGAGTACCTTGAGCGCGTGGGCCTGCGGTGCTTCCGCGCGGACTCGCACGCGGGGCGTGGGGCGCGCAGGACATCGGCGACGGGGCTACCGGACCTGTTCGGCATCCTTCCGGGTGGGCGGTGGTGGGCGGTGGAAGTGAAGCGGCCGGGGGCCAGGCCGCGCCCGAACGAGGCGGCGCAGCGGGAAATCCTCGAGTACCTGCGGCAGAACGGGGCGCTGGTGGTGGTGGCGTCCGACGTGTCCGAGGTACAGCGGGCGTTCGAGGCGGCCAGGCGGTAGCATCGTGGGATGCTCCCGGCGATCATCGCCCTCGTGGCGCTGAGCTGGACCAATCCGGCCACACTGGCGGACACGGCGTTGTGCTCCATGAGCGCGAACGCCTACTCGAGCATCGGCACGGTGCGCATCCACGGATCGCCGGCGGGCTCGCGGCGGGACAGCCTGCTGCTCGAGGTGCCGTGCGCCGGCGCCGGGCTCCGGCAGACTGCGACGCTGGACATCGCCGGGCAGTGGTCGCTGTGGATCGTGAGCGTTGACCGGATTGGGAACGAGTCGTGCCGATCGAACACGGTCATCACGCAGCCGGCGCTGGGAGCTCCTGACTTGCCGCCAAGTGAAGGTGTCACGTGGCACGATGCGGCAGGGAGGCGGCTGGACGGGGCGCCGACTATGCCCGGAGTCTACTTCGAACGGCTGGCGGGCAGGACGCGCAAGGTCAGGATTGTGCGGTAGGGGAGCCGGCGCCTGGCCAATCGTGGCTGGCCGTGTCACAGCCCTTTGGACTCGACCCGACCGGGCACCTCGCCCGGCTCCCTCTGTTGTTCCTGCGCCTTATTCGACTACGTACCAGTCGCTCGCGAGAATGTCCGTCTGAGACGCGATCCACGGGACCAGCTTGCCAGTGACCGTGCTGATGTAAAGATAGGGTAGACCCATCTTGCTGTTCTGGTCCGGGACTTGAATGGCGATCCACTGTCCGGGGCCGTTCCATCCTCTGCGAGAGACGCGATAGCCATCGCGCATCAGAGCAATCGCAACCCCGATGCTTTGTCCTTCGTGGAGATCCTTCGCCGTCTCTTCTTTGTCCATGCTCGCTCCCATTCAGTGCAGGTTGCCGGCGGGGAAGGGCGACTTTGGAACGTCCGTGCTCCGTGCCACGCGCCCGCTTGTGAACACCCGCCGGCCCCACCTGGAGTTTGAAAGCCGGCGAGGATGGGATGCAAAAGTCCGGGCACAGTCGCACGTCCACTTGCCCCCGCCGGCTACACTTGGGGGTGGGACGAAGCGAAATGGCCGCCTCCGCAGGAAGGGCCGAGTCCACAACGAACCACCCGCAGAGAATCTAGCACCGGTGGTGCTTGCCGTCAAGGTGATGGCCCGGGAGTATCATCGGGCGCCACCGCTCGAACGTGACACCGACAGCGACCGCGCCCGCGACCGCGACCCCGACCACGACCGCGACCACGACCACGACCACGACAGCGACCGCGACCCCGACCACGACCGCGACCACGACCCCGACCACGACCGCGACCACGACCGCGACCACAACCGCGACCGCGACCGCGACCACGACCGCGACCACGACCGCGACCACGACCGCGACCTATCCTTAATCCAGCCCGGAATCATCATCTGCCCCCCCACAGAATAGAGAATGGCCGGCGCCCGGTACGCGCCTCGCCGGCCGAGGCTAACTACTTCTGTTCGGTGGGGAGGGCATGCTTCCAGGGGAATGCATCGGTGATGCTCGCGGCGTTCACGAGCGCATCGCCCACAGGCTCGACCTCGGACAGGGAGCCGTCCTTGATGGCGTTCATGTACCGGCCGGAGTCGGCGACCCACGAGGCACCCTCGAGCACGAGGAATCCGTCCTCGATCGCGACGACCTTCCCGACCAGGTGGTAGGTGACGGTGCGGATGAACCACGAGCTTCCGATCAGGCGCTGCGCGAGCTTTTCCATCGAATTTCCTCCTGAAAGAGTGTGTTTCGGATCTGATTTCAGGGCACGGAACCAGCCGTGATGGCAAGGCTGCCTCGCCCGCAGGCAATATACGCCAAGCCCCGCTTGGTGTCAAGGCAATTCGTTCGTATCATCCTCACCCCCCAACCCCCCATGACTGTTAAGCGCCCTCAACTTTGTTGAGTGTCCTTCACAGTGTTTGTCAATACTGTTTCTTCGCCGAAGTGTCGAAGCGGCGTCAGGAGTTACGCCAGGAGAGCGACCATCGCCGCGAAAAGCGTGCTACCTTCCGCGATCCCCCCTCGCGTGCGCGCCCGGCCCACAGAACCCCGCCACCAGGGCAACCCCGATCCCACCCGGCTCCGGCTCTGTCCCCGTCCCACCGTGCCCAGCGGCGCCCAGCGACCGCCCGAGCCTCTAAACCCGCTCGCTCCGCGGCCATGAGTTCGATCGCTATGCGATCTGAACACCAAGCCTACCCACACTGCAACCCCTAACCCCCTCTCAGAACGCCCCATAGCCCATTACGCCCACCACCCTACCCCACATCCCGCCTCAGCCCTCCCCGCTCGAGCACCACCGCCAGCGCCCTCCCAAGCTACTCCGCCCCAGCTCAAACAGGCCCCGCTCCCGGAGTCCCAACTTCACCACAGATCCCCACTCGCCCAAGAATGGGCACAGGGTCATCCCCTCCAGACGGTGCCGTACCACCGTGGGAGTCCCAAGAGGTGGGGTCGCATCAACGTACCCCCGGGTGCGCGGATGGGTGACGGTGCCGGATATGGCGCGCCGGGGGGAGGATCGGGCACCGAGGTACGATGGGGCTCCGGGGAGCACGATCGAGGCGGCGGAGATTGATTCGGGCACGGGGCGCGGGCTCGGGGCGATGATTCAGGCTCCCGCGCCCCCATTCGTGCGCCAGCGCCCGCGACGCCGAGGCCCGATAGGGCACGTGCTCGGCGTCACACACCCGCCTTCGGCCCCCGGTCCGGTCGCGCAGCGACTCGGAAAGGCCACACCAACCGGCCAATTTCTGACCAGCACGCGCATGCGGCCTGCCATGTTGGCATGCGCGGAGCATCATGCGCGCGCGATCCGTAGGGGGTACGTAGAAGTACGGAGGGGAGAACCCGTAGATTCCGGGGGGCGTAGCGTGCCCATTTCACCTTGACAGCAAGGCGAATGGGGGATATGCTACTCGGGCATTCGGGGATAGTCTCGGGTGCGATTGGGAAAGGGTGGCACGCGATGATGAGCACTGAGAAGGTGGCGCATGGTATCGCCCAAGGCTGGCGGGAATTGGTCGCAGCGGGCGACGTGAAAGCGGTTGAGAGGGTGGTCAAGGCGCTGGAACGCAACGGCGGAGAGCCGCACTACATGCTGGCCGTTGCCATCTTCAGGAGTAAGGCGCGGGGGGGCAAGTGAAGAACGCTGGCAAGGTCACCGCAAAGCGGGTGGGCAGTGAGGCGGCGCCGGAATACGTCGCCCGCGTCAAGAATGCGCCTGTCGAGGATCTGCCGCCTGCCCGCCTCGCCCCCCGACGGGGGCGCTCATGAGTCCATGCATCGCCTACCAGGACATCAACCTCCGCCCGAAGGCGCTCAAGACGATCGCCGACGCGAATGAGATCATCGCGGAGTATGCCGCGCAGGGCTTCGACCTCACGCTTCGACAGCTTTTCTATCAGTTCGTCTCGCGCGGACTCATCCCCAACACGCAACGCGAATACAAAAACCTCGGCGCCGTCATCAACGACGGCCGGCTCGCCGGTCTCGTCGATTGGGACTCGATCGTCGATCGGACGCGCAACCTCCGATCGCTCGCGCATTGGAAGTCGCCGAAGGACATCGTCAACGCGTGCGCCGGACAGTTCCGCTACGACCTGTGGAACGATCAACCGAATTACTGCGAGGTCTGGATCGAGAAGGACGCGCTCGTCGGCGTCATCGAGGGTGTCTGTCATCGCTACGACGTCCCGCACTTCTCTTGCCGCGGCTACGTCTCGCAATCGGAAATGTGGGGCGCCGCGCAGCGGATCGAGACGCGCGCCGAGCGCCGTGAGGAGATCGTCGTCATCCATCTCGGCGATCACGACCCGTCCGGGATGGACATGAGTCGCGACATCGAAGACCGGCTCCGGCTCTTTGTCGGCGGCGACGTCGGCGATCGTCTCGAGGTTCGGCGGGTCGCGCTCAATCCCGATCAAGTCCGGCAGTACAACCCGCCCCCGAACCCGGCGAAGATCACGGACAGCCGGGCGAAGGAATACATCCGCCGGCACGGCCGCCAGTCCTGGGAGCTCGACGCGCTCGAGCCGGCCGTCATCGCCGCGCTCATCGAGGCGGAGATCGATGGGCTCCTCGATCCGCTCGCATGGGAGGCGGCGCAGGCGCGGCAGGCTCGAGCGCGCGGACTGCTCGGCGGAGTCGCGAAGCGATGGGAGCAGGTCGTCGAGTTGCTCAACGGAGAGACGCCATGACCGCGGCGACCTACGAAGTACGGAAATGCTGGGAGCGTGACGGGCAAGTGCTGTCATGGCCGGAAGATGAGCCGGGAGCCCCTACCATGTGGGGGCTCTACCGCAACGACGCCGGGATGCTCGCGCACCTTGCCGACTACGCGACGCGGGCCGATGCCGTGAACGCCATGCGCCGCCTGCGCGCCTTGGAGCCGATCCAACGCCCTCGGAGTGTGCGGGCTGGGGTTCCGGTCGGGCCTTCTCCGATCGTGCCACGCCCAGGCATCCCGGCTCGATTGCGCGAAGTGCTGGCGGGTGTGCTGGCGCTGGCCCTGTGGGTGTGGGTGTGGTGGGAAATATCGGTCCGGTGGTGGTCATGAGCGCGTGCGCCCTGTGCGGTCGGCCGGCCGGTTCTGGCGCGTCCCAGCACTTCTACGGCTTCCGGTGCGCCGATTGTCTCGCGGCCGCTCGGGCCGTCCGTGACGTGCCGCGCCACCTTCGGGCCGTCGCGGACCTTTTCACCGGCGCGGAGCCGATTCCGCCCGCGCCTGCAGTCCAAGATCGTTTGGAGTTGTGAAGCCGAAAGCGCGCCCGTGAGCGCGCTCGCCCCGGGGTTCCGCCCGGTGGCCTGATGACGGCAGGTAACCAGTTTCAGGGGAGGGTCAGAACATGGGAACGCACTACACCGACAAGAGGGCAAGCGTGGCACTGGTGGGCGGGGAGCTCGCCCGCCGGGGCTGGAAGTTGTGGGGCTGGAAGGAAGATCGCTCCGACTCGATGACGGACTACTACGACCCGGAATCGTGGCGCGGTGTCGCGACGAAGGACGGCGCTACGGTGTGCGTCGATGTCGCCGGTCATGATGTCGCCTCGTACTCAGGGCAGCCGGACCAGCGCCACGTGTTCGCCGATGGGCCTTGCTCGCCGTGCAACGGCACCGGGAAGCAACTGCGCGACTACCACAAGCCCGCATGCACCGTGCGCAACATCTTCGGCGGGGAGACGATCCACGAGCCGGAGGAGTTTCACAAGGCCGGCGATCCGTGCCGCTGGTGCGAAGGCACCGGGAAGCGGAAGGAGTCGCGCCAGGACCCGGCGGCCGAGGTTTGGCCGGTGTTTCAGGCGAACCACAAGGGCCGCGTTTGGCACGTCGAGCGCGGCGGGGCCATCGTCGCGTCAGGCGTCGGAGTGTTCACTGTCGCCGATGAACGCTGGAAGGGCCACCACGAAACGGACCATGACCCGCACGGCCCGGTCAGCCTCGATCCCGTGACGTGCAAGCGTTGTGGGAAGTCCGGCGAGCCGTTCGACATGCGCAGCGAGACGTGTCTACAGGCGCGGCCGAAGCTCCGCGCGATTGTGGACCGCATCGAGGCGGCTGCGTTCCCCGAGAAGTCGGCCCGCTACGCAGCCCCGCAAGGCACGGCCAGCGTCGAAGGCGTGGCGATCGGCGCCGGCACTCGCCCCGGATATCTCGAGATACGCTTTCCCGAGAAGCCGGCGCCGGAAGTGCTCGGCGAGCTCAAGGCGGCGGGGTTCCGGTGGGCGCTGCGTTCGGCATGCTGGTACGGGCTCGGAACGCGCATTCCCGAGCGGTTCCAGTCCGAAGGATTCAAGGCAGAGCGGGTGCGCCTCGACGCGGCGCACGAGTACCTCCGCGACCCCGGCGAGGATGCCGCGGACCGCTGGAACGAGGCTCATTCATGAGGCGGCGCAGCCGACGTGCGGGGGATGCCATTTACCGGGAGATTTCCCGCGCCATGCAACGCGCCGTAGATAACGCGAGGCGCCACGAGGTGGCCATGGTGTGCCCGGACGGGTTCGCGTGCACTGACCCACTATGCACCGCTGCCCGCGCGGCCGTCATGCGCACCGGCGATTGGCGCGATGGATTCTGCATCCTCTACCCGGGCGAGACCCATGAAATGCCGTGACCGTGAGAACGAAGCCGTAGATGTCGCCCTCACGATCCCCAAGAACATCAACTCGATGCGTGATGACGGACCACAAGAGGTTGTAGGGGTCATGCACCTCTGCAAAGCGTGTTTCAATCGCATCTACACACGTCCACCAGGGGTCGTAGGGGAAAGCAAAATATAGGCGCCCCGGCAATCCACCGCCGGGGCGCCATATTCGTTTAATCGTTTCAGTACGGCAGCTTCCCATCCGGGCACGATGGGCACACCATGAGAACCGCCCCCGGGATCACTTGTGCCGCTTCTTCTTGCCCGGCTTGCAGTCGCCAGGCGCCGGCTTCGGCGACGCCCCGCCGCCCACCGACACCGACACGCGCGCCCCGTCCTCGTCACCGCACGAGGCGATAACCGCCCCGAGCGCCACGGCGCCGAGAAGGCCAAGCACCAGGCCAGTCCGCGACTCCTTCACCACCACCGAGGGCGCCGGCGTTCTCTCGCGCTCAATCTCGCGGATGATCTCGCGCTCGATGCGCACTTCCCGCGCGGGGGGATCGACCGGCACCTGGTACGGCGGGTGCGGAGACTCCACTGGCGGGCGCTTCGGCACCGTGTTCGCCGGCTTCGGGCGCGGCTTCACGATTCGCGCCGGAACGGTGGCGCGAGCGCACTGGCACGTATCCGCCGGCACGCGCCCCGCTTCGGTGCGGTGGGCCTCCACGGGGATCGAGAGGCACAGAACGAACAACGACAGCGGGATTAGCTTCATCATTTAACCCTCCTCAGTTGGTTACGCGCAGTGAACTGTCCCGCGACGGCGCGGCTACCTTGGGATCTGGAACAGCAGTACGCCCCTTCGCGGCCTGACCGTTGCTCGGACCTTTTCCGAAAAACCCCTGCGGCGAGGGATCACCGTCGATCAGCCGTTTCAGGGCGATGTACCACTTCGGGTACCAGTGCGGAAACGCCTGCGACGGTGCCGCCGACACCACCAACACCGCAACTACCGCGAGAACAACCAAGACCTGCTTCATGGCTGTATTCCCTCCTCTGCGGGTGATTGGGGGATCACTCCCCCGCTTCGGGTACTGCCTCCGCGTCAAGGTCCGAATCATCTATGGGGCGGAATCCGTCGTCGTTGGGGTCCGGTACGTCGGACTCGCGCACGCCTGGCGGCATGTTCGGGTCACGCGTCACGGTTCAACCCCCTTTCCTCGATGAGCCGCTCCATCTCCTGCAGGGCTTTCAGGTCGTCTCCGTCGATCCCCTTCCCGTGCTCGTTCGTCGGGTCCGCGTCATGCAGCCGGCGCAGCCGCGCCGCGGCGCGGATCAGGTGCATGTCGTGCATGGTGCCGACTTCGATTTCTCCCCTGCTTTCGCTCTTGTACTTCACCATCCTCGCACCCCTCCCATGATGACGCGCACCAGCGCGCCGAGTAGTTTCGCCAGCACCGGGCTACGCCCTGAACGCCGAGCCGACTTCGTGCCAGTACCGCACGCCACCGATCACCACCCCGGGCAGGCCGTGCGGTGGCTCCTGCCCCATCTCCGCAACCCCCTTCTCGCCGTACTGTTTGACCAAGGCGCGATACGACGCGAGCGCCATCGCCGAGTCGAGCTTGACCAGTGAAGGATCATGCTCGACGCATGCCTTGGGGTCGAGCATCTCGCATGACAGCTTTGAGGTTTGCCACAACGCCGTCCCGCCCTTCTGCTCCGGGTTCGCCCGCATCACCGTCTCGATCTTGGGAACCGGCACGGCAGAGATTTCGGGTATGTCGTCGCTCGCCTGAGCGGCCCTCTGTGCCTCTACGGCAGCCGCCGCCGCCTCCCTAGCCTTCCGTGCGTCCTCTGCCACCTTGCGAGCCTGCTCGGCGTTCCAAGCATCTACGGCGCGCTTCCAGGCGGCGAACGCGGCGGCGTACTTCTCCGCGCGCGGCTTGGTCTGCTCCTTGACCGCCGCGGCAAGCAGCTTCGCCACCCGGAGCATGTCGGCCTCGTCCTCCGCCTTCTTGACCGCCCGCTCCCCGAGGCGCAAATCCTTCATGCGCTCCAGTGCCAGGTCGGCCTCGAGCTGGTTCGTGATGACCGGGGCGCCGTGCTCGAGGTCCGCAAGCCGGTGGTCGGCCTTGCGGATCTCATCGACACGGACAAGCGTTGCCCCGAACGACTCCCCCCACTTCGCAATATCCGCGGCCGGGATCGGCACCAGCGCCTTGCTCATCGCGGAACCCTCGCGGCATCCCGCGCCACCGCCTCATAGTCGTCGACGTAGCGGCGCAAAACGGTAATGATCTCCCCGAGCCTGGACGGGCTGACCTGCAGCACTCCGCCGCGATGCAACAGCATCGGCACCGGGCGCCCCTGATCGTCCAGAGACATCACCCGTTCGAGGACGCCCTGATGCACGAGGTAGATGGCCGTGGCGTCCTTGACCCCCGACTTGACGGCGACTTCGCCCTGAGCGGCGCGCAGCTTCCCGAAGCGTTCGGCCAACAGGGCGAGCTCTGTCCATGACTGGACTGGCCTTTCGACCGCTACCGGCGGTGCATCCTCGCCGACAAGGGGCGGCTCCTCCTCGGCGGCCTCCGTGGCAGCCGGCGGCTTGCCCAGCGCCTCGGGGGGGTTCTTGAGCAGCCATCGGTGCGCGGCGGCGGCCTCATTTGCCGGAATGTCGCCGATGTTCGCGTAGGTGACGATTGCCCCGGTCGAGGCGCGGATCGCCAAGGACACCCGAGACATGAGCGCCGCCTTTGCCATCTGCGTTCGGCCAACGCTGTCCGGCCACAGCTCGCGGATCTTCTCCACGAGCAGGCGCGGGGCGGAGTCGTCGGGCTGCTGAGACTGAGGGGGTTCGGGGGCCGCGGGGGCGGAGGGTGCCGCTTGACCCACGCTTTCGGGCAGGGAAACCACCCCCGAATCCTCAGCTCTCTCCGGTGGCAGGCCCTCGCCGTCCTCGATTTCGTAGGGGGCCGGAAGTCCCATCAACGCATAGGCGCCGATGCGGCGGGCGCCACGGTGCCATGCCTGCTTCCAGAGCATTTCCTGCGTCGAGCTGTACCACGTTGGGTTGCGATCCGGGAGCTTCTGCTTGACCGCATTCTCCCATGTGTACCTCACCCGCACGCCCTCCGGCATCGCCGCCGAAAACATCTCGATATCCGCGGCGCGCTCGTCCTCCTGGTGGGCAACGTACCGGAACCCCGGCACGCGCGACTGCAGCAGCGCCGCCTCGAACTCCCACTTCGGAGTCTGCGTCAGCTTGCCGCGAACCTCGAAGGCGTGAACGTTCTGGAAGTACACGGCCGGATGCACGCCGAGCGCGTCGGCGCTCCAACATCCGGCGATTACCTTCGGCGGCGTGTCGAAGCCCGCGAACATGCCGCTCGATGCGGCCATCGCGATCTGCTTGAACGCCTCCGTCTTTTCGGTCAGCGATCCCGTGATCGCGGTCAGCGCCAGTGAAGTGCTCATCGCTTCGCCTCCATTGAGACGCCGAGGCTGCCGGCGAACCGGAGCGCCATCATGCCGGCAACGCGCGACGCGACGCCGCCCGGAAGGTGTTCGATCAACACATCGACGACAGCGCGGGCATCGCGGTCATGTCGCTCGTTGAGCATTTCCAGCCACGTCTCTCCTGGCGCCGAGCGCGCGGAGCCTTCCTCCTCGTATCCAGCAATAACGAGAACGGCCATCTTCGGCTCGTCGCCCTTGGTTGTCGGCTGCGCCGCGCTCACGGTTACGTTTCGCACCTTCACTTCCCACCCTCCTCCGTGTCTACCACGATGACCGGGAACGCCTCGCGCATCCCGCCTTGGAGATACTTCGCGATCGTCATGACTGTCATGTTCTCAAGCACCTTCGGGCTGGTCGGCTTCGTCGTCCCCTGCCGCAGATAGACCCAACCCCGCGGCGGGGCGTCGATCCACTGCATGAGTTGTGCGAACGTTCGGATTCGGCGCCCCGGGCGGAACTTCCTCATGTCTGCCTCAGCGCATCGGCCTTGCGCTTCGTCGCGGCGCGCAGCGCGTCATATGCGAGCGCCGGCCCGCCCTGCAGCATGTCGTCAATCTCGTCCGCCGTCGTCTCCGCCGTGATCCCGGAGATCGACAGGAATACCTCCGCCGACTCGTAGTTTCCGAGATTCACCTTGCGCGCCACGCTCAGCGTGGCCGTCAGCCCGGGGCCGCTCACTTCGTTCATGGCTGTTCCTTCTCTCGTGCCGCCATGGCCTCGATGAAGGCGATGGCGAGGTCTTGACGGATGACCCCGTAATTCTGCTGCGGCCAGCCCGGGTGCGCTCGCTCGGCGATGAGCGTGGCGGCTACCATAAAACCGTATTGCTGCACGATGGCGTAGCCGGGCTCTCCCGCCATGTGGACTAGGTGCCCGGCGGTACACATGGCGGTGCCGCACACGTTCTCGCCGGGGTCTGAGTATGGACCGAATTGCAATTGATCGTGCGCTCGGCGCTTGGCCTGTATGTCCTCCCACAGGCGCGAGTATGGGTTCTCCAGTACCGGCAGCGCATCGGCCAGTCTGGCGAGATCAGGATCGGCGGCCCGCAGGTCGCTCGGCGTCCACCCGGCGGCCCGCATGTCGCTCGGCGTCCACCCGGCGTCCCGCAGGTCGCTCGGCGTCCACCCGGCGTCCCGCAGGTCGCTCGGCGTCCACCCGGCGGCCCGCAGGTCGCTCGGCGTCCACCCGGCGGCCCGCAGGTCGCTCGGCGTCCACCCGGCGTCCCGCATGTCGCTCGGCGTCCACCCGGCGTCCCGCAGGGCGCTCGGCGTCCACCCGGCGGCCAGCGCATGTCGCCCGGCGTCCCACCCGGCGTCCCGCAGGTCGCTCGGTGAAGGTGGTGGGAATTGTGCGAGCAGGGCCAATAGCGGCGCGCTCACAGGTCGCTCGGTTCTGCCGGGCCGAACGGCGTCGGCGGCTCGAATCCAGCACCAAGCCCGTACATGAATACCGGGCGCATCACGAACATCATGAACATGTACATGGTCGGTATCCTCTCCCCTGAAAAACAACGAAGCCCGCCTATCGGGCACCTGCACCCAAGATAGACGGGCTTCGCCTTGTAGTCAAGGCAAATTATCAGAAGGGCACGAACGCCACCGATACCGTCCCCGATATGTGATTGCGCTCGATGCTGAGTGGGCGTTCAACCGTCAATCGCAGATTGAAGTAGTCGCTCAGGGCGAGGCTTGGCGACACGAAGAACTGTAGGTCCGGGCGCGTCGAACGCAGCGTCAGCGTCTCAGAGTCCCATCGCTGCTGGACGCCGAAGCTCATGTGTACGCGCTGCCACATGGTCGCGACGGCCGGCTCCTCTGCCGTGGCAGCATGCGCGCTCGACGCGGCGAGCGCGAGGGCAAGCAAGACGGCGACGCCGCGCATCTTCTTGGCGGCGGCCTTCGTGACCTTCCCGATGCCCATGGAGTGAAGCCCCGCGGCGAGCACACCCGCCAGCGGGCTCCCAGCCCCAATGATCCCCGTGAGGATGGCGACCAAGGGGCCGACGATCTTGGGATGCGACTCCCAAACGTCGAACATCTGCTTCAGGAGTGGGATCTTGCGTGCTGCGGTCAGGACCAGTCGGAACGCCGATAGGACCAGCGACACGACGGCGCCGATGACAGTAACGCGGAGCGTCTGATCTTCGATCCACGCGAACCATGGCGTGATGATGCCGCCGACAGTGGCCGAGTCGAGTACTGCAGCAACGAATGTCGAATCCATGCAGCCCCCTTTCAACTCTTTACGAGTATCGCGACGAGCGCGGTGACACCGGCTGCGCCAATGGTGGCGCACCCGGCAATTATCCACCCTACCACCTGGAACGCGGAGGTCTTGGTCGAGATGTGCGCCTTGATGTCGCTCGTTGAATTGGTCTGATCTTCGGACGCGGATGCCATGCGATCAAGAATCCGTTCGAGGACCGCGAACTGATGGCTCCCGGTTCCCTCGATCTTCGCAAGGCGTGCGTCCACGTTGCGCTGTATCTCCACAAGCGAAGCAGTTGCGCGCGCCTGGCTCTCAGCCAGTGCGATCAATCTCTCGTCGGTGGTCATGCCAGCGGCTCCAGATTATCGGAATATCGTTCGTAGTGCCTGGGCTTGAAGCTGACCAGGATTCTTGATGGGTCGGCCGGCGTCCCCGGATGCTTGGCAGTGGGGATGGATGCGTGAATCCACAGCGACCCGCGGTTCCCATTCGCGATTCGATGGTCCTCCCATATCAGTTGGCCGAATAGGAGGCTCGCGAGGGCGAAGCGGAAGGCGCTGATCGTGTTCTCCTCCCATGTCCGCCGCTTGCCTGGGGACACATGGAAGTCGCACGCACGCCCCGTCTGGTGGTCGCTGGTTGCCGCCCCACCGACGGCCGCGTTGTGCTCCGGCGGTCGATATCCTGAGTGGATGATGATCGGCAATCCCATCTCGTCGCGCACCGGCTGCATGATGTCACGAGCCAGCCACCCGAGGTTGATGCGCACCGGATCGGGGCAGTCCGACTCCTTCATCCCCTTCGGCAGAAACTCCCAAAGCTCGAAATTGCGCGTCAGCATTGTCATGGATTCACCCTCTGTCGGCGCTCCGCCTCCTCGCTTCGGCGCATCAGCCCGGTCTGATGGCGCAGCACGTCAGCCGGAGTCATGTCGGCCAGCGTCGACTTCACATCGAAGAACTCATAGAGCCACGGCGCTGTATCAACCAGCGTTTCTCCGCCCGTCAGCGGAACCTCAGCATCGCCATGCTCTTTGAGCAGGCGGCGAATCTCAACATCGCCCGGGATGAGCAGTCGCCGAACGAGCCCCTTCGTCAGCGTCGCGGGGCCGGCGGCCATGTCGTAATCGTATGCCATCGAGAACAGCGGCCCCATCGGGATCTTCTGGATGCCCGCCTCGGCCGACAGCCCGGCCACGCGGTCAAGATCCTCGTTGTCCGGGAACATCCAGTGCATGAGCCCGATTGCCGCCATCAGCACCGGGTCGGCGCCGAACAACATGAAGTTGACGCCCGTGATGTCGGTGAGCCCGGCCAGCACTCCGTAGATCATCATCTTGCGAACGAACACCTGGGAGGCGTGGCGCTGCCAGTCGGTGACGCCGGCCTGCGCGAGCGACCGATGGAACACCCCCTCGAGCCCGCCGACGTTCTGGTGCAACCCGATCGGCGCCGGCCTTGGCGCCTTCGTGCCGAGAACACGGTGCGCCGCCAGCCTGCCGGCGCCCGCGGCGACACGCGCCGCGCCCTCCAGCGGCCGCAACGTGCCGTGGATGAAGTTCGATAAGGCGAAGTGTGTGAGCTGCCACATGATACGATTGATCGGCCCCGAGTGCATCGGACTGTGGCCGCGCGAGTTGTACGAGAACATGGTGTAATTCGAGCGCATCGCGGCGAACGCGGCCGCGCCCTCGCCACGGCGCACCGAGCCCCACACGCGACGGTGCATCGCGTTGATCTCGCCCTGGTGCGCCGTCGCGCGGTCAAGAATCTCGTCTGCCGAGAGCCCAAGCCTTAGCCCGGCGTCCCACAGCGCGGCCATGTCGAAACCGCGCGTGTACGTTTCGCTCAACTGAAATGGCGCCATCGGCCCGATCAACTCTTTCATCTTAGCGTACAGTTCCGACTCGCCGCGCTCGAGGCGTTCGTACAGTTCCCGCGTGCGGTAGAGCTGCCCGAGCTGCGATCCGGTCGCGGACGGTAAAATCTCCTCAACCATGAGCGAGATTCGGGAGCGATGCGCCGCCGCCTCTGCCTTGCTGAGCCCGCCTCCGCGCTCTGCCGCGTCGATCATCTTTCGCAGTCCGATGTGCCACTGAGCGCGAGTCCAGCGAGCCCCGCCGCGGAGGAAGGAACGAATCCCGACCTCGGGGTACGTGTGCGTGATGACCTGCCCGAGTTGCTGGAATGCGTTGCGGATGTTCCAGCCCAGCGTCGAGCGAACCACGGCGCCGCTGGTCGCCCCCGACAGGGCGCGTGCAGGGCTCCCGATGAATGCCGCCGTGCGCTCGGCACGCTTGGCCCTCATCACCGCTCGCGCCTCGGGACCATTCGCCTTGAACTTCAAGCTCGCGCTTTCGACGAGATCGCGCAGCGCCTCGATCGCCGGGTTCAGCCGCGGCTCGTTCATGCCGACAACGTGCCCCAGCCTCACGCGAACGACCGTGTCTCCGTTGCCGGCCTTGCCCAAGGACTCGAAATCGGAGCCCTTGCCGGCGGTGAGGCGAATCTGTGTCTTGATGCCCTTCCCGGCGGGCGCAATCGCGTAGTACCGATACTCGCCCGCCAGCTTGCCCTTCTCCCCCTCGAGACTGGTTTGCCCGGCGATCCGCTGCTCCTCCGCCCCGGGGTCGCCCCACTTGGCATCGAACTCGCGGCCGAGAGCGCGCCCGGCGTCCTCGGCCGTGATCCTCGTGAGTCCGGGCTGGACGGCGACCGTCGCGCGGCGCAGGGCGTCGTCCAGCATCAACTCGACTTCGCCTTTACGCTTGAGCAGAGAGGCAATCGCCCAATCGCGGACCCGCGCGGCACGCATGTACTCGTCCGGCTCGCGGCGCGCGTCCACGTCGTCGAGGTACTTCACGACCTGATGCACGACGGGGGCATGCGTCGAGAACCGGATCGCCGCCCGTAGTCGCGTGTGGAATGCAGGCATGAACGACTCGATCACCTGGTCGTCGCCATCGCGCTCCATCAGGAACCGATCGGAAATCTGATCGACGCTTTCGCCGCGCGTGTTGCCGCGCATCATCCGCGTAAGCATGGACTCGGCGGCCTCGCCGTAGTCTCCGATGCGAACGTGGGTCATGTAGTTCTTGCGCCGCGGCGGCTTGGGCATCCCCATCTCGGCGGCGGCGGCGGCCTCCATCTCCCACATGACATCGAACAGGGCGCGGATCTGCGGGAGCTTGTCGGCGATGTCGCGGCGGAGGTTGTTGGGCTTCCCGTCCATCGCCCGCCACAGCTCGCGGCCACCCTGCCGCCCGTCCTCGATGTACGCCATGCCGGCGTCGCCGAGGATGTCGTGCAGCATCCCTTCGAACTCCTCGAAGAACCGCGACTCCGAGGCCAGCGCCTCGACGTGGCGATTGCGGATGCGCTCGGGCAGGAACCCGTCAGCCCCCGCGAACCCGCCGATGTTCGACAGGAGCCGGTAGGTCGCAAACTCCGCCAGGGGGTCGTAGGTGTGCTTCACGATCGGCGCGGATCGCAGCACGCGCCCGCTCTCGTCGATGCGCCGCATCCTCAATGCCTGCGCGTTTCGCCTCAGCGCGGCGTCGGCGGCCTTGCGCGAGTTTTTCGTGAGCGTCCGCACGAAGTCGCCGAACAGGGGGCCGAAGTCGACAAAGCCGGATTCGGACTTGACCCGATCGGCGGCCGGGCCGAGAACGCCGCGCACGAACTCCAGCGCCTTGTTGGCCGCCACTTCCAGCGACGCGACGCGGCCCTCGTTCACGTCGGTCGCCGCCCGCAGCATCATGCTTTCGAGGTCCGCCTTCGCCTTCTCCAGCGCCTCGAGCTCCGCCGTCTTTTCGGCGCGAATCTCCATGAGGATGCGCCGCCGCTCCGCGGGCACACCGGCGGCGCTGGCCGCCTCGTCAAACGCCTGCGCCGCCTGCTTCGCGCGGTTCTTCGCGTGGGCCAGCTCGTTGCGCATCGGCCGCAGAATGCTGGCGTACTCGCCGAACGAGAACGTCTTGACGCGAACCTCGTTCCCGAGCGCGTCCATGACCACCTGGCTGCCAGCGCGAGTGTTGTCGACGAAGCCCGACACCTCGGCTTTGAGCTCGGATGCGGTCGAATTGTACTTGAAGGCGTCGCGCGACATCTCGCGCTGGACCAGCGGCGTCACGATGCCGGGGTAGAGGCGAGCGTATGAGCCGACGACCTCAGCGTGGGTGAGGCTCAGGTACTTGTCCTCGCTGCCGGACGGGAAGAACTCGTCGAGGACATCCTTCGCGACGTGCGACATCTCGAACAGGCGCTTCGCGTGCGCCGGCTTGATTTTCAGGTCCGTGGCGATCTTGGCCACGTCCTCGCCGCCGTCCATCTTCTCGCGCACGAGTTTCGCCAGCTCGCGCGTGGTGTTCGTGAACCCGCGACGATTGCTGCCCGCGGCCTCCGCCTTGGCCTCGGCGAGCGATCCCGAGAACTCGACGGCGGGCAGGTCGCGATCCATCTCCTTCGTCGCCACCCACAGGCCCTTGTCGCGCCCGAGCGTCGCGCGCCAGTCCGCGGGGACCGCCTTCGCCGCGTCGAAGTCCCACTGATACCGGGCCATGTACGCGCGGTGGTGCCCGCTCAGGACGTAGGGCGCGCCCTCGGTGCCCAACTCGGCCTTGGCGTCCGTCCAGATCGTCGGCGGCTCGGCCACGATGGCGTCGCGCGAGAACCCCTGCTTGCCGTCGAGGAGAACCTGCACCTTCGCGTCGTCGACGAGGTGCGTGCCCGTCTCCTTGTTCTGGAACGACGGGTGAACGCGGAGCGTCTGGCTGCGGATGGTGGTCGGGCGCATCCGGCCCTCGGCGGGCGGCGCCTCGGCAACGCGCTCAAGCGGCTGCGCCGCGGGCTCGGGCTCTACGGCGACCGGCTTCTCTGCCGGCTTCTCCGGGGCGCCCAAGAACATCTGGCCGCCGAACATATCGCCCTGGCCGCGCTCGCGGGCCGCCTCGGCGAGCAGCGCCTTTGCCCGCGGCTCAGCCTCGAACCCGGCCGGCGCCTCGGCTCCAGAGGCGCGTGCGGCCTCCGCAGCGGCCTCCTCGTGGGACTCCCCGGCCAGGACGCGCGCCTTGAACTCGTCGGCGAACGACTTCGCCTCGCCGGCCATGGAGGCGACGGCATCCGCCCCGGCCTTCGTCGGCGGCTTGCCGGCCGGCGTGGCCGGGATGACGGGTGCTCCGACACTGAGCCCCTGCTGCGGCGCGGGAGCGGCGGCGGGGGTCTTGGGCACGGTCTTGGGCGGCGGGGGCGGGCCAACGCCTCCGGGATCGGCGATGGCGCCCGGTGGTACCGCGGCCTGCCTGTCCGCGGGCGATGGAGTGGGCGCCACCGCCTTCTTCGATTCCCCGACGACTCGCTCGGCCGCCGCGCGCGACTTGGGCGGCCCAAACACCGCCGCCGGCCGCAGCCCTAACCTTGTCTCGTCAGGGGTTAGTGCTGCGCCAATCTCCCTCATTCTGCTCAGAACGGCGTCGCGCTCTGGCCTCTGCATTCGCGAAAGCTGAGCCTTCACGATCATGGCGTCGCCGCGGTCTGCTGCAACCTGCTGGCTCAGCCACGCGGCCCGCGCCAGTGCCTCGTGCGCCTCAGATAGTTTGGCGGCGGCTGGCGCTGCCGGTGGTGATGCCGCGGGCGGTGCCGTTGCCGGAGTGACCATCGGGGCGCCGTCAGGCGGAACTGATGGAGGTGTTGCTTCCAGCGTTTTCGGCACCGCCTGCGGCACAACTCCGACTGATTTCGCGGCCCGCTCCTCGGCGGCGGCTACCCTGCGCTCGAGGCGGGCGCGTTCCTTCGCGCCCTTCGGCGTCCTCGCCAACTGCGCCTCGAGCCTACTGGCTTGAATCCCCGTTCGCGTGGTCGCCCCGACAGCCTCTACCGCCGCTTGCTGCGTGGGCGGAGATGCCTGCAGGGCGCCGGCAAGATCCTCGATGCTGCGGAAGCGAAGCGGGACGATCTGCCCGGTCGCGTTGTCGCGCACGTTGAGCCGAACCTGCTCGCGCTCCCACGGGAACACGCGGACATCGACGACGGTGCCGGCCTCGACGCCGGGCAGCGAAACGGGGGCGCCGCCGGTCGCCCGGCGCGCAAACGCCACCATGAGGCGCTGCGTCGCCATCTCTCCGGCCGCGGCGAGCGTTGGGGACGGGGACGGCGGCGCGCTCATGTTCACGCGGAGCGCCGCCAGCGCCTCGGCCGATGCCGTATGTTGCGGCATTGGAATCACTTGAGGCCGAGCCGTGGCCGGTGCTACCGGAGGCGCCGCGACCGGGCGAGCCGCCGGAAGCTGCGACGGGGCTGGAGGCGCCGCGATGGGCTCGATCCGCGTTCGGCTGGACGGCGCGCCGGACGCCCCGCCGAGCGCGCCGCCCGTGAGTCCGCCCCCAACGGCTGCGTTCAAGATGCGATCGGCGGCCCCTTCGGCCTTGCCGCCGGCCGCGCGCACCCCGCCAATCTGCGTTGCCTCTTGGGCTCCCTCCGTCAGAGCCTCGGTACTGGCGCCATGAGCGACCCCCGTAGCAATCCTCTGAGCGATCGCCCTTGCCGCCTGCTTCTCCATTCCGGTCCCGGTGAAGCGGGACAGCCACTTGACCGGGTTGATGAGGTCCAGCGCCGTAATGGGCACTCCAAGCGCGTAGCCGACCGCCGGACTGACGCCTTCCTTGTCCGTTTCCTCAAGCACACTCCCGGTGTTCATCACGTACCCCGGGACGGCGGCTCCGGCGACGGCGCCAACGGCGGCCCCTGGCGGACCTGCCATCATGCCGCCCGCGACGGTTCCGGCAAGCCCCCCGGCGAGGATCGGGATGGTGGAGGCGATTCCTTGGCCTACAGAGAATTGGGCGAAGTTGGCGGCGTCGGATGGGCTGCGGACGGCCGAGACATCGGCGACCCGCGGGCGCAGCGTGCCCTTCTGCCCCGCCTCGAAGATGCGGCGACCGACCGAGCCAAGAAGCGGCACGTCCGACATGACGCGGCCGGCGGCCTGGACGTTCGACCCGGCTATGCCGGAGGAGAACCCCCGCACGAACTCGTTGCCACCGGGCTCGGGTAGCGGGGTGGTGACGCGCTGAACGTGCTCCGAGATTTGGCGCCTCGCCCGCGTCCCTGCGCGAGCCTCCCGCGTCAGTCGCGGCAACCTCTCAGAGAGCGCGGCGGCTACCTTCGCCTGAGCCTCTGGCGACAACCGCGACGCATCTCGTTCGAGCACGCCGGCAACGTCCGCGTCGAACTGCATGGAGCCTGCCGCGATGGCGCGGCGCTGCTCCTCGGGGAGCAGATCAACGAGGCGCGGCATGGCCTACTCCTCCAGCGATCGGATGGCTTCGATCAGGGACGCTGCCTCGTCGTCGCTCGCGAAATCCAGACCCGCCTCGTCGAAGATGGACCTATTGATGCTCGCGATGCGCGATGCGCTGCGGCCACGAACCTCCTGCCCCCAAGCCCCGCCCTTGCGCTCCGCCCACGCCTTCGCGGCGGCGGCAACGACCTGCGGCGATGCCTTCTCCGGGACTCCGAGCTCCATCGCGGCACGCAGGCGATCCACGCGAGGGATTTTCTCCGTTCGCCGCTTCCCGTCCGGCCCATCGACGACGCGATTCCCGGCCAGCGCGGCGGCGAGCGCGGCGGCCATACGCTGCGCGTTGGTCATGGACTGCGCCGCCCCGGCCTCGGACTCTCCTTCGACGGCGCGCGACGCAGCATTCAGGGCACCGAGTCGGCTGCGGGATGCCCCGGCTCCGGCGTCGCGATCCCTGAGCCGCTGGAGCGCGGCGCGACGCAGCGCCAATGACTCCCGCTGGAACTCGGTAATCCCTGCGGCCTGCTTATCCGGCGGGAACCATCGAGCCTTCTCGCGCGAGAACTCTCCTGGGTCATCGAACGAGATGGTTTCGCCGGGGATCTCGAGCGGCGGCCCTTCGTGCCCTTGCGGCAACTCCTCCGTGCGCGAGGGCGTCGTGAGGCTGTATTGCTGCTTCGGGGCGGCGCTGAGCTTCGCTTCCATCAGGCGCGTCTGCGCGTCCACGAATCGACCCTTGCGCTCATCCTGCTCGCGCTGAGCCCGGTAGTTGGCCCGAGCCCTGAATCCCGACGCGAGCGCCGTAGCGAGCTGCATGAGCCCCGCTCCGGTCGATACCGAATCGGGCGTCAGTTCGCCGGGGTCAATGGATGGGCCGGGAGAGTTGAGGCCACGCGCCAAGCCTTCTCCGGCCCGGCGGACGTAGCCGATGGCGCTGTGGAGCGATGCGCTCATCCGAGTAGCGGATACTCGAAGCCGGGCTCGCCCATCTGCGATCCCGGAAGCCCACCACCACCACCGCCGCCGAGCATCGGGAGCACGCTACCAATCAGCCTCGACGCAGAATTCCACCACGCCGCGCGCTGTGCCGCTCGCCGAGCGTCGCTGCGCTGCTTGGCCTGCAGTTCAGCCCCCCATGCCGTGTTGACCTTCCCCTGCTCGAACTGGCGGTTCGAGTCGTAGAGCCGGTGCATGATGCTGCCTACCTCTCCGCCGAGCGTCGCCCTGGCGGCATCCGCGGCGCCGCCGATGTCTGCCTCCGCCTGCATCTCGAGCCCGCCGCCGAGCATCCCGCGCTGCGCGAGTCGGCTTCGCGCCCTGCCGAGCCTCTGGCTCGCGCCCCCGGTGATGATCTCGTTGCCGCGCCCCCTGAGCCCTTCGCCGAATGCTTCGTCCGCGCCCGTGAGATAGCCCCCGGGGCGCATAGCCATGAACCGCTCGTTGATCTTGGGAACGCTGACGCCTTTTCCCACGACGCTACCCTCCGACGAGGAACGTGAGTGCCAGGTTGTCGAGGCTTCCGCTGATAAAGTAGATGTCGACGCGGACGTTGCTCGGCGACCACCCATCTCGATTGATCGCCCGGGCGCTACAAGTCCCGAGCCCTTCGTCCATCACCTTCGCCACCAGCGACGGCGTGCGCCCCAACTTGTGTGGGACATCCAACGGACCGCCCGTGAAGCCGGCAGGGAGGATGACGACGACCCAAACCGCGTCGATCTTGCCGACGGGAGCACCGTCCCGGACGACGCCGAACGAAAGACCCCGCTCCGCCATGTTCGCATCGCCGAGGTCGCGCGGCGTGCCAGGTGTCGCCTTTTGCAGTTCCGTCGTTGACGGTGGGATGCCGCCCATCGAACCTCCTACGCGCTTGTGAGTTTGCCGAACACGAACCGCAGCGTAAATCCGAGGCTGGTGCCAGCGTATGTGACACTGATCGGGAACACGGCGAGCAGCGCATACGACGCGGACGGGAACGTAACGCTCGGCGTGACGATCTGCTGTAGTGTCATCACGGTGACGCCCCCGCCGACGACGATTCCTGTTACCACTCCACGCCAGTTCCCCAAGGCAATCTCGCCCCACGCCATCATGTTGTACGAGGTGAGTCCGGCAGCCACTACGAATGCCGTCCCAGCGCGATCGTGAATCTGTATCGCCATCTTGTCGAGGCCGATGCCGGCCCCTACCGGCGAGCCAGAGGCGTTGGTCAAGATGCGGGCGACGGCCGCCGTCGTGAGCGTCTTGATGTGATCGCCACCCACGGCGCGGCCACTGTCGACCGTGGTGCTATCAGCCAGCACGCGGTCGTTCACGGCGTCGTCGCCAAGTGAGAGGTTGGGGATTCTCTTGGTCGCCGCCTGAGAAATCTTGTTGCCGTCGAGGTCGGCGTCCGGCGCGATATCACCATCCACGATGGCGCCGTACTTGGCCGCCAACGCATTGAACATCGCCATGATCTGATTCGCGTCGGCCTCAGTCTCGGGGGTGAACGTGTATGGAAGCGTGACGCCTGCCGGCATTATCCGATCCCCCTGTCAGCGTGGTGCCTGTAATCAACGGCGTGCCCTGCCACCACCAGTTCATCATCGACTTCTGCGCTCAGCGTGAGCGCGTACCGCTTGCCGATTGTGCCCTCGGGGAGCCCTGTTGTCACGTCTGATTCCTTGGCGCCGCCCCAATTGTGTTGCTTCGCCGGGTTGGCGCCGGTCGCTGGCCCCCAATACAGCGTGCTCGCGATGTCGGGCGTGTTCACGTTGCCCCAGGTGGAGTCTCCAACCGCGGCCGCAAGCTGGACGCCAGACGATGTGCCGTCCGCGGTCGAGATGTTCGCCGAGAATGTGACGTTGCCTTTCGTCACCAGGACGCGCAGCTCGTCGAACTGCTTCACGACATCCGGCGTCCCGTCATCGTATGCCGGAGTTTCCATGTACCACTGCCTCGGCCGCCCACCCACCCCCGTTCTGGCCGCCTCGTCGCGGAACCCATCGAAGGCGGACCACAGGTGATAGCCGGCCTTGGCGCCCGTCGGCAGGCCGGCGTCGAATGCCTCCTGCAAGGCGACCACAACGGCATCGTCAACAAGCCCACTGGTCATGGTCGCGACCACCTTGCCCGTCGCCCCGAACAGCCGATTGCCGGAGCCGTTGATACGCTGGAGCTTGTAGATCGTCCCCGGTGTCTGTTCCGGTAGTGCCACAAGACACCCGCCAGAGCCATCAGGAACCGCCCACCCGTTCTTGTAGTAGTCCTGCTGCGTGGCCGTGGTCGGGTTCGTGAGATCGCAAACCTGAACGACTGCCGGCCACACCGGAACGCCTTCGATTGAAATCCGCTGCGCATACAGGACGGTGCGCGCCGTACCATTCTCGATCCCTCCCGCGAAAATCACTATGGCCCCGCCGGCACCATCCGGCAGGAGTGTTGTCACGGGCGAGAACGCATTTGGGTTTTGGGTGGCCGTATGAACAACGACAGGGGCGCCCCACGCTGCCGTTCCGTCTGCGCGGAACCTCATGACGTAGGTTCTTTTGCTGGTGTTCGATTGGTCCTGGAAGGCGAAGTATGCGCCATTCTCGTTGTCTGCGACGAGAGAGAAGGAAGGCTCGCTCCAGGTAGCAGACCATCCGGCCAAGACGTTCGGGCCGGGGATGGTTGAAACGCCTGCGGGGGTCGTCCTTTTCAACTGTATTGATAGCCCGCTCGTGTTGTGGATGGATAAGGCATCCCCGCTGGTGGCGATCCTTGTGCATCTACGAGCCCCATCCGGCCCGCCGGACTGATCCAAGACAAGCTCAGGCCACCCGGAAAGAACGGTCCCCGTGCTGTCAAAGCGGTACAACCTCCTATCTGCGCCGCTGAATTGGGCGACAAGGTAGAAGCCGCCGGAGCCGTCATCGAATATGTGCTCGAAGCCCCCGATGATCGACGGGCTTATGTTCCTCCCTTGGGCGTCTGTCGGGGTCATCTCTCTCACCCCTGACGACGTGATTCGCTCGATGTACGAATTCACGCTGTTCCACCCCACCCACACACTCGTTGCCGAGGCGCGGCACGCGACGACCTTTGAGAGTCCTCCGGGCGAAACAAGTGGTATCTGAACACCTTGCCCGGAGAGTAGTGGGGCGCCGGAGGCGTTGAAGAACTGGACGAACGGGACTCTATCCACTCCGCCTTGCTGAATGGAGTACACAAGCGCGGTCAACGTCGCCGAAAGCGGAATGATGAACGGATGCGGCGTGATCGAAGATGCGTTAGGCGAACTACTCACCAGAACACCACCGGCCGTCCACTGCTCGACGCCGGAGCTGTTGAACTTCTGAACCCGCACCTGGTCTGGGCCAAGGTTGTCGTCGAGCCATGCGACATACGATGGGTACGTCGCGAACACGGATTGCTCCTGTGTGTCCACCAACTTCGTATCGGCGAAAATGGCCGTGGCCCCGGCGAAGTCGTCGCGACGGTTCTGTACCAGCATGTCGGCGATGCGCATGTCGGCGTAGTGCTCCCACCGTCCGTCATCCAGTCGCATCGCGATAACGTGCTCATTCACGTCGTCGGATGGGATACCGTAGGCGAACAGAAGCCGCTCGCCGAGGTAGTTCCGCATCACCGTCTGGCCGTCGCGGGCGAAGTCCATCTCGGACAGGTAGTGCCCGACCTGGCGCTTTCCGATCTGCATGACCTGCCCGCCCGCCATCCTGTAGATGCGCCCGCGCCCACCGTACCAGTAGAGCGCGCTGCCGTGCGCCGCCGCGCCGCGCGTACTGGCGAACCCGACGCCTTTGTACGTCGGCAGCAGTTGGAACGAGTTGCGGTCGTAGCCGACTAGGTGATTGACGCTCTGCCCCTTGCCGATCGCGAGTGAGTCGCCGTGCTCGAGGCACTGGATGATCGAGTCGCCGTCGTCGGATCGCACCGGCTGCACGTCGTTCGGGTGGAAGTTGAAGCACCCGGCGCCCGGCGCCGCTGCGTCGCCAACGTCGCGGCTCCAGTACAGGTTTGTGCCAATCCACCCGAACAGGATCTCCCGATAGGCCGCGATGCCGTCGAAGTACTTGGCCGACAGGGTGGGCATCTGCCCGTAAGGGCCGGGCTCGGAGTCGATTCGCGTCCCGAGGCTGGCGTCCGAGGCCGGGTCCGCATAGGTCGACGTGGACGTGCTGAGAACCGTGCCGACGAAGAACCAGACGTTCGGAAAGCCGACCTTGGTGCGCTCGATCTGGAATCCGAGGTAGTCGGATCGGTCCGCGCGGCGCGGCACGATCAGGTTCACGGTGTTGTTCGGCCCCGCCACGGTCTTGACCGCAGACGCGATGCTCGCGATTGAGGTTCCGTTCCTGAACAGCCACCGCACCCGGTAGAAGTGGTCGCCAGCGTCGACCGATCCTCCGGCCCCGTCCGCAGCGAACGTCGGGCGCTGCGAAAACGTGAGCGTCTGCGCTGAGATCGGGGCCGACAGAGCGACGGAAAGCGTCAGGCTGTTGTTGTTGATCTTCGTGACGGTGGCGTTTGCCGGGACGTTCGCGTGCCCGTAGCACGCCATGCCCGTAACCACGGCTCCGAATAGTCCGGCGGAGGTCAGCGCGGTTCCTGTTCCGTCGACGTTCGCGACGGTGAATGCCGGAGTCGGCTGCGGCATGAGGCACGAAAGCCATGCCGTTCCGTTGAAGAAGATGGGCGGCGCCGCCCCGCCCTCCTGCTGGCATACGAGTTGGCCGTTGATGTTGGCGTGTGACCAGCGGTTCGAGTTGGGCGACACCGGGAGAACCTGTTCGACCGGCGCCGACAGCTCCGTGATCTCGTAAATCTTGGTGCCCGCGGCGGCGAACATCCTGTTCCCGCTGGCGCTGTAGTACTTCATCAGCGAGTGCGGGGGTGCCGTCAGGGGGTAGTCGGAAACGGCGCGATAGCCGAGCCGACACCCGAGGCCGCGGTAGGGGTCGTCGAAGGTCACGTTGTCGCCACGGCGAAGGTGGCGAACAGCAACCCCCTTGTCCGTCTGCCCGCCGATGATGCCGCCCGAGTAGTCGAGAACCCGGTGCGTCGGGCCTGGGCGATTGGAGAGTCCGGAACTCACGAGTGCGCCGATAATCCGCCGCTGCGCTGCGACGGGCGGAGTTGGCGGCGCCGGACATTGGATCGGCGCTCGATCTTGGGTGCGATCTGCTCCATGTCGTTTTCCCACATCTGGATCTCGCGCGTGTACTGGAAAACGCGCTCCTTCGTCACCTTCGCGCGAATGACCATGAGATCGACCAGCAGCGTCCGGTACATTCCCGGCATCTCCATCACGGGCTCAGCAGTGAGGCTCACCACGCGGCGCTGCAGCCGGTAGTAGCGCATCCTGAGCCCACCCACGACGGTAGTCGTTGGAACCGGGGTGATCTGGATTCCGTTCGCCCGCGCCCAAAACTCGAAGCGCCCGTCTCCGGTCGGGTATTGGCCGCTCGTCCTGAAGTTGAACTCGTCGGTGAAAAGCTCGCCGGCCTCAGTCCACGTCAGCGGGTCGGATGGAGTCTCGTTGTAGTCGACCTGGAGAAGCTGCGTCAGAATGCCGGGGCTGGTTGGGTCGTCGGGGTTGTCGTTGTCGGGGTACAGGTATGTGTCCTCGTTCTGCTGCAACGAGGCCGTCGCCTGCTGTTCGATGATCCCCCACTCCCGCGTCATCTTTTCGGCACACTGGTTGTAGATCGTGATCCAGTCGGTGCGCGAAACAAGCGTGAATCGCGGGTCGCCCATTCTGGCCGCCGCCTCGTCAATGACATCGCTGACCTGGATTGACACGCCGCCCCCTAGACCGAAGTGTACCCCGGAGCCACTGGAATCCTCGCGATGTAGTCCGGGCTCTGCCGGCGCCAGTCCGCCACGTATCCCGTTTCCACCCACGGCCACGGACGATCGTACCCGAGCGCGCCGGGGTCGTATCGCCCAGCGTACAGCCTACCGTCGCGGATCGCAGGAGTTCCCATGTAGAGCTGCGAATCGACGCCGCGATACCATGCGTCGCCGAGGCTGGTTGTGTCGTAGTACCAATCGTACAGGACCGACCCCGAGCCCTCGTTGATCGGATACACCATGTCTGCCCACGACACGTTCGCCATCTCGCATGCGCAGCGCGTGATCCCGTCAATCCCGTTGTAGAGCATGATGCGCCCGACCGCGCCGGAGTTCGTTTCGAGGTCGGCACCGTTCCGCGGGATAAACCCGCCGACTCCGCGATAGGAGCCAGATGCAATCGTTCCGCCGTCGTAGGAGAGCGTGAAAATCTCGGTCGCCAGCGGCGAGGGGATGCCCTCAACGCCAGCGGTCAGGGCGAAGGAGTGCCAGTTTCCATCAGCGCGGACGGTGCCGATCGGGGTCGTGATGTCTACCGACAGGCCGGAGCCGAGGATGATTTCGCCTCCCTGCCCAACTCCATTTCCGGCGACGATCATGCGAACAACCAGGCGCCCGCTCGGTGTCACGCCCATCGACAGCACTTCCCGCCCTTGATAGCTGAACTCGTGGAAGGACGCGAGGAAATGCACCTCGTCGATGTTGCTGCGCCGTTGCGGCATGGAGAGCATGCGAAACGATCCCGCGAACACCGGGGCGTCCAGCGTCGTGTTGAAGCCGGTCATGTTGTCGAGCACCGTCTGAACCGCAGCGAAGTAGGGTAGGTCGGAAAACCGGAGCGCCTTCGAGGTGCTTGCCGAGTAGGCGGCCTGCCCGCGGACGATCGGTGCGTACATGGTCGGGACTGGACGAGGAACGGCGCTCAAGCCGGGTGGTATCGGCGGCACGACCTCGAATCCGCTGGCCTGGACAGTAGAGGCTTTGGACATGTCGGGAACGCCCATCTGCGCGCGAGAGTCGGCGACCCCGGATCTCGCTCCGGCGAACGGATTCACGGTGATGCTTGGCGCCACCGAGGCCGAAACATCGCTCGGCGTCGCGAACAAGAAGGCGCTGTCGATCGCGTATGCCTTTGATCGTCCCGGACTGTTGGCGGTGGCGGTGATTGCCGGAGCATCCAGCGAGCAGGTCTTGTCCGTGGTCAATTTGAGGGTGACCAGCACCGCGCCGAATGGAGCCGATACGTCTCCGGTGCGCGTCGCTGAGTAAGCGCCGGTTGCCGACACCACCCGGTAGCCCTCGACAATGGTAGCCGTGCTCGCGGTCGAAACCTTCTGCCCCTCGGTGAACGAGCCCGACCATGACCCTCCGAGCGAGGACAGCAACTTCGCGGCGAATCCGATCAGAACCTCATTCGCCTGCGATGTAGTCGCCGCCGCCCCCGTGACTGCCTGCCCCGCCACACCCGAGCCCGTCTTGAGCTTGTCCTGTGGCGACAACGCAGTGCCCTGCCACGCCGTCGCGAAGGCGGATGCGTTGACCCCGCCACTGAAAACGATGCTGATGCCGGAACCATTGGGGGTGATGTTGTACCCGGCATACACCTCGAGCGCGTAGCCGCTGATACCGATCGCCGCTCCGCCAATGGCCGAAAGCACCTGCCCGCCGGCTTCTACCGTGTCCAGAAACTCGGAGGAGGCGTCGTAGACGACACCAACGATGACGGAGCAGTTCTGCGTCGGAGTCGACCCGAACGACAGCGTGCTGGCCGGGGCGGAGATGGCCCCGGTACCGAGTTCGGTGCGAACGCCGGCCACTGTCGCCCCTAGCTCAGAACCGCTAGCCCGTTGGCGTGAATCGAGATCGTCACCGCCGAGCCGTCGAGCGTCACCGTCGATCCGCCATTGAGGTCGTACTGACCAACCACCACCGAAGCGGCATCGTTCGTGATCGGGATGTAGACCACCGCCTTCGTGCATGCAACGCCGGCCGGAACGCCGAGCGAGGCAACAACCAAGTCGTCGCAGTCGATCAACGCCCTATCGAGCGCGTCGTCCTCGGTGATGGTCACGTTCGCGAGCGACAGCCGGCCCGCAAACCCGTTCGTGTACCCCGTGGTGGTGGCAATCTCCGTCCCGTCCACGTCGGCCACAAAGTTCGCGTCGGCGCTGATAGTGCCGCCGTTGTAGATCGCCACCTTGAGCGTCGTGCCGATCCCGAGCGTGAGCAGTCTGGCGAGCGTCTTGTTTGTGAGTTTGGCGCTCACAGGGACTCCTCACCGAAATCGAGGGACATGGGCCTCGCGTGGTGATCCTCCGCAGACCTGTAGATCGGCCACGCATCGACAGCGACCGACGTGACGGCGCCGGACGCGCCGACCGCAAGATCGGCCTCGTCGAGCAACATCCCCTCGATTCCGCCCACCCTCGCGGCGGTGGCGCTTGCCGCCGTTGGCTGGTGTATCGACACGAACATGGCTCCGTTCGGCCAAGTGTAGTTCATCTGCAGGCTTGAGCTGCTGTGAGCGAACACGCCACCGATCGCAGTCTGCGCGATGAGCCCCCCAAGGTCGTGCAGCGTGATCGTGTATGCGGATGTCGTACCAGTACCCGTGCCCCCGGACATCCTAACAAGAACCCCGGTGGCGCCACGAAGCCGGCGTATCGTACCCATGATCGCCGTTCCTGCTCCTGGGACATCCACGCGGTCGCCGAATGAAAGCGTGGCGCCGGTAAAATGGGATGCCACCGGATTCCTGAGCGTGATCTGCGTTAGGCTGTCGATCGAATGGATGTAGTTCCCGGACCCAACTCCTCCGCCCGTGACCAGATCCCCCGGAACCATCTGCGCGAAGCTGTTGCTGGTCGTGACGATCCGAGACTGCGGCGCCGACGCCGCGCAATTGGCGACCGTGAGCAGCGTCCCCTGCCCACCGAATGTCACCGTCCCATCGGTGATCGGCGAGCTAAGGTTTGCACTCAGCGTCACCTGTGTCTGCGACTGCTTCGATAGGACCGTGGTGGCGGCCGGGATACCGGCTCCGGCTACGACAAGCCCCACCACCACATGACGGAAGCCATTCGGGGTGTTGGTGGTGATGATTGCCTGCGCTCCGGCGCCGTTGACGAGAGCGACGGCCATGCCAGCACTTACCCTTTGACGCGCGCCCAAGTACATTCACCGCCCCCCACTTTTTGTGTGCCGAGTGTTTGGATCGGGCGAGCCCGAAGGCCCGCCCGATCCTTGCGTGACTACTACGCCGGCGCCACGAGCACGCCGGCGATGTTGACGCCGCCAATGCTCGCATTGGCCTTGATGCAAATGCCGAGCGTCTGCGTCGGCGCCCCGGTGGCAGCCGCCGCGGTTCCGACCTGCCCCGCCGCCCCGTTCAGGGCGTTGAGGACGCGGCCAAGAACAGCCGTTCCGGTAGTACGAACAGGCACCGAGCATCCGGCGCCAGCGATGAGCCCCTTCCTGCCTGCGTTGATGTTCTCGAGCGCCACGCCGATGAGCCCGACGCTTGCGGTGCTGGCAACACGGGCGAAGTACTGCTCCTCGTTGTCTCCGGCAGCCGTCGGCGAGTTGATGACCGTAGACGCGCTTGCGATGACGGGCTCGGCGGCGAGCGTAGCCGCAGAAGCCTCTGCGCTGATTGCGTCGACCGGGTTGGGAACCTTGTGACCGCCCACGTAGACAACCGTCCCGGTGGGGCCGGTAATCTTGAGCTGGTAGACCGCGTTGATGACCTGGCTCACGTTTCTCCTTTCGGCTTTGCCCGGCCGGGCTAGCTGGTGAGGGTCGCGTCGACGTTGGTGAGAACGCCCTGACAGCGACGTTCGCTGCAGACGAGTTCACCGGAGAAGTCAATGTAGCCGGTGCGAGCACGCTGGTCGTTCGGCGTGTACCACCCGTCGAACGACATGTTGCGCGCGTCGTGAATGCAGAGGTTGATCGCCGGCTCGTGAAGGAAGTAGACCTTCTCGATGTTGCTTGCGGAGTGCGGGGCGCGCTCGTCCACGACCCATGGGGCCGTCTTGTACATGACGTTATCGAACCCGGCCCGCGCCAGATCCGCGTCCTGCTGCATGTACCGCTGACCGCCCGACATGGTGGCCGTGCCTGCCCCGCCCGGCCCTGCAAGCGCGGCGTGATAGTCCTCCTGCGCCCCCGTGTTCGACACGATGATCGTCGGAGACTTGCCGCTCGCGCGACGGATCTTCGACCACATGCGACCGATCGGACCGAAACCGCGCGGCCCAGCGAACGTGCTGTTCGCCCCGGTGATGTAGGCGGTGGTATCGGCCTGGTTGCGCCACCAGGAATTGACGGTGCTCGAGACGGTGATGCCGCCGTAGGTGTGCGAAGTGTCGGGCGTGTCCTCGCACACGAGGTCCAGCCCGCCGATCACCTTGGGGTCGGTGCCGTCGTTGAACAGAGCCGTGCCGATCGCATCCACGGCGGTCGGGCGCAGGATGTTCATTTTCGACTCGACCAGCGAGGCGATCTTCTCGGGTCCGCGAACGGAATCCTCCTCGTCGCGCATGACCGTCAGCGCCACCGAGTAGTTCTTCCGGTAGAACACGGCCGCCGAGATCGTGTTGCGCGGCCGGATGTCCATGCGGTCGAGCCCCGCCCACCACTGCCCGCCACCCCCCTCAACGGAGAATGAAAGGCCCTGCACGATGGCGCGTCCGCCGCTGTACATCTTGGCCCGCTTCCGCAGGCGGTAGTACAGCGCGTTCTCGAAGAAAATCTGATTGCGAATCATCGGCAGGTAGTAGTCCTGAACGATCGTTTCGACCTGTCCGTAGTCGAATGACCTGCTTGCAACAGGAGGCATCGTGATCCCCTATCTGCGAACTATCTGAGGCTCTGCGAGTAGGCCATGGCTGCCCTTGCCGCATCCTCGATGTTCGCCTTTGCGTCCGTGGGCGGCGACCATTTCGGCGCCGGTCTTGGGCTGCCGTTGCCACCGCCCGGAATGAGATTCCCGTTCGTCGGAGTCGCGCCGCCACGCGACCCGGGCATGGTCGTGGTGGTGGTCGCCTTCCGTCTTGCTTCCAGTTGATCCGATCGAACGAGTCGGCGCGCAGCCTCCTCGTAACTGAGCATCGCCCATGAAGGATCGCCGGCCTTGGACGCGGCCTCTGCCCTATCCGCCCATGCCACTTCAATCCTCTCCGCCTCCTCCGGCTTCAGATCGTACCGATCCAGGAAGGCGTTCTTCTGTGTGCTGAACTGCTTCTCCCACGCCACTTGTCGCGCAGAATCGTCGGACGCCTTCGCCGCGGCATCGCGCTCGGCGATCTGCCTCTCGAGCTTGATCGACTTCTCGATCGCATCGGCCGTGCCCTTGGCGAGAGCCCGGACTTCCGGCGTCTGCTGCTCGTCGTTCTGCATCTCTCGGTAGGCGGCAAGCTGCTGCTCCGAAGCCACTTCCTCGGCAGACTTCTGGACCGGGGCCTCGGGCACGCGATCGAGGATGCGGTCGATCCCCTCGTTGATCTTCGCCTCGAGGCCGTCCAGTCGCTTTGCCAGCGCCACGATCTCTGCCGGTGTCTTGGGTGGCTCGGATGCGGGGGCTGCCGTATCGGCGGCAGCCTTTTCGGCAGGATGAGCGGCGGGCTCTGCCGCCGCCGACTCTCCGGCCTCGTGAGCTTCCAGCTCGACAATCGCGAGGTCGTCAGTATTGAGGTTCTGATCAGTCATGTCAGTACGGCCCCCTCATTTGGGTTCCTGGCACCGTTCCATACGGCTCGGTTTCCCCGGCCCCCGGCGTGTAGCCCATCGCGCCGTTCGACGCGAGGGCCTGCTGTGTCGCCTGTGCGGCAGGGTCCATCGCCCCGCCGGCCCCTCCTGCGATGCGCCCCTCCTGCGAGGTCTTGATTACAAGAAGGAACTCGGTGATCGCCGCCTGCTCGTCACCGTCAAGAATCCCGTCCCGCGTCACGATGGACGCGGCGCGCATCAGGAGGTCGCGCAGAGTCTCCGGGCGCGCGTCGGGGCCGGACGGCATCATGGACGCCGGGGATGAGGTCATCGGATCGAGGCTGATGGACATGGCGATGCCTCCTTACAGGGAAACGGTGATGGAAAGGTAGCTTGCGTACCAGGTGTACGTGGGCGGTTCAAACGGCAGTTCGTATGGGCCTCCGAGTGGGATCTGTGGGGCGTTGGGCGGAGGCGGGACGTGGCGCGGCTCCGGGTCGCCGGTGTACGGATCGACAGACGGGTGGGCCGGGTCGTTGTGGATGACCTTCACAAAGGCGGTTCCGGGAGAGCCGACGCCGTTGTAGATGACTTTCCCGATCGACACTGGCCCCGTGGCGAAGTTGATCGCGGCCTCTCCGGTGAAGCTGGTTCCGGCGTCGGTGAATTCGAATGAAAGACCGTATGCAGGAACCGTCCAGTCCGCCTCCGTGTTCGGAACCCTTTTCACGACGACGTTCGAGAACACTTCGGGGTAGTCGCCGATGTGCCCAAGGTACCCGTTCCCCCCGTAGTCGCGCCTTGGAACGGCGTAGATGGTAATGGTGTCGGGGATGCCGACGATGAATTCGTGCGAGGTAGGGAAGAAGTCGAACGATCCCGGATTCGGAAGCAAGAACGGATTCACCGCCCCCGCGTAGGTTTCGGGGTAGCTCCCGCCGCCGTCCGGTCGGCGCGGCACCACCCAGGCCGCAGAGGTCGTGTCGGGCTTGGTGATCGCCTCTATCGCCGCGAAGTTCGATGAATCCGGCCCCCCCCATCCGAGCAGCGGCGACCCGTAGACCGAGTTGCTGTCCTGCTTCGAGAACGCGCGGTAGTCGGCGATTCCCATGCACCCAATGTATCCGCCCATCTCGTACCGCAGGAGAATCACCTTGTCCCCGGGATCTTCGTTGTACTCGTAGGAGGCGTACACGTTCGAGTCTGCAAAGACCCGGCGCGGGAGGAATGAGTCTGCCGGGAAAGTCCACATGTGGTGTGGGTAGAAGATGGCTCCGGCGCGGGGGTACTGGTACCCGCCTCCGTAGTTTTTGCACTCCACCCCGGCGCCCGTTGACCCCGCGACATACATGATGTTGTTCTTGATGACGAGCGCCGACTCGGGCAGCGAATTGGCATTGGACAGATCAACCACCGCATCGAACCTTGGCTTTGCGATGAACGTGTTGCGCCTGAGCCAGTTCCGACCCCTGACTTCTCCGGTGGGGAGAATCGACGGCCCCTGCGTCACCACCGTCGTATACGACATGGAGAAGTCCAGCATTCCGATTTGCCAAAACACCTTGGAATCGACAGCGCCGTAGAGGTTGATGTAGCACGAGTCGATCGACGTTGCCTTGCCCGCGCGCATCTGGCCTTGGACTACACCCAGGCTGCATCGTTCGCTTGCAGAGCTGGCCGACAGCATGAAATCGACCGTTTCCCCGTATCCGACGAACGTGCTCGCCCTGAATCTGTTGAACGAGGACGAGTCGCGCATTCTGACCATCGTGACCGTCACTGGTGTTTGCTGGCTCAGCTCGGTGTAGTTGCCGTACCAGTTCATCCGGTGCGTCTGCAAGAACGAGATGCCGTGCCGATCGTTGTTACCGACCTCCAACTTCATGAAGATTCGGTTGAATTTGAACTGGAGCGAGTCGACGTAGCCGCGATTGCGGCCAGGCGCCGAGCAAATGGCGTCGTCGTGCCCCGAGCCGACCATGAACAGGTGGTTTTGCTGGCCTGGCTCGACGCTCCCCACTCCGAGCCGCATGAACTGGCTGTTGAGGACGCTGAACCCGGCGAGCCGCGCGTACACGTCACTGGTCTGCCCGATCCGAACGGCGATGCCCAAGAACTGGCACTGCTGAATCACCGAGTAGTCGCCGCGCGACCAGCGCAGACTTCCCGTGAACGTGCATTGAACGATCGAATCCCGCGCCGCGCCCGTGGCCGACAACAGATCTCCGTTGACGCGCAGGTTTTTCACGACGACGTAGGAATCTCTGATCGTCTGCTCGCCGATCGAGGGCCAAGTCGGCGTCATCCGCTGCGTTGAATCGCTGGTGATGTAGGCGACCCCACCCTCCGGCCCATTCGTCGGGTTGACGGGGATGGCATACCCGGCCATGTAGTAGAAGCGGTTGCCGCCCGTAGGCGACGTACTCGGGTTGATCTGCCCCGGCACGTTGCTCCCGTAGACCAGAACCGTGTCGCCGGCCGCAACGCCGGCCGCGGAGTTGAGCGACCCCCATGCGTTCGTGTACGTCGTCCCGTTGCCGCTGAATCCCGGGCGAACGTGCCACCTCGCGGCGAGCGCGGGGGCGGCGAAAATGGCGACCGCGACGATGGCGGCGAGCATGCGGCGAATCATCTGTAGTGCCTCCGGTTGGCTGCGGTTCTGGCGCTGGACTTCCGTTTCGTAATTGGGGCGGCTCGCTTTCGCGATCGAGACATCTCCTTGACTGCGATGCGAGCAAGGCGCTTCTGTGGGGTCATGCTACTGCGGCGGACCATCGCTACTCCCTTCATCCCCGGGCTTTCCAGGAGCGCCAGATTGGGCCTTGGCTGCCGCCTCGGCTTGCTTCTGGAGCAATTGCCACTGCATCGCTCGCTGAGCGAGGATCTGCCAGTTCGGGATTTCGAGCAGTTCGAGCACAGATCCAGGGTCGAGCAGCCCCATCTGGTAAAGCGACAGGTACCGCTCCTCCCTTTTCGTCTGCGCTTCGAGGTCGCTTTCCTCGTCCGGCATCCTGAATTCGTACTCGCCCTCGAGGTCGATTGAGCGGAACGATGCAGGCTGGCCGTCCGTGGCCTTGAAGAACACGGCATGGTTGAGTTTCCTGCCCATCACGCGGCAAGCCATCGTCACGATCTTGGCCCACACTGCGGCAGACTGGACCATCGACGACTGGATTCGGATCGCCGCGGCACCCTGCAGGGCGCGTAGCGCGACGCCGGCCTCGATGCCCTCGGGGCGCATCCCATGCAACGACCTGTTGGCCCCACTGACGATCTCTGCATGCTCAAACTCGGCGGCGATCTGATTGAACTCGTTTGTCGAAGGCTGCTGCGTTTCCAGCCGCTCGAATCCCGAGCCGGGCTTCTTCTCGATGATGTCCCCGGGCTCAATGCTTCGGTTCGCGTCTACGGTCGAATTCCTATCAGTGACCCATGCCGGCGTACCCGTGAAGGCGGTGGCCCGGTTCAGCGTGTTCTTGCGCTCGTTGATCGAGCGATTGATCGAGATCAGGTTGTCCAGCTCGCCGACGCCCTGTAGCCGATGGTCGTGGCGGTATCGGTAGTCGACTGCGAACGGCACAGATCCGAAAACCTCGTCAAGCGGCTCCTCGTGCAGCATCCTGCCACTCGCCGACCACATGATCCGCCAGCCGCTCTTGCAAACCGGAACCATGTCCTCGTGATGATCGGCGAACGAGATGGGGCCGTGTTCCGGGTCTTGCACCGTCGTTGTCCCCGGCGCTATACGGCGCTTCATCGACCTGTCGCGGATGATGAGCTGGACGAGGAATGTCGTGTCCAAACCTTCTTCCCGCGACGATGCGCCGTCAGGAACCATCGTTGTCGTGCCGGACGTGGGCGGGTTGCCGGGGACGTTGGACTCGGGCGCCGTCATGTACGGGACTCGATCGCTTCCCCTACCCACCCAATTCTGATACAGCGCGGCGTCGGGAAGAACCGTGGAGTCGTATGCGGGAGACGTGTAGTTGTCGGGAACGATGTGCTCCGCGAGCTTCGGGAACATCGCCTTGAGCCTGCGCGTGGCGATCGGGGCGGCGAAGAAGAAGTACTCGCAATCCTCGACCCGACGCGCAGAAACATCGGGGTACCAGTCGAACGGCGACCAGTTGATGACGTATGGCATGCCGGTTTCTGGATTCACCACCAGCAGCGGGATCGAGTAGCCGTACTTGCATTTCGTTCCGGCGGCGTCGTATCGGACCGCGGCGACCTCGGCGCGGTCCAGCCACCAGTAGCCGGCCTCGCGGATGATGCGGACACGGCCCTCGTCCATAGGGCGGCGCGGCTCCACAATCGGCCGGAGCGGTCGCGACATCATCACCGCGCGAGTCACCTCGACGTTTGAGAAGCACAGGTTCGTGACCTCGAGCCTCTGATTGTCCGCGTCGTTCTTGAAGTGCAGGCCGCGGTAGTACCTCTCGCACATGGTCAGGCGAGCGATCTCGGGCTGCCTGGCCCGGACCGTCCGCTGCCACAGGTCGTTCATGAACGCGAACGAGTGCGATGGGTCGTAGGTGTCTCCGGGGCGCACGCAGTCGGGGAGCGGCGGCATCCCCTCAAGTATCGGGTCCATGTCCGACGTGAAGATCGAGCCGTCCTGGCGCTCCAGCGTGATTGCGTGCTCGTTCGTCACTGGCGACGCTCTCCCCATGATCCGAGGCTGTTGGGGGGCGGTTTCTCGCGCTCGCGCTTCTTCACGGGCTCGTAGTTCTGCATCTCGATCCCGCGCTCGCCCGCGTATCGCCTTTGAATGTCCCTGAGATGCCGCCGCGACTTCACCACGCAGCCGATGGTCGGGTTGTAGTGCTCGGGACAATCGTTGTCGATGCCTATGCGGCTGTCTCGGTGGGTGGCGCCGAGGTCGTACTGAGCACGCTTCGAGCATTTGCCGCACCGGATCGCACGCGGGCGGTCTGCAAAGCGGAACACTTCGTCGGTGACGTGACCCTTAGCGCAAACGAAGGAGTATGTCGGCATCCGTGCCTGGAATCCTCATGCCGTGATTGCGGCCAAAGCCGTTCACGGCCATATGGTAGAGGCGTCCAATCTGCTCCGGGGAGAACCCCTCCGCGCACGTCTTGTGCGCGTACATGTCCGGCCCGATGTTGGTTTCGATCTTGTACGCGCTGGTGATGCAGACACCCTTGCCGCAGACGAGGCAATCCACGTCGCCGCTTTCCTTCACGACGAAACGATCGTCGGCGAGAACGACTTCGCCCGTGTGGTTGACCGCCGTGGTGTTCAACTCGCCTCCGAGGACAGCGCATTCCGTCGCTGCTTCAGACGATACGCTCGTTCGTCCAATTCTTCAATGTCCCGCGCCGTCATGTCCTCGCGGCCAGTCGCCTTTGCTGCGGCCGCAAGTGAATCGTCCGTCGGAATCCCCATGCTGGCCGCCACCCGGTTCCGGTGACGCCACCCAGCCAATGCGTCGTACTCCTCGACCCGCAGGGGCTCGAGGTCCGGGCTTTCGTCCGCCCAAACCTCGATGGTGAGGGCGTAGGCGACCAAGAGATCCTTGGGCTTCCCGTCGAAGTTCTGCACCTGGTCATTGTCGTCGTAGTAGACGTTGATGAGCTGGGCGATCAGGCGGGGGTCGCTGAGGCGAACGTCCATGTCGTCAACGACGCGGATCAGCCGGTCGAAAAGCATGGATTTGCTCTTGATGCTCGTCATGAATCCAACCTTCCCCGTCACCTTCGTCGCTACCGAGTCGCGGGGCGTCGTCCGCTGCCACACGTTGGCGTATCCCAGCCGCTCGGTTTCGATTCCGAAGGCCATCCCGTGATTGTTGGCCTCCCATATGTCCACGGCGTTATTGTAATAAACACATAGGCTTCTGGCCTTCCTGGCGTGCTTGTCCGGGCGCAGCCTGCCGCACCAGACGGCGACCGGGTGGCCGGTCATCAGGTCCGTCACCACGCTCGGCGACTCGTCGGACCCCGGATCTCCCTCGGACGGGTCGCTCCCGCAGGCGTACCGATGACGCGGCATGGGCGGCTTGAGGATACGAAGGGGCGCCTTGGGGTACGGCGCCACCAGGACAGGAGTCTGCCTATCCTCGTCCCAATCAATGTCTTGAAGCGGCGGAAGGTCATCAACCTCGACGTGCGGAGGGGCCTGATGCTGGTGCCATTCTATCGCCGCTCTCGAGAAAACTGGGCGCCCGGTCTGTAGGAAGCACTCCATCAGGGTCGATGGGTACTCCTGATGGAAGATGTCGATCGAGCCCTTACACTTCGTTCTGATGGCGTAGCGGCGCCATGCAAGCTGCTCGGACGTGACTTGGAAGTTGCTGACGAGGCGCGTTTCCTCCTCGTCTAAATCGCCCAGGTCGCCCGCCGGCATGGAGTACCCCGGCTCCTCGAACCACGGCACGAACAGTAGGGTCCAGTCGTTCTGCCCGTTCTCCGCCTGGACGCACAGCTCGTAGAAGGTGTTGAACCCCTTGCCGGTGGACTCGACGAGTATGAACGTGTCGGGGTTGTCCGGGACGGCCTGCATCACGGCGGCGATCACTTCGTCGGGGTCCGGGTATAGGGCGAACTCGCTCAGGTGGACGCCCTGTGCGGTGGTGCCGCGGCCGCCGCCGGCGCTCGGAACCTCGATCTCGATGCGCGAGTCGTTGTGCTCGAACTGGATCTCGCCCTTCGTTGAGTACGCCGTTTCGGGCTTCACCGAGTCCGGCAGGTTGTCGTAGTAACGCTTGGTCATGCGGAAGATCTTCTTCGACGCCTTCTCGTCGTGGGCCATGACGACGAAGGTGCGGTTCTCCCACAGGTGCGCCATCCAGAACCCCAGCGCCTCGGCGTAGGTCGAAATGCCGGTCTGGCGAGACTTGGGGACGAGGCAGCGGAATGGGACCGACCGCTTTTTTGCATCGAGGCGGGCGCGGTCTAGGCGACTCTGCGCCTCGTTGAACACGAAGGGGATCTTCCGCCCGTCCTTCGTGGTGATCTTGAGGCAGGTCTTGCAGTACAGCTCGAAATCGCCACGCAGCTCGTCAATCGGAATCAGGCGAGGCGGCGTTATCCCCTGCTCAGGTCCAACGGTGGTCCCTGTACGGACTCCGGCGGCCGCTCCCGCCGCGGGGGAGGGGGAACCACTCCCAATGCGGATACGGGCTGTGCCCTTGCTACCAGCGCCGCCACGTCGGCGCTCAGGCTTTTGAGAATCACCAGGTCGCGCTGCCCCGCCGCCAGAGTCGCCACTTCCGCTGATAGCCGGGACATCTCCTTGGTCTGCACCGTCTGCAGGAATCTCGACATGACCAGGCAGAACGCGAACCCCAGGACGAACATCAAGGTCGCGATTCCGACCAGCGCGGCCACCTGCCCGAAGATAGGATGCGCTTCCACTACGACCCGCCCTTGTCCGGTTCACGCACTACGTACTCCCTTGCGATTGCCAAGAGCACTCCCCCCGGGCTTCTCGGACTGAGCGCCATCGCCAGCGAGTAGCAGAACTCCATGCTCGGAGGCCCCTGCAGCCGCTCCCTCCACCACCACTGGCCTGTGCTGAGCCCGCACTTCTTCCTCAGAACGCCGAAGCTCATCTTCGGATTCCGGCTCATCCACGGCTCGATCGCGCGCATCCAGCCTGGCAATTGCTTCTGATCCCGCGGCGCAGAGCGGGCATCCTTCGACATTCTCGACTCTCCTCTGGTTTCCGTGTGCCCGGCACGATATGTACTCACCTGAACGGCTCTCGATGAAGCACGCCTCGCACATACCAGCCCTCGGAGACGCCTTGACGTAGAGCGGCTGCCTCGTTTTCTCGTCGAAGATCGGTCGCCCAATCGAATCCGTGCGTTGCACCACCTTCACCGGCTCCCCGAACTCATCAACCTCGCGCTGGATCATGTGACTGGAGAGGGCGCATTGGATGTACCCGGCGTCCAGCTCGAAGTCGTTCGGGTAGTCGATCTCCACCCCGTCAACGTAGTCCATCATCCATCCTCTCGTAGCCGCGGTATGCGTATGTGTTGGTGTCTCCGATCCTCTCGTAAACACCGCTTTTGATCCCGCCACCAGACACTTGAACCGGCTGGATTATCCTCGGCGGCCAATGCTCGCCGGCGATCTGGCGGA
>JBJXFQ010000019.1:0-128276 GCA_046155605.1 Phycisphaerales bacterium
GGGGGCGAAAGCGAGCCGAAAGACCACGCATTGGGTCGCTCGCGAGGCGGGTGGGGATCGAAGTTCCACCTGGTCACTGACGGTGCGGGAGTTCCCCTGGCCGCGGTCGTCTCGGCCGGACAAGCCCTAGCAGCAAGGTCCGCTTTTGCGCTTCCTAGTTGGCCGTCATGCGCCGCCCGCGCCCAGGCGGAGGCTAGGTTCGACCTCGGCATCCATCCTCGGCAGCGTCTCCATCGCCGCGGCGGTGGGGAGGAGGCCCTCGTCGGTGTAGAGCTCAAGGGTGAGGCGGATGTCGCGGTGGCGGAGAATCTTCATCGCGATCGCGGGCGGGACCTTGGACTGGGCCAGCATCGTCGCCAGCGAGTGGCGGAGACTGTGAAGCACGACCTTCCGCCCACGGGCGTCCTCCTCATCGATCTCGGCGGCCTTGAGGTCGGCGCGGAAGAGGTCCATCGAGGGAATGGAGTCGAAGACGCGATCACGATCCCGGGCGCCGTCGCGGTGCTCGCGCAGGACCTCGGCAACATCGGCTACGAGCGGCACCGACTCGGGGTGGCCGCTCTTGGTGATCTCGGGCGGGAGTTCGAGGTGCGGGTTGGCGATGTCCAGGTGGACATCGTTCCAGCGGAGCTGGGTGGCCTCGGCACGGCGGAGGCCGGTATAGAGGAGGAAGCGATAGACGAGCGCGCGATCATCGGGCGCGGCCGCCACCAAGCGCTTGCACTCGGCGACGCTCAAGGCCCGCCGCTTCTTCTCGTTCGGCACGGCGCTCTTGGCCACCGCCTCGCACGGGTTGGCCTCCAGACGCCCGCTACGAACGCACCAGCCGAAGAAGGCGGCGAGGTCGGCGCGGTGCTGGTTGACGGTGCGTGGCGACTTGTCCTCGTCGGCGAGGTCGCGGAGGTAGCGGACGACCGAGTCGGTAGTGGCGTCGCGGAGGATGGACCATTCCTGGGCGAAGGCCGCGACCTCGAGGCGCTTCTGCAGGATGTAGACGTACATGCCGTCGCGCTTGCGGCGACCGAGATCGGAGAGATAATCGTCGATGTGCGCCTGGAACGGCCGCGTCGCCTGCGCGGGGTCGATGCGCAGCATCCCGGCCTTCCGCCGCTCGACGTTCTCCAGCGTGTCGCTGAGCACCTTGAGCGCCACGCCCTTGTCGCCGGAGACGACTCGACGCTTCCGCTTGCCGCGGTGGTCCACGTAGTCGATCGCGTATCTGCCATCGCGTTTGAAGACTCGGCCCATGTTCATCTACCTCCCGCGCGATCACTAGGAACGCGCGACCCATCAGGGCGGGGATGCTGCGGGAGTTCAAGGCGCGATGGAGGGGGCTTTGCGATGCTCGGCCCTCGCCAGACCTGCTTGTGCTCGGCGTCGTCGATGATGCGGACGAACCGCAGGCCGCCGAGGGCATCGGAGTTGACGAGCAGCGCATCGAGCACATCGCCATCCCGCGACGACGGCCTCGCTAGCGGCACACCAGCCGCCACGCGCCCCGCCTCCCGGGCCGCGATCCGCTCGGCCTCCGACCCCGGCGCGACGTCCATGCAGAGGTCTTCGGCGACACCCAGACGTTCCAGATACGCATACCGCGCGTCCTGTCCCCAGGACGACGCCTCGGCAGGGAAGGATACGTTTTCATCCGCACTCGTCCTCACAGAACCCACAGAACCCGCAGAACTCGGGGTCGGAGGGGGTTTCGTGGGTTCTGCGGGTTCTGCGGGGAGGGCGCGCAACCACTTTTGGAGACGATCGGTGAGGCTCATGCCGTCCCCTCCGATCCACCGGTTTGCTCGTTCGTCTTTTCGTCGGTCTTCTCGTCCATGCCGTCGGCGGCGGCGTCGCGGTCCCAGAGCGGGTTGACGGCGTACCGCGCCGAGGGCGGGCGGCCGACCCGACCGACCGGCGGCTGTCCCGGCATCGGGCGGACGTAGCCGAGTTCCTCGAGAAGCCCGAGCGGGTATTCCATGAGTTCGACCGATTGGACAACACGGCCGCGAACGGCGTCGAACGCCTCGCGCTTCGAGAACTCGGCCTTGCCCGAGCGCGCCAGCCATTTGAGCACACGCTCGGCGATCGCCGCGACGAGATCGCACCCGACGATGCGGTTGGCGATCCGCTCGTGCTCGATGAGATACGGCGCCCAGGAGAGCGCGGCGATCATCGTCTCCCGGCTCACCTCGAGCGCCGCTTCGCCCGTGCGGCTCGTCGCGCCCCTGCCGAAGACCTCAAGACAATGCAGCGTCAGGGCGATGCGGAGGATGCCGCCGCAGAGCTTGGCACCCCAGTCCCGGCGATCGGCGAGGTCGCCCTCGTCCCCCAGCGCTCGCTCGACGTCGATCTCGAACCTGGTGAAGAGCGCCAACGCGTCAGGGCCCAGGCGCAGGATCCGTGGGCCTCCCTCTATATCGAGCGGGATGTCCAAGAGCCGGCGTATGGTAGCGAGATACATGCACTCCAACCGGTCCGGCACCGGCGGCGTCCCGATCGTGCGCCGTCCGACCATCGAGCGCGGCACGGAGGGAAAGAACCTCGCCAGGAGACCCCTGCCCCGGGCCGCCGAGTTGGCGAACATCCCGCGCACCGCCTCGGGCTGCACGGTCATGGCGACGCCGAGCGCCGGGTTGTCGAGGAACTCCGGCGGCCGCCCCCGGCGATGGACGCGGATGCGGTCGCCCGAATACGCCTTGAGCCAGACCCCCATGTTGGGTCGGGCCTTGTCGTCATAGCGCCCCATCAAGACGTCCAGCGCGTCGGCCTCGGGGCTGGCGACGAGCGCTCGCTCGCCGTTGCTCTTCATGAGGCCCACGAGCGCCTCGCTCGTCGCGTCGGTCGTGATGAGCGTCGGCGGAACGGCCGTCAGCATCTCGGCCAGGCGCTTGGCCAGTGCGATCGCTTCTTCGCGTGCCTGGGCGTTGCCCTTGCCGGCCTTCTTGCGGGCCTCGGCCCGCTGGCGCTCGACGATCTCGCGCTCCTCGTTGGCGGAGGCGATCTCAGGGCCCAGCCGCTCGGCCTCCTCCTTCTCCCACTCCAGGATGACGTCGGTCAGGCGGCGGAAGATCACGCTCTTTCGCTCGCCCGAGAGGAGGAGGACGAGCACCCAGATGACGCAGATCTCGCGCCACCCGGCCCGGGCCTCGATCTCGAACTTCTTCGAGAGGCATGCCGCGGCGACGGCGATGACGAGCATCGCGACGAGGTCCACCGGTACCTGGACTTCATGGGCGAGCGCACGGATGAAGTCGCGAAGCTCTTTGAGCGACTCGGGGTAGCCCTCGTCGAGCGGGAAGGGTGGAGGCTCGGGCTCGACGAACAGGGCGTTGGACGGGGGCCACGGGGCGTTGGGGCCGGTCCACGTGCCGTTCTTCCTCGCCTCGGCGTACGCCTTGTAGCCCGGCTCGAGCGCCTCGCGCACGTCAAGCCAGCCGAGACCGGTGCCGCGCGAGTGCTGGTTCTTGTAGCCGATCTTGCCGTCGTCGCCAACGATGACGCTGATGTCGGAATGACCTGTTGACTCGCAGTCGGCGATGACCGGGCAGCGCTCGAGATGAAGGAATGTCCTCGCGCTATCGCGCCGCTCGCCCTTGACCGTGACGCCGTGCGATGCGAGGTACCCGCCGGACAAGAAGGAGAAGGCGACGCAGACGGTGCTGGAACAGGCCGAGCTGCTGTCATCGAACATCGCGTAACAGAGGTGGCGAGGCGCGCACCGCTGGCGGGCTTGCCCCCGCCCCCACCATCTATTACCGTGTTCGCCATGCCCAGATCACCCGGCCTCGCGCGCGTGCCGCAGGCCGCCCTTGAGGCCGAGCTTCGCCGCCGCGCTCTCTGCGGCATGAAGCGCCGCACCTGGCAGCCCTGTTGCCCCGCAAACTTCCTCTATGCTACCCCGATGCCCGTCCGAATCGAGACCCAACAGCAGATGAGTCGGCAGCGATCCTCGGGTCAACTCTGCTATATCTGCGGTCGCCGGCTCCCGAAAAAGGGACCCGGCTACAAGAAAGGGCTCATCGGAGAGCACGTGATTCCCAGGTCAGTGATGGGTCCACCACCGCAGGCGCCTGCCGATCGATGGCCCATTGAGCTGTGGGTGCACGCTTCCTGCGAAGAAAAAAACAAGCGGCACCGGGACGAGCTGATTCAGGCTATCCAGCGATTGCATACCACGCCGCCGCATGAGTGGCCGAAACCAGCCATAGACGCAATGCGCGGAAGGATTGGAGTATGGCGGCATGCCGGCGCCAAGCGAGAGATACCGATCATTCAAGCCGAACCGGTGTGGTCGGGCGCATGGACCTGGATTCGTGGCCTACATATGGCGATCTATCAAGAGTACATTGATGTGATGAACCCTCACACGGTCTATGCTCCGGTGCCCGGGTTTAGTTCCACCAGCGGCGAGGACCCTCTTGCCCAACTGAAACGAGCTTCACTTCTTGGCTCCGTGGGCTTGAATTTAGTGCTGACGGGCATTCGGCACGGCACGTTTGATAGCATCAGTTGCTGGGGCTCATCTATCGGATATCAATGCGTGTGGTATCATCGAGGAGCGCAAATCACGGGCAAGTTCATGCGATATATGTGTTGTTGGGTGCTGATCATTCCAGGGGCAATTGAGTGGGCGATCAAGACCATCGGAGCGCCAGTCACATGGCACGGCTTCTACGCGCGACCAAGTATGCCAGCTGGTGCATCTGAGGTGACTTGGAAACAGATAGAGTCAATGGGGTTCAAAGTAGCTGAATGGAGCCGGGACATCTGTTTCCGGAGTGGGGCTAGGCGGTAGCTGACACGGGCTACCACACCCTCGCCCCGATCGCTTCGACCACCGCCACCGGCGCGATGTGATCGAGATAACGAGCGGTGGTGGCGATTGAGCGGTGCCCGAGTTGCTTGGAAATCAGCCCGATGTCCAGCCCCTCGGTCCGTAGCTGGGCAGCGTGCGTGTGCCTCAGCCCATGAGCATGGACGCGCTTCTCGATGCCGGCGCGGCGGGCGAGGCGCGGCAGGAGCACGCGGACGTACGCCTCGGTCAGGCGGCCACCACGCAGCGTGCAGAAGGCCGGCGCGAGGCCCGTGGCGCCGTGGCACGCCCGCACGTCGAGCCAACGGGCGACCACGACGGCCGCGCCGCCGTCCAGCCCCGACACTCGCGACGACCCGCCCTTGCCCCACAGGACGCGGACGGCGCCGGCGGCGAGGTCGAGGTCCTTGGGCCGCAGCTCCAGCGCCTCGTGGATGCGCAGGCCCGAGCGGTACAAGAGCGCAATCAGTGCGCGATTCCTAAAACCCGATGCCGAATGCCCGCAGGCGTTCATGAGCGCCCGCACCTCGGCGTCGGTCAGCACCTCGGGCGGAAGACGGCGGCGAGCCTTGCGGCGGGCGATCCACCCTGAACAGGGTGGGTTTCGGGGTACCGACGAGGGATCGTGGCGAGCATGACACGGCTCCAAACCCCCGTGTCCATCCTTACCTCAGTTAGGCAGCATCAATCAAGGGGAATCTGTCGCACCCAGGCGCGTCCGGTCGCAAGAGGTCGCACCGGGTCGCGCCCTTGTGGGATGATGCCGCGCACGGGAGGGGCCAAAAGCCTGCCAAACTGTGCCACTCTCTGCCACGGAACCTTCAATCCGGCGCAACGGCTCGGCCAGGAAGCAAGAGGAGAAGCACGGAGTTCTCTGATAGGATGTGGTATCGGAAACAGGGGACCACCAACTCCATTTCAGCCTGCCATCCGGCCTTTCACGACCGCCTCCGCATACAGTGGGCCAGCCCCACGAGGCTGAGCCCTCCGAAGGTCATCCACGCTGCGGGCGGCAACGGGACGCCCACCACGGCCGGGGGCAAGTAAATCTGGTCCTGATACGGGCCGCTCTTGAGCCCCATCAGGCCTTGAGCGGTGGTGCCGCTGCCGACGGACGACAGAAGAAACTGAACCTTGGTGGCGATCGACGCAGTCAAGGATCCTTGACCAAGCGAGGCCGCGCGGAAGTTCCCCGCTGCCACGTTGAGCCCATGGTTCGGGACGGTGACGTTATAGTCGTAGATGACCTCCCACATGGTGATCTGGAATGCTGTTGCGTAGTCGTGGCCAGCGGTGAACTGACGGCCTGCCGCGGCCTGGTAGACATCGTAGATCGCCTGTTGTTTGGCCACGCCAAGATTCTGGATGCCAGCGTTGGGCGAGGTCCCAGCGACGGAGGTCCGGATGAATGATGAGACGATGGAGCTTCGCGATTGCATCAGGTCCGCGCAAAAGGTCACGATCGTCGAGGGCAGCGTCCTCAACTGGCCAGTGCCGTTGCTGGCGCTGTGGATGAGTCGGCCGGCGAACAGATCCCAGGACTGAGTTCCCACGGAGGCGTGGATCACGCGGCCGTGCCCGGTACCAAGGTAGCCGAGGTTGACTGAGTCGGCCCGGGCCGCGCCGGCGGCACCGAACGCTCCGATGGCCAGGCACAGGGTCAGCGCCTTGCGCCGGCTCGGGCTTGCGGCGGGTGGCGGGCTTGGGAACGCGGGGTTGGCGGTGTGCATCTCTGAATCCTCTCGGTGAGCGGTGTGTATCGGACCGGATCGGGCAGTCGGGTCGCGCTGCCTTGTACGACACGGCTGCACGCGGCTGAATCTGGTCAGTTGTTCTTGGAGGCGCTGCATTCGATGTCGCCGGCCAGGTGTTTGTGGTCCTTGCCGAACCTCTCGGTTGTGCCGCACGACGCCAACGCCGCGGCGAAGGCAGCGATCGGGCCTCGTGCGGCACAGTCCACACGGGGGCCGCAAGGGGCACGCGTCACCGTGGAGGAAATGAGAGTCATCGGGTGGTCCTTCCTTGCGGCACTTACGCCGGCACGACGTAGCGCTGGGCTGTTTCGTGATCACAAGATCATCCGGCGCGGCGCACGCACCGACCATGGCGAATGCTTCCTCTATTGGGTCCGCGCCGCTTCGCCTTCGAGTACACCGGCCGGTTCTTGCCCGCGGCGGGATGCGGCGCGAATGCGCGGCGCAACGCCCGCCGGACATCGACGCCTCTGACCGAGCGCCGTGGGAAGCAGGGAACCATCGAGCGCGAGCCTTTGTGATGCGAAGTTCCCACGCGGCGAAGTCACGACGGGCCTCCTCAACGCGTGCGCATACATGATGCCGAGGCGCGAGCGTCACGAACGACCGCCGCGAGTCGCACGGCGCGGCGTGAGAGCGCTCTCGCCGGGCATGAGACGGGACACGTCACATCGCGTATCCACTATTCACTCGACCCGGGAATGCGAGCGGCGTTCCTCGCGTTCGCGAGCGCCTGCCTGATGGCCTGCTTGATCCACCAGCGCGCGCCCGTGCTGAACCGTGGGTCGCGCGTGGGATCGAAGCACTCCGCCGCGCGACGCAGACCGGCATTGCCTTCCTCGATCAACTCGGCGTCGGCCAGGCCCCTGCCCGAGTAGTTCGCGGCGACGGCCGCAACGAGACGGAGATTCATCCGCCACAGCCGGTCGCGGTGGGCCGGAGAGCTCGCGTTGACAAACCTCCCGCCAAACTCCATCTCCTCCTCGGCGGTCATGAGCGTCGGAGCCCCGACGGCCTCCAACGGGCGCCGCGAGTCCGAGAGAGGCCGGAGTCCCAGCCTGTGCGGCTCAGCGCGGGGGCTACCGAACCGGCCGGGGTTGGGGCCGTAGGATGGCGTCCGCAAACCGTCGCTGTCATGGGACATGGCTCCGCTCCTTCATCGAGCGCGTTGCGATCGTCGTACCGCTATTCGGTCGCGCTTGCCTCAAGTTGGCCGGCTTGCCGCGGCGCGGCAACTCCTCGGCCGCCTGTCGGTGGCTCGACGTCGCGGTCGGCACCGACCGGGGGGAAATGGACAGACGCCGCCAATCAGGTTGAAGCGGTGGCGACAGACGCTTGTCCGTCACCCCCGTAGGGTAAGAAGAACTCGTGCGACCCAGGCAAGAGTTCCGGCCTTGCCCAGGGTCAGCCTGTAGGTCGTGGAGTGATACGCATGGATGGCCGCGTCCAGCAACGCGGAAATCTTCTCTATCTGCCTATGCGCCTACTGACATCAACGAATGCGAAACTCCGTTCGCCGGGCGCGCCACCTCGGCGTGTGACGGCGATTCGCCGCCGCGGCGCACCGCCCTGATCGCACGCGGCAGCAGCCAACCCGCCGCCCGCAGCAAGAGAGCCCACCGAATCGAGGGCTCCCGCGCCCGCCTGAGCGGAGAACGCGAGAAGCGTCTCGGCCGGCCGTTCGTGAAGGTGCGGGCGATGACCATTCCGCTCACGATGGCCAGAGCACCCCCGGTAGCGATTGTGCCGAGGCTCGACCTGGCTTTCAAGGTGCGGGCATCGATGGCCGTGGCCCAAGCGAGTAAGTTCGCTTTCGCGGCGGCGGTGGTCGGTGCCTCTGGCGCCTGCGTTCCGGCGTCCATTGTGGTGCGCTCCTGACTCACGGTGCCCTACTCCTTGCGACACGTGTGAAACACAGCAGCATGGCCCCCGCCACACCAAGGGTCGCGAGCCCTGTCAGGCAGGCGGCCAGGGAGCGGCTGACTACGGTCTCGAGCCACCACATCAGCCCCGCTCCGATCAATCCGAGGCCAGCCAGGGTGAGCGGCACCGTGACCAGCAAAAGGGCTGCCGCCATAGTCATCTTCACGGCGGCGGCATGGGCCCGACGGGCCTCCCCACGAACGACCGTGAGGAGGGCACGGCCCTCAGCCTCGATCAGGTCGGATGCGTGAACCACGAACTCAGAGACGGCCTTCACGCTCAGCTCCTACGGCTCATGACCAGGCCGAGCAGGAGGCCCACACCCATGCCGATGCCGATGCTGGCAAAGGGGTTGCGCGCGATGGTGCTTTTGAGGGAATCCGCCGCGTCACCTGCCGTGTGCTTGGCTTCGTCGAACGTGTCCTTGGCCCTTTCGACGGCGTGCTGGGCCCCCTGACGAAGTTCGGCGACGCCCGACCGAGCGGCATCGACCGCGCCGTGCGCCAAGTTGCTCACGTCATCTCGGATCGCACTCATGTCATGGCCGAGGCCTTGGACATCCTTCTTGAACCCGGTGCCGGTGCTATCGCCGGTGTTAGTGTTTGCCATGATGCAGATTCCTTACAGTTGGGTCAACCCCTCCAATGGGGCCGACGGGTGATGGCCGTCATTGCCGTGAACACTCGCCGCAGTGACGGCACGAATGGCGTCGCACGCCGATGCGACCCCAAGAGGCTGCGAGAAGCCGCGAATCCCCGCCTCCGAGGATTCTCCCCTCGATCGGTTGACTTCTGGCGTCAGAGGGCGGGGTTACCCCTTATGACGGCATCCTCCCGCCCGATCGCGTCGATCTCGGGCCTCAGGGCCGGGGCCTTCGCGCCAGGAGCGCTTGCCTCCGAGCCCGTCGAGATGTCCGTCGCCCGCGCCTCTTCGAAGATGTGCTTGGCGCGGGCCACCTCGTCCGCGGCCTCGGTGTGGACCGAGATGAGGATGTTCCCATCCTTGACCTTGCCCTCGTAGCGCTTGGCCTCGATCTCGGGGATGCCCATGCCGATCAGCGCGCCGGCGATGCCGCCCATTGCGGCGCCGACCGCCATGCCGCTGAGAGCGGCCATGATCGGACCCGCAGCGATAAAGGGGCCGACGCCCGGAATCGCCAGCAAGCCGATGCCGGCGAGAAGCCCGAGCGTCCCGCCGATCACACCCCCCGCGCCGGCACCCGCGGTGGCACCCTCCGGGGCCTTGGTGTTTTTCTCATGCGCGAAGTCACGGGTGCTGGCCTTGTCGGGGAACAGGACCGAGATGTCGTTGCTGTCGAAGCCGGATGTCTTGAGCCGAGCGACGATGTCGTTGGCGACCATCTGGGAAGGGGCGATGCAGAAAACAGCGGTACTCATGGATGAACTCCTTGGGTGATGAGTCTTGAACAATCAATCGATGCCGTCCGGGTTCAACTGGACTTGACTTCCAACTGGTTGTCCACGCGCGTCACGCCTTCGACCGCCTTGGCCTTGGCCTCAATCGAGTCCTTCTCGGTCTGGCTGTTGACTACGCCCCGGAGCGTGACCAGACCCGACTTGTCGGTGATGATCTTGCAGTTCTGGGCGTTCATGGACATGGACTTGTCGTCCATGACGGCCCGCCGAATGGCGGCGGTTACCTTGATATCGGCGCTGGATTCGGATTGATCCATCGGCGTCTTGGTGTCTCCGGCCCGTTCGGCCTTGTTCTTCGCGGTGTTGTCGGGCGCGGGGGACGGATCGTTCCTCTGCTCGCACGCAGAGCAGAAGAGCAGAGAGGCAAGGGCGATGGCAGCGATGTAGGGGAGTGGATTCATGGAATGGTCTCGATTCTGCCGCCGGTTGAGCGCGGCCAAGGTGGGGCGTGGTTTATCGGGCGAGAGGCGGGTTGCCGGCGGGAGATCCCGCCATGGCCTCGGCGTTGACGACGCTCATCGCAAGAGCGGTGAGCGACTCGTCAGTCTTCCGCTCTTCGTTCAGGGTCCTGTCGAGGAGCTTGGCGTCCGCGTGTCGGCCGAGCAGCGTGGCAAACGTCCGCAGACAGCCGTATGACGCGATCTCGTAGTGCTCGACCTTCTGGGCCGCGCAGATCAGGCCCGCGTCGCGGACCTGCTCATCGTCGGTGGCCTCGATCAGTTCTGCGCTCTCCCGCACCAAGCCCGCTGTTGCCTCGCAGACCTTGCGGCCCGGCCCCTTGTCAAGACCTTCGAGAAGCTGGACGATGCGTTCGAGGTGCTCCTTGGTCTCGTCGAGATGCTTGTTGAATGCAGTCTTCAGGTCCGCGTGCGCCGCAGCCTTGGACATCTTGGGCAACGCCTTGATAATCTGGCGTTCGCTGCTGTGCATGTCCTGGAGCATGTCTATGTACAGGCCGGTCAGTGTCTCGATTTTCATGGGGCCTATCTCTTGGGAGTTGGTGTGGATGGAGAAAGGGACTTTGGAACTCGCTCGACGCCGGGCCGGAGTCGGGCATACGTCGTTCACATGCAGCCGCGGATCAGGAAGATGACCAGCACGATGGGGATCGGTACGCCCAAGGCCCACAACAGCACCATGGGCCGAACTCTGCCCGTTCGAGTCGCGCACGACTTCAAAGGCAGAACGATGGTCCGAAGAGGTCCGCTCGGTGCGGGCCGGCCTAAAGGGCGACTGGAGGCGACTGGGGAGGGCATGGTGAACGGCTTTCTGAGGGAAAGAAACGAGGCAGGTCTGGGTTGTGAGTTGGGCATGGCACCCCGAGTAATCGGAGGCAACGGCTCTCGCCAGTCGCCTCCGCGGCTCCATCCACCGACGATTGCGGGGGCAGGGCCCCGCTTGTGAGCGTCGACCATCACGAACGAGCGTTGCGGCTGGGGGCCGCGCTTTGGACACGCGTCCACGCTTCCCGGCTCGCAACCTTGGCCTGGTCCCAGGACAGACGCGAGGAGCCCTTGGCCCTTTCCCACCCGCGACTGAGGTCCGCTTCCATGCTCTCGAACGTCCGACCTTGGCCGCCTTGGCTGCCGAAGCTCTCCCATCCGTAGCGGTACGCCGGCGCGTACTCCTCGTAGCCAAACTCGGCGTGGGCGTAGGGCCGGGAAGGATGGCTGTCGCGCCAATACTTGGACTCGACGGTCGGGTTGATAGCCTCGGCGGTGGCCTTGCCGGCCAAGCCGCCCGCGACCGCGCCCACGACGGCACCCGCCGCCGCGCCGATCGGGCCGGCGACCGCGCCGCCGACGGCACCGGCCGCGGCTCCCACACCGATCGCGCCCAGGCCCGTGCCGACCGGGTGCGCGCCGATGGTTCCGGTGATGGGGTCTTGGTTCGCGTCTGCGTCGGGCCGCGCGGGTGGGTTCTTCATCTGATTCTCGTTCATCGCAGTTCTCCAAAGATGGGGCCCAGACGCTTGCGTCTGTCCGGACCGGTCGAACGGCTTCCAACTCAGCCGTCAAGAGTCACGTCGTGCCACGGGCCACTGCCAAGGGCCGTAATGGGCGGCCCCGGTGGCGCGGAGGGGTCAGGGCTTGGCCCACGCCGGGCTGTTGCTCTTGTCGAGCAGCACGATCCGAGCGTCCTTGCACTCGACCGATTTGGCCATCCAGTAGCGATGGCCGTCGATCCGGGTGCGGCAGGCCTCCACCTTGATCGTGTCGCCGGCCTTGCACACCGGTTTCTGGTTGTCCATGTACCACGCGGGTCCGAGCAGGACGAGCTCGGCTTCGTTCGCATCGCCCGCCATCTTGATCTTCAGGGCTCGGGCAGACTGGACGCCCATCTCGAACTTGACCTCGGTGAACTCGATCACCTTGCCCTCGATGGTCTTGGCCGAGTCGCGCTCGATCGCGCCGATGACCGACCCGTCGGCCGACCAGGCGTTGTCCTTCGCAGGGAGGTTGACGGAGAGGGGCTTGGGTGCCTCGAAGCGCGGCACCGGCACGTTGTAGGCGTTGTACGCGCGCTCCGGCGTGGTGCCGGTGTTCAGCGTGGAGAGATCGGAGGGCGTCTCGGGGCTCGCCAGGACCATCTCCTTGGAGGCGTCGATGCGCACTTTGCCGTCCAGCGTCACGGTCGTGACCGACCAGGGGACCAGACGCTTGGTGTCGCCGATGCCCAGGAAGTTCTGATTGGGATCGATGCAGATGAACCCGATCTCGCCGGAGTTCCGGTCGAGAATAATGTCGTGGACCTTGCCGAGCTCGTCGCCGCGGCAGTCGATCTTCATGCCGGGCAGTTGGCTCAGCGGAAGGAACCGCGAGTACGGCGTGCTGTAGTTGTGCCCGCCCGATTCGACTGCCTTGAGGGTCCATGCCGGGGTGCCGTCGCTGTCTCGCAGGTGGAGCTCGCGGTCGCCGGTTCGAAGTTCGGTGCCGACCAGGAGTTGATCCCGGTCGCGGGGAAGGGCCAGCGTGTCCACCACGACCTTGTCGCCGCGCATCGGCGCCGCGAGCGTGCCGTTGATGAACCACGACGGTCCCAGGGCGATCCTCCGGGCGGGTCCATCCTTGGCCTGCACATCGACGACGACCTGCTCGCCAAACGTGCTCGTCCGGACGCGCTCCACCTTCGTGATCTCGCCCTCGACGCGCGCCTTCTTCGCGGTGTCCAGGTTGCCCGCGTAGGGATCGCTCGGCGACGCGGCGTCCGCGGCGAGCCTCTGGCGGAGCGTGCTCTTGTCGTCCTTCGCTGTGGCCATCATGGCCTTCCAGCCCTCGGGCGTGTACTCCGGGAACTGCTTGAGTTGCTCGGGAGTCGACGCCAGGATGAAGCGGTCCTTGCCCGTCTCCCATCGGAACGCGCCGAAGGGGATGGCGACGGCACGCCCGCCCATGCCGAGCGTGGTGCCGGTCTTGATCACGATGTATTCGATCCGCCCCGAGCCGCGGTCCACGATGAGATCGGAGACGTTCGCGATTTCCTCGTTGTTGTTGTTCACGACCTTGCGGTCGCTCAGCCAGTGGGAGGATCGGAAGTCCACGGTGGACGAGATCGAGGCGGGCTCCCTCGCGGGATAGGCGGGGGTCTGCGCGTTGGCGGGGACCGTCGTGCCCGCCGTCAGGACGAGCAAGAGGGCGGTGATGACGGGGGCGAGACTTCGTGATTTCATGGTTGTCCTACTTTCATTCTGCCGATGGGCATTGGCTCGTGGGCGCTGCGGTTCACCGAGCGTCAGGTCCGCCCCATGTACGAGGCCGGAGTCGCGATGGGAACATCATGGCGCCGGCGGGGCGACCATCTACGGCGAAGAGTTCCCCCATCGGCGAGTGCAACGCGCTTGGGTCGGGCGACCGCGGACGGGACCGGCTGGGGCGGCCCTGCCGGCGGCTCCGACGGCCGCTCAGCCCCGGTGCCCGGACCGCGGAGACCGGGCGTTCCCCGCCGCCGCCTCGCGCACGGCCCGCAGGAGGGTGTCCGGGGTGTCCCGCTTGGAGATGCAGCCCCACGCGCCGGCGCGCTTGGCCCGGTCGATGAACTCCGGGTCGTCGTAGCCGCTGTAGACGATCGTCTTGATATCGGGGAACTCCGCCGTCAGTTCGCTCATCGACTCCAGCGCGCTCCTTCCCGGCATCGTCGCGTCCAGAATCACCACGTCCGGCGCCGGGCTGAGGCGGCGGGCCGCGTTGACCAAATCATCGGCCGACGCCAGGCACCCCACGCACCGCATGAGCGGCTCGGCGTCGATCATCATCCGCATCACCGCCACCATGTCAGGGTTGTCGTCAACGCAGAGCACGCGCAGCGGGCGGTCGGAGCCGGAGTTGATGGGTGGATTCTGCATGAGTCCAATCGGTGTCATCGCCCGCGTGTCGCCGCGGCGTTCGGAAATCGGACCTTACATCGTGGGCAAGACGGCGGTCATCATCTTCTCAAGTTCGTCGAAGTCGCACGGCTTGACCAGATGGCCGTCGAAACCTACCTCGTGCGCCAGGGCGATGTCAGCGTCCTGCCCGTAGCCGGTGAGGGCGATGAGCCTCATCCGGGAACCCCCGCGCGTTCGAGTCCCCGCCTCGCCCCCTTCGGGCCCCGCGTCCGTGCGCAGCCGGCGCGCCACCTCGTACCCGTCCAGGCCGGGCAAACCGATGTCAAGCAGCACGATCTCCGGCCTCCAGTGCTGCGCCATCCTCAGCCCGTCCGGGCCGGTGTTGGCACTCTGGACGGTGTAGCCCTTGAGGCGCAGGGCGCTGGAGAGCATCGTCACCAGATCAACGTTGTCGTCTACCAGCAGCACACGCACCTCACCATCGCCGTCGATCGTCAGCGTCTCGTCGGCGGGTGGTGGCGCTTCGGGCGGGGCGGGGGATGGTTCGGGGATGGTCGGCAGGCGCACTACGAACTCGCTGCCCTTCCCCGGACCCTGGCTGCTCGCGCTGATGGTCCCGGCGTGCATTTCCACCAGCCGATGGGCCAGAGAGAGGCCGATGCCCAGCCCACCCGCCGACCGGGCCAGCGAGCGATCGGCCTGCGTGAACAGGTCGAAAATGCGGGGCAGAAGCTCCGGGTCGATCCCGACGCCGTTGTCGCGCACCCTCACCAGCGCCTGGCCCCGCCCCCCCCCCCCCCCGCCGGGTTGTGCCCGCATGTCACGTCAATCCGACCGCCGTCGGGCGTGTACTTCGCCGCGTTGGTGAGCAGGTTGACCACGACCTCCTCCAGGCGCGACGGATCAACGTTGGCCCACACGGCCTCGGAGCCGAGATCGACCGACAGTGTGTGCTTGCGCTGCTCGAAGAGCGGGGCGGCGGTCTGCACAGCGTGGGCGACGATCTGGTTCAGGTCCGCGGGCTGCAGGTCGAGCCGGATGCGGCCGCTGACGACGCGCGAGACTTCCAGCAGGTCGCTGACCATCTTGGTGAGGTTGGCCACCTGACGCTCGATGATCTCGCGGGCCTGTTGCTGGATCGGGTTCCCGGCGCCGCGCTCGTGGAGCCGGAGCAGGTGAACCGCGGACCGGATCGGGGCTAGCGGGTTGCGCAGCTCGTGGCTGAGCATGGCCAGGAACTCGTCCTTGCCGCGCGACTGCACGGCCAGGGCCTCGGACTGGCGAGCGACCTGCTGCTCCAGCAGGATGCGATCGGCGATGTCGCGTACGTTGCACTGCGCCACGAGCTTCGGGCCCTGCTGGTATACGTTGGCGATGAACTCGACCTCGACCTTCCCGCCGCTCCGATTCCGCACGGGCAGGTGGTCGTGGCGCAGGTACCCGGTCCGCTGCAGCTCCCGGAATGCCTCTTTGTTCTCCTCGACATCCTTGAACATGCCGATCTCGTGGAGTTCCTTGCCCACGAGTTCGCTCGCCGCCAGCCCGACGAGGCCCCCCATGAAGTCGTTGGCATCGGTGATCTTGCCGGTGTGCGCGTCGAGGATGAGGATGCCGTCCTTCGCGGTCTGGAAGAGACGGCGGTAGCGGGTCTCCGAGTCGTGCAGGGCCTGCTCGGCCCGCCGGCGCTCGGTGATGTCCTCGATGGCCAGCAGGATCAGTTCGGAATGATTGCCCTGTCTGAGGATGCGCCGCGCGTTGAGCAGCAGAACCTTGCGGCCGAGCTCGCGGGGGAAGTCGTGCTCGACCTCGAAGTCCTCGAACGAGTGATTCCGGGGCAGAACTTCCTCGAGCAGCTCCCGCAGCCTGGGGATGTCCCACTCGCCGTCGCCCAGTTCGTAGACAAAGCGGCCCTCGGTCTGCTCGGGCGCGACCCGGAAGCGGTCATAGAATGAGCGGTTGGCGGAGACGACGCGCAGGGTCTTGTCGAGCACCAGGAAGGCGTGCCGGAGCGTCCCGAGGATGTTGCGCGCGTAATCGGCGGCGTCTTTGAGAAGCGTCTCATGCCGCTGGCGCTCGCTGATGTCGCGGAAGACCAGCACGGCGCCGATGGTGGTCCCGTCGGCGGCGCGGATCGGCGCCGCGCTGTCGTCGATGGGCCGCTCGACGCCGTCCCTGGCCAGAAGCAGCGTGTGGTTGGCCAGGCCGACGATCACGCCCTCCCGGAGCGCCCGCAGGGCCGGGTTCTCGGCGTCCTTGCGAGTCTCCTCGTTGACGATGCGGAAGACCTGCCCGAGGTGGACGCCGACGGCCTGCTCCTGCGACCAACCCGTGAGCGCCTGCGCCACCGGATTCAGGAACGTGACCCGCCCCTGTGGGTCCGTGGTGATCACCCCGTCGCCGATGCTCGAGAGCGTCACCCGCAGCCATTCCGCCGAGTCTGTGGCGGAGGCGGTAGGGGAGATGGGGGCGGCGGCCTGTTCCTCTCGAACATCGGACCCGGGGCGTGGGGAGCTCCGCTCGTTCCCCTCACCGCTGGTTGTGTCGCCCGTTGCCATGGTCAGTGCCCCGATGCCGCGTTCGCCCAATCGGGGCGCCGAAGCGTTTCTGGCCCGGCGCGCCCTCCAAACTCAGGTTTCTGTCCGAACGTCCGAAGCCCGCCGCCATCGACGCTCAACGGCGTCTAGGCCTGGGCAAGCCCCTCGCGGATGGCGAAGCGCATGAGGTCGGCCCGGGTGGCGATCCCAAGCTTACGCATCATGCGGCCCTGGTGCGCGTCGATCGTCTTGACGCTGCGGCAGAACTGCGCCGCGATCTGGCTCCTGGAGAGGCCCTTGCCGATCAGCCGGAGAATCTCGGCCTCGCGCGAGGTGAGCGAATCCAGCATCGTGACCGGGGTGCCCATGCGCATGACGGACGTGTCGTTCCGGGCCGATCGCTCGTCGGCGCCCTTTCGGGTGGGGGCGGGGCGGCACCGCTCGCGGACCTTCGGCCCCAGTAGGAACGAGCCGGACTCGCTGCGCGCAACCTGGTAGATGCCGCGGATGATGTCCTCGAGCTCGTCCGACTTGGCGAAGTACGCGCAGACCCCGGCCTTGAACGACGCGGAGATGAACGCGTCGCGGATGTGGGCGCTGAGCACCATGACCCGAACGTCGGGGTGCTTGCGCCTCATCCGGTCGGTCATCTCGAAGGCGTCCGGACCCGGCATCTCGATGTCGAGGATCACGACGTCGGGACGCAGCCGCCCGACCTCTTCCTCCAGCCGCGCCGCCGTGGCCAGGCGCCCGACGATTTCGATCCCGCCGTCGATGGCGAAGCGCGCCTTAAGCCCTTCGACCAGCACCACGTGGTCATCCACGCAGAGCACCCGGATGATGCGCGAGCCGATCTTTCTCTCCGCGGGTTGCGGATCACCGGGATGGTCTGCGTGGCCGGCCCTCCGGACCCGGCCCGATGCCCGTTCGGGATCAATGGTGTTCGCGTTGGTGTGCTGACGGCTCATGTGGGTTCCTCACTCGGTGCGATGCGCTACGTTGCCCCCCCCCCGGTAGCCACGCCGAGGGCGTGCCGGATGGCCTCGAAATCGTCTACGGGCTCGATGATCGTGGCCCCGAGCGCGGCCCACCCGTGCTGCGCACTCCGGCGCGGCGCACCAAGCAGGACGACGGCCCGGGCCGCGTGGCGATTCCGCCAGGCCTGTGCTGCCGCGAGGGCTTTCGGGGTCGGCTCCGTCACCCAGACGTCCGAGTTGCCCGGGCCGCCGCCGTTGCCGGGGGCCAACGTGAGCCCGGACTTGAGCACGACCTGCGAGATGAGCGCCGCGGTCCGATGATCGCGCACGGAAATCTTGGCCGAGCGCCCGCCCGCGCCCGGGGCGGCGGTGTCGCGAATCGTTGCCGGCAGTGAGAGCACCACGGTCGTGCCCTTCCCGGGCTCGGACTTGAGCTCGATCTCACCGCCGGCGCGCACGGCCACTTTCCGGGCCAGGGGCAGGCCGAGGCCTGTGCCCATGCTGCGCGGCTTGGTGGTGAAGAACAGGTCGAACGCCCGGCGTTGGATCGCGGGGGCCATCCCGCGCCCGCTGTCGGTCACGCCCAGCCGGACCGTGCGGCCATCGTCAGCCGCGTTCGCCCAGATCCGAACGATCGCCCGGCGACGCCCTTCCGGTATCGACTCGCCCGCGTTCACGATCAGGTTCAGCATGGCCTGGGTCAGCCAGTGCGGGGCGATCCTGACGGCGGGCAATCCGGCGGGGAACGAGGCCCGAAGCGTGACGTGCCTGGGGATTGCCTTTCGCAACAGGGTGCCCACCTGGCCCCACCATTTGGCCAGGTTGGTGGCGCCCTCGCCGTCGGAGGCCAAGCCGGGACCGTCGGGGTCGAGCGCCAGGAAGTGCAGCCCGTCGCTGAGGTGCTGCAGGTAGGCGATCGACCGGCGCATGGCCGTCACATGCCCGCGGGCCGCGCTGGTAATCCCCGCGTGCTCGAGCGCGTCGAGGCGAGCGCGAACGGGCAGGAGCACGTTGTTCATGTCGTGCCCCAGGCCGGCGGCGAGGGTCCCGATCGAAGCCAGGCGGTCGGTGAGTTGGAGGCGAAGGTTGGCCGTGGCCAGCGCCCGGGTCTGCGCCGTGATCAGGTGCTGGAGCCGCGTGTGCTCCCCCTTGGTGCCGGCGCCCACGTCGATCTCCCGGCTCACGTCGCGGACAATCCCGATAAAGTACGGCGCGGCGTGTGCCGGGAGGTCGGCGCGCGACATCGACAACTCGATCGGAATGACCGTGCCGTCCTTGCGCACGCCCTCGAAGCGGCGCATCCGCTTGAGCGCCTTGGCGCTGTCCGCGTGCCGGTAGCGATCCAGGTACCGGTCCAGAGATGAGCGTCGCGGCTCGGGGATGAGCACCTTGACGTTCCGGCCGAACAACTCCGTGGGCGTCCACCCGAAGACCTGCTCGACCGAATCGCTGGCGGATTGGATGATCCCGCCCGCGTTCATCGTGATGATCGGATCCAGGACAGGGTGGTGACGCGTCCCGTTGTCGGCCGCCCGGGCCACCGAATCCCTCACGGCGGCCGGCTTTCGGGTGCGGGTGCGGGCGGGTGCGGGCATCGAAACAAGTGTATGAGCCGCGGGACCGGTGCAGGCCGTTCGGCGAGGCCGATGGGCCAAATAGAGGAAGTCTTCTCTAGCGAGAAGGGTCGCTCGCGGGCGATGATTCGGGGTCACAAACTCGCGGCAGGCCGGCGTTGCGCGGCCCGCCCCCCGGGATCCCCGCCATGCAACTCATCGATAGAACCGTGACGAGCCGGGTCCGTGAACGCGACGATACGCGCCGGCTTGTGGAGGTCATCGCCAAGGAGATGTGGGCGCTCTACGGCGTGAGCGGAGCGCTGAGGTGGGCGGAGGTGGAGAGCCACCTCAAACGCATTGCAAAGCAAGCACGCGACGACGCCCGGGAATCGCGGGGACCGTTCGTCCCGATGCTTGCGGGCGTGCGATCCTCGATGCAACGGGCCGACCGTCTGGAACTTTACGAGCGAGCCATCCGGGGGCGGGCTGGAGGGAGCCCGCCCCCTGGTATGGGCCGTGATGGTGCGAGGCCCGAACGGGCGCACCGGACGAACCGCGGATGACCCGGGGAACCGTGCCCCGAGGCCGTCGCGGGCGTCATGCCGATCGGAGGACTGCCCCCGGCCCCGTCTCCCTTGTCACGCGGTGAGACGGGCCGGGCGGGTTTCCGGGCAACGTGCTTATCATGCCGATCGACGCGTGTCACCGGGTTCCCGCGCGTGATCTGACGCCGACCGTTGAACCGTGCATCGTGCGACGAGCGGCGGGGCGGAGCGGGACGCAGGCCAAGACGTTCACGACATGATGAGGACGGTCCCGTGGAACCGCCAGAACACGCCGAGGTGCCCAGCCGTTCAAGGGGCCTGCTGTACGGGATAGCCGCCGTGGCCATTCTGTACCTGGCGCGCCAGGTCTTGGTCCCCGTCGCCCTCGCCATCCTGCTGACCTTCGTCGTCGCGCCGCTCGTCGCGCGGATCGAGCGGCGCGTCCACAGCCGCGCGATCGCCGTCCTGCTCGCCACCCTGCTGGTGATCGGCGTGTTGGGCGGGGGGTTGCTCTTTGCTGGACAACAGTTCGCCGGCCTCGCGGACGAGATTCCCACCTACCGCGACACCATCGTGCGCAAAGTCAGGTCGATCGAGTCCGGGCCCGGGGGCCTCATCGGCCGGGCGGCCGAGGCGATCCGCCGCATTAGCAAGGACATCGCCCAATCACCGGCGGATCCCCCGGTTGACGCCAAGCCTTCCCCGGTGGCCTCAACGAACACCGGCCAATCGCCACCCGTCTTCCCCGCAAGCCCCGTCGTCGTCACTCAGACGACGCCGGGGCCGTTCGCGGAGCGGGCGCCGCCTGGGGGTGCGGTCTCGCTGAGTTGGGCGATCGTCGCGCCGATCGTCGAGCCCCTGGCCTCCGCCGCGATAGTCATCCTGCTCCTGATCATGATGCTCATGTCCCGCGAGGGCATCCGCGATCGGGTCATCCGTCTGGCCGGCCTGCACCAGATCGGCTTGACCACGCAGACGCTGGAGGAAGCGGGATCCCGCGTCGGCCGGTATCTGCGGACCCAGCTCCTTCTCAACACGATCTTCGCGGCGTCCGTCGCGACAGGGTTGCTGATCGTGGGCGTGCCCAACGCCGCCCTCTGCGGCCTGTTGGCCGGGGTGCTTCGGTTCATCCCGGTGCTCGGCCCCTGGCTCGCCGCGGCGATCCCTTCGGCGCTGGCTCTAGCGGTCTTCAGCGGATGGCACCACGTGGTCATTGTCCTCTCGATCTTCGCTGCGCTTGAGCTGCTCAACAACTTCGTGCTCGAGCCCTGGCTCTACGGCTCGAGCACCGGCCTGTCCAGCCTCGGGATCATCCTGGCGCTCATCTTCTGGACGTGGGTCTGGGGCGCGGTCGGGCTGGTCCTGGCGGTGCCCATGACCGTCTGCGTCGTGGTCTTCACCCGGCATATCCCCAGCTTCAGCGGCCTCTGGATCATGCTCGGCAACGAGCCCGTGCTCTCCGACTCCATGCGGTACTACCAGCGGCTCCTCTGCCGCGACGAGGAAGAGGCCGCGGCCGTTCTCGCTTCCGCGCCCGCCGATGCCGACCCGGTGGACGTCCTGGACGAGATTGTCGTCCCCAGCCTCTCCGCCGCCCGGGCGGACCTTCGACGCGGGCTGATCACCAGAGCCCAGGCGGCCCGGATCGGCACGGCCGCTCGCGAACTGGCCCTGGAGTGGTTGGCCGATCGGGGCGCGGGGCGCGCCGCCCCGAGCCAGGCGATGACGGCGGGTCGGGTCGTGTGCCTCCCGGCCCAGGACGGGCTGGATGAGGCCGCCGGCGCGGTCCTCGTCGAACTGCTGCGCCGCGAGGGGTTCGATGCCACCGCCGCTTCGGCCGCCCTCCTGTTCAGCGAGAGAATCGACGCAGCCGTCGCGCCGGGGGTTGGCCTGATCGTGATCTCGGGTGTGGAGCCTTCGAGCGACCTTCATACCCGAAGGGTCCTTCGGGCGCTGCAACAAAAGGCCCCCGGGACTGCCGTCATCGTCGCCACATGGGCCGGCGAAGCACCCAAATCGGTCCCCGCCGACCAAGCCGCGGCCGCCGACTCCCGGGCATTCACGATCCGGCAGGCGATCACGCTCGTCAAGTCCAACCTGCCGTTGCAACCGACCGGCGACGCGGACGCAGTTCCCTCGGCATCCGGCGCCTGAGCGGCCCGGGGCCGGCTCGCACGGCGAGCGTGCATGAGGCATACGGCGGGCCGGCCCGCCGAGTCACGCTCGCGGGCGGGCTATCGGCGTCGCATCGCGCGGGTCATGGCGGCGAGAATGGAGAAAAACTCCCTTGTGGCGGAGCCGCGCACCCCTGGCCACTATCACACGTACGCAAGCGGAGCGCTCGCGTCCGAGTTCCCCAGATCGAGGGTTAGACCATGAACAAGCGCGAGAGACTCGGAATGTTGGCGAACGCGACAACTCCAGAGCCGACCAGCGAAGTCCGTGCCCGGATGCTCGAGAGCATCCGCCGCGAGATGGTGCCGGGGACAAGCGAATCGAGTCGCGCACCGAACGGGGCGATCCGCGGGGCCAACGTAAGCCCGGATCTCTTGCCCCGGCGTTCGGGCCGGTCGGGTGGGCCGGCGTTGCCCGGCCCGGGATCCGCCGGCACGGTCGCCAGACAAGTCTTGTGAAAGGGGAGCCATCATGCTCGGTACCATTATCTTGATCGTCCTGATTCTCCTGCTCGTCGGTGCGTTGCCCGTGTTCCCGCACAGCCGCAACTGGGGGTATGCGCCGGGCGGCGTCCTGGGCGTCTTGCTGGTCATCCTGATCATCCTGCTGGTCATGGGCCGCATTTAGATCGCCAGAGCCGGTCGAGTCGCGGCGGCGAACCGGCGGTTGGCGGGCGCGGCGGCCCGACCGAGAGGGAGCGGCGCGGCGACCGTCGCCGAAATGTGGCCGTGCGCCGATCTCGCACGCCTTATGACCCGAGCAGACCCAGATTCAGCGAAAGGAAACCCATGCAAGTGCAAAGGCTCGTCGGACTCATCCTGCTCGTCGTCGGCATCGCGCTGCTCGTGATGGGCATCCGGGAGTACGACTCGTTCGGATCGCAGATCTCCAGGTTCTTCAGCGGATCGCCGACCGACCGCGCCGTCTGGCTAACCATCGGCGGGGTGGTGGCGATACTCTCGGGCGCAACGGCGGCGATGCTGCCCTCTCGAGCCGTCGGTCGGTAGCCCGCGGCGAACCCCGATGGGGGAACTCTCCGCCATAGCCCAGAGCGCGTCGCCGGCCATGATGACCAAGTTCAAGTCGGACGCAAAGCTGAGCTCGGAGTCTCCAGAGTGTCAACCTTCTTGCAGCTCATCATCGTGCCCGAAGCCCGGCCCTCCCACAACCGCGGCCGCGGCAGAGATCCCGGCACGAGTTCAGGCGTCGCGGAACGAGATGTTCGTAGGAGCCCGGGAGCCTCCTGCTCAACCTCCTTCTGTCCCACCCAGGACAATCACAGAGAGATGTACCCATGATTCGCAGGAGTGCTATCGGAATGGCGGCGGCCCTGGCCACGGCCGGAACGGCCTCGGCCGTGCCCGTGCTGCAGTTCGACGTCAACCAGTTTTCGGTTCAAGCGTTCAATAGCGGCGGCGCTCCCTCGCCCTTCGGCGGGCTGACGCACACCGGTTCGCTGATGTTCTCCAACGGGCAGGGCGTCCTCAACGGCATCTTTATCCAATCGGCGGCCAACGGGCCGTTCGTCAACGCCGGGTTTGCCGGGTTCAACCTGACGACGTTCGACGGCCAAGTGAACCTCGTCAACGGCCAGGTCACGGGGGGGAACATCCTCATCCGCCTCAACAACAACGACCAGTATGCATGCAACATCACACCCAACAGCGGTGCCGTCTCCTTGTTCGTAGGCGGCGGATTCAAGATCGAGGGGCTCAGCCGCAACGGGTTCTTCGGCGATGCCCAGTTCGGAAACGTCAACGTCGCACCGTGGTTCGACTCCCAGGGCCTCAGCGGCCTGCTCGGCTCCTTCCTCCAGTTCAACTTCAACCCCAACGCCCAGGGACTCGCGAACTCGGACATCGACTACTTTGTCGACGTAAACTCGACCCCGGTGGTTCCGCTCCCGCAGGCGGCTTGGGCGGGCAGCGCCTTGTTGGTCGGCTCGATGATCGCGAGGCGTATCCGCCGCCGGTAGTTGTCCGGCATCGATCATCACGGGTCGTTCCAGCACATGCCTGCGGCAGGCTTACCTTTCGAGAGGGATGAAGTGCGCAGGCATCTCACCAAGGGCGGTGTCAGGCAACGATTGATCGCAGAACGAAGAGACGCGGCCGCCACGCAAAACTGGGAGAACGAGGGAGGATCGCCAAGGGACGGCACCCCCGCGCACGACCATGCCCAGGAGGTACGCCGGAACACGATCGATGAACCAACAAGCAATCTGAACTCGCTCGTCGATTCGTTGCAGGACGAGCTGATGAGCGCCAAGTCGAGCGACGGGGGACCTCCGTCGCGCGGCTGGCGGCTCACGGGGTGGCATTGGCTGGTGGTCTTGGTGCCTTTGCTCGCGATTGTGTGTGGTGTGGTGTGGACCTCCCTGGCGATGGGAGTTTGGACCGCACTCGCCGGATTGGTGTTGCTGGCCGTGATGGGCCTGGCCGCCGCGCCGGTCTGGGGCGCTGGCCTGCTTCGGGGCAGGGAGGAGCGGGCGGCGAGACGCCAGTCGCGGGCCCGACTACGAGTGGAGACCGATGTCGAAGTGGCACAAATCACGGGCCGGTCCGAGGCGACGGCTCAGCCCCCGCTGTAGCGTCACGGCCAAACGCACCGAGCGGTTGGCGTTCGAGCACGCCTTCGTGTTTGCGTGCGTACTCGGCGAGGTCGATGCGGAAGTCCGTGAGCGTGAGGTCGGCGATGGAGACGCCGGTGGAGAGGTCTTCGATGTCGATGACCCCATCCTGGAGTTGAGCAACTGTGAACGGCGGTACTCCAGGTCATTCATCGGGTTGCCGGACTGCGCTTCGATCAGGTTCTCTTCGCCGCTCGCGGACACGTCGAGTAGGACCATCTTGCCGCTGACGCGCTGTTCGAGGTTGATGTAGTCCTCAAGCTCCATGTTCGTCCAGAAGTTGACGAGTTGGATCTGCTGGTTGGGTGAGCCGATTCGGTCGATGCGCCCGAACCTCGGGCGGGAGGCGGCGGCGGGGCTTGCGGCGGCGCGACCCTAGGATAGGGTGGGTTTCGAGGTGCTGACGAGGGATCATGGCAAGCATGAGACGGCTCAAACCCCCGGTGTCCATCCTTACCACAACGCCGCAGCATCAATCAAGGCGAATCTGTCGCACCCAGGCGCGTGTGGTCGCAAGAGGTCGCACCGGGTCGCGTCTTTCTGGCATGATGCCGTACGCGGGACGCACCAAAAAACGGACATTCCCGGACATCCGCTGACATGGGCGGGGAGCCAAAAGACTGCCATCTAGCGCCGTCTGGCGCAGCGCCCCCCCCCACCCCCCAAAAGTCTGCCATTCTCTGCCACGAGAACCCGCAATCGGGCGCAATCCGGCGCAACGCCCGCCCCCCTTCCCCGGCCTCATCCCGCCTACGCCTTTGCACGAAAGCGCCTCCGAAATGAGATGCCCCGACGCGCCCCGCTCCCTTGACGTAACTGAAAGCAAAGCGCCGAGTATGGCAGGGCTCGGAGTAGAATAATCTCGTGTTGCTATGCGTGGAGCTCGCCATGGCCGAGCGAACGCCGGGCGAGGTGACGCGGCTGATCGAGGCAATTGGGCGCGGCGAGGCGGGCCGGGCAGAGGAGCTTCTCGACCTGGTGTACAGTGAGTTGCGGGCGATGGCCGAGGCCGCAATGGCGCACGAGCGGCCGGGGTGGACGCTGCAACCCACGGCGCTGGTCCACGAGGCATATCTGCGTTTGATGGGGGCCAGGGGTTCGGTGGCTGATGATGCAGCGACGGACGAGCCCGGTTCGACGACCGGCGCACGGGGCGGGGGACCGCCGCGCTTCGAGAATCGTGCGCACTTCTTCGCGGCTGCGGGGAGGCGATGCGGCGCATTCTGGTCGATGAGGCGCGCCGGCGGAAGGCCCTGAAGCGTGGCGGGGGGCTGGAGCGAAAGGAGCTGCCGGTGGCGGGCGGCGTTGAGGGCGAATCGATCGATGTGCTGGCACTCAATGAGGCGCTCGTGCGCTTGGAGAAGGAGGACTCGCGAATGGCGACCATCGTCAAGCTCCGGTTTTTTGCGGAGTTGACGGTAGACGAAGTAGCCACGGCGCTCGATCTGTCGCGCCGGACGATCCTGCGGGACTGGGTCGCGGCCAAGGCATGGCTACTCGATGCCCTGGAAGGCGAGGCCCCGACATGAGCCCGTTGACGTCCTGGGACCGGATGTGGGAGCTGTTCCAAGGCGCGCTGGAGGTTCCGGGCCGCACGCGCGAGGCGTGGCTGCGCGAACAGAGCGCCGGCGACGTGGCCCTTCGCGCGAAGGTAGGAGGCCTGCTCGCCGCCCACGGGAGGGCCGATCGCTTCCTTGAGCGCGGGTCGGGCTGTGCGTTGCCCACGCCGGCCGGCGACGACCGCTGGCCGGTGGAGAGCGGATCGGTCTTCGATGGCCGGTACCGCATTGGCGAGAAAATCGGCGAGGGCGGGTTCTCGGAAGTGTACCTGGCGCGCCAGGTCGAGCCGGTTCGGCGTGACGTCGCGATCAAGGTGCTGCGGGCGAGAGTTGATGGATCAGTTCGGGCGTGGGACTCCGGGCGGGCCCTCGAGCGGTTCGAGGGTGAGCGGCAGACCCTGGCCGCGCTCCATCACCCCGCGATCGCCACCATCTTCGATGCTGGCGTATCGCCCGACGGCCGCCCGTTCTTCGTCATGGAACACATCGCCGTCGCTCCGATCACCGGCTACTGCAAAGGGAAGGGCCTGGGCCTTCGTCAGCGGTTGGAACTCTTCATCGAGACCTGCGCCGCGGTCCAGTACGCCCACCACAAGGGCGTCATCCATCGCGACCCGAAGCCTGCCAACGTGCTCGTGACCGAGGTCGATGGAGTGCCCCGCGTGAAGGTGATCGACTTCGGGATCGCGACGCTGGTCGAGGACGCTTCGTCACCCGAGGGCGGGGCGACCGGACGCCGATGGCACGGCGGAACTCCCGGCTACATGAGCCCCGAGCAGGCGCAAGCGGGCGACATCGACACCCGTGCGGATGTGTTCTCGCTCGGCGTCGTGCTGTACGAGTTGCTAACCGGAGAGGTGCCGTTCGAGGTGCCCGGCCATGGCATGAGCGAAGTGGTCGAGCGGTCCAGGGTGCGCGATGCGCCGGACCCGCCCCCGCCGAGCGCACGCGTGACAAGCCCCGCATCGCATCGGCTTCGCGGCGAACCGGACTGGATCGTGATCAAGGCCCTGTCTCGCGACCGCGCCGACAGGTACAGCTCCGCCGCGGAACTCGCAGCGGACCTTACGCGTTACCTCGATCGGCGCCCCGTCCTGGCCGGCCCGGCCACGGCGCGCTACCACGCGTCGCGATTCCTCGTTCGCCACCGCTTCGGCGCCGCCGTAGCGCTCGCCGCCATCGGTGTACTCATCACCGGCATCATCCTCCTGGCCGTCAAAGCCCGCACCGAGTCCCGTCTCCGCGCCCAGGCCGTCCAAGCCCAGGAACTCGCCGTCCGCGAAGCCCGTATGTCCGAGCAGACGGCCATCTTCCTTCGCCAGGAGGTCATCACCGCGGCCGCCGCACGCCCGGAGGCCGCGGGAGCGATGCTCGAGATCCTCCAGATGGCCGAGTCGCAGATCGACGAGCGTGCCGCGGGCGATCCGGTGGCCGAGGCCGCGATCCGGCGGAACATGAGCGACGTGTACGCGATGCTCAAGCAGAGCGACCGGGCGATCGCCAACGCCGAGCGGGCCGTCGAGTTGCTGCGCGCCAATCTTGGCTCAGATGACCGGCACACGTTCCAGGCGATCAACAACCTAGGGATCGCCTACCGGCAGGCGGGCCGGCCGGCCGACGCAGCGCCGCTCGTCGAGCAAAGCCGGTAGTTCTGGCACCGGGTGAACGGGCCGGACGCGCGAGAGACGCTGGCGCAGGGGACTCAATCTCAGCGGGGTGCTCAATGACTTGAAGCGATACCTGGAGGCCGAGTTGGTGCTCCGCGAGACGCTGGTGACGGCACGGCGCGTCTATGGGCCCGCGGACTCGCTGACCGCGAACGGGAGTTTCTTCCATGCGGTCGCGCTCTTGGGGTTGGAAAAGTGGCCCGAGGCCGAGGCGATTCTGCTTGCGACGCTCGCGCAGCAGGAGGGGACGCAGGGCGCGGAGCACCTGCGCACGATGGCGACGCGAGCCCGATTGGGGTCGGTGCTGACCGAGACCGGCCGGGGCGCGGAGGCCGAGCCGTTGCTGCGGAGCAACCTCGACGCGAACGTGCGACGCGTCGGATCGGATCACATGGACACGCACGCGGTACGGGCCAGCCTGGCGCGATGCCTGGCGAAACTGGGCCGCTTCGACGAGTCGGCGCCGTTGTACGCCACGGCCCTCGATCGGCACCGGGCGGAACTCGGTGCTGGCCACGTCCGCGTGCTGGGCATCTTGAACGCGATCGGAGACATGCAACGAGATTGGAATGGCGCCGCCGAGGCCGAGGCTCACTACCGCGCCGCGGCGGACGGGGCACGGGCCGCGCTCGCTGAGACCCACGCCGCTCGCGGCAAGTACCTTCTCAACCACGGCACATGCCTGCTCGAATTGGGCCGGTTCGCCGAGGCGGAGGAGCGGCTGGTCGAGGCGCTTGGGATCATCGAGAAGACCCTGGGCCCGGATCACGCCCGCGCCCAAACGGCCCTGGGATCCCTGGCGACGGCTTGCGAGCGCCTGGACAGGCCCCAAAAGGCCGCGGCGTACCGGGCACGCTTGAAGTAGCGAACGCAAACCCCCGCTCACCCGGACTGTCACCATCCGCGCGCCGATTCCGCATGGAGAGGTGCCGGGGCACAGCCCCGGCCAAGGAGGTCCAGTCATGACGAATCAAACGAACGCGACCGTGACGAGCACCACCGTGAGGACGGCAAGCCTCTTGGCCGTAATGGCGGGCATGGCGCTCGGAACGACGGCCCGCGCTCAGAACACCTGGACCAACGGCACGGGCAACAGCAATTGGTACACCAACGGCAACTGGAGCACCGGCGCTTTCCCTAATCCGGGGCACAGCGTCGTCATCCCCGTGGGGTTCCCGACGGTCTCCGCCTCGGGAGCGTTCTGTGCTAACCTCACCGCCCTGAGCCCGCTCTCGGTCGGCAACGGGGGCACGGGCGTCAGCGGCAGCGCGTCGCTCAAGGACTTCACGACCACGGGCGGCTTCCTCTGCCCGGGGCCGGTCACGCTCACGGGCTCGGTGCAGGTCGACACCTCCAGCTTCTGGACTTCCACCAGTGGGTTCACCAGCTCGGGCATGTTCAACGTCACCAACATGCCGCTCAACCAGACGAAGTTCACCAACACCGGCACGCTCAAGGTGGAGAACGGCAGCCTGACCGTCGGCGGGGCGGCGACCACGCTGGACAATAGCGGCACGCTCGAGCTGCGCGCGGACGGGCACCTCAAGAGCACCGGCAAGCTCAAGAACACCGGCAGCTGGAGCAAGGTCGGGGCGAGCGACTCCGAGGTGCAGTGCAACGTCGACCACATGAGCGGCACGCTCGACGTGCAGGAGGGCCTGCTGCGCCTCACCGGCGGCGGGTTCAATAAAGCCCCGATGACGATCGAGATCGGCAGCAGGATCCGGCTCGAGGGGCCGTTCGTCAACCTCGGGCATTTCTTCGACGCGGGCGCGCAGATCACCGGCGGCGGCGAGTTGTCGCTGATGTTCTTCGATGGCGTCTTCAGCCACGCCGTCCGCAAACGCCCGAAGGCCGGCGACTACCGCGTGCAGTTCCAGTTCGGCGGCACCAACGAGAACGCGAGCGTGAGCAGCGAGCTTGTGGCGCAGGCGAATGTCTGCGTTGCCGGCGCGCCCGCGCTGCCGGTGTACGCACGCGTCGACGGCGTGGTCAAGGACGGGAGGTTTCTCTTGATGGAACTGGAGGTGTTCGAGCCGTTGATGTTCCTGGCACGCCACGCCGAGGCACCGGCTCGCTTTGCTCGCGCGATTGAGAAACGCTTGCTTGCATCGCGCGCGTGAACGACAGGTGATGCGAATCGCTCCCCCGATACCCTCTTGCTGCCCATGTCTGGAACGCTAATGCCGCGTTCTTCGACGAGCCGGTCGTCGCCTCTGGCACGCTGTTCCCGCGCGTGCACCTCGCCCTACGCCAGCGGCTCTTCGCCCTCGGCAAAGTCATCGACCGCGAACGACGCGTCAAGGTCCGGCTCAATCGACTCGACCGACAACGCCTGGCTCATCGCCACCGCCTCGCCCTGCACGCCAACCCCATTCATGCCCTCCGCGCCCGCCGCCGCGCCCGGGGTCGCCGCGCCCTCACCGCGCAGCTCCTTGTACACGCTCCCATCGACGAAGCCCTGCAACTTGCGCGCCCGCACCGGGTGCTGCAACTTGCGGATCGCCTTGGCCTCGACCTGCCGCACTCGTTCGCGCGTGACCTTGAAAATGCGCCCGACTTCTTCGAGGGTGTAGGTGTACCCGTCGCCGATGCCATAGCGCAGTTTGATGATCTCGCGCTCGCGATAGGTCAGCGTGCGCAGCACCTGCTCGATGCGGTTCTTGAGCATGTCCTGGGCGGCCGTCTCGCTCGGCGCGTCCTGCCGCTCGTCCTCGATGAAATCCCCGAAGTACGAGTCCTCGCTCTCGCCCACGGGACGATCGAGCGACACCGGATGCCGGCTGATCTTCATCACCCGCCGAACCTCGGTCACCGTCATCCCCGCCTTCTCGCCGAGTTCGTCCATCGTCGGCTCGACGCCCGTCCGCTGGACGATCTCCTTCTGCAGGTTGCGCAGGCGGCTCATCGTCTCGATCATGTGGACGGGGATGCGGATCGTCCGCGCGTGGTCCGCGATCGCCCGCGTGATCGCCTGGCGGATCCACCACGTCGCGTAGGTGCTGAACTTGTACCCGCGCTTGTACTCGTACTTGTCCACCGCCCGCATCAGGCCCGTGTTCCCCTCCTGGATCACGTCGAGGAACGAGAGCCCGCGGTTGCGGTACTTCTTCGCGATCGAGACCACCAGCCGGAGGTTGCCGCCCGAGAGGTCGCGCTTCGCCTGCTCGTACTCCCAGAACACCGTCGAGATGTCCTTCATCCGCTTCGTCAGATCCTCGGGGCTCTCGAGCGACAGCGCCCGCAGGCCCGCCAACTCCTCGCGGATCACCTCGAGATCATCGGCCTCGAACCGCCGCGGATACTTCTCCGCTCGCCGCAACTCGTTGAGCAGGTCCTGCATTTTCTTGGCGATGCTGCGCAACTTGCGCATCATCGGGATGATCCGGCCCGTGCGGAGGCACAACTCCTCGGTCAGCGCCGCCATCCGCCGCCGCCGCGTGCGGATCCGCTCCTGCATCGCCGTCGCGGCCGCCTCGTCGCCCGCCTTGCGCGCCTCCTCCGCCGCCTCCCAATCGCGCCGGTTCAGGTCCAGCAACTTCTGGATCGTCACCAGATTGCCGGGGATCCGCTTGGCGATCTTGTCCTTCGCGTTGGCCTCCGCCGTCGAGATCCGCATCGTGCGATCGAACGGCAACTCACCCGAGTGAACCAGCCGCAGCGTCTCGACCGCCTGCATGACGATGTAATCGCTCTCGAGCGCCCGCCGGCGAAAGATCATCCGCGTCGTCTCGATCTTCTTGGCGAGGCGAATCTCCTCCTCGCGCGTCAGCAGCGGGATGCACCCCATCTGCGTCAGGTACATCCGCACCGGATCGTCGATCCGCTTCCCCGCGCTCTCCTCCGCCGCGATCGCCTCGTCGATCTCACGTTGCAGCGCCCGCTCGTCCATCTCCGCGGCCTCGGCCACGTCCCGCTCCGCCTGCCCCATCGCCTTCTTGATCGCCCCGCGAAGACTCCGCGCCAGCCGCGCCGACTCATCCGTCCGTTCCCCGCCCGCCACGCTCATCGCCCGCGTGGTTGTCGCCACGGGTGCCGCCCCCGCCGTGCCGTTGGCCTTGGCCTCGCGGTACATCCGCGCCCGATACTCCAACTCGTCGAGCATCCCGATGCCCATGTGGTCGATCACCGCCAGCAACTCGTCGAGCCGCTCCGGGTCCACCATCTCGTCGGGGAGCGTGTTGTTGAGTTCCTCGTAACTCAGCCAGCCGCGCTGCCGGCCGAGTTCCAGAAGGTCCGTCATCGCGGGATGCAGTTCCAACTTCACGTCTGTGCTCCTCATGCCGAGCGAGTCCTTCGCCCCGAACCCTACACCGCCCGCGTCGGCCGCGGCAAGGCCCTTCGATTCACCGACCCCGTCGCACGCCGATCACGCACCACGTCCACGCCAGACCCGTCCTCCGTCAGCCGACCAAGACAATCACGCAGGCACTCCGCGCCGCGATCCGCCCGCCCCTCCGTCATCGCCATCACACGCATGTACAGCCCGGTCGCCGCTGCCTGTGCCCCGGCGTCCTCCAACCGCTGCCTCACCGCTTCCAGGTCCACCCCCGCCCCGCTCGCCGCCGCGTCAAACGTCGCCTCCGCCACCGCTCGCTGCTCCGCCGCCTCCCACATCGCCGGATCGAGCGACTCCTTGTCCCGATCCGTCAGCGTCGACCACAGGTCCGGATACGCCAGCAGACACCCGAGCGCCAGCTCGCGCGCCGATGGCTGGCTCGTCGGTCGCGCCGGCTCGCTTGCCGAGCCCGCCGAACGCCCCACCGGCACCGACTGCCACACCGTCGTCTCATCCAGCCCGACCACTTCCGCGATCCGTCGAGTGATGAGCCGACGCCGCAAGAGCGGCAAGCGATTGAACCCGATCTGAACAAGCCTCTCCAACTCCTCGCTGATCTTCCGCGACATCACCGCCGGCCCCGCACCTTCCACCCGCTCCGCCAGCCGCGCGCAGCGGAACTCCAGGAGGTCGCGCGCCGCCGACAACACCTGCCGCAGCACCTCGACCCCACCCGGCCGCTTGAGCAACTCGTCCGGGTCCTTTGCGTCCGTCACCGACGAGAGGGTCGCGATTCGTACGTCCAAGTCCTCGGCAAAGAAGACCTCGACCGCGCGATCCGCCGCCTTCATCCCCGCCTCGTCGCCGTCGAAGAGCAGGATCACCGTGTCACAGAGCCGCCGCAGCACTCGCGCGTGCCGCGCCGTCAGCGCCGTTCCCAGCGTCGCCACGACATTGCTCAGCCCGGCCTGGTGGCACGCGATCGTGTCGGTATAGCCCTCCGTCACCACCGCAACTCGCACCGTCTGAATCGCCCGCGCCGCCAGGTGCAGCCCGTAGAGCGTCCCTGACTTCTCGAAGATCGCGCTCTCTGGCGAGTTCAGATACTTCGGCTCGTCCTCGGCTTTCAACTTCCGCGCGCCAAACGCGATCACTCGCCCGAGTTGGTCGTGGATCGGGAATATCAGCCGATTCCGAAACCCGTCGTAGAACGACCCGTCCGACTCGCGCGGCCGCAGCAGCCCCGTCGCCACGAATGCCGCGTTCGGCATCTGCTTCCCTCGAATCGTCGTCGCCAGCCCATCCCACCGATCCGCGCTCGCGCCCAGCGCGAACGCCTCGACCATCTCTGCTGATATGCCCCGCGCCGCAATCGCCTCGCGCGCCGCGCGCCCGTGCTCCCCGTGCCGCAGAATCGCCTGGAAGTAACTCGCCGCAACCCCGTTCGCCCAGACCAGGTCCGCCCGCGTCGGCCCGGCGTCCGCGCCTTCGGCCGCCGCCTGCGCCGCGCGCGTCCTCGGCAAGAGCGCGATGTTCGCCCGCTGCGCCAGGTACTCGATCGCCTCGCGGAACTCGAGTTGATGGAATCGCTGCACGAACGCGAACACATCCCCGCCCGCCCCGCACACGAAACAATGAAAAATCTGCTTCCCAGGCACCACATGCATCGACGGATCGTGATCGTCGTGGAACGGGCACACCCCCATGAACTCGCGGCCCTTGGCCTTGAGCGACACATGTTCCCCGATCACGCGCACGATGTCCGACGCGTCGCGGACTCGCTCTTTCTCCTCATGCCCGGCCCGGCGCAACGCGTCCATGGCTACAGCCCCGCGGGCGCATCAGCGCCTCGCCCACCACACATGTTGGTTCCCACTCCGGCCACCATTCGAGCGCCGACTCGCTCCCGCACGACAACTACGTTTCAACTATTCCGCGGAGTCGAATCTCGGCCCGATCGCTCGGCAATGGCGTGATCTCGGTTGACTTTGGTGATGCCGCCGAAGCGACGTACCGTGTACCGGACCCAGGTGGACGAGCGACGTCCGAACTATTCAACCATAGCACAGGATGCCGGCGATTCCACCCGCCAGTCAGAAAACTCGGCACACTCCCTATTAGACGGACCAGCGGCGTGGCCACCATACCCCACGCTTCATCTCGGGCACGGTGCCGTCTTCCTTAGGAGAGTTTGCACGCGGCCCTTTGGCCTCTGGTCGCTCTTGCCTCGTACCCTCCGCCATGCTCCGCCGTCAGGTCCGATATGTCGGCCGCGTCCAGGGTGTCGGCTTCCGCGCATCCACCAGCCACCTCGCCGCCTCCTTTGCCGTTTCAGGCTGGGTCCGCAACGAGCCCGATGGCAGCGTCCTCCTCGAAGCCCAAGGCACCCCCGACGAAGTTGATCGATTCCTCGCCGCCGTAGCCAACCGACTCGCGCGCTACATCCAGTCCGCCTCCACAGCCCATGCCGCTACCGTCCCCGCCGAATCCGGCTTTGCCATCCAACGCTGATGGCATCAGCGTCCCGCCGCGTTCTTGCCGTCCATCCCCTCGCTCCTCTCCTCTTCCCGTCTCCGTTTCTCCTTCTCTCCGTTTCTCCGTGTCTCGGTATCTCTGTGTTCCTCTTCCACTTCGTACTCCGTCCCTTTGTCCCCTTCCCCCCATGCTCATCCTCTTCGACATCGACGCCACCCTCATCAGCACCAGCGGCATCGGCATCGGTGCCATGCTCAACGCCGGACGCGACCTCTTCGGCCCCGACTTCACCGGCGACGGCGTCCCCTTCGCGGGCCGACTCGATCCCCTCATCATCCGCGACCTCCTCCTGGCCAACGGGCGCGCGCACACCGCCGATCACATCGCCGCAATGAAACTCGGCTACGCACGCCACCTGGCGCGCGCGCTCGAAACCCCAGGCATCGGGCGCGCGCTCCCCGGCGTCCTTGATCTTCTCGCGCACCTTCGCGCACAACCGCGGTTCCACCTCGGCCTGCTCACCGGCAACTTCGAGGCCACCGGCGCGCACAAACTCCGCGCCTGCGGCGTCGAGCCCGACTGGTTCCCGATCCGCGTCTGGGGTGATGAGTCGCCGCACGAGCCGCCGGCGCGCGCACATCTGCCGCCCGTGGCCATGTCGCGGCACGCGGCGCGCACAGGGAGCGCCATCGATCCATCGCGGGTGGTCATCATCGGCGACACGCCCCACGACGTCGAATGTGCGCGCGCCAACGGCTGCCGATGCCTCGGCGTCGCCACCGGCAGTTTCAGCGTCGAGGCGCTACGAAACGCCGGGGCGGACATGGCGCTGCCGAATCTTGCCGATCTCGCCGCTGTCCGCGCGTTTTTGGGCTGAGCCAACGTGATCCGCGGCTCCTGGCACGCGGCTTACGGCCCGCATCCCGCCGCGAACTTGGTCTGGTAGCAGATGAAATCGGCGATGTCGATCGTCGCGTCCACGGTGCAGTTGGCGTAGGGGTCTTTGGCGGCAAACATGTTCACATAGCACACGAAATCGGCGACGGTCAGCGTGCGGTCGAGGTCGCAATCGGCGTAGCAGTTCGGACAGCCGACCCACTGGGCGTACTTCGGCACGACGCCGGCACCGGCCATGGTCGCGCCGACGAAAAGCGACGGGCCGCGGCGAGGATCGTTCATCACCTGGAGGCTATTGGGACGCGGGCCGTGCTGTGGGTAGGGGATGCCCGCGCCGAGGGGCTCCCACGTTTTGCCGTCGAAGCGTGCGATGCCGCTGGCGGCGACGCCCTGGACATTGCCCCAGCCGCCGGTGATGTAAAGCGCCGGCCCGCGTCCGTCGTCGAAGACCGCGATGCCGTTGACGGTGGTGAGAGTCTTCGGCGGCACAATGACGCTCGGGATGATGCTCCAGGTGGTGCCGTCCCACTTGTTGAGGAAGCCGGGTCCCTGCCCGTTGATCCATCCGCCGCCATTGCTGCAATAGAGCGCCGGCCCGCTGCCATCGTCGAAGGTGACGCAGTTGAAGTCGGAACTCTCGCGCGTCACCAACCCGGGGTACGGGGCGTGCCACTGCTGGCCGTCCCACTTGGCGAAGCGCCGGGCCTGGACACCGTTGATCGCCGTGAAATCGCCGAAGGCGTAGAGGGCGAGGCCGTTGCCGTCGTCGAACGGAACCAGCGTCAGCGGCCCGAAACCACCGGTGACCGCACCGATCACCTCCCAGTTGTCGCCGGTCCACCGCGTGACGTCGTAATACGACGACTTGAGAGACTGGGCAAGCGTCCCGTAGACTCGCGGGCCGTCGCCAAGGTTCAGGGTCATCACCGGCCAGCCCTCCATGCCGGTCTCTCCTGGGAGTGGCCCGACGACGAGGCCATCGTGCGTGGGCACCCATTCGATTCCGGTCCAGCGCTTGATCCAGCCGTGATAGTTGACCGCGATGCCGGAAGCCGGGTCATTCGTCCGAGCGTCATCCGCGCCGTACAAGTAGAGTGAACGAGTTCCATCCAGATCAAGCACGACCATGCCGTACAGGCCTATGTAGAGCGACAACCCCCGCTCGCCGCGCTTGGCGATCACCTCCCACGTCCCGCTGCGCCAACGAAAGATGCCTGTGTACGTCCCCCCTCCCCCCCCAGGGTTCAATGCCATCAGATAGAGCCCGTCGCCGAAGCCGTCGTTGAAGACCAGGGTTTGAAAGAAGATGTTCGCGTTCACCGGCCCCGTGGAAGCCCAGTACGGCTGGCTATTCTGCGCGTACGAAGGAGCGGGGGACAACACCAGGCCGGCAGCGACCAACACGATGAGATGAATGATCAGTGGGCGTGACATGGTTTCTCCAAGCGTCGGAGCGTGGTTGCGAAGCGCGGTTCTGAACTCAGGGTTCGGGGTTGGCGTCGTCGTAGCGTCGGGTGCCCCAGTCTGCCGCGGAAGATGCCGCGGTCGCGGTGCCCGTGGTGAAGATGCTCCAGACGTTCACGTTGCTCTCCACCCACTGTCGGCACCCGAGCGCGAGCGCGACATCGTCGTAATCGGCTCGGTTGTAGATGGCGGTCCACTTCGGGCTTTGCGTTGTGGTGGTCACAAATGCGTTGTACCGCAGTAGGACGTAGTTTGCATGGGCGTCGTTGGCACTCTGCACGGCACCGACGACATAGACGTTCGGACTTTGAATCGGAACCTGGTTTTCAGTCGCAGACAAGCCCACGCTCACGGCAAGCCCGCGATCGGGTCCGAGCGTGCTTGGCCCGGCGACGATGCTCGACCAGTCGTAGGTAAAGCCAATGCCGTCATCATCGCGTTGAATCGTGTAGACATTCGCGCGACCATTCACGGTGTTCGAGCCCGTGATCCACACGAACGAGAACGGGTCGCTCTCGGAACTGCCGGCGTCTGCAATCGCCATCACGGCCGTCGGGATGTCCATCCCCGTCTGATTGACTTCTTCCGCCCATCGCTGGGTGAGGCTGCCATCACCGTTCACGAGATACGACTCGGTGTAATAGTCCGAATCCGCCACTGAAGACGGGTAGCAATGGCCGCTGATGAGAAGGTGCGGGTAAGTGCGGGGCACTTCCCAATCCGTGCTCCACCCACCCGGGTTGGCGAAGACCGTGGCCTTGCAATGCTGCGAGGCGGCTCCGAAAGGCGTGAGGTTGGCGATCTGGGCGCTGTTGCCGTTCTGCCAGCCGACGATCTTGTATTTCAGGACGCCGCTGACGGTGGTGGTGCCGCCGATGTAGATGAACGTGCCGCCCTGGCTGGTGCTCGAGCCGGAGATGGCAACGCCGACGGGCACATCATCCACCGTGCCCGAACTGGTCCAGATGCCGCCGAAGGCGGTGGTGCCGTTGCTCGTGTTCAGCGCGCAGGCCTTCATGTCGCGGCCCGAGCCCTTCCGATCGATGCCCACGGCGACATAGTTCTCATTGGCACCGACGGAGAGGCCGACGCAGCGGTCGTCGTCCTGGCGATCCGCGTCCTCCGAGTCATCGTCGTCGATGACCTTGGACCACGCCAAATCCATCGCGCCCGTCGTGTAGTTGGCCTGGAAGCAGATGACGAAGACTCGCTTCAGGCCGTTGACCGGAACCTCGCCCGCAACGTAGACGCGAACATAGTCGATGGACGGGTTGGCGAAGACGTCCATGTGCGTGGCGGTGTAAAGCGTGGCCTCAGGGTCGATGGCGGGCCATTGGCCGTCGCCGATGATGCCCGTGCCGCTCGGATTCTCTCGTGTGTAGCGGACGACGCGGACGACGGAAGCGGTTGACGAGTACTTGACCGTGCCGGCAACGTAGAGCGAGCCGTCCGCCTCCATGCAACCCACCGGGGTATCGATCTGGGCCGACAACTGGCTCGTGGGGTAGGGACGAGTCCAGACGGGCGTCTGGGCGACCGCCGTGCTCACGAAGCCATCACCTCCTCCCCCCCCCCCCCCAAACAAAATACTGCCGCCACGAGGCCGAGGACGCTGCCGAAGCACTTCTTCATCGTTGCTCTCCTTTCGCGGTTCGTTTGAATGCCACATCGGGCACGACGCCACACAGGTCGAGACACCTGCACTATACCAGATCGTGGCAAAACGCAAGAGCAAGCGGCGGGATTCTCTAGTTAAATTTGCTGGAATGTGAGCACGTTCACCGGACACGAGGGTCCGGTGAATGCTCGAGCGGATAGCGACCGCGGCTAGCGCGGGTGGGGCTACCTCGTCTGTGACTTGCGCAGCGCGCTCGCGCTCCAATCAAGCGAGCGGTCGAGAATCGAAAGTTGTGCGGCATCGAAGAGCCTCTGGGCCTCTCGATCCATCGCGAGGCGTTCCTTGCGAAGGCGGATCGCGGCGCGGGCACGCGGTGCTTCGGCCTCGGCGTTGGCGTCGTCGGCGGGCCACTGCTCCTCGCAGAGCGCGATGGCGAAGCCACGTTCGAGGGCGATGATCGGCGAGAGGTCGCCCGGTGCCATCGTCGCGAGCGCCTGACGCAGCGCGATCGGATAGGTCGGGTCGGCGTGGTTGATGGGCTCGAGGAGTCCGCCGCGATCGGCCGAAAAGTCGGTGGACTCGGCGGTGGCGGCTTCGATGAAACGAGCGCGAGTCTGCGCGGGATCGGCGGCGATCCGCTCGCGCAGCGCGGCGGCATCGGCGCTGGCGGGCGTCGTAATGATGCGTGCGCGGGTGCGTGGGCCGTGATTGATAAGAAAGGCCTCCGCCACTTCGTCGTCGGAGACGGTGACAGACGCGGCGACGAGTCGACGGAGTTTGGCGGTTCGCTTCAGGAGCGCGGCGTAGCGGTGCTCGCCGAGCCCGCGCGATTGGCGGATCGTCGCGAGCACTCGATCGGCGTCGGCCATGCCGATGTCGGCTTCGCGGAGCATCGCGTCGGCGAGGTAGCGCCCCTCGGCCGCGACGTCATCGTCGGAGATGGCCTGGCCGGCGCGCGCGAGTTCGGCGTCGAGGAGCATGTCGAGCGCGACATCGCGGAGCGCGAGGCCACCGGCGGATTCGAGGAGAGCGGGACGCAGCGCGTCAAAGGTGATCGGCAGGCCGTTGACGAGCGCGACGGGCCGATCGCTCGTGGACCGATCCACGGGCGACCGCAAACTCGACGCGGGCGAGAGTCGATCCTGAGACGAACAGCCGGCGAGCAGCACCAGAACGATCGCGGGGCGAATCATGGTCGAGGGTAGCGATACCATCGTCGGCATGGCCAAGGCACCAGAGTCCAAGACACCCGAACGAACATCCGCCGCGGATGATCTGCCGCTGATCGAACTTTTCACTGACGGCGCCTGCTCGGGGAACCCTGGGCCGGGGGGCTGGGCATACATCCTTCGGCACCCGGCGTCGGGCAAGAGCGTGGAGGGCTCTGGTGCGGAGGTGATGACGACGAACAACCGGATGGAGTTGATGGGCGCGATCGAGGGGCTCAGCGCGATCAAGAGGCCGAGCCGGGTCGAGTTGTTCGCTGATTCGCAGTACGTCGTGAAGGGGCTGGACTCGTGGCTGAAGGCGTGGAAATCGCGCGGGTGGCGGACGGCGGACAAGAGGCCGGTGCTGAACCTGGACCTGTGGAAGCGACTAGACGAGTTGTCCGCGCTGCACACGGTGCGTACGCACTGGGTTCGGGGGCACAACGAGTACCCCGAGAACGAGCGGTGCGATGAGTTGGCGGTAGCGGCACGCGAGGCGTTGGTTCGAGGTGAGTAGCGGGCTGGTCAGCGATTCGGGCATCTGTCGTTATCGGACCGCGAAGCGCGAGAGTTGCGCAAAGATGGCGGGCCGGAGAGGAGAGGCAAAGGGATGAGTTCTATTATTGCATCCTCACGTGCCGGGGGGTGTTGTGCGCACGGCACACGGCGGATCCTGAACCACTTTGTCGAGAGGGAAAGCATGAAGAAGTCTGTGATTCTGAGCGCGGTTGTGTCGGCGTTTGCGATCGCGGCGGCCTCAGGCCAGCCCGTGCCGTTCACGGCGGGGAGCCTGGTCGTCCACCAGACGGGCGTCGACGGGGGCGCGACCGCGTTGACGAGCGCTGCGACCCGTGGCTTCCTGAAGGAGATCACGGTCGGCGGCACGATCGTCCAGACGATCGACCTGCCGTTCCTTGCAGCGGCGAGCGGGAATCGCGCGCTGAATAACAGCGGCTCAGCGACATCTGAGGGCGCGATGACGCTCTCGGCCGACGGTCGCTTCCTCGTCGTCGTCGGCTACAACGCTGACGCGGGCACCGCTGGCGTGGTTGCCACGGCTGCCGCCACGGTCAATCGCGTGGTGGGCCTGATCGACTGCAACGGCATCATCGATTCGACAACGGCGTTTGGCGATGGCTACGACGCCAACAACATCCGATCCGCGACCTCGAGCAACGGCACGGATATCTGGACCGCCGGGACGGCCACGGGCACGCTGGGCGGCATCCGTTACCTTGTTCGGGCCGGCACGACGTCGGTGGCCGTCACCGCGCCGAATCTCCCCACGAACACGCGGTACGTGAACATCGCGGCGGGTCAGTTGTACACGTCGTCGGCGTCGGGCAACTTCCTGGGCGTGAGCACGGTGGGCACGGGCCTTCCGACGACGGCGGGACAGACGATCACGCTGCTCCCGGGCTTCCCGGTGCCGCCGGTGACCCCGACGCCGAGCACATATGACTTCTGGTTTGCGGACGCGAACACGCTGTATGTCGCGGACGATCGTTCGATCGCCAACGGCGGCGGCGTGCAGAAGTGGACGCTCAGCGCGGGGACGTGGTCGCTGGCGTACACGCTGAACACGGGCATCACGGTCGGGACGCGGGCGCTCGCCGGCACCGTCGTCGCCGGGACGCCGGTGATTTACGCGACGACCGCGACGGCCAACGCGGCCGCCGGCAACGCCCTCGTCACGGTGACGGACACGGGCGCGGCCTCGGCGTTCTCGACGATCGCGACCTCGGGCGCGAACACCTGGTGGACGGGCGTGGACTTCGCGCCGGTGTGCTCGAACCCCGGCCCGACGTGCTATGCCAACTGCGATGCCTCGACGACCGTGCCGTTCCTCAACGTGAATGACTTCACCTGCTTCCTCAATGCCTTCGCGGCCGGTGCCAGTTATGCCAACTGCGATGCCAGCACCACGGCTCCGGTGCTCAACGTCAACGACTTCACCTGCTTCCTCAACGCCTTCGCGGCCGGCTGCTCGGCGCCATAAGCGTCGGGCGCAACGACCGAAGAAGATGGACTGAATGTGTGAGCGGTCGGCCGAAGGGCCGGCCGCTTCTCTTTGTGGAACGGGTCGAGCGATGGGCTTGACGCGGTGGGCGGATGCTGCGCGAGGCGGTTGATCGACCGCGAGCGGGCGAGGCGCTTTCGCCCAAGGGGCGAAGAAGACGAATGCAAGGACGCCCACGAGTGGCGCAAAGCCGCCACTCGCAACGATCGTGCGCCCTAGGCGGGCGAAGCGGCGGCTGGTGGTGCGAGAACCGTGGAGGTTGGCGCCGATGCACATGTTGCTCGAACTGGTTCTCAAGCGCGCAGGGGGACGCGTGAGGGACCGGCTCGCTGTCGTGCACTACATCCGTTCGAGCGTGGGGATGCCGAGGATGGCCAGGCCGTCGGCGAGGACGCGGGCGGTGAGGTGGCAGAGGCGGAGGCGTGAGAGGCGCAGTGCCGGCGTCTGGGCCTTGAGCACGGGGCACGCGTCGTAGAACGCGCTGAAGGCGCTGGCGAGGTCGAAGAGGTACTGCACGAGGCGATGGGGCTCGAGGGATTCGCCCACGGCGCGGACCACGCCGGGGTAGCGGAGGATGGCGAGGCCCAGAACTCTTTCGCCGGGCTCGTGGAGCAGGAGGTCGGCGGTGGGCGCGGCATCCTGGAGGGCCGGCTCGGCGTTGCGGAAGATGCTGCGGATGCGGACGAGGGCGTAGAGGAGGTACGGCCCGGTGTTGCCCTCGAACGCCAGCATGCGATCGAAAGAGAAGACGTAGTCCTTGATGCGGTCGTTGCAGAGGTCGGCGTGCTTGATGGCGGCGATGCCGACGGCCTCGGCGATGGCGCGGCGCTCGTCGAACGGGATGTCGCGTTCGCCGGCGCGCGCGGTGACGGCCCGCTCGGCGCGCTGGACGGTCTCTTCGAGGAGGTCGGCGAGTTTGACGTTGTCGCCGGTGCGGGTCTTGAAGGGACGCCCGTCGTCGCCGAGGATCATGCCGAAGGCGGCGTGCTGGAACTCGGCGGGTTGCTTCGAGATCGGATTGATGGCATAGCCTGCGCGGAGCGAGGCACCGTAGACCTGGCGCAGGTGGAGGTTTTGCCTCGCATCAATGACATAGATAAGGCGATCGGCGCCGAGGGCTTGCACGCGGCGACGGATGGCGGCGACATCGGTGGTGGCGTAGAGGAACCCGCCGTCGGTCTTGCGGATGAGGCAGGGCTCTTTGATGGCACCGAAGGCGGGGTCTTCGAGTCGGACGACGAGCGCGCCGTCGGACTCCTCGGCGATGCCGCGGGAGAGGAGTTCGGCGACCATCGGCGCGAGTTCGGCGGCGTAGGACGACTCGCCGGCGGAGTGGTCGGCGGTGACGTTGACGTGCAGGCGCTTGCAGGTGGCGAGGCAGACCTCCATGGTCACGTCCGCGATGCGCTGCCAGACGGCGAAGGTGGCGGGGTCGTGGGCCTGGAGTTTCACGAGTGTCTGGCGGGCCTGCGCGAAGGCGGCCTCGGCACCGCCGACCTGCTCTTCGAGTTCGGCGATGGCTTTGGGACCTTGGCCGAAGCGGCGCGCGGCGGCAAGGCCCCCGGCATCACGCTGGCACTCGGCCTGCGCGGCCGAATAGGCCTTGTCGAGATCATCGAGCGTGATCTTGGCGAGATCGATCGCGCCCGCGGCCGCGAGGCGCTGGAGTCGGGCGGTGACCATGGCGATGGGCAGGCCCCAGTCGCCGACGTGGTTCTGGCGGATGACATTGTGGCCGAGGCGTTCGACGGTGCGTGCGAGCGCGTCGCCGATGATGGGCGAGCGGAGGTGCCCGACGTGCATCTGCTTGGCGAGATTGACGCCCATGAGATCGACGACGACGGTCTGCGGGCTTTCGACGGCGGGCAGGCCGAGGTCGGGGGCGTCGAGGCGGCGGAGGAGCGCGGCGAGGGTATCGGCCTTAAGGCGGAGATTGATAAAGCCCGGGCCGGCGATGGAGTCCTTGGTGAGCGGCTCGGCGAGGTCGCCCAGGTCGGCGTGCTTGATGATGGTTTCGGCGATGTCGCGGGGCTTTTTGCCGAGGCGCTTGGCGAGCGGCATGGCGGCGTTGCACTGGAAATCGCCGAGCGCGGCCTGCCGCGAGGGCGTGATGAGCGGATCGGCGTCGCCGGCGTCGGGAAAGGCGCGGGCGATGGCGTCGCGGAATCGCTCGGTAAGGACGGCGACGGGATCGAAGGTGGCCAGATCGGGCATGGGGTCGATCGTAGGGAGATCGGCGCGATGAGTTACTCGCTGGCGATGACGGAGGCGATCGCGAGGGAATCGGTGTGGCTCAGCGAGAGGGCCCAGCGATGGAGGCCGAGACGATCGGCGAGATCTGCCGCGCCGCGGTGGAGTCGGAGTGTCGGTCGGCCCGAGGGCTCGGCGGCAACCTCAATGTCGGTCCATGCGACGGCGGCGCTCCAGCCCGTGCCCAGGGCCTTCATCGCGGCTTCTTTGGCGGCGAAGCGAGCGGCGAGGTGCTCGTGGCGGCGACGACGGCCGGCGGATTGACGGACTTCGTCGGGTGTGAAGCAGCGCTCGAGGAAGCGCTCGCCATGGCGGTTCAGCATGTCCGCGATGCGGGCGACCTCGACGATGTCGATGCCATGGGCGAGCATGGGGGATGGTAGGGGAGAGAGAGGAAGAGACGAAGCGGCGCAGAGACGAAGCGACGGAAGGCTGAGACGGAAGAAGGCATGAGGATGCGGCATCAAGGCATGAGCCAAACGCATCTTCGCGCCGGACGCGTGCCATGCACTCGTGTCAGCGCTTGGCCTTGCGTCGGGGCTTGCTGGGCCGTGAGCTCGACACCTTGGTCGACTTTGGCGCGGAGGGCGCGGGCTCGGCGGGTTTGGCCTCGGGCGAGGGCTTGGCGTCGGTCGCCGGCTTTGGGGTGGCGTCGGCTTTCGGCTCGCCCGCGGGGCTGCTATCGGCCTCGGCGGATTTCTTATATGACTCGGAGCGGTAGTCGGTTTGATAGAATCCAGAGCCCTTGAAGAGGATGGCGGCACCGATGCCGATCTTGCGTTCGAGCGTGTTCTTGCCGCACGAGGGGCACTTGCGCTTCGGACCTTCGGACATGGATTGGAAGGCTTCAAACTCGTGCTTGCAGGCGCGGCAGGCGTATTCGTAGGTGGGCATGGCTTAAGCGCCCGGCGCGGGCGGCTCCTCGTGCTTGGGCCGAATCGAGACCATGGCGGGGCGGATGAGTCGCTCGCCGAGGGAGTAGCCGACTTTGAGCGTGGCGACGATGCGTCCGGGCTCGACCGTGTCGCTCGGCTGCTGGACGACGGCCTGGTGGCGGTTTGGGTCGAACTCGTCATTGGGTTGCGGTTGGATCGGTGTGACGTCGTAGTTCTGCAGTACGCGCATCAGTTCGTCGCGGATCACGCGGACGCCCGAGACGATCTGCGCGGCGGTCGCCGTCGCCGGGTCTTGCGCGAGCGCGAGGTCGAAGTGGTCGAGCACGGTCACGACATTCAGCGCGACGCTGGTGATGCCCTGCTGCTTGGCCTCACGCTCGTTGGAGGCGGCGCGGCGGCCGAGGTTGTGGTTATCCGCCAGCGCGCGGAGGTACTTCTGATTGAGGTCGTCGCGCTCGGCGGTGAGCGAGGCGATTTGGGCGGCGAGATCGCCGGCGACAGGTTCGAGATCGGCACCGTGTGGGGATTGCGAGGGATCGGGTTCTTGTGACTTTCTACCGAACATAGGTTATCCCCCAAGCCAATCGCGCATCTTCTTCATGAATCCCTGACTCTCGGGCAGGACGTCCTGGTTCTCGCTCGCCGCGAAGTCGCGTAGCAGTTTCTCCTGCTTGCTCGACAGTTTCTTGGGAATCTCGACGCGCACTGACACGACCAGATCGCCGCGTCGGCCCGATCGCAGGTTCGGCAGGCCCTCCGCGTCGATGCGGAACGTTGCGCCGTGTTGCGTGCCTTTGGGGATTCGCAACGTGGACTGGCCCTCGAGCGTGGGCACCTGCACCTCGGCACCGAGCGCGGCCTGGGTGAAGGGGATCGGCATTTCGAGCAACAGGTGGTCGCCGTCGCGGACGAACATCTCGTGGTCTTCAACGCGAACGACAACGTGGAGGTCGCCGCGGATGCCTTCGCCGGTGGGAGACATCTCGGGCGGCGGGGGCTCGCCCTCGCCCTGGACGCGGACGGCTTGGGCGGAGGAGATCCCCGGCGGGATCTTGACGACGAGTTTGCGTGCGCGCGGGACGCGGCCCTTGCCACGGCATGACTCGCAGATGTCCTTGACGACCTTGCCCCGCCCGCCGCAGTGGGGACAACTGGTGACCATTCTGAACATACCGCCGAGGCCGGTTTGTTGGACCTTGCCCTGGCCGCCGCAGGTCGGGCAGTTGACGGGCTTGGAGCCGGGTTTCGCGCCCGTGCCGGCGCAGTAGTCGCAGAGGTCGAGGCGTGTGAACTCGACCTGTCGCTCGCAGCCTTTGAGGACATCGACGAGCGAGATGGCGACCTCGGTTTCGAGGTCATAGCCGCGAGCGACCCCTCGGCCGCGCCCCCCACCGCCGCCGCCGAACCCTCCGCCCCCGCCGCCACCGCCGAAGATGTCATTGAACATCGAGAAGATGTCCTGGACATTCATGCGGGAGAAGTCGTGAGCGGCGGCACCTTGGCCGCGGACGCCCTCGTGCCCGAACTGGTCGTAACGCTGACGGCTCGCGGGATCGGAGAGCACCTCGTAAGCCTCGGCGGCTTCCTTGAACTTGGCCTCGGCATCGGCGTCGCCCGGGTTGCGATCCGGGTGGTGCTTCATCGCGAGGCGGCGATAGGCGCGCTTGATCTCTTCCGTGTCGGCGGTGCGCTCGACGGAGAGGATCTCGTAATAGTCGCGGGTGGTGGGCATGGGGAATCACCACAGAAGCACAGAGGCGCGGAGAAGAGGCATGGTCATAAAACTCTGCGAACGATGCCGTCCCGGAGGTACGGTGTGTGGAAGTTGAGGAGGAGTCCGACTCGCTTGTTCATCAGTCGAAGGTAACTGAGGAGCTGGGCTTCAAACACCGGCAGCACCTTCTCCACGGCCTTGATCTCCACAACGACGGCCTCGTTCACCAGGACATCGCAACGGTACGCGCAATCGAGCGTGCGTCCCTTGTAGGTGACGGGAATGGGAACCTGACGCCGAACGCCAAGGTCTCGATCGGCGAGCTCGACGCAGAGACACTCTTCGTAGATGGCTTCGAGCAATCCCGGGCCGAGTGTCTTATGAACCTCGATGGCCGCGCCGATGATCTCACGCGTCAACGGGTCTTGCTCCCCCGGTGTGCTGTGCTCCATTGCGGCAACCCTCTGCGCTTCTGTGCCTCTGTGGTTGATCTTCCTTTACGCCACCGCTCCCTCCGCTGGGCTCTTGTCCTCCTTCAGTTCGCTGATGAGCACGTTCGTCGTCAGCATCAGCCCCGCGACGCTCGCGGCGTTGATGAGCGCCGATTTTGCGACGAGCGCGGGGTCGATCACGCCGGCCTTCACGAGGTCGGTGTAGTCGCCGGTGGCGGCGTTGAAGCCGAAGCCGTTGCCGCCCTTGCCGCCTTCTTTGATTTTCTCGACGACGAGGTCACCGTCGTGCCCGGCGTTCTCGGCGATCTGGAACGCGCAGGCCTCGACGGCCTTGGCAACGATATCAAACCCGATCTTCTCGTCGCCCTTGCCCTTCTTGCTCGCGGCCTTGATCGCCTCCTGCGTGCGGAGGAGCGCGACGCCGCCGCCGGGGACGTAGCCCTCCTTGGCCGCGGCGCGGGTGGCGTGGAGCGCGTCATCGACGAGGTCTTTGGTGGCCTTCATGGCGATCTCGGTCGCGCCGCCGACCTTGACGATGGCGACGCCGCCCGTGAGTTTGGCGTGCCGCTCCATGAGTTTCTCGCGGTCGTAGTCGCTGGTGGACTTGTCGTGCTGGGCCTTGATCTGGGTGGCGCGGCCCTCGATGTCGGACTTCTTGCCCGCTCCCTCGATGATGATGGTGTCGTCCTTGGTGATGACGACGCGCTTGGCGCGGCCGAGTTCGGTCAGTTCGATGGATTCGATGGATCGGCCGAGGTCCTCGGCGAAGAAGGTGCCGCCCGTCAGGACCGCGATGTCGCCGAGCATGGCCTTGCGGCGGTCGCCGAAGCCTGGGGCCTTGACGGCGCAGATTTTGAGCGAGCCGCGGAGGCGGTTGACGACGAGCGTCGCGAGGGCCTCGTTCTCGACCTCTTCGGCGATGATGAGGACGGGCTTGCCGGCCATCACGATCTTGTTCAGCAGCGGGAGCAGGTCGGGCAGGTTACTGATCTTCTTTTCATAGATCAGGATGTAACAATCCTCGAGCACGCATTCGGCGGTCTTCGGGTCGGTCATGAAATACGGAGAGAGGTAGCCCTTGTCGAACTGCATGCCCTCGACGTATTCGAGCGTCGTCTCGGCGCTCTTGCCCTCTTCGATCTCGACGACGCCCTCGGCCCCGACGCGGTCGATGGCCTCGGCGATCTGCTCGCCGACGAGTGAATCGCCGTTGGCGGAGATCGTCGCGATCTTCTTATAATCCTCGCGGCCCTTGCATTTGACGGCCATCTTGTCGATGGCCTCGGCGGCGGCGGTGGCGGCGGCGTTGATGCCGCGCTGGATCTGCACCGGATTGGCACCGGCCGTGACGTGACGCAAACCCTCGGAGAAGATGGCCTGAGCGAGGACGGTGGCGGCGGTGGTACCGTCGCCGGCCTTGTCGGCGGTCTTCTTGGCGACCTCGTTGACCATTTTCGCGCCCATGCTCTCGAAGGGATCGGGGAGCGTGATCTCTTTGGAGACCGAGACGCCGTCTTTGGTCACCGACGGGCCGCCGTATGACTTCTCGATGATGACGTGCCGCCCGGCTGGACCCATCGTGCATTTGACGGCATCGGCGAGACGGTCAACGCCCTTTTTCATTTCAAGGAGGGCGGCGTCGTCGAACATGATCTGCTTGGTGGCCATGGTGTGCTCCGGGTTCAGTCTGAACTGTGATTCGTCTGAGGGGTTGATGGTCTGAGGAAAGTCATTCGGGATTCGTGATTCAGAGTTCGGTATTTGTGAAGAAAGATGAGTTGAGGCGGTACTAGGTGTCGTAGGCGAGTTCTGCAAGTTCCGTGCCGGCTTCGTCATGCACCCAGCGGACCGCCCGCGGGGTGAGTTTGTCTTTCCAATCGCCGACGACGCCGCGGCGGTAATGGCTGGTTGGGTCTTCCTCTTTGACGAACGTCGTGCTCGTTCGCGTGGCGTCGCTCACGGGCTCGGCGTCGAGCGAATCGAGGCCGAGGAAGGCGTAGAGGCGGCGGCGCTGGGTTTCGAGGTCGGCGTGGAGTTCTTCGTAGCGGATGCGAGCGACGGTGCCGATGAGTTGGCCGCGATCGAAGCGGGCGATGGCGTCGAGGTCGTCGCGCACATGCGAGGCCCATTGGCGGGCGACGTGGCGGACCCAGGGTTCGTGATCGAGCAGGGCGGCGGCAGCGAGCATGTTGTCGCCGCGGTCAAAGGCCGCGAGTTGCGACTCGAACATCGGCTTGATCGCGTCGGGCACGACCCAGGCTTCGCGACGGGCGAGGGCGTTGAAGGTCCAACTGACAAGGACGTCGCGGCCGTCGCGGAAGAGGACGATGTAGGCCGCGCCGGGAAGGAAGAGGCGCAGGCGGCGTGGGGTGTGATCGCCGACCCACTCTACGCCGGGCTTGCGGGGCTCGAGGCTCGCCATGCATTCGCGGACGAACCGCTGGAATCCGCGCACGGCGACGGACTTTGGCGGGTCGACGCGGGCCGCGCGCCCGGGGGCGGTGACGAGTTGCTGGACGCCCGCGAAGACGTCGTGGAACGTGAACTCGCCCCAGCATGCGACGCGGCGGTGGAGGTGCATGAGGCAGCCGAGCCAGTTTGTGCCGCTGCGTGGGTGCGCGCTGATGAAGAAGGCCTTGGGCAGGCTCGGCGGCGCGGGCTCGGGGGCGAGCATGATCTCGGCCTCGAGCGGGGGTCGCGGATTGGGCGCGGCGGTCATGCGATCGACGGCAAACGGCGCGCGATTTGCGACTGCGGGCGCGCGATTCGCGTTGCTCGCCGATGCCGGGATGGGTCGCGTGGCGAGCATCACCAGTTGCCGTCCTTCTCATAGCCGAGCGAGATGAGCGACACGCCCGCGGATTCCTTGAACCACTGCTTGAAGCGGTCGGTGGCGTGGCGCTTCCAGTCGCCGACCTGGCCATGGCGGAAGAACGAGGCCGGGTCTTCCTTCTCGAAGCCAGCGGTGGTCTTGGTGGCCGTCGAGATCGGCGCGGCGTCGGCGGGATCAAGCCCGAGGAAATCGTACATCTCCCGTCGGCCTGCCTCGACATCGGCGTGCAGGCGCTCATAGGAGACGACAAGCAGCCGCGCCCGCGAGCCGACTTCGCCCGCGTGAACCCGCGCGATGGACTGCTGATCGGCGTGCATCCAGCCCGCCCAGCGCGTGGCGAGCATCCGAATCCACCCCTCCTGCGAGAGGAGTTGATCGGGGTGCTTGCGGAAGTGCTCCGGATCGGCCTGGAAGGCCCGATAGAGCGGCTCGAAGCCCGCGCGGAGGTCAGCCGGAACGATCGCGTCGATCACATGCGGCCGCATGCGGAGCGCGTGATACGTCCAACTGACGAGGACGTCGCGGCCGTCGCGGATGATGAGGATGTAGGGAGCGCCCTGGATAAAGATGCGCAGGCCGCGGGGCGTGCGGTCGCCGACCCAGTGTGCCTCGGGCTTGCGTGATTCGAGGGAGAGCACGCATCGGCGGACGAGTTCTTCGAAGCCCTGGTCCATCGCGGCTTTAACGGGATCGCGCGAGGTGATCTGCCAGACCTGCGACTGAAGGTTGTCGATAGCGTTGCGAATGTCTTCGAAGTGGAACTCGCCGAAGCAGTTGATCTGTGGATGGAGGTTGAGGAGCGTGCCGATCCAGTTGGTGCCCGAGCGCGGGTGGCCGCGGACAAAGAACAACTCGTGGGCGCGCGCCGCTTCCGGCGCGGCAACGGCCACGGGAGCCTTCGGCCTCAGTCCCAGTCGGTCAAGGATCGGCATGCGGACTCAGCCTTCGATCACGCCGAGCAACTCGGTTTCCTTGAGGATGAGGTGCTTGTCGCCCTTGATCTCGACCTCGGTGCCGGCGTATTTGCCGTAGACGACGGTGTCACCGATCTTGACGGAGAGTTGGGCGCGTTTGCCGTTGTCGAGGCGCTTGCCCGGGCCGACGGAGATGACCTTGCCGCGGACGGGTTTTTCCTTGGCGGCCTCGGGGAGATAGATGCCCGAGGCAGTCTTGGACTCGGACTCGACGGGCTTGACGAGGACGCGATCTTCGAGGGGCTTGACGGCCATGTGTGCTACTCCAAAGGCTTGATGACTGCGGGCGCGGTTCCGCCGCGCCGCTTCATGCGTTCACGGACCAACTCGAACACGATGGGCAACACCGAGACGACGATGATCGCGATGATCACGGCCTCGAAGTTGCGTTTGACCCAGGGGATGTTGCCGAAGAACCAACCCGCGCCGACGCACAGGCCGATCCATGCGATGGCACCGGTGATGTTGTAGAAGACGAAGCGGGAATAGGTCATCGCGCCGGCACCGGCGACGAAGGGCACGAACGTGCGCACGATGGGGACGAAGCGAGCGAGGATGACGGCCTTGCCGCCGTAGCGCTCGAAGAAGTCGTGCGCGCGGTCAAGGTGCTTGCGATTCAGCATTCGCTCGAGGCGCGTGGGCGGGCGCGAGGCATCGACCGCGCGATTGAAGACGCGCGGGCCGATGAACTTGCCGATGTGATAGTTGACCGCGTCACCGAGGATGGCAGCGACGATGAGGAGGCTGGAGATGAGCCAGACGTTCATCGAGCCGCGGGCCGCGAGGGCGCCGACGGTGAAGAGCAGCGAATCGCCGGGGAGGAAGGGGAGGATGACGAGGCCGGTCTCGGCGAAGATGATGGCGAAGAGGAGCGCGTAGACCCATAAGCCGTAGTCCTGGATGAAACCATCGAGGAAACCGGGGAGGTCGCGGAAGAGGGCGAGGAAGTTGTGGACAAGTTCTTGCATTTATGCGTTTACGGAAGTGCCCGAGACCAATAGTTTTGCCTCAAATGCCCACGCTCTATATGTATTCCTTGTTAGTTCACGCAGCATCGAATCTCGCTCCTCATCGTCACGAGCCGACAGCATGGCAAACTCGACTGAGCTTTCCGGATTTGAGGTTGAGCACCGAGCTCCCAGAATCCCATATCGACTTGCGTTATCGCACGATCGGCGGATCGCGGTGGCGACAGCGTCAATCGACTCGAGAATTTGATGGTCATTTCTGCAAAACACGAGTAACTGCTCGATGTCATTTAGCGCAGCTATCACCTGCGACAGCTGACAGTCATCGGAGGCCGCTCCAGATGGCCGTTCCTCATGCGCACTTGACAAATTCTCGACCATGAATGCTGTAACAAGCCGAAATTTTGCAGGACCGATGCGCGAAGGCACGGCGATCAACGAGACGGCCATGTCGTCGACGTCGCGCCTTGTTGCACACGAGCGAGCTTGCAGTTGTGCATCGCCATCGTCATTGTATAACGTTACAAGAGCAAATGGTGCTTTGAAATCTGATAATACTGATTTAAGCCGTCTGAATAAGTACTCTGGCCAGCTCTTGACTTGCCGAAGCGGATCTCTGAGATTTGCGTGAGCCATTTCTCTCACGATTTGAGCAATGTCAGCGGTCGATTGCGGTGTGAGGAATCTAATAGCCATTTGTGTACCTAGTGCCATTAGTCGCTTTAGAACCCCATTCCTCCGCCCATTCCACCCATGCCGCCGCCCATGCCTCCCATGCCGCCGCCACCACCGCCGTGCGAGTGGTCGTCCTTATCTTCCTTCTTACTTGTGATGATGCAGTCGGCGGCGAGGAGGATGCTCGCCACGCTGGCCGCGTTCTGGAGCGCCGAGCGATCGACCTTGGTCGGGGTGATCACGCCCTGGGCGACGAGGTCGCCGTATTCGTCGGTGAGGGCGTTGTAGCCGAACGAGCCGTCGCCCTCGGCGACCTTGGCGACGACGACGGTGCCCTTGACACCGGCATTGTCGGCGATCGTGCGGGTCGGCAGCGCGAGAGCCTTATAGACCACGTCGATCCCCGCCGCGAAGTCGTACTTCACCTGGCCGACGTCGTCGGAGGTCTTGTCGTCGCCCGCGCCGGGCTTGCCGAAGACGGCCTTGTATTCCTTCATTTTCTCGATGCCCTTGCGAGCGCGGATGAAGGAGACGCCGCCGCCGGGGACGATGCCCTCGGCGACCGCCGCGCGGGTGGCGTGCAGCGCGTCTTCGACGCGGGCTTTCTTTTCCTTGAGTTCGGCTTCGGAGGCCGCGCCGACCTGAATCTGGGCCACGCCGCCGGCGAGTTTCGCCAGCCGCTCCTGCAACTTCTCGCGGTCGTAGTCGCTGGTGGTGATCTCGATCTCGCGGCGGATCTGCTCGATGCGGGCCTGGATGGCCTTGGTCGAGCCCGCGCCCTCGATGATCGTCGTATTGTCGGCGTCGACCTCGAGTTTCTTGGCCATGCCGAGGTGCGAGAGTTCGACCTTATCGAGTTCGATGCCGAGGTCCTTCATGATGGCCGTCGCGCCGGTGAGGATGGCGAGGTCCTCGAGCATGGCCTTGCGGCGGTCGCCGTAGCCCGGGGCCTTGACGGCGCAGACCTGGAGCGTGCCGCGGAGTTTGTTGATGACGAGCGTGGCCAGGGCCTCGCCGGTGATGTCCTCGGCGATGATGAGGACGGGCTTCTTGGACTGCATGACCTTCTCGAGCAGCGGGACGAGTTTCGTCACGCTCTCGATCTTGTCCTCATGGATGAGGACGAGGCACTTGTCGAAAGCGACCTTCATGTCATCGGTATCGGTGACGAAGTTGGGCGAGAGGAAGCCGCGGTCGAACTGCATGCCCTCGACGACGTTGACCTCGGTTTCGAGCGACTTGCCCTCTTCGACGGTGATGACGCCGTCCTTGCCGACCTTCTCGAAGGCGTCGGCCATGATCTGCCCGACGGCTGTGTCGTTGTTGGCGCTGATGGTGGCGACACTCTGGATGTCGGCCTTGCCCTTGACGGGCCGGGAGAGTTTGTTGATCTCGTCGGAAGCGGCGGCGACGGCGGCTTTCAAGCCGCGGACCATCTGGTTCGCGTCAACGCCGGCGGTGATGTATTTGAGGCCCTCGCGGAAGAGCGCCTCGGCGAGCACGGTGGCGGTCGTGGTGCCGTCGCCCGTGTCGTCGGAGGTTTTGCTGGCGGCCTCCTTGACCATGCGCGCGCCCATGTCCTCGGCCTTGTTGCGGAGTTCGATCTCTTCGGCGACCGAGACACCGTCTTTGGTGACCGTCGGGCCGCCCCAACTCTTGTCGAGCACGGCATTGCGACCCTTGGGGCCGAGGGTGCTCTTGACCGCGCGGGCGAGTTTCTCAACCCCGGCGAGAAGGGCTTGGCGGGCGTCCACGTCGAAGATCAGTTCCTTGGCAGGCATGCTCGTCGTCTCCCAGAGCCGATTTGGTGTGTGTTTGGACTGCGGGCGGTTTCGGCACCATGACCCGACGTGAACGATGGCAACTGGGATGCCAAGATCAGACGTGCCTGGGAGGCAGGACGAGCGACCCGCTCGGCGCTATGCGACGATCGATGGTTCGATGTATCTGTCAGAGACGGGATGAGCGGCCCGAGGGCTGCCAAACTGACAGGCGGCTATGCACGGCGGACAAACAGCATGAGCCTGCCGCGGCCCTGGCGATCGTCCTCGCTGGCTGTGGCGTCGCCATCCGAGACGCCGACGCAAGCGAACCCGCAGCGCTCGAGGATCTTGATCGACGCAAAGTGCCGCTCGAAGGTGGTGGCCTCGATGACGCTCACGCCCGGCTGTGCGATGACCCAATCGGCAACGACGCGAGCCGCCTCGGTCGTCAGGCCGCGGCCTTCATAGGCCGGGAGGATGCCATAGCCAAAGATCGGCTTCCCGCCGGTGCCGAAGCGTCCGCAGCCACAGGAGCCGATGAGCGTGGACCGGTCGGCGACGACCCCGGGCCGAGCGAGCATGTACCACCCCCACCATCCGAGATCATGCGGGGTTGCGTTCAGACCATCGGACAAGAACTGCTGGACGTCCGCGAGGTCTTTCGCCGGCCAAGCGCTGGGGACATCGGCTCCGAGCAACTCGGCAAGCCGGGAGTGGTCACCGGCCGCCGCGACGCGGGCCATGGCGGGCTCGATGGCGCGCACGATCTGCCGGGGCGTATGGAGCAGGATTGAGGTCGCGGGGCTGCCCGTCACGGGGTACCATAGCCGCCCATGGCCATGCCACCGATCACACTGGCGAACACCGACGTCGGCAGCTACCTGCCCATCTTCATCGTCATCCTCATGGCGATCACCTTCGCCGTCGCCAACATCGTGCTGACGACCGTGCTCGGGCCTTCGCGCACGGGCAAGGTCAAGGGCATCACCTACGAGTCCGGCATGAACCCGGTGGGCACGGCCCGCAAGCGGTTCAACGTGCGGTTCTATCTGATCGCCGTGGTCTTCCTGGTCTTTGACGTCGAGATCATCTTTCTGTATCCGTGGGCGACGACGTTTCCGAACCTGACGCCGCACTCGGATGACTCGCTGCTGTGGCTGGCGCGGATCATGTTCTTCCTGTTCACGACGGTGGTGGCGTACCTCTACGGATGGCGGAAGGGCGTGTTCAAGTTTGATTGAGGCGGCCGCGTGACCCGAGCAAGATAACTCAACGGTGTTCGCGTCGTCCGAGAATCCGCCGTGACTACACGGAATCGTGACGCCACGCCAAAACTCGGCCCGCGTTCGGTCCGATGCTGGCATAGCCATGCGCAGGGGATTCTCTTGACTGGTGCATCGGAACCACACGCGCCCGATCGTGCCGCGCTGGAGCGGCTGATCGCGTCGCGCGCGGTGGAGGCGATCTTTCAGCCGATCGTGGGGGTCGAGTCGGCGACGATTGCGGGGCTCGAGACGCTCACGCGCCCCGCGGCGGGAAGCGGCTTCCCGAATGCGGACGCGCTCTTTGACGCCGCCGAGCGGTTTGGGCTTTTGTGGGAGTTGGAGGAGGTCACACGCGCGCGAGCGTTTACGGCGGCGGCGGAGTGGGACGACTCGGTGCTCCTTTTCCTGAACTGCTCGCCGCAGGTGTTTGCGGACGCGCGGTTTGCGGACAGCGTCATGGAGGCTGTTCGTGGCGTGCGCGGGCTCGAGGCGGCGCGCGTGGTGCTCGAGATCACGGAGCGATCGGAGCAGCAGTACACGGACGGGCTTGCCGCGCAAGTGGATCGGCTGAAGCAACTGGGCTTCCAGATCGCGATTGACGACGTGGGTGCGGGCACGAGCGGGTTGAACCGGATCATGCGATTGCGGCCGCACTGGCTCAAACTCGACCGGGACCTGGTGCGTGACATCGATCATGACCGCGTGAGGCAGAACCTGATCCGGTTCCTGCTGCACTTCGCGAGGCTGAGCCAGGTCCGCGTCGTTGCCGAGGGGATTGAGCGCGCGGAGGAGATGGCCATCCTGATGGACCTCGGCGTGAGTCACGCGCAGGGGTACTACTTGGCGCGTCCCGGCGCTCGCGTGCAGCGTCTCCCGGAGGCGGTTGTCGCACAACTCCGCGCGGGGTCGGGAAGCAGCACGAGCAGGGGACCCGAGGCAACGACGGTTTCGATCGTGCGGCTGGTGCAGCCGGCGCATGTGGAGCGATCGACGACTCCGGTGGGCCAAGTCAGTCTCTGCAAGGCATCGACAGGGATCGTCGTGCAGGACGGCAATCGGCTGATCGGCTGGTGTCCGCGCTGGCGTCTTCTCTCGTGCGAGAGCCCGCGGACGCCGCTGGCGGCGTTGGTCGACCCTGACATTACCTATGTGAGCCCGGATTGCTCGGTGGTCGATGCGTGCGATCTGGTTGTGGCCCGGCCCGATGCGGATGGCTCGCCGCTGATCGTTCTTGAGGGCGGACGCGTGCATGGGGTGGTGACGCTGCGGGCACTCGTGAGCGCGACGCTCGACCTGCTGCGAGAGCGGCCGATCCGGCGCGCGCCGCTGACGGGCCTGCCGGGACGGGTTCTGGCCGACGAGCACCTTGCGCGAGCGATCGCGCAGTATCGCTCAGGGGCACCGAGCCTTGACGCGGCGATCATCGACCTGCAGCGTTTTTTCGACTACAACCTTGTGTACGGATACGACCTGGGCGATCAACTGCTCGTCGAGGTGGCGCAGGTGCTGGGCGGCATCGGGGGCGACGCCTTCGTCGCGCATCTCACCGACGACCGGTTTCTCGTGACGGCACCCGCGGGCGTGATCTCGTCACGCCTTCCCGAACTGGCCCGGCGGCTCGATGGCATCGTCTCTCGCTATGGCGGAACCGCCCCGATGGGGCTCGATTCCGCGTCGGTCACGGCCATGGGGCTGGCGCTGCGTGTGGTGCTGCTGCCCGAGGCGATCGGTCGGGCTTCGTCACCCCGAGAGGTACACGCGGAGGCTAGCCGCCTTCGAGCGGACCCGCCCAAGTCGCGCTGGATCGGCTCACGCTGCCTGGTGATCGAGTCGGACCGTGTCACGCAGCGTCAGCGGTCGGCCTGAGTGATCGCAGGCCGCGCGGGTGACGTGTCGTCTCGGTATCCTGCGACGCGATGCCGGGGTTTGCGATGTACATTCTGTCGGCGGTCCTGCTCACGGGCACGTCGTGGCTGATTGCGCGACGAATCGCGACTCGCGCGGATGATCGATACTTCCTTTTTGTTGCCGCAGCGGCCACGCAACTCGCCGTCGTGAGCCTCGTCAGTTCGGCATTTCGTGCGTACACCCCGCTTGGCTTTCTGGCCGTGCAAGCCGTGCTGAGCGTGATGCGACTGGGCGTGGCACGCCGCTGGAAGCCGGGTCACGGGCCGCGCCATGTGATCGAACCCGTCAAGGGCTGGTCGGCGGTCGAGTTGCTGCTCGCGGGCGCGATCGGCATCGCGCTCGTGGTGACGCTGATCGCGCAGGCAGAGGTGCCGATCCTCGGATGGGACGAACGGATGTACAACGCGTCGCGTCCGGCGTACTGGATCGGGTATCAGAGCGTGCTGCCGTCGATCACGCACAACGATCGTCAGGTGACATTTCCGCTGGGTGCGGAGTTGTGGCTGGGATGGCCAATGATGATGACCCGGCTGGAGTGGCCGGCGCGGCTGACGCATTGGCTCGCGCACCCGGCCGGCGCGCTCGGTGTCTTCTGGCTGGCCCGCGCCATCGGCGCTCCGCGGGTCTTCGCGCTCGGCGGCGCGCTCCTGTTCGCCTCGACGCCATCGGTGATGCTCAACGCGGGCTTTGCACAGAAGCAGGATCTGTGGACGGCGGTGTTTGTGATTCAGGCGGCATTCTGGGTTGTCCGCGCGGGGGCGCACGATGCCGCGCGTGCATCGTTTCTTGCGGCGTATGCGATCGCCTTTGCGGCGAACGTGAAGATCACCGCGCTGGCGTGCCTGCCGGCGCTCGCGCTGCTTGTGCTTCTTGCGGGCTCATGGCATGCGATGGTTCGCCGTTCCATCTCGTGCACATTGGGCCTGCTCGCGGGCCTCGTGCTCAGCGGGCTGGTCGTCACGGTGGCGTACAACGCGCGCACCTACGGCCACCCGCTCGGAAATCCCAAACTCTCGGCGCTCGGCAAGCCAGATTTCTCGCTTCGCCAGACGTGGACGCATGCCGTGCGGGCACCGCTGTTTCTGTTCGAGATGCCGGATATCCCCAGCGAGCCGCTGCGGCGATCCATCGAACGTGGCGGCAAGTCCGTGATCATGACGCTCGGTGCCGATCGCCCACTCCGACTGGAAGAGGATGCCGTCTGGCCCGGCGCATTTGCTTTCACCGCGCCAAGCACGGGCTGGCGATACTCCTTGGGCGGCACGTTCATGCTCCCAGCGCTGACGATCGCGGCGATCGTCGCGCTGCGTGAACTGCGGCGTTCGTGGCCGAGCCCGAGGCTCTCCGCGGCGTCATGGGCTGCGGGCACAGCGATCCCGCTATTCCTGGGACTTGTGTTCATGGTCCGCTGGATGGGCGGCGCGGCGGAGCGATATTGGATCGGCGCCTACTCGCTCGCCGTCGCGCTGATCTCGTTCCACGCCTATCGCTTCGTGGAGTGGCGTGAGGCGAGGCGCGCGTTGAGGCTCGCGCTGGCCGCGGCGGCCCTCATCTGGGCCGTCTATCCGTCGATCGTGGCACACGCGCGACGGGTCGATTGGGCGAGTTCGCCCGAGCGGGCCGCGGGGGCCGACGAGCCGTTTGCGGATGCGATCGCGGCGATGCCCAAGGGCGCGCGGATCCTGGCGTTCCTGTCTCAGGCGACGCGCGACTATCCGCTGTTTCGGCCGCGCGATGGGTATCCCAACTATGTCGCCTCCTGGGGCAAGGCTCGGCCCGACCGCGAGCGGCTTGTGCGGCTGATCGAGCGGCATCGCATCACGCACGTCCTGTTCAGCAATCAGCACGCCATCGGGCTTCACTGGGATGGCGGCATCGATATCAGGGCCGCGGTCGAGTGGACCCGCTCGCTCCCTGGCGCGCGGCAGGTTCCGATCAAGGCCAAGGACCAGGTTCTCTTTGAGTTGCCGGCGAGCCGCACGCCTCCGTGAGGCGTCTAATACACCGATTCCGCGAAATAATATTGCTTTGCGTTCTCCGGCGTGATCATCTCGACATCGATCATCAGGTGGTGCGGCATGAACTCCATCACCTTGTCGCGGTTGCCGTCGCGGAGGACGGAGACGGCGATGTGGATGCCGGAGGCGATCATCGACGGCGGATAGGTGATGTTGCCGGGCACCATGGGGTCCTTGTCCATGACCATTTTGACGACATCCTTCATGCCCGCGCCGCCGAAGACCCACATCTGCTTCTGACGGCCGGCCTCCTTGATCGCCTGGATCGCGCCGAGGGCGATGTCGTCGTCCTGGGCCCAGACCGCGTCGATCTTGGGGAACTTGGTCAGGAAGTTTTCCATCACCTCGAGGCCCTTCTGTCGGTTCCAGAGCGCGGGCTGCTTGCCGAGGATTTTGATGTCGGGGTATTGCTTGAAGACCTCCTCGGCGGCGGTGACGCGATCGGTGTCGACGGTGCAGGGGATGCCCGTGAGAATCACGAGATTCGTCTTGCCCTCTTTCTTCATGCGCTCGGCGACAAACTGGGCGCTCTTGCGGCCGAAGGCCTTGTTGTCGCCCTCGAGGAAGATGTCGGCGACGGGCTCGAGGAACCCGCGATCGACGTTGACGATGAAGACGCCCTTGTCGTGGACCTTCTTGGCGGTGGGCGTGAGGGGCGCGGATTCGGTGGCGAGGATGACCAGGCCGTCGATGCCCTTGGTGAGCATGTCCTCGACGTCGGCGATCTGTTTTTCGGGGCCGGTGGCGGTCTGATAGACCCACTCGATGTCGGGGTAGAGTTTCATGGCGCGCTTGGCCCACCAGCCGACGCCGGCGGTCCAGCCGTGATCGGCGGCGGGGATCGAGACGCCGATGCGGAGCTTCTTTTTGGCGGGCTGCTGGGCCGAGAGGGATTCGGTTGAATCCGGGGCGGCGGCCCCGGCGAGGAAGAGCGACGAGACGAGCAGGGCGGCGAGGGCGAGGGTGCGCATGAGGAGCCTTTCGAGAGGAGACCATGGTACCGCAGACCCACCCGGCGGATCAGAACGGCAGCTTCGTGCCACACTCTGGACAACTCGCGGAATGCACGCCGTCGAGCCCGTACCCGCATGTTCCGCATTTCCCAAGGAACGCACGGCGCACGCCGCGAACGGCACGCACCGCCCGTCGCATCGCGACAAGCAGGGGAGTTCCGATGACGACCAGGGCCACACCGATCGGGAAACTCCAGGGGGTTCGCTCCGTGGCAATCTTGGCAATTCCCCCGACAAGCGCCGCAAGCGAGAGCGCGACCAGCACCAGGAATGCGAACCGAAGCCGGAAGCGATCCGACTCGGGGTTCGGCTCGATCGACTGCGAAGAGACGGGCGGAACTCCCGTATGACCCGACGTATCCATCGCTTTGGACTGTACGCCGGAAGCCGGGACGACGTACGCCACGCACGAAGCTGGGAGCACTACAACTCCGGCGCAAATTCTCGCCGACGCAGAACAAACTCGGTCACTCTTCGAGCGTTCGCATGGCGGCGAGGTCGTAGTAGCGCTCGCCGCATGATTTGCAGACATCGGCGACGACTTCGATGGATTGGCCGCTCCGGCGCCGGACCGAAACACGTTTCCGATCAAGGGCGCGCGAGCCGCAGTTGATGCACACAGTCAGGCGGGAGTTCTCATCCGCCGCCCGTGGCGACTTTGGAGGAGACGAAGATGTAGAACGTTTCTTGACCGGCTTCGCGGACGATCGCGCCTTTCGTGTAGACGAGCGTCCCGTCGTAGGTGAAACTCTTGATGACATACAGTCGTTCTCCAGTGACCCGCCTCGTCGGACTGCGGGAGCGCAACACCTTGGCAATGGCCTGAGCGTTGACGACCGACTCGAGCACCTGCTCTGCCGTCAGCGCGTCCACCTCCATCTCGTCGCGTGCTTTCTCCGTGAAACGAACCGAACCGCGGATCACGAGACGCTTGATTCGCACGAGCACGTCCATGCTCCGCGATTCTAGCGACGATTGCCGCGGCAGGTTCGAGCCAGATCACTCGTCGAGGTCGAAGTAGCGCTGACCGCACGATACCCTCACTCCATGATGCCGCACGCAATCGTCTGGCTCGTTGCTCTTTCGGCTTCCGTGGCGTTGGCGAGGCAAGTGGCCTCACCTCGCGCCGTTGATGAGCGGCGCGACGAAGCGGCAGGGCAGAACGACCCCGCCGGAGCCGTGGGTCGGATCAGGGTTTCCGATACCAGTGGCGGTCACGAGGGCTACGGCACGGGCTTCTGGATCGCGCGCGATCGGGTGGTGACGTGTCTGCATGTGCTGCAGATGGGAGCCACCGCGACGATCGAGATGCCGGGGCGAAAGCGGCATCAGATCACGCGGATTGTCGGGATGGATGAGCGCGCGGATGTGATCGTCGTCGAGGCATCACCGGCGTGGGACGGGCCGGTTCTCGCGCTCCGCCCGGGGGCACCGCCGGCGGCGGGCGAGCGGGTGACGCTCCTGATCTCACCGCTGCTCTTCGACCCGGCCAAGCGAGAGGGACGCGTGGTCTTTGCGCCGGACGATGCGTTTTTCGGCCCGGCGGTGCTGGCGGCGATCTCGCGCGGGGCGGAGCGGGGCTGCAGCGGCGCGCCGATCGTGGACGGGGAGGGGCGAGTGGTGGGGATGGTCCGCTCGACGGGCTCGGGGCGAGTCATGGCCACCGTCGCGTCGCTGATCGCGGAGGCGAACAAGCCCGAGGGGCGCGGTCCGGCGATGGCGGAGTGGACGCGTCGCCCGGAGACCGATGCCGGGGTGGCGATCCACCTCACCACCGTTGCGATGTTCGCCTCGTCGGGCGATCTGCCGGCGCGGATCGCGAAGCTGGAGGAGGCGACCCGGAAGGCCCCGACAATCTGGACGGCGTGGAGCATGCTGGGGCGGCTGCGGCACGAATCGGGTGATAAAGAGGGCGCGATCGCGGCGTTTCGTTCCGCCGCCGAGCATGCCCCGATCGCCGATGACGCCATGACCTTGGCCTCGCTCCTGGAGGTGGCGGGGAAGAAGGAGGAGGCGGACGAGGTGCGGAGGCGCGCGGTGGAGCGCGACCCCGAGGGCGCGGCGTACGAGCTGCGCAAGCAGGAGGGACTGCGGCTGACGCAGAGGAAGCGCTGGGAGGAAGGCCGCCAGCGTCTGGCAGCGATGGTGGAGGGCGAGCCGGAAAACTTTCCGGTGCAGCTGGCCTACGCGGAGTGCCTGGATCAGCTTGACATGCACAAGCAGTCCATCCCGTATTTTGCGCGGGCGCTGGCGCTGGAACCCCGATCGCCCCACGCCCGAATCAAGTATGGACGCGCGCTGATGGAAATGGGGCGACTCGACGATGCCGAGCACGAGTTCCGCATGGCGCTCTCGATCGACCCCAACGAGGCAGAGGCAATGGTGGAGCTGGGGGCGGTGCATCTGAACCGGGGGCGCGCGGACCTGGCGGAGAGCGTGCTACCGCGGCTGATGCAGCTCGACAGGCCGAAGGCGGAGTGGCTGATGGAGCGGATCCGCGCGGTGAAGTTCAGGAAGAAGAGCCCCGGACCCGAGGGGGGCTGAGGTTCGGCCTTACAACTCCGGCGCGAACCCACGCCGCAGGGTGTTCTCGCAACTCGCGCGTGGCTCGACGAACTGGAGCAGGTAGTCAACCCCGCCGGCCTTGGAGCCGACGCCGGACATGCCGAAGCCGCCGAAGGGCTGGCGAGCGACGAGGGCGCCGGTGATGCCGCGGTTGAGGTAGAGATTGCCGACGCGGAACTCGCGCTTGGCCTGTTCGAGGTGCGAGGGCTTGCGGCTGAAGACCCCGCCCGTCAACTTATACATCGAGCCGTTGGCGATCTCGAGCGCCGCCTCAAACGTCGGCGCGTGCATGACGGCGACGACGGGGCCGAAGACCTCCTCGCGGGCGAGCGTGTGGTGTGGCAGCACGCGGGAGAAGATCGTGGGAGGGACGAAAGAGAGGGACGAAGGGACTGAGGGACGAAGCGACGAAGCGGGAGGAAGCGGCATCGAGAGTTCGAGCGTGCAGCCCTCGGCCTTTGCCCGCTCGATCATCCCGTTGATCTTTGCCGCGGCCTCGGCGTCGATGACGGGGCCGACGTCTGTGCCGGGCTCGGCGGGGTCGCCGATCGTCAGCGCCTTGGTCGACTCGACGAATCGGCGGAGGAAGGTTCGGCTGGCCGTGCCGTCGGGGCCGTCGGGATCGACGACGATGACGCGCGAGCAGGCGGAGCACTTCTGCCCCTGGAATCCGAACGCGGAGTGGCGGATGCCGAGCACGGCCTCGTCGAGATCGGCGGAGGTGTCGACGATGACGGCGTTCTTGCCGCCCATCTCGCAGATGACCTTTTTGACGTGCGTGGGTGGGGAATACACAGAGTTCGCCGAGCCGGACGCGGAGGGCGCTGAGAAGGGAGAGGGTGGAGCCGACGCGTGGAGGATGTCGAGGCCGACGTGCATCGAGCCGGTGAAGGCGATGACGGCAACGCGCGGATCGCGCACGAGCGCGGCACCGGTGGTCTCGCCGGGCGCGGGGCAGAACTGAAGCAGGGACGAAGTGATGAAGGGACGGAGGGACGGCGTGTCGGAGAAGGTCTCGGCAAGAGCCTGGCGCAGGATGTCGGCCATGATCGAGGCGATGCCGGGCGTCTGCTCGGCGGGCTTGACGATCACGGTGTTCCCGGTCACGAGCGCCGCGACAGTCATGCCCGTGCAGATCGCGAGCGGGAAGTTCCAGGGGCTGATGACGACGGCGACGCCCCGGGGCTGGTACCAGGTCTCGTCGAGTTCGCCGATGAAGCGGCCGACGCGGTTGCGATCGAAGAGCGGGGTGGCCATGCGGGCGTAGTACTCGCAGAAGTCGATGGCCTCGCAGACGTCGGCGTCGGCCTCGCGCCAGGTCTTGCCGGACTCCTTGATCATCACGCCGGCGAGCCCGTCGCGCTGCTGGCGCATGAGGGCCGCGGCGCGGACGAGCACGGCGGCACGCTGACGCGGATCGGCGTCGCGCCAGACGGGAAAGGCGGCAGCGGCGCGCGAGACCATCTCCTTGGCCTGCTCGGGCGTGCGGTCGTTGGCGACGCGCGGCACGGTCGAGCGCGCGACCGCATTCGCGAAGGCCGCACGCTGGGCGGGGTCGGCGAAGTCGCGGAAGGACTCGTTGAAGAACGGGCGTGAGTCGCCGAGGCCGGGGACTGCCGGGGAGAGGTTGTGGCGCTCGGGGGGCGTTTGAGCAAGCGACGAAGCGGGCAAGAGGGCAGGTGATGTCGAAGCGGCGCTGATCGGCGCAGCCGGCGGGGCAAGGAGCGCCGCGGGATCGGCGTTATCGAGGAAGCCGGCCTTGAGCCACGATTCGTTACTCGTGTTTTCGAGGAGGCGGCGAACGAGGTACGCCATGCCGGGGATCATCTCGCCCACGGGCACATATTCGCGGACGCGGAGGCCCATCTCGCTGGCGGCGTGCTTGAGTTGGTCGGCCATGCCGTGCAGCATCTGGAGTTCGACCGCGGAGGGCGGCAGGCCGTGAGCCTCGGCGGCGGCGAGGGCGGCGGCGATCGAGCGGGCGTTGTGCGAACCCAGAGCGAGTTTCAATCCCCCAGCGACGGAGCGACGGGGCGACGAAGCAACGGAGGGAGAAGCATCGGTCTTCGGCGTCGAATCAAGGATGATCCTCGCCATCTGCTCGAAGCACGCGTCGGTCTCCCACTTTTTCCCCCACACAGGGCACGGCCAGCCCATCTGCTCCGCCTTGATCGTTTCGTAATCCCAGTACGCGCCCTTGACGAGCCGCACGGTGACGAGGCGGCCCTTGGACCTGGCCCATTCCGCGAGGCGGCGCGCGTCCTCCGGGCCGGAGCGCAGGTAGGCCTGCATCGCGAGGCCGGCCTCGAAGTCGATGCGCTCGCAGCATCGCTTGAACAACTCGATGTTGAGGTCCTTGAGCGCGAACTGCTCCATGTCGAAGTTGATGAGGACGCCCTTGTCGCGGGCCGTTTCGAGGATCGGCTCGAGGCGCGGGAGGATTCCCCGGATCGAGCCTTCGGGATCGATGGCGTCGAAGCGGGCCGAGAGCGACGAGACCTTGATCGAGACGTTCACGCGTGGGATTGGGCCGAGATGATCCGACTCCAGCCTTTCGTTGCGCGCCCACGACGCCACCTGCCCCGGCAGGTTGCTCACCAGGTCAAGGTACTTCCGCTGGTAGTCGTCGGCCTCGGCCTCGGAGACGCAGGCCTCGCCGAGCAGGTCGACGGAGAAGGCGATCCCGTCTTTCCAGAGGTCACGCAGGCCGGGGAGCGCCGAGGCCGCGTCGGTGCCGGCGATGAACTTCTCCGCCATCCCGCGGATCTGCTTCGAGATCGTCGCGGCCGCCAGCCCCTTGGCGATCCCGCCCATTTTGAGCCCGAAATCAAGCCCCGGCGGCAACTTCACGCCCGGCTGCGTCAGGTAGTCCACCAGGTGATCGTGTACGGCCTCGGGCGTCGTCAGCGTCGGGAACGCGTCCACGAAGCGGAACAACTGCACCTTGAACTGCTGGTCGCGCATCGACCAGTCCATCAACTTGTCCGAGTAGAACCGGGCCGAGAGCAGGCCGACTTTGTGGCCGCGGGCGCGCTGGAGCAGGTCGAGGCCCAAAGCGCGGATGCGCGGCTCGCCTCCCGCTTGTGCCCCTCCAGCACCTCCGCCGATGCCGTCAAATCCGCCGCCCGATCCGACTGCCTCGCCGCCTCCTCCGCCCGGCGAAGTGCCGAACGAATCGACCCGAACAGGAGCGGCGGATGGCGGGGCGGGATTGGTCGGCTTGCGACGGAATAGCGGCATGGGCGAGTGTAGAAGGTCTCTCGTGGCATCGGCCTTTGGTGGCACCGGTCTCCAGACCGGTGGTTACCGCGTTCTACACCTTCGGGCCTTTGGTGGCACCGGTCTCCAGACCGGTGGCTACCGCGTTCTACACCTCCTCTGCCTTTCTGCTTCGCTCGCTTCCTTTCCTCAGTGGCACAGGCGTCCCGTCTGTGCTGCTTTCGCTTCAGCTTGGTGGTCCCGGCTTCTTCCGCTTTGGTGGCACAGGCGTCCCGCCTGTGCTGTTCCCCCGGCGACCGGCTATTCGGGCCGGCGCGTTATCAAACCCTTGGTTTATTCGGCATCAATTGCGCCGGTGCCGACGCTTTCATGAGCCCGAATCCGTGAGCCTGAACTCCGAAACCCGAGTTGGCCGTCCCGATGCCCGCTTCCTCGCCAGCAAACGCGGTTCGACGCCCTCGACGCGCAAGATACGGCAACAAAACCGTCCCGATTTGTCCTTGCGCCGAACCAATTTGTCGTTGCGCCGAACGCTTTTCCTCTTGCGCCGAACCGATTTGTCGTAATGCACCTCCGAATCGCCGTGATTCACCTCCGAATCGCCGTGATTCACCTCCGAATCACGACCGCGCGGAACCGATTTGCCATCGCGCCGGACCGATTCTCTCCTGCGGGGAGCCATTCCGCTCTCGCGTCGGACCGACTTGCCTCCGTACGGGTCCGATCTGCCGTCGCGCCGATGGGAGTTTCCGTGGCGGAGGCTCGGACTCGATCGTCTGCTGGCCGGAGAAAGGGGAAACCCCTTCCTCCGGACCTCCATCCCCCGGCAGTCGCCAAGCGCCGCCTCGTAGACTTCACCATGGCTAGCCAGACCCCATCGCTGTTCCTGGACGACAACAACGCCAAAGAAGCGCCTGGGAAGGAGGGTGCCATCTTGGACGATCCCGGCGTTGACTCGCAGCTGCGCGCGATGTGGTCTAATTTCCAGCCTTACGCTGACGGCAACTTCGTTGCGAGAATGCGGGCATCTGCACGCGGGCTGCGAGACAATCAGGTGCCTGGCAGTGCAAGAAGCGAAGCCTACTTCCTGTTTCATCGGTGCTGGTGGGAGATGTACGTCGGGTGCGCCCTTTTGGAGCAGGGCGTGCAACTCGTTCCCCGGGCGCAGTGGGACAACTCTTGGAAGGGCGCCGGGCCCGACCTCATGGCGACGATCGATGGTCTTCGAGTGTGGATCGAGTGCGTTGCGCCCGGGCCAGGCGATGGGGCGGACGCCGTGCCAGAACTCACGGATGGGCTGCTGGACGACGTCCCGCTGCACCAGATCAGTCTCCGCTTCTTGAGTGTTATCGAAGGCAAGCGCAAGACGTGGGCGGGGTACATGACCAAGGGAATCGTGAAGGCGCAAGATGGATTCGTGGTCGCCATCAATGCCCACGGTGTCCCCCTGACATTTCTGTCAGGCAACCGCCCGTTGATTTTGAATTCACTGTACGGATTGGGAGATCAAGCCATTACCTACAACCGGACGACGAAGGAATGGTCCGAGCCGTTTCTCAAGCGCCGATTGTTCATCCCCAAGCTCAAGGGGGAGGCCATTGACGCCAACCTCTTCGGGAACGGGAAGGCGGCAGAAGTAAGTGGGGTGCTCTATTCCACGGTCGATGCGTGGCATCCGAAATCAACTCCGGCCCTCGGCGTACTCTTCGTTCATAACCTGACAGCCGCGGTGCCATTGCCCGATCGCTGGCTGCCTCAGAGCGTGTCCTACGCCGTGACGGTCAACGGAGCCCGAGGAACAATCGAGAGGTCGGACGTGCAGGCCGCAGTCGCTGCCGCGCGTCTGTAGCGTCGAGGCTCTGTATAATGGGAGGACGCTCAAGTGCGAATGTCGCGGTTCCGATGGTCGCTGCTGATTGTGGGCCTCGCAGCGGCAGTCATTGGCAGTGCGTATTGGCTCTACTATCACCAACAGGTCACTCTGCGCGAACAAGCTCGGGAGCGGATTGCGGATCTAGGGTTCAATGCGTACATGCAGAAGCAGGGGCTCCGCGCAGACCCGCCTCTGTCTTCTCTAGACTGGGAAAGGTACGAGGAAGAAGCCCGCGACATGGAAGCAGCCGGCTATTACCCGCATGAAGCCTTCGGCCTTTCCCCCAACCTAAGCGCGCGTCAGAGGCGAGACTGGCTGGCGGTTACGGCATTTCTTGGCATGACCGACAAGTCCTTCAACAAGAGTATGTCCACGTTTCGAAAGGCAGGGGAGAGCGCCGACCTCGCACGACGCGTCGCGACTTGGTCGTCGGCGGCAGCCGGACTGCTACTCCTTCCGATTATCTACAGGTTCGCAGCATTGGCACTCATCCGTCACTTTCGCGGGCTGGCCGCGGAGGCGAAGCGCGTGTAGGTTTCCCCGGCGGCTGGCGCATCAAATTTGCTCCGGGAGAGATTCGTGCCATCGAAGTCCGATTCGGACTTCGATGGGTTCAACGAGGGCCAGCGAAGCGGGGATGACCGGCATCGAAGTCGGCCCCCCCGTCCCGACTTCAATGGCACGGCAGGCGAGAGTCGCCGCCCCCGGTGCGACGCACGCAAACCCCCGATACCATGCCCCCCAGATGATGACCCAGTCGCGTCGGCCAGTCGTCGTTGAGGTACCGGAGTCCAAGGCAGACACCGCGCGCACCGCCGGCGACGCGGCGGCGGCCGCGAAGGAAGGGGGGGCGGGAGGAGGGGGGGCGGTCGCGGCGTCAGAGATGGCGAGCGGCGAGAGCACAAGCTTGGGCCGCTGCGAAGTCACCTTCGTCATGCCGTGCCTGAATGAGGTCCGCACGCTCGAAGGCTGCATTCGCGCGGCCCAGCGGTGCATCGCCGAGCACAAGTTGGACGCCGAGGTGGTCATCGGGGACAACGGCTCGACCGACGGCTCGCAGGAACTCGCCCGCCGGTGCGGGGCGCGGGTCGTCGAGGTGACGGCCAAGGGCTATGGCAGCGCGCTCCGAGGCGCGATCGAGGCCGCACGCGGCCGGTTCATCATCATGGCCGATTCCGATCAGAGTTACGACTTCGGCGAGGGGTTCAAGTTCGTCGAGAGGCTGCGCGAGGGGCGGGGGAGCGGCGGGCAGAGCGGCGGCAAGCCCGTGACCGTCGGCGATGGCGGCTACGACCTCGTGATGGGCTGCCGAATGCCGCGCGGCGGCGGGACGATCGATCCCGGCGCGATGCCGTGGAAGCACCGCTGGATCGGCAATCCGATCCTGACGAAGATCGGGCAGGTGCTGTATCGCACGCCGATCAACGACTTCCACTGCGGGCTGCGCGGGTTCACCAAGGCCGCGTACGAGTCGATGGCCCTGCGGACGACGGGGATGGAGTTCGCGAGCGAGATGGTGATCAAGGCATCGCTGCGAAAGATGCGTGTGGCGGAGGTGCCGATCACGCTGCACAAGGATGGCCGCGACCGCCCGCCGCACCTGCGTTCGTGGCGTGATGGGTGGCGGCACCTGCGGTTCATGCTGTGCTTGTCACCGCGGTGGACGCTGCTGATCCCCGGCATTGCGCTGTGCGTGATCGGGGCTGTTCTGGGCGCGGCGGTGTGGATGGGTCCGCTGGCGGTGGCACCGGGCGTGCGTCTGGGGATTCACTCGATGGTGGCCGCGAGCCTGATGCTGCTGGTGGGGTTCCAGTTTGTGACCGTTGCCGTAGCGATGCGGATTTTCGCGCTCGAGGAAGAGATCGGCCCGCCGTCACCGCGGATCACGCGGCTGTTCAACTACTTCACGCTCGAGCGCGGCGTGCTCGTCGGCGCGGGCACCGTCCTCATCGGGCTGGCGCTCATCGGCATCCCGCTGCTGACCTGGATTCGCTCGAACCTCGGCGAGATCGCCGACCCGACGGAGACGCTGCGGCCCATGGTTGCGGGCGCGACGCTCGTCGCGCTGGGGGTGCAGGCGGTGCTGATGTCGTTTGTCTACAGCATGATGGGCATCAAGCGCCGCTAGCATCGCCCCCCTCCCCCCCCCGCCCCCACACCGGAGCCCCGCGTGCGGACGCTCGATCGCATTCTCCAACGCTGGCGCATTGGGAAGGCCTGGCCTTTCATCCCCCCCGGCGGCGCGCTCCTCGACATCGGCTGCTTCGATGATTCGTTGCTGCGTCGTGCCGCGCCCCGCGTCGCCCGTGCGGTCGGCGTCGATCCACTGGCCGAGCCTCGGCGCGACGGCAACATCGAGATCCTTCGCGGCGGTGTGCCGGGCGTCGAACTTGCTGCCGGCACCTTTGATTGCATCACGATGCTGGCGGTGCTCGAGCACATTCCCGATCGCGAGTCGCTAGCGCGCGAGTGCGCTCGGCTCCTGAAGCCCGGCGGGCGCATCGTCATCACGGTGCCCAAGCCAGCGGTCGATCGAATCCTGGCGGTTCTGCTGAAGTTGCGGCTGATCCACGGCATGAGCCTCGAACAGCACGACGGCTATGACGTTCGCCGCACGGGGCCGATCTTTGAGAGCGCGGGTCTGCGGCTGGTGCGGCGGAGGACGTTCCAACTCGGGCTTAACTGTCTTTTCGTGTTTGAGAAACCAAGATGAGCGTCTCGCTCACGCCGCCGTCGCCGCGGAACGCCCGCCGCCGGGGTTGGTACCTGCTTGCCGCGGCGCTGATCTCACTCGCCACGATCGCGGCCTATTCGAACTCGCTGCACAACGCCTTCGTTCTCGACGATGGCTACGGGATCGTGCAGAATCCGTATGTTCGGTCGCTGCGCTTCGTCCCGCGCTACTTCGTCGATCCGTTCACGCTCACGGTGAACAAGCGCAACGCTGAGTATCGCCCGCTGATGTCGCTCTCGTTCGCGATCAACTACCAGGTGTCGGGGTACGCGACGTGGTCATGGCATGTCGTCAATCTCGTGCTGCACGCGCACGTTGCGTTCTGGCTCTTCATCGTCGGACGGTTGCTTTTCGGCACGGGACGCGTGCGGCTCATCGCGTGGCTCTCGGAGCGTGGCGGCGACGCCGCGAGCCTCATCGCCGCCTGTGTCTTCTCGCTTCACCCCATCACCTCCGGCATCGCCAACTATGCGTGGTCGCGCTCCTCGCTCCTCGTGGCCGCGTTTCTGATGCCCGCGACGGCGCTACTGCTGCGAGCGGTTCGGGATGGGGGCGGGCCATCGACGATGCTCGCGCCCGCGGCGCTGTATGCGCTGGCGTTGCTCTCCAAGCCGGAGGCCATCGGGTTCGTGGCGATCGCGGCTTTCGTGCAACTCTGGCTTGCGCCCGAGCGCGCGGGCCGGTCGATGTTCTCGCCAGTGTTGAGCGCTCGCGCCTTGAAACGCATCGCGCCGCTCGCGGTCATGGCCGTCGCATACCTTCTGCTTCGCCGCGCCGTCATGCCGGCCGGGCAATCGGCCAACTGGAGCCTTCCCGGCGACACGCCGCTGAAGTACTTGCTCACCCAGACGCGCGCGTGGTGGTATTACATCGGGCAGGCGTTGGCGCCGTTCCGCATGATTGCCGACCACACCACGTTCCCGCGTGTGACCGATCTCGCCAGCCGCGCTCAGATGCTGCCCGTGGCGCTCGCGGTCGCGGGGTGGCTCGTCGTGGCTGGGCTGACGATCTCTGCCGCACGTCGCGCGCCCAGCCTCGCGATCCTCGTCATGGCGTACTTCATCTATCTGGCGCCAAGTTCGAGCATCATCCCGCTTGCCGAAATGGTGAACGAGCATCGGCCCTATATGCCGATCAGCGGCCTGTTCCTCCTCGCGGCGGTGGCGGCAATGGCCGCTGCCGAGCGCCTCTGCCGCCGTCCGGTCGGGGTCGTCGCGTCGGGCGCGATCATGCTCGCGATTCCATTGGCCTTGCTGACGCGCGAGCGGAACCTCGTGTGGCGCGACGACCTGGCCTTCTGGGGCGACATCGTGAGCAAGGAGCCGCAGGCAGCGCGGGCCCAGATGAACTATGGCATCGCGCTGATGTCACGGGCACGCTTTATCCCGGCACGCGACGCCTTCGAGCAGGCCGCCCGCTACGCGCCACTTTGGAACCTGCCGCATGTCAACCTCGGCATCGCGCTCAGCCGGCTCAACGAGCCTGTCGCGGCGCGCACGCACTTCGATCGCGCGGTCGAACTCGCGCCGGCGGATCCAAACTCGTACTCCTACCGGGGTGATTTCCGGAAGGCGCAGGGTGATCTGGACGGCGCGATCGACGACTACCGCGCCGCCGCGCGGCACGCCACGATCCCGCTCCGCGAGGTGTCGTTGCTCGCGGACGCGCTGATCGATGCACGCCGATTCGACGACGCGAACGAGGCGATCGCGCGGGGCGAGGCGCTGGACCGGGCTGCCATGGCGAACCTGCGAGCGCGGCTCGAACAGGCCGGAGCAAGGCGATAGCCGCGGATCAGAATCGGCCGTCTCGCACGCACCTTCCTCTGTGATGCTCGCAGACCGTAAACTCTCGCCGTGCTTCTCGGCATCGACATCGGAACCTCGGCGGCGAAGGCGGTCATCTGCGACGAGGGCGGCCGCGTGCTCGGCGCGGGCGCGGCGGAATATCCGCTCTCCCGCCCGCACGTCAACTGGAGCGAGCAAGACCCGCGCGACTGGTGGGCCGGCGCGATTGCCGCTACGCACGCAGCACTGTCAAGCGAAGGCGTGGCTCGGGCTGGCGGCGCTGCCGCGGTCGCGGGCGTCGGGCTCTCGGGCCAGATGCACGGGAGCGTGCTGCTCGGGGCTGACGCAGTGGCCGGCGACGGGCGCGATGCTCAGCCGCTGCGGCCGGCGATCCTGTGGAATGACCAGCGCACGGCCCACGAGTGCGCCGAGATCGAAGATCGCGCGGGAGGGCGGGCGGCGCTCGTCGGGCTCGTGGGCAATGCGGCGCTCCCCGGCTTCACGCTGCCGAAACTGCTGTGGGTGCGTCGGCATGAGCCGGACGTGTTCGCGCGCACGCGGCTAGTGCTCCTGCCGAAGGACTATGTGCGGCTGCGTCTGACGGGCCAAGCGGCGACCGACGTGGGCGACGCGTCCGGCGTGCTGCTCCTGGACGTGGATCGGCGGGCGTGGTCGCCGCGCGCGATCGAAATCGCGCGGATCGACTCGTCGCTCCTCCCGCGCGTGCTCGAGTCCGCCACGTCGGCGGGCGGGCTGACGGCATGGGCGGCGGGGGTACTGGGCCTGCGCGCGGGCATACCCGTCGCGGCGGGGTCGGGCGACAACCAGTGCGGCGCCATCGGCGCGGGCGTGGTGCGCCCCGGGCTGGCGCTGACGACGCTGGGCACGAGCGGGGTGGTCTATGCACACGCGGAAGCGCCCCGGCGAGACCTGGTTGATCTCGCGCGCCCGGGCCGGTTGCACACGATGGCGTCCGCGACGGGCGACTCACGTCGCGCGGGCGGCTGGTGCGTGACGGGCTGCATGCTCTCGGCCGCGGGGGCGCTGCAGTGGTGCCGCGACACGATCGCGCCGGGCGTGGCGTTTGACGCCCTTCTCGCCGAGGCCGCGCGCGTGCGCCCGGGGTGCGACGGCCTCGCGTTCCTCCCGCACCTGACGGGCGAGCGATGTCCCTACCCCGACCCCGACGCCCGCGGCGGGTGGATCGGGCTGACAGCGCGCCACGGGCGCGGGCACCTCGTGCGCGCTGTGCTCGAGGGGGTCTCGTTCACGCTCGCGCGGATCATGGGGATCGTGCGCGAGATCGGCGTGCCCGTGCGGGCGTCGCGCGTCGGGGGCGGCGGGGCGAGGTCGATTCTCTGGCGTCAGATGCTCGCCGACTGCCAGCGCTGCCCCGTTGCCAGCACAAACACAGAAGACGGCCCGGCGCTGGGGGCGGCGATCCTGGGCGGGGTCGCGGCGGGCGTGCTGCCGACAGTCGAGGTCGCGTGCGATGCGATGATCCACGAGACCGAGGTGCTGGAGCCCGACGCGCGCGCGCCCTATGCCGAGGCGATGGCGGCGCACGCGCGGCTGTATGGCGACCTCTACGAAGCGACGCGGATGCTGGCGAAGCTGGATCGGGGTTAGCGGCGCAGGCGACGAATCAGCACTGTGGCGAGGACTCCGGCGATCGGCAGCACCCCCGGCGATGGCACGATCGGTATGGAACCGCTGTCACCATACTCACCGAGGACAAACTGCCCGAGGTACAGCGGGTTTCCATTCGGGTCGATGCCGTACTGAACTACGATGCTAGACATGTGCTGTGAAACCGCCTGCCTGACCAGGCGAAACGATGCGTCGCGAGGCTGATATGTGCTCGGTGTCCATGTGGCACGCCACATATTCTCAATGGGGTTTGTGGAGTTGCAGGTCTGTCCCGGCGTCACAAACTGGCCAGCTTGAACAAAGGAGACATCTCCGTTTGGCTCCGGCCAACCCGGCCCGCCGAGCGTCCAGTTCCCGCCTCCTGGAATCCCGCTCGGCCCCTCCTCCGCGTTCCGAGTGATGTTGCTCCACGTCCCGCCGTTGACATTCGTGCCCAGAATGTCAACTAAAATCGACCCGATTCCCGCGATCGTCCCAACACCGGGCGGCGAAGGCTGCGTGTAGGGGACGGTCGCGCCGATCCCCGGCGTGACCGTCGCCTTGATCGCGATGCGCACCGCCTCGCCCGGCTCGATCAGCCCATTCGGCGTCGGCACCGGCTGATTGCTGCCCGCCAGCACTTCCGACCAACTGATCCGATGATCGATGCGTATCTGCGCGTCGGCCATCGTGCCTGCCGTGAGCACGACGACCGCAGCGACCGCTCGGCAACTTCGCTCCGTCCTCATGATCGTGTCCCCCTTCGTCTTGCCGCTCCCACGCCAGCCGCCACGGCCAACACCAATCCAACTCCCGGCACGGGCACGATCGGGATTGTGCCCGTATTGCCGAACTGCCCCGCGATGTACTTGCCGGTGTACATCGGGTCACCGTTGGGGTCAAGGCCCGTCTCGATGAGGATCGACGAGTGCTGCATGGGTGCCGCGGCAGCACCCTGCGACTGCATGCTTGCCAGCCGCGGCAAGTAGTTGCCGGGTGTCCATGTGCCGCGGAAGATGTTGACGACGGGATTGGCCATTTGGGCCGTGGAGCCTGGGAGCACGAACTGCCCCGCTTGAACGGCCGTGAGATTGCCGTTGGATTCAACCGTGAACCCACCGATGGTCCAGTTGCCCATGCCGGGGACGCCGCCCGGGTTGCTCGCAGGGTTACGCGTGAAGTTGCTCCATGAGCCGCCATTGACGTTCGTCCCGATGAGGTCGAAGAAGATGCTCCCGAGGCCGGCGACTTTGCCGATGCCCCCTGGCGCGGGCTGGGAATACGGCACGGTCGAGCCGACCCCGGGCGACACGGTCACGGTGAGGTAAATCCGCACGCCCTCACCCGGCTCGATCAGGCCATTGGGCGATGGCACGGGCTGATTGGAGTTGGCGATGGTCTCGGACCAGGCGAGTTGGTACGAGACGGACTCTTGGCCGCGCGACTCGATCGAGAGCCCGAAGCCGAGCACCACCGCCGACGCAGCCAATATTCCAGGGTGAGATGGGCTCATCGCTTGGTTCTCCTTTTCCTCGAAAGGATGAGTCCTCCCGCTGTGAGCGCGGCGACGAACACGCCCGGCGACGGCACGATCGGGATGGGGCCGGTGCTGCCGTAGGTGCCGGCAACGAACTTGCCGACGTATTGGGGATCGCCGTTGGCGTCAAAGCCGTATTGGATGAGAAGTGACTGGCCTCCCGGGTCACCGCCACTCTGGTTTCGAAACGAGACCGAACGCATCGCATAGCTCGACGGCGTCCAAGTGCCGCGCCAGAGATTCGCGATCGGGTTGGTGGCGTTCGCGGTCATGCCGGGAAGCACAAACTGGCCGGCCTGAAGGAGGGTCAGGTTGCCGTTGGCCTCGGGCGTGCCAGCCGCTCCCAGTGTCCAGTTCCCGCCGCCAGGGATGCCGCCCGGATTCGATTCCGCGTTTCGCGTGATGTTGCTCCACGAGCCGCCGTTGGCATTGCTTCCAAGCAGATCGAGCGTGCAATGGCCAAACCCCGCGATCGTCCCCGTGCCCGGCGGCGGTGGCGGTGGCGGCGTGTACGTTGCCATCGCGCCGATGCCGGGCGTGATCGTCGCACGGATCGCGATGCGTACCCCCTCGCCCGGTTCGATCGTCCCGTTGGGCGATGGCACGGGTTGATTCGTGTTCGCCAGAACCTCGGACCATGTCAGCGAGTAGGTGACGCGTTCCTGGGCGAGCGCCCGCTCGGTCGCTCCGACTCCGATAGCGAGACCGGCTGCGGCACGGAACACCACGGTTCGAGTCATGGTCTGAACTCCTTTCGACGGCAACGCCGTGACGCGACAACCACCGCGAGCGACGCGAGAGGCAGGACGCCCGGCGACGGCACGATCGGAATCGAGCCGGTGTTGCCGTGGGTTCTGGATACGAACTTGCCGACGTACTGCGGATGCCCATTTACATCGATGCCATATTGGATGAGGATCGATGACTCGTTTCCGCTGATGCTACCGGCGTCTGTGCTTTGAAAAGACGCCGACCTCATCATGTAACTTGAAGGAGTCCATGTGCCGCGCCAGGCGTTGCTGACCGGGTTGACCGAGTTGGCTGTCGAGCCGGGCAGAACAAACTGTCCGGCTTGAAGACCGAGCATGTTGCCGTTGGCCTCGGGCGTGCCGGGCGTTCCCAGTGTCCAGTTGCCCCCGCCGGGAATGCCTCCGGGATTCGACTCGGCATTCCGAGTGATGTTGCTCCATGATCCGCCATTCACATTCGTACCGATCAGGGTGACGAACATCGATCCAAACCCCGCGATGGTCCCCGTGCCCGGCGGCGGTGGCGGCGTGTACGTTGCCGTCGCGCCGATGCCGGGCGTGATCGTCGCACGGATCGCGATCCGCACGCCCTCGCCCGGCTCGATGACACCGTTGGGCACGGCCACCGGCTGATTCGAGCCCGCGAGCACTTCCGACCACAGCAGCGAGTATGTGACGCGTTCCTGCGCCATGACCGCCACGGGGAGGCCCGCCGCGACTACCGCCGCCACAACAGTTCGATGCTTCATGTCACGCTCCAGACGGCAGAACCAGCGCTGCCTTACAGCCGCCGACGGTGTGTGACTTGTCTTCTCTCCGCCCACGATCACTCTACAGCGCATCCATCATCGATGCAAGCCCTTTTTCTTCGATTCGTCGTTGCTCCTTTCTTTGGTCGACGGCGCTGACGACGTTCCGGGCTACTCCTCCCCCCCACCCCTTCCCCGCTTGATCTCGCCTCGCTTCTGCTTCTCGTTCAGCCTGCGTTCCTTCGATCCTCTCGTGGGCCGCGTCTTGCGTCTGGGCTTGGGCCGAACCATCGCCCGCACGATCAACTCGCGCAGCCGCTCGAGGCACGCGGCGCGGTTCCGCGGCTGCGACCGGTGCTCCTCGGCGATGATGACGGCCATGCCCTCATCGCTCAGCCGCCTGCCCAGCAGCCCCGCCAGCCGCGCCCGCGCGTCGGCGGGCATCGAGATCGCGGCGAGTGGCACGCGGAGTTCGGCCTTCGTCGCGCGTTTGTTGACGTTCTGGCCCCCCGGCCCGCCGCTCGCGCTGAACGAGAACTCCAGCGCCTCCTCGGCCACCCACACTCCCGGCGCCAGTTCGATCTCGGCCATGTCCCATCCTTGGCGCTGACCCTACGCTCTGCGTCGCCGAAACCTCGGAGCCCGCCATGCCACGACATCTTGCCGTCGCCTCCGCCCTCCTCTTCGCTTCGCTCGCGCAAGCCCAGAATCCCCCCGAGAGCGGCACCCTCCCCGAGCGCTCCGACATTGACACGACCTGGACGATTCGCTTCGAGCCGTCGGTCTGGTACGTCGCCCCCAGCGGCCGCGTCTTGCTCCCCGGCTCGCCGGGAGGCACCGATTCCACCCGGCTCGAATCGCTCAACCTCGATTCGCCGCGTCTGAGCCCAACAGGCGAACTCCACGTTCGCAGCGAATCGTGGCGCTTCGGGCTCCTGGGCACCTATTTCGAGATCAACGGCCGCGAAACCCTCGCCGACGAGCCGGGCCAGATCGGCGGCGTGCCCGTCAACACGGGCGACGCTCTTCGCTCGTCTCTTTCCTTCTTCTCGCTTGAGGCCACCGCTTCCTACGTCCTCCCGACGCCCGACTGGCTCGCCGGCAAGCCCGGCGACCGCTTTCGCGCCCGCGGCGAGGTTCTCGGCGGCCTCCGCCTCTATGACGTCGATTTCGACATCGACACGCTCGGCGGACCTGTCGGTGGCGGCGGATTCTTCGTCGAGCCGCTTGTCGGCACTCGCTTCACCATGGACCTCTTCGAGTCCGTCACCATCGACTTCCAGGCCACGCTCTCGGGCTTCCCGGGAGGCTCCGGACGCGAGGTCTATGGCTTCGACCTGCTCGTGGGATTCATGTACAGGCCGGTGGAGAACATCGGCATCCAGATCGGGTACCGTCAGCAGGCGTTTGGGCTTGCTTCGGGACAAGACGACGAGCATTTCGATTGGCGCGGGGCGATGGCGGGCATCTACGGCGGCGTCGTGATCCGCTTCTAGGCCGCTGTTCGCAACCGGTGGACAACCTGACGGCTTGGGGGATTGTGAAGGGGTATTGACCGCAAGGCCTGGGCATGGCATACTCACCGCCCCGGCGCGTTCGGCTGACCGGGACACAGGTGGAGCGATCTGGTTGGGCTTCCGGGAGCGGAAGCACGGGGAGAGAGGTCCGCATGGCCACGATCACCAAGAAAGACCTCGTCGAACGCATCGCCGAAGCCACGGGTCAGAAGCGAGGTTCCGTCAAAGAGACCGTCGAGGCCTTTTTGGAACTGCTGACCGCGGAGTTGGCTGAAGGCAACCGAGTTGAGTTCCGCGACTTCGGCGTGCTGGAGGTGCGTCTGCGCGCCGAACGCCGCGCGCAAAACCCCAAGACGTTGGAGCCCGTTCGCGTGCCCCCAAGGCCGACGGTGAAGTTCAAGGTGGGGCGTCTGATGCAGCAGCGACTCGACGCGGGGCGGGCCGCCCAGCCCAAGCCGCAGGTCGAGGTGCGCGCCAGAAAGGGTGCCGCCGCGGGAGTCTGATCCTCCGGCGGCGGCAGCCAATTTCGAATGCAACCGCACGAATGGCCTGATCGAGTACGCTCGACCGTGCCGTGACCGCTGCTTGTGAACAGCCGGCCGCGAAGTGGTTGTAGAAGCAGACGAAGAGCCGGAGAGTGCCGGCCTCACACAACCGCACGATCGCCACGCGCTCACCGGAAGCGAAAGACATCCAACGAACCCGCAAACGGGGCATCGAGAGAAGGCACCCGACTCCGCCAGACCCGCGCTCGCAACCACGAACCCTTCACCGGGTCGGCGGACCACCGCCTCGAGCACGTGGTTGCTACGCGAGTGTACGAGTGCCGAAATCCAACTTCATCGCCCGTTTCGCGGCGAACAGCGTCTCTTCCGCCACTCGATTCGCACGGGCTGTCCCACGACGGATCACATCGACCACGCGCGCGTCGCCCTCTGGCCCGTCGAGGGTGGCCCGTCGCAGCCGCATCGGCTCGAGCAGCGCGTTGATCGCCTCGCCGAGTTCGGCCTTGACGTGGCCATCGCCGATGTTGTCGCCAGCCGCGTATCGCCTTTTGATCTCCGCCGCGCGGGCCTGGCCTTCGGCGGTGTGTCCCCCGATGAACGCGTCCACATACTGCATGAGCACGTTGCTCGAGTTGCCGGGCTCGGTGGGGCTCTGGCGGCCGGTGGTAATCTTGTTCAGTTTTTTCTGCACCGTCTTGGCGTCGTCGTAGAGGAAGATCGCGTTGCCAAGGCTCTTGGACATCTTTTGCACGCCGTCGATCCCCGGCAGCCGCCCGACGCGCCCGACCTTGGCCTTCGGGATCGGAAACACCCCTCCCGCCTTCGCGTGTTCCTCGGAAGGGACGCGGTTTCCCACGCCGCAGTACAACTGGTTGAACTTGAGCGCCACGTCGCGGCACATCTCGATGTGTGCCTCCTGATCCTCGCCCACCGGCACCAGTTCCGGACGGAACGCCAGGATGTCCGCGCACTGGCCCACCGCGTACATCGGAAACCCGAACGGGTACGAGTCCCCCAACTGCTTCGACTCGATCTCCGTCTTGAGCGTCGGGTTCCGCATCACCTTGTTGAACGGGATCAGCATCGCGAACAGAAACGTCAACTCCGCGATCGCCGGCACCTCGGACTGCAGCACGAACGTCGAGCGCTCCGGGTCCAGCCCCACCGCCAGCCAGTCCTTCACGATCCCGATCGTGTTGGCGCGGACCTCGTCGGGCTTCTCAGCCAGCGTCGTGAAGGCGTGGACGTTGGCGATCAGGAAGTAGCAGTCGTACTCGCCCTGCAGCCGCAGCCGATTCTCGAGCGACCCGACATAGTGCCCCAGGTGCAGGCCCGTCGAGGTCGGCGTATCGCCCGTCAGAATCCGCGGCTTGGACATAGGGAACAAGTGTAGGGACGTATGAAGATTGTCCCCTGCGCGCCCCGCTCAGTTGGGTTCCAGTTGCCCAGAGCCGATCGCGCGAGCGATCGGTGCATGAAGACGTACTCACCTTCCCGGCCCTCGCTCGGTACACTCCGGCCCTCAGGAGCCTTCGCATGATCCGCCATCTCGCGTGCCTGTCTCTGCTCACCCTCGCCGCCTGCCAATCCTCGCCCCAAGGCGCGTCCCCGCCTGCCGCCGCTCCGTCTCATTCCGGCACCCAGCCCGCCGCCATGCTCCCCGACAAGCCATACATGGAGTGGTGGCGCGACGCCCGCTTCGGCATGTTCATCCACTGGGGCCTCTACTCGATCCCCGCCGGCGTGTATGGCGATCGCACCGACTACGGCGAGTGGATCCGCACCACAGCCCAGATCCCCCTGGCCGAGTACGACAAGTACGTCGCCCAGTTCAATCCTGTGAAGTTCGACGCCGACGCGTGGGTGCGGACGGCCAAGGACGCCGGCATCGGGTACATCGTCATCACCAGCAAGCACCACGACGGCTTCTGCCTCTTCGATTCCGCGCACACCGACTTCGACGTGACGGCCACGCCCTTCAAGCGGGACATTCTCAAGGAACTCGCTGCCGCGTGCGCCAAACACGGCATCAAGATGTGCTGGTACCACTCGATCATGGATTGGCACCATCCGGACTACCTGCCGCGGCGCGAGTGGGAGACACCCGCGATGCGCCCGACCGCGGGTGCCGATTTCAACCGCTACGTCGCCTACATGAAGGCCCAACTCAAGGAACTCCTGACCAACTACGGCCCCATCGGCGTCCTCTGGTTCGACGGGCAATGGGAGGGCACCTGGACCCACGAGCGCGGGCTCGACCTCGACCGTTATGTTCGCTCGCTCCAGCCTGGCATCATCATCAACAACCGCGTCGACAAGGGGGGCGGAGAGTTCGGGCTCACCAAGCCCGGCTACGCGGGCGACTACGGCACGCCCGAGCAGGAGATCCCACCCACCGGCGTGCCCAACGCCGACTGGGAGACCTGCATGACCATGAACGGCCACTGGGGCTTCAACGCGGCGGACACGAACTACAAGACCACGCAAGACCTCATCCGCAAACTCGCCGACATCGCGTCCAAGGGCGGCAACTTCCTGCTCAACGTCGGACCCACGGCGCTGGGCGAGATCCCCGAGCCGAGCGTCGAGCGGATGCGGGCGATCGGCGCGTGGATGCGTGCGAACGGCGAGTCGATCCGCGGGACGTTCGCCGGGCCGTTCCCCGCGCTCGCATGGGGGCGCTGCACGCAGAAGCCGATCCCGGGCGGAACGCGGCTGTATCTGCACGTCTTCGACTGGCCCGCCGATGGGCGTCTCGTCGTGCCGGGGATTCTCAACGACCCGATGGGCGCGCGCGTTCTCGGGGCGGGCGTGGCGACGGTCACCCGCGAGGGCGATGCGCTCGTCGTGGCCGTGCCCAAGACCGCCCCCGATGCGGACGACAGCGTCGTGGCGCTGGACATCAAGGGCCGGCCCGACGTGACCAGCCCGCCCACGATCGAGGCCGCCGCATCGGTCTTCGTCGGCTCGACCAACGTGCGCATCACCTGCGGACGCGAGAGCGTCGAACTCCGCTACACCACCGACGGCAGCGAGCCCACCGCCGACTCGCCCCGCGCCGCCGGCCCGGTGCGTCTGACCGCAACCACGACGATCTCGGCCCGGAGTTTCCGCGGGTCGCGCGCCGTCAGCCCCGTCGCCCGCGCGACGTTCACCAAAGTCGATCCCGCGCCCGCGACGACGCTGACGCGCCCGAAGCCGGGGCTCACGCTCCGCGCCTTCGAGATCGAACTCGAGACGCTCCCCGACCTCGCCTCCATGCCGCCGGTCTGGACGCGCGTCGTGCCTTCCGTCGGCGTCGAGGCCCGCCCGCGCGACGACCGTTACGCCCTGCGATTCGAGGGCTTCATCCGCGTGCCCGACGACGCGGCCTACACCTTCACCCTCAACTCCGACGACGGCAGCCGCCTCTTCATCGACGGCCAACTCGTCGTCGATAACGACGGGCTCCACAGCCTCCGCGAGCGCTCCGGGGTCGCGGCCCTCGCCAAGGGCCACCACGCCATCGCCGTCGAGTTCTTCGAACGCACCGGCGGCGACGGACTCGAACTCTTCTGGACCTTCGGCGATCAGCCGCGCAGACCCGTGCCTGTATCGGCGTTCGTGATTGACTCGGAGCCGAACCGATGAGCGCCGCCCCCAAGCCCCTCGTCGTCGAGTTCATCGGCACGTTTTTCCTGACGTTCCTTGTCGCCCTCGCTGCGGGCTCGCCGCTCGCGCCGCTGGCGATCGGCCTGGGCCTGGCCGCTCTCGTCTACATGGGCGGTCACGTCTCGGGGGCGCACTACAACCCCGCCGTGACGCTCGCGACGCTCGTGCTCCGCCTGAAGACAGCCCGCGAGGGCGCGGGCTACATCGTCGCGCAGGTCGCTGCCGCGCTCGCGGCGAGCGCGGTTGCCCTTTTCGTCTCCGGCGCGTCTTCGGCCCCCAAGCCCGGCCTCCGCGCCAAGGCCCACCCCGACGCGCTGCCGCGTGATGTCGGCCTCGAGCACGTCTTCATCGTCGAGGCGCTCTTCACGCTCATGCTCGTCCTCGTCATCCTCAACGTCGCCGCGCACCCCAAGACCAAGGGCAATCAGTATTTCGGCCTCGCGATCGGGTTCACCATCGCTGCGGCTGCGGCGCTGGGGGGGCCAGTCTCGGGCGGGTGCTACAACCCCGCTGTGGGGCTCGGCCTGCTGGCTGTCCACACCATCAACGCCGGCGACATCGCCGCCAACGCGATCCTGGCCGTCGTCTACGTCTCCGCCACCTGCCTCGGTGCCTACCTGGGAGCGATGATCTTCAAGTCTCAGCGGGTTGACGAGCCTTCATAAGCCGATCGCGGGAGGGATCGTGGCGACGCTCGCAAGCAGCGCTCTCAACTCGTGTTGCCTCGAATCTCTTCCCCCCTCCGCGTCATTCCTCTCTCCTGCGACCTCTGCGTACTCTTTCTCCTCATGAACATCCTCGTGGTCGGCCCGCATCCAGATGACCAAGAACTCGGCATGGGCGGCACGATCGCCCGACTCGCCGCCCAGGGCCACCGCGTCCTCCTCCTCGACATGACCGACGGCGAGCCCACGCCCATGGGCGACCCGCTCACCCGCGAGCGCGAGGCCAGCGAGGCCGCGGCACGCCTCTCCGCCGATCGCAACCCCGTCAGCCGCCTCTGCCTCGACCTCCCAAATCGCTCCGTCGAGCACACGCTCGCCGCCCGTCACCTCGTCGCCGCCGTCGTGCGGGCGCACCAGGCCCACGTCCTCTTCGTCCCCCATCCCGACGACGCCCATCCGGACCATCGGGCCGTGACGCGCATCGCTGAAGACGCTCGATTCGACGCGAAACTGACCAAACTCGACCTGGACGCGCCGCCGGCGCTCGCGCGGCTCGGGCTGGCCATCGGCCCGCCGATCTACGCCAAGTGGCTCTTCCACTACTACGCGACGCACTTGCGGGCCGTGCCGTCGCCCACGTTCTGCGTGGATATCTCGGCGCAGATCGAGACGAAGATGGCTGCGATCAACGCCTACCACTCGCAGTTCCAGGCGAATCCGAAGAACCACCATGTGCCCGAGTGGGTCCGGGCGCAAGCGACGTACTTCGGCTCGCGCATCGGGACCGCCGCCGCGGAGCCGTTCAGCAGCCCCGAGCCATTGGGCCTCTCCGACCTCGCCGCACTTGTGATGTAACGCGAAGGCGTGGTGGCGAATCCGGCGGCGATCACGCTCGGCGACGTGCGCGGCGGAAATGCCAGACCGGCTTTACGAGATCGTTCCGCGGATGATGGCAAGCCCGGCGAGGCTGATGGCGACCCAGAGGCTCGTGGCCAGAAGAAAGGGCCGCCACCCGACGCTCGCGAGAGCCTTGCGTGAGAGCCCCGAGCCGATGAACAGGAGCGCCACCACCATCGCCTGTTTCGCGATCGCCTTGAGTAGGTCCGCGAAGGAATGGATGGCCTGGCCGGACCACGAAAGATCGAAGCGAGCCTCGGAAACGCCAGGGATCAACGTGCGGCAGAGGCTCGCCACGAGAAAGAGCGCGATAAACCACGGGATGATCGAGGCGATCGAAATCCCCCGCGGCCCGGCTTCGGGCGGACCATCCGGTGCCGCCGAGTGCGACTGTGAACTCGCTTGCCTTCGCACAAGCCAGCCGGCAAGGATCGAGACCGGGACGATCCAGAGCACGCGTGAGAGTTTGATGACGGTGGCGACCTTGAGCGCCTCGTCGCCGTAGACCTTGCCCGCGCCAACGACGGAACTCATGTCGTGGATGGCGATCGCGGCCCAGGCGCCGAACTGCTGCTGCGTGAGGCCGAGCGCGTGACCGATCGGTGGAAAGGCGTAGAGCGCGATGGCATTGAGCGAGAACACGGCGGCGAGGGCGACGGACATCTGGGCCTCTGTGGCGCGAATGACGGAGCCCGTGGCGGCAATGGCGGAACCGCCGCAGATCGCCGTGCCCGAGCAGAGGAGCGTGGTGACCTTGGGCTCGGTGCGAAGCAGGCGGCCCAGGAACCAGCCGAGCGCGAAGGTGCCGAAGATGGTGCCGGCGGCGAACGCGAGGCCGGAGGAACCGGCGCGGGCGACCTGCGAGAGATCGATGGAGAAGCCCAACAGGACGATGCTGAATTGAATCAGAAGGCGGCTGATCTTCTTGGCGGGCTTCTCGAATGCGGAGAGCCCCAGGAGCGCGATCGCCAGGCCGAGCGCGAGGGCGATGGGCGCGCTAGCCCATGGCGAGAGCGAGAAGGCCACGGCAGCAAGAAAGATCAAACGGCGGACGGCGGGCATTATGGGCTCGATCGAGAACGGTCGGGCCGGAGTCTACGACGGACCGGGTCGTCGAGGCGACGAGCCGTGGGGAATACACGCATGCGCCGTGAGTCGGATGTGCCAACGCACTGGCACCCAATGCAAAGTCCGTGGCACGATCTCGAGTTACTGGACGCGGTCATCGGGGGTGATGGCCCGGACGATGCGGAGCGCTCGCTTGCCCTTGAACTGCCCGATCTGGGCGAGGAACTTACGCTCCCCTTCAACGCACAGGACGACGTTCTGCGAGGCGGGCTTTTCGGTGAGGATGAGATCGCCCGAGGCGAGCCGGGAGAGTTCGCTGAGCGTGATGGTCGTGCAGGCGAGGTTGCCGGCGACGACGAGTCCCGCGCGGCGGAGGCCGCCCCGGATCTCGTGCTCGAAGCGCTCTGACTTCTGGTTCTTGGTGGCGCTGAACCAGTTTCGTGAACTGAGGTCGTCGATGACGGGCTCAATGACGTTGTAGGGGATGCAGAGGTTCATGGTGCCGGCGCGACTGGACATCTTGAGTTCGAACCCGACAACGACGACGACCTCATTGGGCGGGACGATCTGGACGAGTTGCGGGTTGCTCTCGGTGGCCGAAACTTCAAAGGTCATGGCGCGGATGCCGGCCCAGGCCTCGGCGAGGGCGGCCAGGCCGCGGGTGATCACGTTGCTGATCAGGCGAGTCTCGATGATGGTCATCGGGCGCTGCGGGACGAAAAGGTCCTGCGAAGTGCCCCCGAGAAGGCGATCAATGATCGGATAGATGATCAGGGGGCTGATCTCGAGGCACATCTCGCCCTCGAGTCGGTCGGCCTTGACGAGGTTGAAACTCGTCGGATTCGGCAGCCCCGCGATGAACTCGGAGTAGGTCATCTGTTCGCAGGTGGCGACCTTGACCTCGACGATGGTGCGCAGGAACCCGGAGACGGAGGCTCCGAAGTTCCTCGCGAAGCCCTCGTGCAGGGTCTGGAGCGCCCGCATCTGGTCCTTGCTGACGCGCTCGGGCCGCTTGAAGTTGTACTTGCGGATCTCCACCGTGGCCCAATCGCGGGCGACCCGGCTGAAGATTTTGGACTCGCTCTTCTCCTCCTGAACCGTGCCGGAGTCCACCGCTGCCATCAGGGCGTCGACTTCTGATTGGTCAAGAATGTCCGGCATCGCAGCGAGTATCGGAGCGCGAGGGACGTGGGCTTGAACCGGGGGAGGCGTCCGTTCGGGGATCAGAGGCCAAATCGCGCACCGAACCCCTGCCGCGCGTGGAGCGTCCAATACTTCACCATGCGATTCTTCATTCTCGTGTTGGCGGCGGTTGGGGCGATGCTCGTGTCTGTACCAGGCGTGCGTGCGCAGCCCGAATCGCCGGTCACGGTCACGGCCAAGCCTATGACCGAACTCGTGACGCCGGGCGATCTGGTGGCGGTGGCGGTGGTCTTTGAGCATCAGCCGGGATGGCACGTTCACACGAACGCGCCGGTGGTCCCGCCGGAGTTTGGTGACTTTGAGCCCATCACCACCAAGATCGATGCCAACGCGGACGCGACGCTGGAACTCGGTACGGTTCAGTGGCCCAAGCCGATCATCGTGGATGTGAACTACGGGACGCCGGTGAAGTACGGCGTGTTCGGCGATCGCGCGATCGCGTATCTGCCGGTGCGAGTCTCGGCGTCCGCCACGCCCGGCACGACGGCGACGATCAATCTTGATACGAGTTACCAGGCGTGCGACGAACGGCAGTGCCTCGCCGAAGACGGCACGAGCCTCACGATAACGCTACAGGTGGTGACACTGGCGGAGAAGGCGGCGGCGGGGGCCGGCCCGAAGGATCCCGACTTCGCGGGCTTTGATCCCACGGTCTTTGCTAGCGCGACCCCCGCGGCACAGACCAAGCCGGCGTCCAAGCCGGTGAAGTTCGGTGCCTTCGGGTTCGGGTTCACGATCGATCCTTCGGGGCCGGTCGGGATCGTGTTGTTGCTGCTCGCGGCAGCGCTGGGTGGCTTTATCTTGAACTTCACGCCGTGCGTGCTGCCCGTGATCCCCATCAAGATCATGAGCCTCGGCAAGTCGGCGGGTAACCCGGCGCGCGCGCTCTATCTCGGCGCGATCATGTTTCTCGGTACCGTGGCGTTCTGGGTGGCCATCGGCCTCGCCATCGCGTTCATCAGCGGTTTTACGGCGACGAGCACGCTCTTTCGCACGCCGTGGTTCTCGCTCGTCGTGGGCCTGATCATCGCCGCGATGGGCGTGGGGATGCTCGGGGCGTTCACCGTGCAGTTGCCGCGGGCGGTGTACATGCTGAACCCATCGAACGAGTCGGCGGGCGGCTCGTTCGCGTTCGGGATCATGACGGCGATCCTCTCAACGCCCTGCACCGCCCCATTCATGGGCACCGCGGCGGCTTGGGCCGCGACGCAGCAGCCGACGCTCACGCTGGCGACATTCGCGGCGATCGGCGTCGGGATGGCGCTGCCGTATCTGGTGCTCGCGGCGTTCCCGCGGCTGGTGGCATGGGTGCCGCGCACAGGACCGGCGAGCGAACTCGTCAAGCAGGTGCTGGGGCTGCTCATGCTGGCGGTGGCGGCATTCTTCCTTGGGCTGGCCGTGGTGGCGCTGGTGCCGGCCCTGCCGCTCGGGCTCAAGGGCGCGTATTGGTGGGTGGTGGCGGCGCTGGTCTGCGTCGCGTGCGCCTGGATGATCTATCGCACGATCAAGATCACACGGAAGCCGGCGAATCGAGCGGTGTTTGTGCTCCTGGGGCTCCTGCTCGCGGCGGGTTCGGTCGCGATGGCGAAGGAGTTCTCGTATGTCGATCGCTCGTGGACGCCGTATACGCGAGCGACATACGACAAGGAACTTGCACGCGGGCAGGTCGTTGTGCTCGAGTTCACGGCGGCGTGGTGCCTCAACTGCAAGACGCTCGAGGCCACGGTGCTTGCCGACAAGGCGGTCAAGGAGGCCTTCCGGCACCCGTGGGTGACGGCGATCAAGGTCGATCTGACAGCACCGCAGGCCGAGGGCTGGGCGATGCTCAAAGAACTCGGCGAGGTCGGCATCCCGCTGCTGGCGGTCCGCGGGCCGGGCAAGCCCGAAGGCTGGAAGAGCAACGCCTACACCGTCGCACAGGTGGTCGAGGCGGTCAATGCCGCGGGCGGCAGTAAGGCGAAGGCCGCGGCAAAGGAGTTCTCGAACGTTGAAGGTTCGTGGACGCCCTATTCCAGCGCGACATTCGACAAGGAACTCGCACGCGGGCTGGTGGTGGTGCTGCAGTTCACGGCAGATTGGTGCAGTACCTACAAGCAGATCGAGCGGTCGGTGTTTGGCAACGAGGCCGTGGAGGACGCCATGCGGCAGCCGTGGGTGACGGCGATGAAGGCTGATCTGTCGACGCGGCAGGCGGAGGGGTGGACGAAGTTAAGGCAACTCGGCGAGGTCGGCATCCCGCTACTGACGGTCCACGGCCCCGGCACGCCAGAGGGCTGGAAGAGCAACGCGTACACGCCCGCAGAGGTGGTCGAGGCCATCAATGCCGCGGGCGCGGGGAAGCCGTCAGCCGCGGCAAGGCCCTAGTTCGACGATGGCTTCGACGGCAAACCCGCCTTTGCACGCCGCGCGGGCACAAGCCGCGTCTCCAAATCGTGCGTGAACGCGTCCGCCTTCTCCCATTCCGCCTCGTCCATGTACTCGGGACGCTCGCGACGAAGCCACGCATCGACAATCACGCTCCGAACCTGCCAGATGACCACGCCAAAGCATCCGGCAGAGGCCACACCGAGCACACCCACGCCGAACCACCGCAGCCCAACCTCGGCGAGCACCGCGCCGACCTGCTGGACCAGCAGCCAGACCAGCAGCAGGCCCGCGAAGACATAGAACCACAGGCAGATCGCCGCCGCGCCGAGGTTCTGTCGCGCCACGCGGTCATACTGGGCCTCGGCACCCGCTTGAACGATGATCGCTTCTCGGCTGGTCCGCGACATGCACGGTGCCGCGGTCGTGGGCTTTGGGGCGGCCGGAGCCGCGCTCGCCGCTGACGCTCCGTCCTTCTCGGCGTCCGACGCCGGCTCCTCGGGTGCGGCATCTCGAAGGCCGGCCTTCGACAATCGCTCGTCCACCCGCCGCTTGACCTCGGCCCGAGCCTCGGCCGCCAGGTCACGCTCCTCCGGCTTGTACTCCTCGAGTTCTTCGAGCGTCGATGGGATCCAGTGCGTGCGGCCGTGGTGCCGCACAAGGTCGGGATGGCGGAACCAGGCCATGTCCGGGGCTGTGCCGGCCTCGTCGATGAAATCGATCGCCTCCTGGAGCCAGCGGTCACGCTCGCGCTGGCCCTCGGCGGCGGCCATGTTCCGGCGGAAGTCTTCCATCCGCTCGCGCACCAGATCGAACCGGCTCTTCTCGCGAACGAGTTGCGGGACGCTCGCCTGATAGATCGAGCGAGCGACCACCACGGCGAGGGCGGCAAAGAAGAGCAGCGCGAACGAGCCGGGCATGTGCGACCGCAGGAACGACTCGGCCTGGGCCGACGAGACCGCGGGAGTGCCCTCGAAGCGACCGAAGAGCAGATGCCCGAGGCGAGGGACCATGCCGTCGCGCCAATGCACGTCGGCATACCGCTGCACGGCGCTGCGGAGCGCGGGCCAGACTCCGGCGAGGATCGGCACGACCACCAGCGCGGCCATCGAGACACGCGTGAGGATCGCCAGTTCGCCGACGCCTCGGGCCAGGCCCCAGTGCAGCAACCTCGCCCGTCCGATCGTCCAGCCGCGCCACCGCGCGAGTCGCCGACCCCATGCCGGCGGCGATCGACCGAAGGCCGCGGAGTCCTTGCTGTCGGTGTGAAAGACGGCGGTCTGAAACGAGGGCGAAGCGAAAATGCCGCGCTCCGAGAACCATGCGTTTGGGAACCGCGGCGGCTCCGAATACGAACCGCCGGCGACGTAGAGCGCCCCGCCGAAGGCCGCGGAGCGGAACAAGGCGACCCCGCCGAAGGCCGCGGACCGGAACAAGGCGACCCCGCCGAAGGCCGCGGAGTCGAACGAGGCGTCCCCGCCGAAGGCCGCGGAGCCGAACGAGGCGACCCCGCCGAAGGCCGCGGAGCGGAACAAGGCGTCCCCGCCGAAGGCCGCGGAGTCGAACGAGGCGACCCCGCCGAAGGCCGCGGAGCGGAACGAGGCGTCCCCGCCGAAGGCCGCGAAGCGGAACAAGGCGACCCCGCCGAAGGCCGCGGAGCCGAACGAGGCGTCCCCGCCGAAGGCCGCGGAGCCGAACGAGGCGACCCCGCCGAAGGCCGCGGAGCGGAACAAGGCGTCCCCGCCGAAGGCCGCGGAGCCGAACCAGGCGTCCCCGCCGAAGGCCGCGGAGCGGAACAAGGCGTCCCCGCCGAAGGCCGCGGAGGCGAAGCGCACTTCGCCGGCGAACTTGCAGGCCGTGGTGATGAGGTCGCAGGGGAGCGCAAGCGCGCGATCAGTGCTTCCACCGCATTGAGGAATGAAACAGCCGCGTAGGACGACTCGGACCTGCTTGGCGATGTCGGGGGAGTCTTTCTGAAGTTCTGCGATGCGCAGTGCGACGCGCTGGAGGAGGTCGATCAGATCGATGGGCGAGCCGTCAGCGGCTTCGAGTTTGACACGGTCGAGCGCCATGCCGTGGAGGCCGGGCGGGCTTTCGTTGTAGTCCCAGTTGCCGCCGCCGACGGGCGTACACCACATCTCGACGATCTGGCTGATGACGGCCTCGCGGTCTTTGCCGGCGGCGACCAGCGGCGGCAGGGCGTCGTAGTCGATGGTCTTGGGATCGAGGTCGAAGGCGGCCATCGGGCGCACAGAGTATCCGATCGCACGGGCGGCTATATTGCCCGCATGGCCAAGCACACACTGGCGGAGATCGCGACGCTCTTTCCGAACCTGATGGACATCAAGGACGCCGGGCTGCGGGACAAGGTCGCCGCGGTCTGGGACGAGGCGCTCACGACCGGCTGCGGCGGCAAGGGCTGGACGTTTGACGAGATTCGCGCGATCCCCTTCACCCTGCTGGCCGGCAAGATCGACCTGCGCTTCGTCGAGCACCTCAACAGTTGCTGCAAGCAGTGCATCGCCATCAGCGGCGTGCTGAAAGAAGTCTTCGGCACGCGGATTCCCGTGAATCTGGACTACCTGATCGCCGGGAGTTTGCTCGCGGACGTGGGCAAGATGCTGGAGTTTGACAAGACGGGTGGCGCGGCAGCGGGCGGCGGGTCGGCAGGCGGTAGCGCGGGAGCCGGACCGACGGTGGTCAAGGGGAAGTTCGGTGACCTCTTGCGTCACCCCTTCAGCGGGGTGGCGATGTGCTACAAGCACGGCATCCCGGCCGAGGTCATGCACATCGTGGCCACGCACAGCCACGAGGGCGACAAGGTGGAGCGGACGATCGAGAGTTGGATCTTCCACCACGCCGATTTCATCGACTTTGATATCGCGAAGGTGCTGGGGAAGGCGGCGAAGTAGCGGCTGACTGCTCGAGAGTCATCGTTGCATACCAGCACGTTCGAAGGGCTTGAGAGGCGATTACGGGCACGCTGCCGCGATGTTCATGAACGCGGTATAGTCATTGATGTTCAGCGTGTTGTTGCCGTCGAAGTCGGCATACATGCTCCCGGCGGAGTAGTAGTTGCCGAAGAGAATGTAGTCGTTCGCATCGATGTAGCCATTGGCATTCAAATCTGCCGCGCAGTATTGAGCGTCGAACGCCGTTAGATCGGCTGAGTCGATGTCGCCGTCCCAATCAAAATCGGCGCGAGGCTCGTACTTTGCATCCGGGTCGTTGCCGATCGTCTGGCCGTTAAGTTGGATGATCGCTCGCCGGTCCATGATGTCGACACTGCTGCTGTAGTTGACATCCCCATCGGTCGTAGATCCAGGAAAGACATTGATTTGCCGCAATGCGAACACCCGTAAATCCGTCGCCGCATTGAATGCAACATAGTAATTATCGAGTGCTAGTGTCGTCAGCGATTCTTCAAGATGAATGTTAGCGGGGGACAAGGGGCATTCTATTGGCGGTGCAGAAATATCATTAGTGGCGACATAGCCTGGGCCTGGAGGAAACACTGAACCCAATCGTTCAATGATTCTCCCATTCAAAAGCCTCATGCTGCCTTGAATACCCCAAATGAGCGTTCGTGCAGAAGGTTGCGTCGCATCGGTAGCAATGAAATAAACACGGAGAAAGACTCGGGCCTGAATTGGATTTGGGTTTGAAACAGCCGCGTATACCTCGCAGTCGCCAAAGAATGATCCGGAAATAACATTCTCGGAGATTGCTCGAATATCCACCGAAACTGGATTCAAATTCAGAACGTATCGGTCAGCGGATAGTTGGTCGAGCTCGTATGTAAACTGCTCGCGAACAAAGCCTGACGTCGTCCCCCTTGCCTCAACTTCCGTGCTTTGTGGGCACGAGTATCTCTCATTGGTGCGAAAGCGATTCCAGTCGAGCCGAGAATACACGCTGTAAACACTCAAAGGATACGCCGTACCGTTGAACTGTCCGCCACCAAAGTCGCCACTAGGGACACTGAAACGTCCAGACTCCCAAGAAATTCCCTGAGCTGGCACCAATGTTTCAGGGATAGAAACGCCACCAGAGGCCGTTCCCACGTCCGGTGGGCACAGTGGATTGCACCATGTGCCCATGGTCGTAGTGTTCGTTGTTACGTGGTCTGAAACTCTCACATACGCCCCATCAGACTCGATGGGAGCCGCAGACTCGCGCAAGAACCGCCACGTTGTAGTTAGAGCAACGTATTGCCACTCATTTCGGCCGCCGAGCCCCCCGCAGATCTGGGCTATCAGACGCTCGCTCGTCACCGTGAGCGTAAGAATCAAAGCACTCGGCCACACAACGAAAGGTATGCGCATCGAGAATATCCGTTGTAATTATGTGCTCAGGCAAACTACGCGAGCACCTTTCGGTGATCGCGCAGATCGAACAGTTAGTCAACCCAAACCCTCAGAGAGGGGGCAGAGTTCATGCCAGTGACCGAGACATAGGGCCGCAGGTAGGCGTTGGCGTTAAGGTGGGAGTTGGCATCGGTGTAGTTGCCGGTGTTGCCGCTGGCCATTGCCGTCTCGCCGCCCTGGGGGTTGCCGGTGCTGTCGTTTTCGTTGACGAAGATGTTGTCGGGCTGGGTGCGCATGCCCGCGGTCAGGCCGGTGAAGGAGAAGGTCACGTTCTCCGGGTCGGCCTTGCTGAGGAACTCAGCATGGTTGTCGTTGAAGGCGATGTTGCCCTCCCAGCGGACGCGGCTGCCGTGAATGAGGAGCGTGACGGACTGATCGCCGAACGTATCCATCGGCTTGGGGTTCCAGGAGCGCGTGGGGGTAGCGGTGAGGGTGTAGATGGGGCCGCGATTGCCGACGACGGCCTCAGTGGCGGTGAAACTGTTGGTCCAGCGAGCGCGGCGCTTGCCGAAGGGCGGATTGTGTGCGTAGGAACTGTTGGAGGGGTCGGTGACGAGCGTGCTGCCGATGGCCGTATCGAGCGGCGTTCCGCGGAACTTGGGATCCCAGAGGGCCTGAGCGGGTGTCACCGCGCCCTGGGGCGAGTCGAACTCATAGGTGTCGCGGAGGGTGACGAGGCCGTTGGCCTCGGCGGGGTTGATGAAGATTTCGGTGGAGAGTGAGCCGGTGAAAATCATCATCGAGTAGATGTGGCGAGTGAGGTCCTTCTGGGACTCGGAGCCAGCAGTCACCATCGGAAGGGTGTAGTTCTGCTTGTCGATGCGGCTGGGGAGCGGGTAGTCGTCCTGGTTGTTCTGGGCCCAGAGGACGAGGGCCTGATGGATGCCGCGGACCTGGGTCGAGTCCTTGAGTTGGCGAGCCGACTGGCGGGCCTTGCCCAGGGCGGGGAGGAGGATGCCGATGAGCAGCGCGATGATCGCGATGACGACCAGCAGTTCGATCAGCGTAAATGCACGACGCTTCATGAAAAAATCTCCGAACGGGGGTCGAGCAGACGGCATTTCGCCGCCCTCGACCTGACTGACGATCCGACACCCGTCGGTCGATGGCACTCATGCAAATACATGAATCAGTGCCTCGCCGACACGTCCAACTTGAACTCGGAGGTTTGCACTCGAATGAACGCCTGGCGGCCCGCAGCGACCATGCTGCGGGAAGCCGGAGGTGGCGCGAACTCGAATCTCAACCGCCGAAACGGCCCCTGCATCGCGGAGACGCTCGAATGCCATTCCTTGCGGTCTGGCGTTCTCGGGTCTGCGGATGCCCTTCAAGATGTCGGTGGGCCTTGTGGACGGTTCGGATCAGCGTGGCGGCGCACAGTCCGCCAATAAGAGCATTTCGTTCAGCACATCCGTCCACGGGCTCACCATTCGCACGCGTGCGTCACTAGAATACATTAATCTATTCGGCTGTCAAGTTAGGCGGTTCCACTTTGTAGTGATTGGCGGCGCGATCTTGACCCTATTTTATTCCGAACAAAGGAGCACGCAATGCGACCTGATCCCGAGGCAAAACTGGCGGAACTCGGGTTGACATTGCCGACACCGCCGAAGCCCATCGCGGCATACATCCCGTGTCGCCGTGCCGGGAATTTGCTCTTCATCAGCGGGCAGATCCCGATGAAGGACGGCGTGCTGATGGCCCAGGGGTCGGTACCGGGGAGGGTGACGCCGGAGGTAGCGCGGCAGTGCGCGCGGCAATGCGTGCTGAACGGGTTGGCGGTGGCAAAGGCCGAACTCGGGCAACTCGTGCGGATCAAGCAGGTAGTCCGGCTGGGCGTGTTTGTGTGCAGCGAGGCGGGGTTTCATGGCCAGCCGCAGGTGGCCAACGGCGCTAGCGAGTTGCTGATGGAGGTCTTCGGCGAGACGGGTCGGCACGCACGCGCGGCGGTGGGCAGCATCGATCTGCCGCTCGGCGCGCCGGTCGAGGTGGAGTTTCTGTTCGAGGTGGAGTGAGAAGGTCAACGTACTGCGAGGGCTCGCCGCGCAAGGCGACTCGCGTCATTCAACCAAAGGCCTTCTTGTAGTCCTCAACAAACTTCTTGAGGCCGTTGTCCGTCAGCGGGTGGCTGAGCAGTTGCTTGATGACGCTGAAGGGCACGGTGGCGACATCGGCGCCGGCGAGGGCGCAATCGACCATGTGCTTGGGATGGCGGATCGAGGCGGCCAGCAGTTTCGTCTTGTAGCCGTAGTTGTCGTAGATCGTGCGGATGCGGTGGATGAGGTCCATGCCGTCTTCCGCGACGTCGTCGAGGCGACCGATGAAGGGGCTGACGAGGAACGCGCCGGCCTTGGCGACGAGCATCGCCTGCATGGGCTGGAAGCAGAGGGTCATGTTGGTCTTTTTGCCCTCGGTCGTCAGCGTCTTGCAGGCACGCAGGCCGTCGGCGGTGATGGGAAGTTTGACGACGATGTTCTGGGCGATCTTCGCGTGCTCGCGGCCCTCCTTGAGCATGCCCTCGTAGTCGGTGGCAATGACCTCGGCCGAGACGGGACCCTTGACGATCTCGCAGATCTCGGCGAGGCGCCTGGAGTAAGGCACCTTTTCCTTGGCGATGAGCGAGGGATTGGTGGTGACGCCGTCGAGGATGCCCAGGTCGTGGGCCTGCTTGATCTCGTCAAGGCTGGCGGTGTCGATGTACAGTTCCATGGCTGGGGCTCCGTAAAGGTCCGATAGAAGTGTATCGGTCGGAATGGGTGATCGGTCGATGGCGACAGTTTGAAATTGTCGGCACGCGAACGGTGGCCCGTAGGATCAACGATGCCTGGTTCGTTCGTGAGGTCGGTGGGCGTTTTGCAACGGATGGTGGATGCCGTGGAACAGGTGCGTCAACGGCTGGTTCGCGCGTCGTCGGCGTTGGCAGCGGCAGGGGTGCCCTATGCCATCGTGGGAGGCAACGCGGTTGCGGCCTGGGTGGCGACGGTGGACACGACGGCCGTAAGGAACACGCAGGACGTGGACGTATTGATCGCGCGCGGCGATTTCGAGCGCGCGAAGACGGCGCTGGAAGGCGCGGGATTCGTGTATCGGCACGCGAACAAGATTGACCTCTTTCTCGATGGCCCCGCGGCGAGCCCGCGGCAGGCGGTGCATGTGGTCTTTGCGGGTGAGATCATCAAGCCCGGCGAGGTGCTGCCGAGCCCGCCGGTGGAGGAATCGACGGACCTGGGTGCCTTTCGCGTCGTGACTCTTGAGGCGCTCGTGCGGATCAAATTGACGGCATTCCACGACAAGGACCGGACGCACCTCCGCGACCTGATCGGCGTGGAACTGGTCGATGCCGCGTGGCTGCCGCGGCTGCCGACTGTGCTGGCAGCGAGACTGCAACAACTGCTCGACACGCCCGACGGGTGATCGGGGGTTGGGAGCGTGGACTCCCTGCCGCACTTCGGTGATGTCACCGCTATTCTTGGCCCATGTCACTCATCGTCACCGGCACCATCGGCATCGACACCGTCTACACGCCCCAGGGCCACCGCGAGAAGGTGCTCGGCGGCTCCTGCACCTATTTCGCCGCGGCCGCGTCGTTCCACGGGCCGGTGAGAGTCGTGGCGGCGGTCGGGGGTGATTTCCCCGACGCCTTCCGTCAGACGCTGGGCCACTTCAAGGGCATCGATGCGTCGGGCATCGAGATGCGGCGAGGCTCGAAGACCTTTGCGTGGGGCGGGAAGTACCTCGCCAACATGAACAGCCGCGAGACGCTGTTCACGGAACTCGGAGTCTTGGCGGAGCAGCCGCCGGAGATCCCACAGGCGTTCCGTGACAGCCGGACGGTCTTTCTCGCCAACACGCACCCGGCGGTGCAGTTGCGGATGCTCGAGGCGCTACCCAAGCGCGGGTTGACGGTGGCGGACACGATGGATCTGTGGATCAACGTCGCGCGGGCCGAACTGGACCTCTTGCTCACGCGGATCGACGGGCTGGTGCTGAACTATGACGAGGCCGAGTTGCTCACGGGCAAGGCGAACACGGTCGCGGCGGCGCGGCAGGTGCTGAAAATGGGACCAAAGTTCGTCGTCGTCAAGAAGGGCGAGCACGGGTGCATCCTGGTGCATCGTGACGGCATGGCGGCGCTGCCGGCGTACCCGACCGAAACGGTGATCGATCCGACGGGCGCGGGCGACACGTTTGCCGGGGGGATGATGGGGTACCTCGCGAACCACAAGGGCGATGCGCACTCGGTGTCGTCGCTCCGCGAGGCGCTCGCGCACGGCACGGTCGTGGCGAGTTTCAACATCGAGTCGTTCAGCCTCGAACGGCTGACGACGCTCACCCGCGCGGAACTCGATGCTCGCTATCGAGAGTTTGCAGGGATGGTGAGGGTGTGAGCAAGAAGACTCGCGGCTGAGACGAAGCGAACGCAGAGGCGATTGCAAATGGGAGAATGGTGGCGCGGTACGAGCCGTCAGCGCGCCACCTGGCGCGCGATTGCGCCGCTGACGATGGTCATAACCGCGCGCGAGCGCATCGGCCTTCCCAGGAACGGCGTGTTGCATGAACGGCCCTTGATGTGCTCGCCGGTGAACGTCCAGCGGGCCTCAGGATCGATGAGGGTCACGTCGGCCGGACCACCAACGGCGAGGCCGCCGAGCGCGGGGCGGCCGTCGGCGGGCTTGTCGAGCGTGCAGAGTCGTGCCGGTTCGATGGTGAGGAGCGCGATGAGCCGCGGCCAATCGATGACGCCGCTGTGCACGAGGGCCTCGGCGTAGAGCGCGAGCGCGGATTCGAGGCCGATGATGCCGAAGGGCGCTTCCTCGAAGGGCAGGGCTTTTTCGTCGGCGGTGTGCGGCGCGTGATCTGTGGCGAGGACGGTGATCGTGCCGTCGGCGACGCCCTTGCGGAGCGCCTCGACATCACGCGATTCGCGGAGCGGCGGGTTCATCTTGGCCGCGGTGTTGTAGTTGTCGCAGGCCTCGTGGGTCAGCAATAGGTGGTGGGGCGAGGCTTCGGCCGAGACGGGCAGCCCCTCGGCACGGGCGCGACGGATGAGATCGACCGAATCGCCGGAGGAGATGTGCTGGACGTGGTAGCGGCAGCCGATAGCGCGGTTGAGGCGGATATCACGCTCGATCATGACCTCTTCGGCGACGCGAGGCCAGCCTGTGAGCCCGAGTCGCGTGGCGACCGGCCCGGCGTGCATCGAGGCGCCGCGCGTGAGCGTCGGCTCCTGGCAGTGCTGCATGAGGGCGCGGCCGGTGGCTTTGACGGCGGTGAGCACCCGCGCCATCATGCCGGCCGAGGCGATGCCGTCGCCATCGTCGCTGAAGCCGACCGCGCCGGCACCCGCCATCAGCGCGATCTCGGCGGGCTCTTCGCCCTTGCGGCCCTTGGTCAGCGCGCCCACAGCGAAAACCCGGCACGCGGCCGAGGCACGGGCGCGGCTCTCGATGAAGCCGATCATCTCGGGGCTGTCGAGCGCGGGCGAGGTGTTCGGCATGCAGCAGACGCTCGTGAATCCGCCGGCGACTGCCGCGTGCGAGCCAGACGCGAGGGTTTCCTTGTGTTCCTGGCCCGGCTCGCGGAGGTGAACGTGCGGATCGATGAGGCCTGGAGTGACCAAGAGTCCTTCTGCGTCGATCACGCGATCGGCGGGCGATCGAGGGAGGCCGGTGCCGATCGCCGCGACGAGGCCGTCGCGGACGGCGAGGTCGGCGACGCGGTCGAGCCCCGAACCGGGGTCGATGACTCGGCCACCAGTGATGAGGAGTGAGGTCATGTAGGAACAGGATACGGCAGCGCGGTGCGGGGGATGTAGGGTAGGGGCTCGGCACGATCCGTGTGGTCCGATAGAGCGTTGCGCACGAGGAACCGGCTGGGGCAACTTCCCGAACCTTTGACTATTCACGCTCAGTAATCCCCCACCGGCGAATCTGCCGGTATGCTGAGCAAGCGGTGGCAGGCGGAGACCGGGCGTTGTGTACCGGCTCGCGAGAGAAGATCTGGTCAGGAAAGGAACGAACGCATGACTCGGCGCAAGGTCGTGACGGCGGCGGCACTGCTTTTGGCAAGTTCGACGGCGATGGCCGTTGAGAACGTGGTGGCTCCATTGCCCGCGGATACGCAGGCACTGCTCAATCTCTATCCGGGATCGCGAGCGGAACTCGATCAGGGCAAGGTGCGGATTCTCTATGGCGTGCCGATGACCGCGGGGATCACCCCGGCGGACGCCGCCCAGCGCTTCATCGTCGAGCACGGGTCGGCCTTTGGTGTGGGCCAACTCACCGCGACGCAGACGTTCTCGACTCCGACCTCCGATGGCAAGTTCACCATCAGCGGGTACACCCAGCACATCAACGGCGTCCCGGTGGAATACGGCAACCTTCGCATCATGGTCAAGCACGACCCGTTCCCGCAGGTCGTCTATGCCGCGGGAACGTTGGCTCCGATGCCCGAGGGCGGGCTCAATGCGGCGGCGCTTGAAGGCCCGATGGCCTTGAGGCTCGCGCAGGCCCACATGCTCGCGCGGGGCGCGAAGGTGTGGACGGCACCACAACTGGTGGTCTTCCAGGGCGAGGGCACCTGGGCCGCGCCGATTCTGGCGTGGAAGATGACGGCCTCGTCGCCCAATCCCGCTGACGCCTACGCCATGACGTTCTTCATCGACGCGCGGACCGGTGTGACGCTGCACGTCCGCAATGACGTGGTCAACACCGACGTGGCCGGAACGGTCAAGGGCTTTGGAACTCAAGGCACGAGCCCCGACACCAACACCAACCTGCCGGTGCTGATGGACATTCCCGAGATCCGGGTCACGATCCAGGGCGGGAACAATACGGTCTCCGATCGCCTGGGCGTGTTCTCGATTCTGAACCCCGGCACAACGCCCGTGACGGTGCTCACCGGCGTGCACTCCAATGTCAGCGGCGGCGGTCCGTGGGTCAACGTGGTGCCCGTGAGCCTTGGGCCAACGGTCTCCGGCACGCTGGCTAACGTGACACCCCCCGGTCCGGCGAACTTCATCCTCAACCCCACGCCCTCGCAGGGCCTCACGGCGCAGATCAACACGTTTATCGGCGTGACCAAGACGCACAACATGTTCAAAGACCGCGCGCCCGCCTTCACGGCCCTCGACATCGCGCTCACTTCCAACACGGGCGTCGCGGGCACCTGCAACGCCAACTTCAACCCCAGCAACCTCACCATCAACTTCTTCAACGCCGGTGGCGGCTGCGTCAACACCGCCTACAGCGGCGTGATCTCGCACGAGTACGGGCACTTCATCGTTAACCGCCTCAACCTCGCGCAAGGCGCGTTCGGCGAAGGCTTCGGCGACTGCTGCGCGGAACTCCTCTGGGACGATTTCATCCTCGGGCGCGACTTTAGCGGGCCGGGCACCAACGTCCGCAACCCCATCGCCTCCAACATCCAGTATCCGTGCGGCTCGGCCATCCACACCTGCGGGATGGTCCTCGGCGGCGGCTGGTGGCGGACCCGCGAGAACTTCGGCACGTTCTACGGCTCGGCCGACGGGCTCAATCGCACTCGCGACCTCTTCGTCAAGTGGGCGCTCATGACGGTCGGCGGCTCGGGCAGCAACGCCGCCGTCCCCGCCAACATTGTCGAGATTCTCGTCGCCGACGACAACGACGGGAACACGAGCAACGGCACGCCGAACTACTCGCGGATTTGCCCGGCGTGGGCCGCGCACAGCCTCCCGTGCCCCGCCGTCTCGCTGATCGGGTTCCAGTATCCGAGCGGGCGTCCGACGACGATCCTCCCCAACCAGACCTTCTCGTTCCCGGTCAATGCCGTCGCCATCAGCGTCGCGCCCGTTGCCGGCACGGGCACGCTGAGTTATCGCATCGGCACCGCCGGCGCGTTCACGACCATCTCCATGCCCCAGGGCGCGGCGAACCAGTACACGGCCGTCCTTCCAGCCGCCCCGTGCGGCTCGATCGTGCAGTACTACGTCGGCGCGACGGCGACGGGCGGCACGATCGTCACGGATCCGCAGAACGCGCCCACCTCGGTGTTCTCGACCATCGCCGTCACCGGCACCACCACCGTGGCCGACCTCAACATGAACACCGATCCGGGTTGGACGGTGACGAACGATCCTTCGCTTTTGAGTGGGCAGTGGGAACGCGGCGTACCGGTCACGCCGGCTCCGACGAACTGCCCCCCGGCCGACTTCAACGGCGGCGGTGGTCAGGCCTGGGTCACGCACAATCTAGCGGGCAACTTCGACGTGGACAACGGCCCGACCACGCTGACGACCGGCGTCTACAACCTCTCGGCCTATCCCAGCGTCGAGGTCAGTTATGCACGCTGGATCCAGTCCATCAACGGCGTCCTCGACACCCTCCGTTTCGAGTACTCGACGAACAACGGCGGCACCTGGACGCTCCTTGAGAACGCCGCAACCACCGCCGGATGGAACGTGGTCACGTTTACCGTCGCGGCTCCGACGGCCCAGACCCGCTTCCGCTGGATCGCCAACGACAATCCCAACGACTCGGTCACCGAGGGCGGCGTTGATCGCTTCCGGATCGTCGGGTTCACCTGCGGCACGGCGACCTGCTACGCCAACTGCGACGGGAGCACCTCGGCCCCGATCCTCAACGTCAATGACTTCGTCTGCTTCCAGAACCTCTTCGCCGCCGGCAGTTCGCTCGCCAACTGCGACGGCAGCACGATCCCGCCCGTCCTGAACGTGAACGACTTCGTCTGCTTCCAGAACGCCTTCTCGGCCGGCTGCCCATAACCTGAACTGAATGCCGTGCCACTCCCGCGGCCCCGGAGCCTCCTCCGGGGTCGCTTTGTTTTTCGGGCGTCCGATCCGGCTTGGGCCGGAAACCGCGATTCACCCTCCAACGGATATGTGGGGTCTAAGGGTGGGTTGACAGCGCTGTATACTGTTGCAAGGGCCGGTCGGCCTTTCGGGCACGGGACCACGGAGGGGCGGCGATCGCCCAGGGAAAAGAGTCATGAACATCAAGCGAGTGATCAGCATCGGGATGCTTGCATTGTGCGCCGGGTCGGCCGCCTCGATGGCGGACTCCAACCCGCTCACGCTCAACAAGGCCGCGAAGGACTTGCAGCGGGTCTACCCCGGTGTCGAGTTCTTCCAGGAAGCGAGCGGGCGAGTTCGGATCATCCACGGCCGCGAGATGACCGCCTCGCTGACCCCACAGTCAGCGGCGGAACTTTTCATCAAGGACCACGGCGCGGCGTTCGGTGCCGGCGAGCCGGACCTTCGCGAGGCCTGGGCCGCGGGCGTGGACAACGGGAAGACCACCATTTTCGCCTATCAGCAGTTCATCAACGGGCTGCCCGTGGAGTATGGCAACGCGCGGATCATGGTCTCACACGATCCGTTCCCCCGTGTGACCTATGCCGCGGCGACGCTGGCCCCGGTCACGCCCTCGCTCGCGGCGCATCCCGTGCTCGACGAGGGCACGGCCGTGCTGCTGATCAAGGCACAGCGGCTTTATTCGAGCCTGACGCAGTGGTCGAGGCCTTCGCTGGTCGTGTACCAGGGTCAGAACGACGGCAGTCAGGCGGTCAAGGCCTGGAAGTTCACCGGCGGCAACGGGCAACTGGCGAAGGCTCGCGGCTACACCTTCTTCGTCGATTGCGCGACGGGCCGCCTCCTCGAAGCCCGAAATGAGATCATCGACATCGACATCAACGGGACGGTGACGGGCAAGGCCACGCCCGGCGTGCTGCCGGACACGCAGGACAACCCGCCCGCTGACCTTCCCATCCCCGGAGTCAAGGTGAATCCCGGCGGCGTCTTCTCGGCGCTCGATGGCTCGTTCACGCTTCCGAACGGGGGCACGACATCGGTCAATGTGACTGCCAAACTCGGCTCGACGGTCGGCGACGGTCGATGGGTCTTCATCTCGGCGACCAACGGCGGGCCGGCGCTTAACGTCGCGGTGCCGACGCTGCCGCCCGGTCCGGCGCTGCTGAGGTTCAACCCCGCACCCGCCGAGTTCCTGACGGCCCAGGTCAACGTGATGATCCACGGTCACCTCATCCACAACTACTACCGCGATCGTTTCACCTCCGGCCCACCGATCGATGTCTCGCTCCCGGCCAACGTCAACATCAACGACGCCTGCAACGCCTTCTTCACCACCATGCCGGTCCTGAGCATCAACTTCTTCCGCGCGGCACAGGGCTGCCCCAACACCGGGTACAGCAACGTCGTCGCGCACGAGTACGGCCACTTCATGGTCAACCGGCTCAACCTGCAGCAGGGAGCCTTCGGCGAGGGTGCCAGCGATGTCGGCGCGATGCTGCTCTATGACGATCCCGTCATCGGGCGCGATTTCTTCGGTCCCGGCTCCAACGTCCGCGACCCCGTAGGCGCCAACCTCCAATACCCGTGTTCCGGCGGGATCCACTTCTGCGGCCAACTCCTGGGCGGCATCTGGTGGGGAATTCGCCAGAACTTCGGCAACCAGTTTGGCAGCGTCACCGGGCTCGATCGCACGCGGGCACTCCACGTAAAGTGGCTCCTTCTTACGGTCGGCGGCATGGCGAGCAACTCCGCCCATCCCGCCACCGCCATCGAGGTGCTCCGCGCCGACGACGACGACGGGCAGTATCTCAACGGCACGCCCAACTACGACCTCATCTGCGCCGCCTTCAAGTCCCACAGCATCGACTGCCCCAAACTCGACTTCGTCGCCTTTGAGTTCCCCGACGGGCTCCCCGAGCGCGCGATGTCTAACGAGGTGATCTCGTTCCCCGTCCAACTCGTCGTCGGGCAGGGCAACCTCGCCGCCAACTCCGGCAGGCTCGCCTACAGCACCGACGGCACCACCTTCACCACCATCAACATGGCACCACAGGGCAGCAACCTCTACACGGCGACGATCCCCGCGCAGCCCTGCGGCACAATGCTGCGCTACTACGTCTCGGGCCGCACGACTTCCAACGCGACCACGACCTCGCCCAAGGGCGCGCCGAGCAATCGCTACTACCTGCCCTACGGCAACACGTTCACGCCGATCCTCGAGGACGATCTCGAGATCGATCGCGGGTGGTCGGGCGTCGCCCCGGACGACGATGCGACCGCCGGCCGCTGGACGCGCAACGTCCCGCAACTCACCGAGGCCCAGCCCGGCACAGACCACACCCCAACCGGCACGATCTGCTGGGTCACCGACTTCCGCGCCGGCACGCAGGTCAGCGAGTTCGATGTGGATAACGGGCAGACTACGCTCACGACGCCCTCGTTCAACGCCGCGAACCTCGCCGAGCCGCTGATCAGTTACTGGCGCTGGTACTCCAACGGCGTCGGGCCGCTCATGCCCTTCACCAACACGCTGCGTGTCGACATCTCCAACGACGACGGCGTCAGTTGGTCCCCGCTCGAACGCGTCGGACCGGACGGCGACGGCACCGAGGGCGGTTGGGTTCGCGCCGCGTTCCGGATCGGCGACGTGATCTCGCCGACCAGCCAGATGAAACTCCGCTTCATCGCCGAGGACATCACCGGCAGCATCGTCGAGGCCGCCATCGACGACGTGAACATCTTCTCCATCAACTGTGCGCCGCTCAACTGCTACCCCAACTGTGACGGCAGTTCGGGCAACCCCGTCTTGAACGTGGCGGACTTCATCTGCTTCCTCAACCGCTTCGCCGCCAATGACACCTACGCCAACTGCGACGGCAGCACGGTCTCGCCGGTGCTCAACATCGCGGACTTCATCTGCTTCAACAACGCCTTCGCCGCCGGCTGCCCGTAAGCCGTTGGCCGCCCGGGGTGGCGACATTTCGACGTGCTTTCCACGAGAGGCCTCGTTCCAACCCGGAACGGGGCTCTCGTTCTTTTTCAAGACGACTCCGACACGCACGCCGCTCGCCGGCGATGTTGGCCCGCGCGAATGCGTGGCCTATCCTCACCCCTGAGATCGCCGGACCGCCGGCTGACGGGGTGTAGCGCAGCTTGGTAGCGCGTTTGACTGGGGGTCAAAAGGTCGCAGGTTCAAATCCTGTCACCCCGACTTGTTTCAGAGATGAGCCCTTCGACGAGTACGTCGAAGGGCTTTCTCGTTGGGGGAAGAGGACTTGCGCTGCCGAACCGGCAGTTCAACAGCACTGCGCCGAGAGGCTGTTCTCGGGTCGTATGGGGCATGGGGTTGGCCGGATTTGAACTCCAAAGCGATACAGACGCCAACCCGTGGTCGTGGCAATGACATCGACGGGTGTCTTCAAGATGGTCTCGATGCAGTCTTCTTGATTCCAAGTTTTGCCATCCGCGATCGCAGCGTGTTGGGGTGCATGTCGAGAATTGCGGCCGCGCCGTGATCCCCTGCGATGCGCCATGAGGTCAGCGTCAGAACGTAGAGGATGTGCATTCGCTCGACCTCTTCGAGTGTGCGGCGATCGACTCCCGGCGGTACTGCCGCCTCAGCATCGGGAGAGCGCTTTGTCTGAGCAGCGATCGCGCCATCGACGCGGAGCGTACCTTGGTTGGACAGAATCACCGCTCGTTCGATGACGTTCTCAAGCTCTCGGATGTTGCCCGGCCAGTCGTACTCCCTCAGCGCCGTTTGCACATGGTCCGGAATGTTCTCGATGGCCTTGCCCTGCTGCTTGGCAAACTTGCGAACAAAGTGCGTGACCAGTTGAGGGATGTCCTCTCGCCGATCCCGCAGTGCCGGCACGCTCACGGGGAACACGTTGAGGCGATAGAACAGATCCTCTCGGAACGTCCCGGCCTGGATCATCTTGCGCAAGTCGCGGTGCGTCGCCGCGACGATGCGGATGTCTGTGCGAATGGTCTCTGAACCACCGAGCCGCTCGTACTCGCCCTCCTGGATGACTCGGAGGAGTTTGGCCTGCAGTTCGATCGGAAGTTCACCGATCTCGTCGAGAAAGATGGTGCCGCCGTTGGCCAGTTCGAAGCGCCCCGCGCGCCGGACGGTTGCGCCGGTGAACGCGCCCCTTTCGTGTCCGAAGAGTTCGCTCTCGATGAGCGATGACGGGAGAGCCGCGCAGTTCACCTTGATGAGCGGCCTTTCTCTTCTCCAACTCAGGTTATGTATCGCGCGGGCGAAGAGTTCCTTACCCACGCCGGTCTCGCCGAGGATGAGGACCGTGGCGTCGGTGGCAGCGACTTGTTCGATAAGTCGCTTGGCCTTGGTCATGGCCGGGCCTTGCCCGATGATCTCCTCGAAGTTGTGGCTGACCTTGATCTCCTGGCGAAGGTACAGGTTTTCCGCCTGGAGCCGCTCCTTGAGCCGCTCCACCTCCGCGAGCGCGTTGTGAAGCGCCTCTTCCCGCTTCTTGCGCTCGGAAATGTCGTTGAACGTGACGACGGCGCCGATGAGCTTGCCGTTTTCGTCGCGAACCGGTGTGCTGACGTACTCGACCGGGAAACTCGAGCCGTCCTTGCGCCAGAAGACCTCGTTGTCCTCGCGGTGTACAAGCCCATCGGTAATCGCCGCGTAGATGGGGCACTCCGCTCTTGGGTAGGGATCGCCGTCGGGCCTGGTGTGATGGATGAGGGCATGCTGGTGTTTGCCCAGTATCTCCTCGACGCTCCACCCCATCATCGCCGCCGCGGCAGGGTTGCAGAACGTGGCGCGTCCCTCGGCGTCAAGCCCGTAGATGCCTTCGCCGGCGGAAGCGAGAATCAGTTCGTTGTTGCGTGTGAGCCGAGCGACCTCGGCTTCGGCGGCTCGTCTTTCGCTGATATCGCGAAAGGTCACCACCGCCCCGAGAAGTTCGCCGCCGTCGCCGATGATCGGCGTGCTGCTGTACTCAACCGGAAACGACGTGCCGTCCTTACGCCAGAACACCTCGTCATCCACATGATGCACTTCGCCGTCGTGGAACGCCGCGTAGATGGGGCATTCGTGCGACGGAAACGCCGATCCGTCCGGATAGGTGTGATGGATGAGTTGGTGCGAGAAAGTCCCGACGAACTCCTCAGCCTTCCATCCAAGGATGGCCTCGCCGGCGGGGTTGAGGTATGTGGTGCGGCCCCCCTGATCAATGCAGTAGATGCCTTCGCCGGCACACCTGAGCACAAGCTCGTTGAGTTCGCTCTTGCTCAGCGGCCGGGCGTTGGTCTGTGCCCGTCTTTCGGGCAGATCGCTCATCGGGGTTCCTTCCAGCCAGCGGCAAGCGGGGCGATCTCCCGCAACCGAGCGGCAGGAGTGGAGTCACGAACTGACGGAGATCATACACGACATTTCGTGAGTCACGAAATGTCGTATCCGATCATCTGAGTGGCGGATGCCGTCTAAAGCTCTTTCACACATGGGTTTACCGCAACTCGATGGATTGGCACGGCCGTTGTTCATGTGATTCCGAGTCGAAGACCAACCCCAACTCAGTCCAAAGGAGAAGCCAGATGATTCGTACAGTAGTCGTTGCCACGCTCATCACCGCCGCCGGCGCAGCACTTGTCGGTGGGGGCACGACCCAAGCCCGAGCCCTTGACTCCACGCCCCCGGCGGCCGTCAGCCTAGCGGCCGCTCCGTCGTTCAGCGTCCGCTACCACACCGTCAAGATCGACGGCCTCGATGTTTTCTATCGCGAGGCGGGTCCAAAGGACGCGCCGGTCATCCTTCTGCTGCACGGCTTCCCGACCTCGTCGCACATGTACCGCAACCTGATCCCCGCTCTGGCCGACACGTATCGCGTCATCGCCCCCGACTATCCGGGGTACGGCAACAGTTCGATGCCGAGCCCAACCGAGTTCGAGTACAGCTTCGACAACCTGGCGAAGGTTGTCGACAAGTTCACCGAGGCCGTCGGCGCGAAGACGTTTGCTCTGTACGTGCAAGACTACGGCGCGCCGATTGGGTTCCGCATCGCCAGCGCCCATCCCGAACGCATCACCGGTCTCATCATTCAGAATGGCAACGCCTACGAGGAGGGGCTGCGAGATTTCTGGGTGCCCTTCAAGGCGTACTGGAAGGAGCAGACCGCCGAAAACAAGGCCGCGTTGACTCCGTACTTTGAGTTGTCTGCGACCAAGTGGCAATGGACGCACGGCGTCAAGGACCCCACGACAATCAGCCCCGATACCTGGACGCTCGATCAGGCGGGGATGGACCGCCCCGGGAACAAAGAGATCCAGTTGGCGCTGTTCATGAGCTACGGCACGAATCCGCCGCTCTATCCCAAGTGGCAGGAGTACTTCCGGACGCACCAGCCGCCGACGCTGATCGTGTGGGGCAAGAACGACTTCATCTTCCCCGCGGAGGGCGCTGAGCCGTACAAGCGCGATCTGAAGAACCTCGACTTCAACCTGCTGGACACTGGGCACTTCGCCCTGGAAGAGCAGGGCGGCGTGATCGCAGAGAAGATCCGCACGTTCATGCAGGACAAGGCCAAGAAGTGATCGCTCGCTACTGATCGCCGGCTTGTCGCGATCGCACCGGCGACCACAACCGGCCCGTCTCCTGATTTGTCACACACGCGGCGGCTGCCATCGACGGGCGTTCCGTGCGATGCAGGTGTCGCACAGTCCGAACGAAGGAGTTTCACATGTCACGTCTTCCGATCCAGTCCGTCGAGTCCGCCACCGGCAGCAACAAAGACATCTTCGCGGCCCTGCAGAAGGGGCTGGGCATGGTGCCCAACATGGCCAAGGTCATGGCCAACTCGCCCGCTGTCCTGCAATCCTGGGTGCAGTTCAATGGCGCACTGGGCACGGCCAAGCTCTCCGCCCGGATCCGCGAGCAGATCGCCCTGCTGACCGCCGAGAGCAATGCCTGCACGTATTGCCTCTCCGCTCACTCGGCCCTGGGCAAGATGGTCGGGCTCAATCAAGCGCAGATCGACGGCGCTCGCCACCTTGAGTCTTCTGATCCCCGCACCCTTGCCGCCCTCACCTTCGCCCAGGCCGTGATCGATCGCCGCGGTGGAGTCGGCGAAAGCGACATCAAGGCGGTGCGCACCGCCGGATTCAGCGACGCGGAGATCGCCGAGATCGTCGCCGCCGTCGCACTGAACTTCTTCACCAACTTCTTCAACCGGGCGTTCGATGTCGATGTCGACTTCCCCCGCGTCGAGGCGCACAACCACGCCGCAGCGCGGTGAGCACCCAGGGAATGACCCACTGAGTTCCCGAAGCTCGGCGACTTCCCCAACAACCTGGTCACGTCAGCGCGGCGGGCGTTCCGTCCGCCACGACACCACCCCGCACCCCATGAAAGGAACAACCATGAACACCGATACACGCTCCACACTCACAGAAATGCTCGGCATGCTCCGGCAAGGCAAGATGACCGAGGGCCAGCAGCAGTACTTCGCCGACGATGTCGTCACCCAGGAGGGCAACGACGCCGCGGTCGTCGGAAAGCAGGCCGCCATCGACCGGCTCGCCAAGTTCCGGGAGACGCTCGGCATCGTCGGCTTCGTCAGTTACAAGATCGGAAATGTCGCAGTCGAAGGCGACGTGAGTTTCTACGACGCGGTGCTGAGCGTGAAACTCAAGACCGGCGACACGATCAGTTTGGAGCAGGTCGTCCGCACAGAGTGGAAGGCCAGCAAGATCACCAAGGAACGCTACTACCACGGCTAACCGTCGGCTGGCCCGTCCGCCTATCGGGATACCGCCCCGGGACATAGCCGGCAGTCTCGCTTATGCACACGCTCGTCTCTGGTTGCGAAGGCGATCAGAGCCGTTTGGATCACTTCAACAGTCTCAGGAGGCTCATCATGAACATGAAGAACAAGATTGTGGTCATCACCGGCGGCAACAGTGGGATCGGCTTCGCCACCGCGCAGGAGTTTCGTCGTCAGCTCGCACGGGTAGTCATCGTCGGGCGCGATGAGTCCGCCGTTGCTAAAGCGGTTGCCGATCTCGGTGGAGACACAGTCGGTATCACGGCAGATGTCTCTCGCGTAGCAGACCTCGACCGGGGCTTCGCCGAGATCAGGCAGCGGGTTGGTCGCATCGATGTCCTCTTCGTCAACGCGGGCGTGGGCAGGTTTGCCCCTGTCGCCGATGCAACTGAGGCTCTCTTTGACGAAGTGATAGACATCAACTTCAAGGGGGCCTACTTCACCATCCAACGTGCTCTCCCGCTGATGCCCGCCGGATCCTCGGTTGTGCTCACCTCAAGTACCGTCGTTCACTTCGGCATGCCCGGCGCGAGCATCTACGCGGCGGGGAAGGCTGCACTCAATAGCCTCGCCAAGACGCTGGCCATCGAACTCGCCCCTCGTCGCATCCGGTTCAATGTTGTCAGCCCGGGGCCCATCACCACTCCGATCTTCGGGAAGATGGGCATGGACCAGGTCACGCTCGACCAGGTCTCTGCGGGCATTCTCGCGGGCGTGCCTCTGGGCCGCTTCGGAACCTCGGAAGAGGTTGCTGGGGCGGTTGCATATCTCTCGTCCGACTCCGCCGCGTTCATCACCGGGCAGGAACTCGTGATCGACGGCGGTATGTCACAGTTCTGATCATCCATCCCCTGACTTCTCAACCACGCAAGAAACGAGGCGCGCCAATGACACACTCACCCGCACACAGCACTTCGGTTGCCATCACTCCCCCGTTTACGATCGAAAGCGCGACCAGGAAAGTCCGAGCCGCCGAGGACGCGTGGAACAGCCGCGACCCCGATCGCGTCTCGATGGCGTACTCGCTCGACAGCCAATGGCGCAACCGCGCCGAGTTCGTCCAGGGCCGGGAACAGATCCGGGCGTTCCTTCGTGGCAAGTGGGAGCGAGAGCAAGACTATCGCCTCATCAAGGAGCTCTGGGCTTTCACGGACAACCACATCGCCGTCCGCTTCCAGTACGAGTGGCACAACGACGCCGGTCAGTGGTTCCGCAGCTACGGCAACGAACTCTGGGAGTTCGACGAGGCGGGGCTCATGCGCCGTCGCGAAGCCAGCATCAACGACCTGCCGATTGCCGAAGTGGAAAGGAGGTTCCGTTGGGATGCGCCCGGTCCGCGTCCCACAGCGCACGGCGGGCTGGAAAGCGTGAAGTAAGTGGATCCTGACACGCGCAGGCAGCCGCCGCCCCCCACGCGCCACACTCCCGCAGTTGCTCCTTTCCCTGCTGCCATCACATCAACCAGAGTCGGTAAACCAAGAAAGAAGAATGCACATGACACTCAGTTCTCGAACCCTCGCATCAGTCGCGTACATCGCCACCCTCACCGCTAGCACTCTGCTGGCTCAGCCAGCGCTTGCTCAGGAAGCTGAACCGCACGTTCACTACATCAACGGCCCACGAAAGGATGCGCCCACCTGCGCAGCGTTCGCCGCGTTCGGCATCGCCTGGACAGGTTCTGCTGGCACACGCGTGATGCGCGGTTGAGTTCGGCGCGCGCGGTGGTCGGCGTGCAGATCTCCTATGCGACCTTGGCGAGGCGGGCACGGTCACTTGAGCGGCCCATCCACTCTGCGCATGTTCGGATGAGGGCCGCCTTGTCCACAGGCTTGCTGGCGTAGGCATCGCAACCCGCCGCAAGGCACTTGTCTTGTTCGGTCGACATCGCGTGCGCAGTCAGCGCGATGATCGCCAAGGTTGACCCCTGTGTCCGAAGTGTCCGGGCCAGCGTGTACCCATCCATCACGGGCATCTGCATGTCCGTGACCAGCAGTTGGTACGGCCTTCCCTCATGCGTGGCGCGTTGTTCGAGATCCAGCGCGATCTGACCGTTCTCGGCCACATCGACTTCGGCGCCGGCTCTTCGTAAGTAGAGGCCGACGATGTCACGGATGTGCGAGATGTCATCCACGAGCAAGAGTCGCCCCCGCAGCGGCCCAACGGAAGACGCAGGCGTCGCAGCCGTGACGTTGCCCGACTCCGAGGCCGGGACGGCGACCGGCGCGACCGTGGTGGCCGGCATGTCGCTGGTGGCGGGCTTGGCAACCTGATCTTGACTGGGCGCGATTTTCCGGGTCTCCGGGACGGGCAGCGACGAGAGCATCAACGTGCCGGCGACAGACGCCAGCGGAAGATCGATGCGGAAGCAGGACCCTTCTTTCACCGCGGTTCTCACGAGCGTGACGTCGCCTCCGATGAGATTCGCGAGGCGACGCGAGATGACCAGGCCGAGACCCGTGCCGCCATGAGCCCGGGTCATGCTTGCATCACCCTGGGAAAACGCCTTGAACAGCCGCGACTGCTGCTCGGGGGTCATTCCCGAGCCGGTGTCCTCGATATCGATGACCAGCCTCGGGCCGTCATCCTGAGTGCGCACCAGGACGCTCACGGTGACCTGCCCGGCCTCGGTAAACTTGATGGCGTTGCCGGCCATGTTCACAAGAATCTGCCGCACCCTGGTCGCGTCTGAAATAATCTGTTGTGGGATGGGAGATGCCAGGCAGAGGGCGAGACCAACGCCCTTCTCGGCGGCCCGTGGTCGCAGGAGCGATTCGATACTCGCGAGCAGATCGGGGAGGGACATCTCCTTCTTCTCGACGACCAGCCGACCGGCCTCAACCATCGAAAGGTCCAGAATATCCGAGAGCACCGACATAAGATGTTGCCCTGTTGAGTGAATCACGTCCAAGGCGTGACGTCGCTGGTCCGGAATCCGGGGCGCGGCCGTCTCGTCGCGGAGAATGTCGGAGTAACCGAGGATCGCGGTCAGCGGTGTCCTGATCTCGTGGCTCATCTGGCCCAGAAACTCACTCTTGGCGCGGCTTGCGGCCTCGGCGGCGATCTTGGCCGACTCCAGTTCGGCGTTGATCACGTGCGCCGTCGCTAACGCTTCCTTCAACTGTGCTGTACGCTCCGTAACTGCACGCTCAAGCGCCTCGTTGTGGGCCGCGAGTGACCTGTGCAGTTCGGCCATCTCTTCGGAAGCAATCGTCATGGACCGCTCCTGAAGGTGGCGGTCGCTGTCGAACTGCGCGAAGCTTCGACCGACGGCTGCAAGCAGCCCAACCCACTGCTCAGCCGTTGGCGGTGATGCAGATCCCTTCAAACCTGCCTTGTCGAGATGACGTTGAATAATGGGATGCATAGTTGCTCCAGGACTGACGAGACTGCGGCAGCGATTCAGCGTTCGCTGATCGTCGTGATGGTCATGGTCTGGTTGTGCAGTTCACAACGCCCGCCGCTCACGTGCGGGGAGAGCTCGCCGTAGGAGTAGAAGCCGATCATCCGGGCATTAGCGGGGAGCGCGGCCCGAGCCGCCGCGAGTTCATCTTCAGTCCGGTCGCCGAGAATAAGGCGGCGGCCCACACAGCTCACGGCGATGGTTAACTGCTCAGTTGGTGGCGTTCCCGTCCCGCAGGATGCCTGCGCCGACTCGGCGGAGGCATTCACGAGCCAGTCGAAGTTCGCTCTCATGAGTTGGGCGGACCACCCCTCAGGGATGTCTCCGGCGAATGTCAGCGAATGGTCGGGGTCGCTGACCGCGAGGATGGTGCGTACCAGTGATTGCGCATCGGTGCGGGAGTGCCGAACGGCCAGGGGAAAGAGAAGCCCGCTCGATGGGAGTTCACTGGCCCGATCGCCAAGGTACTTCTTGTACAGGTCTAGCGCAGGCTTGCCGTCCAGTTCGAACAGCACGTTGCCCTGACTTCTGGTGATCGTCCGTTCTGGTCCGAACGCGCTCCATCCGCCCTTGGAACCATGCCCGATCAGCACTCTGTCTCCATACAGGCCCACCGCGGAGACAATCCTCGGCTCGGGCAGGCCATTGTGCAGCACCCAGGTGTCCTTGAATCGGTCGCCATCTCCCGCGAGCCCACCAGTCAGGACCGTTCCTTCAGGGAGAATGCTGTTAAGACCTCGCACGAGTTCGGTGCCGTTGACATTCAGCCCATCGGAAAGCACCATGACGCCTCGGAGGCCGGGACGGATCAACTGCTGCGCGAGCACGACGCCGGCGTTGAACGAATCTGCGGCGGAGCGGACGGGAGCGACTGCCGTTGAGAGCGTGGTGTGCTGGAACCGCATGACCGCGATCGTGAGCGTGCCGTCAAACACCCGTTCGCCGAGGATCTCCCCAGATGTCGAGCACCCGATGATGTGCGACGATGGGAAGGCAGCGCGGAGTTCTCGGAACGGACCGGGATCACTCTTGTACGCGCTCGCGCCAAACACGACAACGAGGGTCCGGTCACTGTCGAGGGTCGGCAGGGGTGTCGTCCAGCCTCGCCCGGCGACGTGCTGAAACAGGATGGTGCATGCGGATGTTGTTGTGCTCATGCCGTACTCCCAAGTAAACTCATCGAGACGAAGGTCATTCACCGAAGTTCTGCGCCGCCTTGCTCCGCAGGCGACCGGATACCGCCTTGCACAGTTGCCGCAGTTGGGCCACGGCGATCCGCGCGATGTCGATGCTCTTGGCCTTGGCGGCGGATTCCAGCGCCGCGGCCGGCTTGGTGAACTCCGTGCAACCCAAGGAGCCGCCCGTCCCCTTGATCGCGTGTGCCCCGCTCGCCGCGGCCTCGATGTCGCCCGAGGCAAGCGCGGCGTCGATCGCGTCGAGGCGTTCGGGCAACTCCGCGAGCCAGGCCCGCGCGACCGCTTCGAGTTCCGGATCGGACTCCCAGGCCTGACGCGCCGCCTCCGTTGGGTTTGGCGATGCGTGCGACCGGCTCTCGCGGATCCACCGCTCCGCCGTTTGCATCATCACCGCCGGTTCGATCGGCTTGGCGAGGAAATCGTTCATCCCCGCGGCGAAGCAGTCGTCGCGGTCGCCACCGGAAGAGAACGCCGTGAGCGCGAGGATGGGCGTGGTGAAGCCCGCCGCGCGGATGGCCCGGGTCGCGGCCAGCCCGCTCATCCCGGGCATCTGGATGTCCATGAGTATCAGGTCGAAGGCGCGCGCGGCGCAGATGTCCACCGCCTCCTGCCCGTCGCACGCCAGCACGGTCGTCGCGCCGGCCCGCCCCAGGAAGATTGCGCACAACTTGCGATTGGTCTCGACATCATCCACGACCAAGATGGTGCGCCCGGCGAGTGGGAGTTTCGCGCCGGGCTGCCCGGTGTCCCAGGCATCGGCGGTCGGCACGACGCGAGGCAGGAACTCGCCGGGCAGGAGCGGGTGAGCGGCGATGGTCACGCTGAAGACGCTGCCCACTCCCGGCGTGCTCGACACGCTGATGTCGCCGCCGAGCCGCTCGGCGAGACGCTTGCTGATGGACAGCCCCAGCCCCGTGCCGCCGAACCGGCGCGAGATGGTGCGGTCGGCCTGCTCGAAGGGCATGAACAGGCTGGCGACCTGATCGGGGGTCATGCCGATGCCCGTGTCGGCGATCGCGATGTGCAGCACCGCCGGCGCGCTAGTCGCGCCGGGCGGCACGGGCGTGCCGATAGGCGTCTGCGTGAAACCGATTGTGACCTTGACGCCGCCGGACTGGGTGAACTTCACAGCGTTGCCCACGAGGTTCAAGACGATCTGGCGAAGCCGCGTGCCGTCGGTGCGGATCGCTTCGGGCACGGATGGCTCGAATGTCAGTCCCAGGGCGATGCCCTGCTCCTCTGCCCGCGACTTGAGAACGAGCACCGACTCGGAGATGATCTCGCGCGGGCTACAGGGCGCGGGCGCGATATCCATCTTCCCCACGTCCATCTTGGACATGTCCAGCACGTCATTGAGAAGGCTCAGGAGATGCGTGCCGCTGCCGTGGATCACACCGACCCACTCAGCCCGCTTCTCCACATTGCCCTCGTCTGCGTTGCGGCGCAACAGGTCCGCGAAGCCGATGATCCCATTGAGGGGCGTCCGGATCTCGTGGCTCATACTCGCCAGGAAGCGGGTCTTGGCGTCGTTGGCCGCCTCGGCGGCCAGTGTCGCGGCCCGAAGGCTCACGCCTATCGCCTCAAGTTCGGCGGTGTGCCGCGACCGGGCCAGTTCGCTCATCCGCATCGTGCGCGACAACCGGTGTCCGTAGTATGTGATCCCGCCGATCATCAGCACGACGGCACCGCCGATGATGAACTCCAGCGTCCGCAGGCTCGCGGCGTACGCGGCCTGCTCCCGGGCCTTGGCCTGGAGATGGTCGCGGGCGGCTTGTTGCAGCGCCCCCACCGCTCCGAGCAACTCGTTATAGCGGCGGTCCATCGTGGCCATGCGCGCCCCGGCCTTCTCGGGCTGCTTCTGCGCAAAGAAGGTGAAGATGCTCTGCGCCTCGTTGATCATCGCGGTCATCCGGTCCTCGACGCCGTCGAGGCCCTCCCGCAGCGTCTCCCCCACCGGCTCGCCGATCGCCGACGCCTCGCGCCGGGCATCGCTCATTGCGGCGGAAAAGGCCTCGAACTCTTCCGCCATCCGGCCGCGCTCTTTATCGACCTCGTGCGAGTCGAACACGTCGTTACCCGGTGCGTTTACGAGTGATGCTTGGCGGCCTAGTCCTTCGTATGCCGCCATCCGTTCAAGCCCTACCGCGTTGGCCTGCACGGATTGCTCGAAGACCGTATTAAGGTGATGGCTGAGATACAGACTGGTTCCCACGGTCAGCAGGTCGAAGCCTGCCAGCGCGAAATACAAGTGGTGCCACGCCAACCGGTGCGAGCGCGTCGCGGCCTTCGCGGGCGGAGTCGATGTGCGGGCGTCGCGTGTTGGTGTCTTGTCACTCATGCAGTTGCTTCCCTGTGCATCGTTGTCATCGGTCAGGCGGCGACGGTGGCCGAGGCACTGTCGCTCCACGGCCCCTTTTCGCCGCGAGTGCTGACACAGCGGGCCATGTAGACGACGGTCTTGCCGCCGGCGCTGAACGTCAAAACACCCCAGAATTTGTCCAAGCCCAACGGCACCGACACCGTGGCCCGCACGTTCATGTAACCATCGCGATCTGAGTCACCATGAAGCGAATGGCGATGCACCTAGAGACACAATGATCGACAATCTGATCGGTCATATTTGGTTGTCGATTTGGAGTACCAGTGGCGGTTGGTCGCCCGATAACCCTGTGTCGCTCAGCGCGCACGGCTGATTGGTTGTACCCCTGACCGTTCCCCCTCAACTCGGTCCGGCTCGAGCGATAGTCTCGGGGTGGACTGGTCTTGACCCCATCTTCGGTCCAAATCGGATGAGAGTCGAGGGCTTCAACCGGCCGGGTTAGCCTGGCCGTTCAGAGCGAACTCTCTGGGGGCCAGGTTGCCCAGAGCGCTGTGGGGTCGATGCTCATTATAATCCGTCCGCCACGCCTCGATCGTTTCGCGGGCTTCTTCCAGCGATTCGAACCAGTGCACGTTCAGGCACTCGGCCCGCGCACGCGCATTGAACGACTCGATCATCGCGTTGTCCGTCGGCTTGCCGGGCCGACTGAAGTCCAGTATCACACCCTTGCGATAGGCCCATGCGTCCAACGCCTTGGACGCAAACTCCGGGCCGTTACGCGACCTGCTCCGCGCTGAACCGCTTCCGCTTCATCGACAGCCTCGCAAACAGAGACCTGAATCACCCAACAAAACTCTCCATCACGCTGGACCAGGTTTCCGGGTCAAGACCAGTTTGCATCGCTATCAAGCAGTTCTCCCCGTCCCTGATGCGCTCCGACCGACCGTCGTGAGAAGGTCGCCATCAGCGTAGCATGAGACTGTTTCAGAACGATAGTCCGAGCGACGTGAGGCGTGAGCAGAGGAGGAGGGCGGCAGCGAGGTCGTGGAAGGCCTGGAAGTGTTCGCACGATTGTTCGTCGCAGCGCCGGAGGCGTCGGAAGTGGCTGAAGCACGCGAGGGTTCGCTCGACGACGTACCGCAGCACGCCCACCCGCTGCCGTGCTCATCGGCAGGCTGCTTATCGAGAAGGCGGGGTCGCCGCGCAAGGTCACCTAAAGCACTGGCACTTCAAGCGCTGCGACCATCCACCCTCCGAACTGTGAGCCGGGGCGTCCTCGCCCCGGGCATGAAGACAGATAGCACCGAGGTCCGTCGTGCCACCGACTTCGGCCTTGCGAAGTCGGTGCTCCTGCGCCTCAAGCGCTGAGTTCGCTACGCAGACTCCGCGAACTCCGTGGCACGGCTCAACTCGATGCCACCGCCTGAGCGCGATCTCGGCCTATTTCACGCTCCAGAAGCCCGCGCCCACAGGCCCGCGCGAGCCGGGCATGACCATGGAGAAGGGACGCGAGCCGACGTGGCTGGCGATCTTCAATCCGATCGGGGGCGCCGCGGCCGTGCTCATCGGCGGGCTGATTATCGCGAAGGCGGGGACGACGCGAAGAGCTAGCTAATCCGGCCACACAAGCTGCGTGCGGAATGTTGGGTGAACAGAGCGCACTTCACGACTGACCGCCGAGTCGGTCAGTCGTGGCACGGTCGGGCCACATGCCGGGTCACTTTCGGTCACCTCCAACGCCGCTCCGGCACAAGGATTACTCGACGTCCCGCATCATCAGTTGCCTCAACGTGATAAAGAATATTCCAATCAAAATTTGGATGGTACTTCAATCGACCTGTGAGCGAGTAGTCAACGGTCAACCGAATGGTCAGCAGTCCCGGATCGGAGCTGCTACCTGGTCCAACTATAACAGAAGGATAAACTGGTACGGTCTTAGTCATTTCCAGTCCGTCCTTGTCTGTGTCAATATCCATCTTGACATAATATACATCGACAGCGCTCAGCGATCTGCTGTTATCGATGCTCATTTGAAATCCATTCTCATACTTGTAGTAAATTATGAAGTCTTTAGGCAGAAACGCAGACCGCGATGCGTTGGCGATAGTTACATCGAATATCTGACGTTGCTTTGGTACACTTTCACTTGACTCGCGAAACAGCCGAATAACAGTCACAAGTCCGAAGTCAGAAATCTGCGTGCTTTCGTCGGCGGGACCGCCAATAGCTCTTGTCGACATTACTTCCGGCGGGGTCTTCTGCACGGCCGACTGAGAACCACCGTCAGGTAGTGCGACCGGAACGGGATCAACGAGCCTTGGAGGCGTGGACGCCGAGCCGGTGCGGGATGGCCGAAAGATAACTAAAGCCACGACCAACACCGCTGCAACGACCGTCGCTAAGAAGCCCACAAGCATGTAAGCCTGCCGACGCGACTTGAGCCACTGCTCGGGCGTAACTCCCGCTCGTGGCTCAGTCCTATACTCATTCTTCAGCAGCTCAAGGCCCTGTTCAGGCGAAAGCTTGATCGCCTTGGCAACAACTCGGAGGCGATGTGTCTTAACAGTAACCCATGCCCAGGCCGCGACAAGCAAGACATAGCCAACCAAAGCCAGAGGGCTTGTCGCGACATCCTTCAAGGCTGCCAGAAAAGAATTGATGTCGGTCATATCTATCCTTGGTCCCGCTGTGCATGGTCTGGAGCGCGATAGGTTCGACTTTTGTTGTCCCGCGGTGTCATCCTCGAGCGACAATGACTTCGCGCTTCATCACGCCGCTCTTCCGCGGCGGGCGGCAGTCTTGCGCTTGGGGGCGGCCTTGGTCCTGCGCGATTTGCTCGGCGCACCGGCTGCGCCCGTGGCACCGGCGGCGCCCAGGGCGCGGGCGAGTTGGGCCTCCCGATGGACGAGGTCGAAATAGGCGTTGATCTCGCCGCCCGCCTCTTTCCACAGGGCGGCGCGGATGCGGCGCACCTCATCGACGACAGGGTCGTCGGGCCAGGTGTCGGCAGGCTTGGTCTTTCGCTTGCTCATAATGGCGGCCCCGGAATCAAAGTGAATGGTGTTGTTAGGGTAGGCACGGCGAGGCCCAAGCGCGCGTTCAGGGCGCGCAGGTGCGGGACCTTATTCGCGTTCGCCAGGTGCTTGCAGTTCCAAGTAAGGAGGAAGTCGATGGCGTGGACCGACGCCATCGCGAGGTGGGCGGTATCGCCGTCGGCCCCGGCAGGCATCAACCCCTGCTCGATGTAGTACGCCGCGGTATCCCGCACGCTTGGCCGCTCGGGGAGGACACGCACGCCGCGGAGCATCGCCAGGGCGGGCGCGGCCCTGTCCTGGGGCGCACGCCGAAGTTCGGCGATCACGAAGTCGGAGGTGACCAGGTCGAACTTGAAAGCGCAGTGGTCCCACCAGTGCCTCGTCGCCTCGCGCCAGGCCACGGCTCGGGCGCTCTTCCGCGTTTCGAAGTAGAAACTCGGAATCGTGGTTTCGATGTAGACCGTGGCCATGAAAGCGGAGCCCCCGACTTTCGTCGGGGGTCCGATTGTTTATTTGACGAGCAGAAACTAATAATCCATATCTTCCCCGCCGCCGTGGTCGTGTCCGTGGCCGGAGCCCTTCTTCTTTTCCTTGATCTCGACGATCGCGGCCTCGGTGGTCAGGAGCAGGCCCGCGATGCTGGCCGCGTTCTGGAGTGCGATGCGTTCGACCTTGGTCGGGACGATGACGCCCATCTTGATGAGGTCGCCGTACTCGTGCGTGAGGGCGTTGTAGCCGAAGTTGGCGGTGTCGGCCTCCTCGACCTTGTTGGCGATGAGCGAGCCGTCGAGGCCGCAGTTGGCAGCGATCTGCTTGATCGGATAGATGACGGCCCGCGCGACGATGTCGATGCCGACCTTCTCGTCGCGGTCGGCGGTCTTCTTGAGCTTCTCAAGGGCGCGCCGGGCGCGGAGCGGGGCGACGCCGCCGCCGGGCAGGATGCCCTCTTCGACCGCGGCGCGGCAGGCGTGGAGCGCGTCCTCGACGCGGGCCTTTTTCTCCTTCATTTCGAGTTCGGTGGCGGCGCCGACGTTGATCTGGGCCACGCCGCCGGAGAGTTTGGCGAGCCGCTCTTCGAGTTTCTCGCGATCATAGTCGCTGGTGGTGGCGTCGATCTGGTGGCGAATCTGCTCGATGCGGCCCTTGATCTCGGAGGCCGAGCCCGCGCCCTCGACGATCGTGGTGTTGTCCTTGTCGATGGTGATTTTCTTGGCGCGGCCGAGGTCGGCGAGCGTGAGCTTCTCGAGCTCGATGCCGAGCTCCTCCATGACGGCCTTGCCGCCGGTGAGCGTGGCGATGTCGCCGAGCATCTCCTTGCGGCGGTCGCCAAAGCCCGGGGCCTTGACGGCGCAGACCTTGAGCACGCCGCGGAGCTTGTTGACGACGAGGGTGGCGAGGGCCTCGCCTTCGAGGTCTTCGGCGACAATGAGGAGCGCCTTGCCGCTGTCGGCGATCTTGCCGAGGATCGGGATCATGTCCTTGGCGCTGCTGATCTTCTTCTCATGGATGAGAACATAAGCATCGGTGAGGTCGCACTCCATCGTCGTGGCGTTTGTTACGAAGTGCGGCGAGAGATATCCCTTGTCAAACTGCATTCCCTCGACGAGTTCGACCTCGGTCTCGAGGGACTTGCCCTCTTCGACGGTGATGACGCCGTCCTTGCCGACCTTGTCCATGGCCTCGGCGATGATCTTGCCGATCTGCTCGTCCTGGTTGGCGCTGCAGGTGCCGACCTGGGCGATCTCCTTGGAGGAGTCAACCTTCTTGGACATTCGTTTGAGGTCCTCGACGATGGCGGCGACGGCCTTGTCGATGCCCCGCTTGACCTCGTTGGGGTTCGCGCCGGCGGTGATGTTTTTCAGGCCCTCGGCGTAGATGGCCTCGGCGTAGATGGTGGCGGTGGTGGTGCCGTCGCCCGCGTCCTTGGAGCACTTGCTGGCGACTTCTTTGACCATCTGGGCGCCCATGTTCTCGTAGGCGTCCTCGAGTTCGATCTCCTTGGCGACGGTGACGCCGTCTTTGGTGACGATGGGCGAGCCGAAGGACTTTTCGAGGACAACGACGCGGCCGGAGGGGCCGAGCGTGACCTTGACGGCATGAGCGAGTTTCTTGATGCCGGCGAGGATTCGCTCGCGGGCGTCGGTGTTGTATGCGATCGACTTGGCGGCCATGGGGTTCTCCAGAAATCGCCACATGGCAAACTGCCACATGGCACATGTTCAGTATGGGTGTGTTACGTTGTGACGATGTGTAAATGTGCGATGTGAGTTGCTACTTCAATCCGATCCGGATCCACGCCACTCTCGCGGCGTCGATGATGAAGACGGACTTGCCGTCGGTGACTTTGACGAGGTGGTCCGGCTCGTCGGGGATGAGCATGGCCTTGCGGACCTCGAGGTTGGCCGCGCCGGGGACGGGCGAGGGCAACTCGGCGAAGTAGAACGAGAGGTCTCGCTCGCCGTTGAGTTCGCGGAGGGCTTGTCGGAGTTGGTCGGGGGACATGGTGATGCCAAATGGCCAAGTGACAGGCGGTCAGATGGCCAAGCGGGCTCAGTCGATCACCGCGAGGATGTCGTCCTCGGACATGATGAGCAGTTCCTGGTCGTTGAGTTTGACTTCGGTGCCGGAGTAACTGGAGAAGATGACGCGGTCGCCCTTCTTGACGGTGAGCGGGATGCGCTCGCCGGTGTCGGTGTTGAGCGCGCCGTCGCCGACGGCCTCGATGACGCCGGTCTTGGGCTTGTCCTTGCTCGTCTCAGGCAGGAAGATGCCGGAGGCGGTCTTGGTCTCGGCCTCGTCGCGCTTGACGAGGATTTTGTCGTGAAGGGGACGGACGCTGGTCTTGGTCTTCGCCATCGAGTGTGTCTCCAATCTCAGAAGGGCAACTCACCACAGAGGCACAGAGGCCACGGAGAAGCGGGCGATATGGTTCGAGCGAGCGATGTTGCGGATACGTTTGCCGACATGCGTTCTACTCGGTGCTCTCTGTGTCTCTGCGGTAAAAATGAAAACGATCTACGTCGGCCAACGGTTCTTATAATGCCGCTGCAGACACCGGCGCAGGACTTCCAGTAGCACTTCGAGATCCGCCTGTTGCCGAGGGCGATCGATGACGGCGAAGGCGCCCGCCCGGAGGGCCGCGGCCATCTCGCGGCAATCGTCCCGGTGCGACCGCGACCGCTTCACCACCACCGTCGGCGGCGGCTGGTCCAGGCGACGGATCAGTTCGAGAATCTGCGGCCCGGCCTCTTCGCCGCTCCCGCCGACACCGCCGACAGACCCCTGTTCGAGCGGCAGGCCGAGATCGACGACAGCGACATGGACCCGATAGCGGCGGATGAGGTCGGCGGCCTGCTGGCCCGATTCCGCGCGGAGCGAATGGATACCGATCGGCTCCAGGAGTTTCGGTAGGCGGTCGACCCACGGGTCTTGCTGCCAGCCGCCCATGGAAAGGAGGAGATTGAGACGGCCACCGCTGCTCGGGCCGATGCCACAACCACCTCCGCAGCATGGCGTCGCGTGCTGCCCCTCGGGCGGCACGGACGTCGGCTCGGGTTGGCGCGGAATCTCCATCACATCAGAACGCTGGCAATCCGGGTGCCGGTCGTGGCGGGGCGAATCGGGGCGGCAACGGCGTGAAATGAGCCGAAATCGGTTCCCAACTACTGCCTGCACCCTCACCCGCGCGGTCGATCCCCGCCAATTCGGCAGTCGTGAGCGGTCTGGCGCTGAACTGCCGGTGATCTGGGCGTGCCGTCATCACATCGGCCTTTGATGCCGGTGGTGCATGGGCCAGGTGTTGACCATGCGGCCATTGAGCCAACCGTGCGATCGGACGGGCGTGCGGCCTGACGCCGGTTACAATACCGAACATGGACCCAATCTCGATCGTGCTGCTCGCCCTGACTTTCGGAGTCGGCGGGTTGGCGTGCTGGCTATTTGCGGAGCGTGCTCGGCTTCGGGCCGAGTCTGCCGGGGTGCGGGCGGCGGCAACCGGCATTCAGGCCGACCTCGATCGCGCGCGCGCCGAGGGCGCGGAACGAGTGCGACGGGTTGAAGACTTGAACACGCGGAACTCGGCGCTGGAGCAGCGGGCGACGGTGCTCGCGGGCGATCTGGAGAAGGCCGAGCAGAGGCACAACGCGGCCTTGGAGAAGGAACGGGCGATTCTCGATGAGCGGCTCAAGGGGCTCGAACAGCGGGAGCGAGTCTTTCGAGATGACGTGGAGAAGACGCGAGAGGAGATGAAGCGCACGTTCGCGGCGCTCTCGGCCGAGGCGCTGCGGACGACCAACCAGCAGTTCCTCAGTCTTGCCGAGACCAAGTTCAAGCAGCAGCAGGGCGAAGCGACGGCGGACCTCGACAAGCGGCGCGAGACGATCGACCAGATCGTGCGCCCCATCCGCGAGACGCTGGCCCGCACGGACGAGAAGTTGGCGGCAATGGAGAAGGAGCGGACGGGCGCGTACTCGGGGCTCGTGCAGCAGGTGCAGGACATGCAGCGGACCAACCAGGCCGTCCGCGACGAGGCGGGACGGCTGGTGCAGGCGCTGCGGCAGCCGCAGGTCCGCGGACGTTATGGCGAGGTGCAACTTCAGCGGGTCGCGGAACTGGCGGGCATGGTCGAGCACTGCGACTTCGCGCTGCAGGAGAGCACCACCGACAGCGACGGCAAGGCGCAGCGACCGGACATGCTGGTCAAACTCCCGAGCGGCCGAGTCGTGATCGTGGACGCGAAGACGAACATCCAGGCGTACCTCGACGCGCTCCAGGCCAGCACGCCCGACGAGGCGGAGGCCTGCCTCGACCGGTTCGCGCGGCACGTCGGGGAGCAGGCCACGGCCCTGGCGAAGAAGAAGTACTACGCCCAGTATGACGGCTCGCCCGAGTTCGTCGTCATGTTCATCCCCGGCGACCAGTTCATCGACGCGGCCCTCTCGCGGCAGCCCGAAATCCTGGAGAATGCCGCGCGGCAGGGCGTGCTGCTGGCCGGCCCCGCGACGCTCATCGGGCTCTTGAGAGCCGTCGCCGTCGGGTACCGCGAGGAACGGCTGGCGAAGGACGCCGAGGAGATCCGCAGGATCGGCATCGACCTCCACCACAAGGTCCGGGTCGCCGTCGAGCATCTGGACAAACTCGGCGGCTCGCTCAAAAGCGCGGTCGAGCACTTCAACCGATTCGTGGGCTCGTACACCACGCATATGGAGCCCGGGCTGCGCAAGTTCGAGGAGGCGGGCGTCAAGAGCACCAAGGACATGCCACCGCTGCCGGAGATCGAGGTCCGCCCGCGGGCGCTCGAATCCTCGGCCCAGCCCGGGTCGCGCAACAGCGCATGAGCCTCGTCGGCGGGCGCGCCGATCACGTCCCTTGGTGCCGACCGGCCAGCGGTCGGAAATCAACTCTCCGATCGCTCGCGCGATCGGCTCATGTGTTCATCGGGCACGGATTGTCCGTTACGGGCATCCAGCCGCAAATCGGTTCTGGAAGCACACGAAGTCGTTGACGTTAAGGATCGGTGCCGTCGTGCTGCCGTCACAGTTCGCGTACGAATCGCCGGCGGCGAACTTGTTCTGGAAGCAGATGAAATCGTTGACGTTGAGGATCGGCGCGGCCGTGCTGCCATCGCAGTTGGCATAGCACGTCGTCTGATTGCAGGTCTGCCCGGTGGCGGTGATGCGGATGTTATCGACATGCCAGCCGCGGAAGGTGTTGAACTGCTCATCCACGGTGTCGAAACGGAACGCGAGCGTCACGTTCTGCCCGGCAAACTGCGTGAGGTTGACCGTGCGGGTCTCCCACGACGCCGATTCCGCGGCCTGATCGACCTGCGTGCCGTTGACGGACACGGTGGCGATATCAAAGGGCGAGAGATTCTCGGTCACCAGCGCCGAGCAGTACGTCATCGTGATTGAGCCGCCCGGGGGCACGGCGGGGAGCGCGATGGAGGCCGAGGTAAGCGTGCCGGAGTTGGCGACGCCGGTGTTGTAGGTGCAGGTCGCGTCCTGCCCGTAGTACGCCGCCCGCGGGCCCGCGCACGTCGTGCCGCCCGGCGGGCACGAGGCCGTGAGGTGCCACAGACCAGTGGCGCTCCAGCCAGCGGGGAGGGTGGTGTCGAGGTCGATCTGCGTGACGGTGGTGGTGGCGAGCGTGCCAACGGTGGCGCTGAGAAAGCCGGCCGGCGCGTTGCCGGGGAGCGAGGCGGTCGCCCCGCCGCTGCCCATCGCCGTGAAATAGAACTGGGGCGTGTCGGCGCAGGCGAAAGCGGGGAGCGTGGCGCGATAGTCGTTGCCGCCGAGCGCCGCGAGAGGGCTCGAAAGGAACGATCCCGATCCCGTGGCGCGATAGCGGAGCGTCGGGCTGCCGGGCACGACCGTCTGCGTGCCGGGAATCACCTGCACGGCGATGTCGGTCGTCACGTCCGGCGCGATGAGCGTGGGCGCGCCCATCGGCAGATTGATGACCAGCGGCGGGGGCGTGCCGCCCACGATGTCGCCCGTCACCACGATCGCGTAGCCCTGCGTGCCAACGGCGACGTTCGTCCCTCGGACCCGCACTGTCCAACTCCCGACCTGCGGGGAGTTGACATGGACCTGCTCGACGTTATTGCGATCGTCCTTGACGCCGCCGATGATCGAAGCGCCGACGGCCGTGTTGAAAACGTTGCCCTTGTAGAGATCGCCGTTGGGCGCAACGACTTCGAGATCAAGGTCATTGATCGCGGCAAAGGACGCGCCGGCGGTCGCGGGCGGCTCGGTCCAGGCGACCGTCACGCGGAACTGCTGGCCCGAACCCAGCACGTTGATGTTGAGGTCGGTGGAGGCACCAGTCGAGAGGCCCGAGGCGTTGCGCACGTCGGTGACGAGGAGTTTGCGCGTGTCGCCGGGGAAGACGAGCGAGTTGTCGAGAAGCACGCGGCCCCAGCCCTCGGCGTTGCTCGGATAGCCAGCCGGGCCGGTCATATCCACGCACGAGTTGAGCATGGTGGCCTTGATGAGGGCGGCGGTGGGCACGAAGCCGGCACCGGAGGCGATGCCCGTGGGGTAGTAGCCGTCGGTGAAATACTGGCGGACGAGGAGCGCGACGCCGGCCGAGGCAGGGCTTGCCATGCTCGTGCCGGTCGCGCCGGTGATCCCGCACGTCGTGCCGGAACTGGCCGATTGCGTGTTGCACCCGGGTGCCCAGAGTTCGGGCTTGCGCCGGCCGTCAGAGGTGGGGCCGGTGCCGCCGGTGCAGATCGTGCCCTGGCTGGGCGTGTCGCCGCTGTTGCCGATGGCCAGCAGATTCTTCGCGTTCTCGGGGTTCTTGAGCGTCGAAGTATTCGTCACGGCGAAGAGCACGAGGCTGTCCTCGTTGTTGTAAGAGAAGATATCGACGCCGCGGCAGAGGCTGTCATAGGCCGTCGTCCCGTCGTTGCCCCAACTGTTCGTGTGGGCCCGCGCGCCCTGCCCGTGGTGCTGCACGAGCACCGCGTTCATCGCCGTCTCGGTGAAACTCGGGATGTCGTCAAAGACGATCTTGGCGTTGTACGCGATCCCTCGGGTGTCGGCGGTGTCAGACCCGGCGTCGCCCGCGGCGATGCCGCCGACGTGCGTGCCGTGGAAGTCCGCGCCCAGCGCGGTGTTGTACGCGATGATCTTGCGGTGGGCCGGGCCGATCGGGTTGACGGCGTCGCGGAACGAGCAGTGGTTCGTGTCGATCTTGCCGTCGGTGATGCCGACGATCTGGTTCTCGCCGCGGATGCCCGCGGCATAGACGGGATAGACCCCCGCCATGTTGCTCTGCACGATCCAGCGCGTCGTCGAGTTGCGCGGCGTGACCTCCGGCGCGGGCTCGATGTATTGCACGCCGGGAATCGTCACGAGGCGGCCCGTGTCGGCACTGGCCACCTCGATCGTCAGTTCCATCGAGTCGCCGATCTGCTCCTCATTCAGAATAAGCGCGCCGGGGATGCCCCAGATCGCGCGCTCGACCTCGCCGACGTTCACGCCCGCGAACGCCACCACGACGAGCCGATCGCGGCCCTGTGCGACGAGCCCCTGCCGCTCCGGCGTCGAATATGCCCGCGCA
>JBJXFQ010000020.1:0-17303 GCA_046155605.1 Phycisphaerales bacterium
CGAGACGCGCATGACACCGACAGAATATAACCAACTCCTCCTCGAATCCCAGGCCGAGGCGCTCCACATCTTGTTACATCAGGCCCGCGGCCACGACCCCGTCCGCGCACGCCTCGCCGCCGCCGCCATCCTCCGATCCCGTCCCCATGCCTCCGGCCCACGTCCCACCGCTCCCCGTGCCGCCGCTCCCCCTGCCACCTCTCCTCGTGCCGCCCCTCCCCGTGCCACCCCTCCCCGTGCCACGGGCTTCGACGCTTCGTCGATGCCCGTGCCCGCTTCCACCCCTCCGCGCCCCTCCGCCTCCCCCACGACCTCCGCGTTCTCTTTGCCTCCCTCCGTCGCTACCCCCGCGGGTGGTACTTCTGATGCACCGCCTTCAATCGGCTCCGGTCCACATGCGTGTACACCTGCGTCGTCGCAATGTCCGCATGACCGAGCAACTCCTGCACCACCCGCAAATCCGCACCCCCGATCAGCAGATGCGTCGCGAAACTGTGCCGCAGCATGTGCGGATGCACGTCGCGAAGCCCCGCCGCCCGCGCCACACGACCAACGATCTGCCACACCGCCACCCGCTCCAGCGGCCGACCCGTCCGCGACAGCAGCAGCCGCCCTCGATCCCTGGAGTCTCCTCTAACCAGCAGCGGCCGGCACTCCCGCAGATACGCAACCACCGCCGCCACCGCCGGCTTCCCCACCGGCACCAGGCGCTCCTTATCCCCCTTCCCCACCACCCGCACCACCCCGATCCGCGAGTTCACATCCTCCACGCCCACCGTCGCCGCCTCCGACGCTCGCAGCCCGCTCGCGTACATCAACTCCAGCAGCGCCCGATCACGCAGCCACAGCGGCACGCCGCCCGCCTCCGGCTGCGGCCCCGCCAACAGCGCCCTCACCTTCGCCGGCGACATCACACCAGGCAACCGCCGCCACCGCATCGGCCTCTCCAACGCCGCCGTCGGATCCTCCTCCAACTTCCCCGTCGCCACCATCCAGCGAAAGAACACCCGCATCGTCGCCAGGTGCCGAATCACCGATGAGCCGGTCAGCCCCTGCCGCGTCTTGAGCGACGCGATGTGCCCCGCCACGTCCCGCGCCGTCACCGCCCGCGCACCCCCCACTTCCGCGAGGTCCCGTCCGAGGTCATTCAGGTCGCGCCCATACGCCAGCAGCGTGTTGTGCGACAGCCCGCACTCCACACGCACATACACCAAAAACCCGCGCCGCAACGCCGCAAACCACGCCGGAATCTCCACCGCTTCCGTCACCATCCTGCTATCGGCTCCTCAACCGCCGTGCGCACACACCGGCGGCATCCCGCCGCTCACTTGACAACCTCGACTCGTCTTCGCACGAGCCCCGGTGGCTGCGACGACACCCGGCCTCCGAACAGAAGCGTCGGCGTACGCAGAAGTCACGGAATGATCACCGTGACGCGGAGGGGGGAGCGGCAGAGGGCGCTGGAGTGTCGAGCAGGTCCGGCCTGCGGTAGCGGGTGCGTTCGAGTTGTTGCTGGTAGCGCCAGCGGGCGACGTCCTCGTGGTTGCCGCTGATGAGGACGTCGGGGACGGCCATGCCCATCCATTCTCGCGGGCGGGTGTAGTGCGGGCAGTCGAGAAGGCGGAGCGGGGCCGGGGAGGATGCGGCCGCGCGAGACTTCGGCAGCGGCGGAGATGGGCGAGGCGGCACGACGGGGCTGAAACTATCGGAGAGTGCCGAGAGGTCGTCGCCGAGCGCTCCGGGGAGGAGGCGGACGACGGCGTCGATGAGGACGAGGGCGGCGAGTTCGCCGCTGGAAAGAACGTAATCGCCGACGCTGATTTCGAGGGGCGCGAGTTTGGTGATGACGCGCTCGTCGATGCCCTCGTAATGGCCGGCGATGAGGAGCAGGCGCGGGAGCGTGGCAAGGTGCTCGACCAGCGATTGCGTCAGCGGCGTGCCCTGCGGCGAGAGCAGGATTCGCGTGGCGGGACGCGGGTCGGAAGCCTCGGCGGCGAGGACGGCGTCATACAGCGGCTGGCACATCATGACCATGCCCGGGCCGCCGCCGAAGGGGCGATCGTCCGTCTTTTTATGCTTGTTGTCGGCGAAGGCGCGGATGTCGGAGGGGTGCCAATCGACGAGGCCGGCGCGACGGGCGCGGGCGGGGATGCTGACGCCAAGCAGCGCGGGCGGATCGGGCGAGAAGAGTTCTGGGAATGTGGTGAGAATGTCGATGCGGAGGGGCATGAGAGCAATAAAAGGCCGTGCAACGTGGCGAAGGAGCGACTCATGGCGGGAAATCGTTGCTAACACTCGGCCCGCGGCACGCGTCATGCATGGCGGCCCTCAAATCGAAAGGAAAGTCCATGAATCGAGTGCAGCGTCTGGTGGTGGCGGCGGCGGTGGGGATGATGGCGGCGTCGGCGGTCGCGGGGCCGCCGCTGCTTTGCTTCCCTTACCAGTGCGATGAGACGGTCTCGCTCGCCGAGACGAAGCGCGGCAAGGACCACGACGGGCTGGTCGAGCGGACGATCAAGTCGCTCGATGAGGCGAAGACGACGCTGGGCAAGATGGAGACGATCCGGCGCGCGGTGACCGCCGTGGGCGACAACGCGGCGCTGGCGCATCGGCTCCACGAGCGGCTGTTGGCGCGGGCGCTGGATGCGTCGGCGGAACAGAAGGACGCGGCTGGGGCGCTGTTTGTGGCCGGGATGTGGGTGGCGACGATCACGCAGGCCGGCGCGAAACTCGACGGCGAGCCGGGCGAACGCTACAACATGGCGGGCATGGCGTGGGTCGAGCGGGCGATCGAGATGGACCCGGGCGACGCGGCGAAGTCGTTTGGCGCGGCGGTGATCGCGGCGGACAAGGACCGATCGATCGCGCAGAAGCACCTGAAGCGGGCGGTGGCGGGCGCGGAGCAGGGCTCGGCGCTGGCCAGGAGCATCGAGACCAACCTGGTCTTTGGCGGGAAGAAGATCGACGAGATGCGCAAGGACACGAAGGATGAAACCCGCGCCGGCAAATGAGCCTCGCGGCGAGGAGCCGAGCACGACGGCGCTCGTCATCGCGGCACGGTCCGGTGATCGTGTCGCGATGGCGTGCTTCTATGCGCGGTTCGCGCCGCTGGTCCATGCCGTGCTGCTGGCGCGAGTGGATCACGCGGACGCGGATGACCTGACGCAGGAGGTCTTCGTCCGCGCTTTCGATCGGCTCGAGGCGCTCCAGGAGCCGGAGGCGGCGGGCGGGTGGCTGGCGGCGATCGCGCGGCACGCGGCGGTGACGCTGGCTAGGGGGAGGAAGCCGCGGGAGGATGCCGATCCGAGCGCGGCGGGGCGGGCGCGCGGGGAGAGCGGGCCGGTCGCAAGCGCCGAGGCGAGCGAGGCATTGGCAGCGATACGAGCGCTGCCGGAGGCGTATCGCCAGACGCTGCTGTTGCGTTTGGTAGAGGGTTTGACCGGGCCGGAGATCGCGGCGCGGACGGGAATGACGCACGGATCGGTGCGGGTCCACCTGCATCGGGGGTTTGCGCTGCTGCGAGAGCGGCTGGGCATGAGCGCGGAGGAATCGCCATGAGTCGACAAGGCGGCGAGTATCTGTGGGACAAGAGCGGGCCGGTCGATGACGATGTGGCGCGGCTGGAAGCGATGCTGCGGCCCATGCGGGTTGGGCCGATGGCGGCAGAAGCGGCGGAGCGGTGGCGCGCGGGACCGGCGTCGCCAGAACGGCACGAGCAAGTCACGCCGGTCGCGGAAGGGATCGAACGGCGAGCGGGACTACGGCGCGCGTGGCTGGCGGCGGCTGCGATGGTGATGCTGACGCTGCTGGGCGTGCGAATCGCGCATCGACCGGCGAGCGGGGAGTGGGCGATCGCATCGCTGGAGGGCTTGCCGCAGGTAGCGGGAAGGACCTTGTCGGGGAGCGGGTCGGCGCGTGTGGGCGAGTGGATCGAGACGGACGGATCGTCGCGTGCGGCGATCGCGGACCCGAGCGTGGGGACGGTGGTGATCGAGCCGGGGACGCGCGTGCGGCTGTCGGGGATCGGCCCGGGGCGGCATGTGATGGAGTTGGCGCGTGGGCGGATTGAGGCGACGATCCACGCGCCGCCGCGGGTGTTCTTTGTGGACACGCCGTCGGCTCGGGCGATCGACCTTGGGTGCGCGTATGTGATGGAGGTTGAGGAGGATGGGACGGCGGTCCTGCGCGTGACGCTGGGGTATGTGGAACTTGCGGGGCACGGGAAGCGGGCGTGGGTTCCGATGGGCGGCGGGATGTGCCGGGTAGCGGCAGGCGCGGGGCCTGGGACGCCGTACTTTGAGGATGCGGGGACGGAGTTTGTGGAGGGGTTGGCGGCGTTTGATCGCGGAGATGTCGGGGCGATGGAGGTGGTGCTGGCGTTGGCGCGGCCGCGCGATGCGCTGAGTCTGTGGCATCTGCTTTCGCGGACGGAGGGGCAGGATCGGCGACGGGTGTACGAACGGTTGGCGGAGTTGAAGCCGCCGCCGGAGGGGCTGGATGCCGGAAAGGTGATGCGGCTGGATGAGGAGGAACTGGAACGGTGGCTGGAGTGGATGAGGCCGTTCTAGCGACGTGGGCGATGTTCGAGGCATGGTCGGGTTTGCCGTAGCGGGGTGGTCGGTACACTCTGGACGATGGAAGAGGGCATCAACCCGCGCGAGCATGACCCGTCAACGGTCTCGCGGCTGCTGCTGGCGGCGGCCGAGGGGGACGCGCGCGCGCCGGAGCAGTTGTTTGCGCTGGTGTATGACGAACTGCGCGTGCTGGCGCGGAGCCGGATGGCCGGGGAGCGGCGTGACCACACGCTCCAGGCGACGGCGCTGGTGAACGAAGCGTACATGAAGTTGATGGGGCGTGTGGAGGTCAAGTGGAACGGGCGGCGGCACTTCTACGCGGCGGCGGCGGAGGCGATGCGGCGGATCCTGGTCGATCACGCGCGGGCACGAAACGCCGACAAGCGCGGGGGCGGGAAGGCGGCGCTGGCAGCGTCGAACATCGCTGATCTGGCGATGGCGACGGAACCGGCCGGAATTCTGGCCCTCGATGACGCGATCACTCGCCTAGAGGGAGCGGACCCTCAGGCGGCGGCGGTGGTTCGGCTGCGGTTCTATGCCGGTTTGGAGGTTGATGCGGTGGCGGATGCGCTGGAGATATCGCCGCGGTCGGTTCGGCGGGAGTGGGCGTTCGCGCGGGCGTGACTGCGCGAGACGCTGGAGCGCGAGGAGTAGGAGCGCGCGGATTCCAGAGGTCGCATGAGCGAGAACGAGGCGGCGAAAGTCAAGGCGATCTTTGGGGAGGCGATCGAACTGCCCGAGGGGGAGCGCGCGGGGTATCTGGAGCGTGCGTGCCGGGGCGATCGGAGGCTGCTCGAACGGGTGGAATCGCTGCTGAGGTCGGCGGAGGGAGACGATCCGTTTCTGCGCGGGCCGACGGTGGACCCGGACGGGGAATCGCGGCGGTTTCGAGGGTCGGACCCGAGCGAGATGATGGGAACGGTGATCGGGCCGTATCGGATCGTGGGGGTTCTGGGCGAGGGTGGATTCGGGACGGTGCATCTGGCGGAGCAGGAGTCACCCGTGCGTCGGCGGGTGGCGCTCAAGATCATCAAGCGCGGGATGGACACGTCGGCGGTGGTGGCGCGGTTCGAGCGCGAGCGTCAGGCGTTGGCGCTGATGGATCATCCGAACATCGCGAAGGTATTTGACGCCGGGGCGACGGACTCGGGTCGGCCGTTTTTCGCGATGGAGTATGTCGAGGGCGAGGCGATCACGCACTATTGCGATCGGCGGCGGCTCTCACTGAAGGAGCGGCTGCGGCTCTTCCAGCAGGTGTGCGCGGCGGTGCAGCACGCGCACGGCAAAGGGATCATCCATCGGGACATCAAGCCGAGCAACGTGCTGGTGAGCGAGCGGGACGGGGGGCACCAGGCGCGGGTGATCGACTTTGGGATCGCGAAGGCGACGGATCGGTCGGAGGTGGAACGAGCGGCGTTCACCGAGTTGCGGCAGATGATCGGGACGCCGGAGTACATGAGCCCGGAGCAGGCGGAGGGCTCGTCGGACATCGACACGCGGACGGATGTGTATTCGCTGGGCGTGCTGCTGTATGAGTTGCTGACGGGCGTGACGCCGTTTGAGGGCAAGCGGCTGCGATCGGCGGCGTATGGCGAGATCCAGCGGATCATCGCGGAGGAGGAGCCGCCCAGGCCAAGCACGCGCGTGGGGACGGCGGAGAAGCAGTTGCCGTCGGTGGCGGCAAACCGGGGCACGGAGGCGCGGCGGCTGCAGAGCGCGATCCGGGGCGAGTTGGACTGGATCGTGATGAGGGCGTTGGAGAAGGACCGGTCGCGGCGGTACGAGACGGCGAGCGAACTGGAGGCGGAGATCGGGCGGTTTCTCGCAGGCCAGCCGGTGATGGCGGGGCCGGCATCGGCGGGGTATCGGCTGAGGAAGTTTGCGCGGCGGAATCGGACGGGGGTGATCGCGGCGGGGCTGGTGGTGGCGTCGCTGGTGATCGGGCTGATCGGGACGGCGACGTTTGCGGTGCGCGAGTCGGCGATGCGTGCGAAGGCAGAGAAGGCCGAGACGCTGGCCAGAACCCGTGCGGAGGAGTTGGCGAAGGCCGAGGCGCTGGCGACGAAGCGAGCGGACGAGTTGGACGAGGTGTCGAAGTTCCAGGCGGCGCAACTGTCGGGGATCGATCCGGAGAGTTTCGGCGCGTCGGTGCGGACCGCGCTGGTGGAGGACACGCGGCGGGGGCTGGAGAAGGCCAACCTGCCGCCAGAGGAGGTCGAGCGGAATCTGGAGGCGCTGCGAACGCTGCTGGCGCGGGGCAACATCACGAGCGTGGCGCTGCGGGCGCTGGACGAGACGCTGTTTGCGCGCTCGATCGAGGCGATCAACGAGCAGTTCAAGAACCAGCCGATCCTGCGGGCGCGGCTGCTGCAGATTCTGGCGGACACCGCGTCGACTCTCGGGCTGCTGGAACGGGCGGAGGAGCCTCAGAACGAGGCGCTGGCGATCCGCGATCGAGAACTGGGTGCGGAGCATCCGGAGACGCTGGTCTCGCTGATCAACAAGGCGGAACTGCTGCGTGCGCGCGGGAAGATCGCGGAGGCGGGGCCGATCTATGAGAAGGTGTGCGAGGTTTCGAGGCGGGTGCTGGGCAATGACCACCGGACGACGCTCACGGCGGTGCTGAATCTGGGCGCATATCGGGGATCGCAGGGGCGATTCGACGAGGCGGAGGCGCTGGGGACCGAGGCCGTCGAGATGAGCAGGCGGGTGCATGGCGCGGAGCACGCGGAGACGGCCGGCGCGATCAGCAACCTGGCGTTCATCTACCGGGAGCGGAATCAGATCGACAAGGCGGTCGCGGCGATGCGTGAGGCGTTGGCGATCAGGCGGAAGGCCTCGGGCGAGTGGCACCCAGACACGCTCGCGTCGCTGAACAACCTGGGGTTCATGCTGCAGGACGCGGACAAGCCGGAGCAGGCGGAGGCGCTCTATCGGCAGTCGCTGGAGGGGTATCGGCGGGTGTATGGCGAGGACCACCCCAAGTCGCTGCTGGCGGTGAACAACATCGCGTCGTCGCTTCGAGCGCAAGGGAAGCCGGAGGAAGCGGAGGGGCTTTTCCGCGAGTCGTATGACCGCCGCCTGCGGCTGCTGGGCGCGGACCATTCGGACACGATCGATTCGATGGGGAGTCTGGCGGCGGTGCTGAAGGACCTAGGCCGATTTGATGAGGCCGGGCCGCTCTATGAGCAGGCCTATGAGTGTCGGAAGCGGATGCTTGGTCCGGAGCATCCGAAGACACTGCAGTCGATGGCGAATCTGGGGGGCTACCTGGATTCGATCGAAAGGCTCGACGAGGCGGAGCCGTATGTGCGTGGGGCGTATGAGGCGAGGGCTCGCACATTAGGTCCCGAGCACGCGGACACGATGATCTCGCAGAACAATCTTGCGTTCCTGTATTTTCGCAAGAAGATGTATGCGGAGGCGGAGCCGCTGTTTCGGGATGTGCTGGAGAAGCGGAGGAGGCTGCTGCCTCCCGGGGCGTCGCGGACGCTGACCTCGCTGAACAACCTCGGGGTGATTCTGCGCGACATGGGAAGACTGGACGAGGCGGCGGAAATGCTGGCGGAGGCGTTGGGGGGCCGTCGGAAGACGCTGGGTCCGACGCATCCGACGACGATCGACTCGCTGCACGCGATGGCGCGGGTGCGTGCCGAGCAGAAGCGGTTTGCGGAGGCCGAGGCGCTGGCGTTAGAGTCGGAGCGGGCGCTCGCCTCGCGACCGCCTGATGCAGCGCGGATGAAGCGTCTGGCGACGATCATGGTCGATCTGTACGACAAGTGGGAGGCGGCAGAGGCCGGGAAGGGGCACGGCGCGAAGGCGGAGGCGTGGCGGGGGAGGAAGTAAGAAAACTCCAAGCGATACCGCGATAGAAATCAAAATGAAGACTGAAGTGAGGACTCAGATGAAGAGAGTCCTCTGAAACGCAACCGGGATTGGCGTGATGAGTAGATGCCGCATCAGGTGCAGCCGACCGCGAAGAGGTTGAGGAAGCAGGTGAAGTCGTTGATGTTGAGGACCGGCGCGGCCGTGGAGTTGTCGCAGTTGGCGGTGGTGTCGCCTGCGGCATACTTGTTGAGGAAGCAGGTAAAGTCGTTGACGTTCAACACCGGGGCGCTCGTCGAGTTGTCGCAGTTGGCGTAGCAGGCGGCCGTCAGCGTGGGCACCTGGGCGGCAACGTTGTGCGAACCGCCGACTTTCCAGGTGCCGATGGTGGCCTGTCCGGCGAGGTTGGGGGCGACATTGGCATCGAAGCGGAAGTTGTACATGGTTCCCCAGCGGATGGCGTTGCCGTTGGGCGTGGAAGCGAAGGTTGGCGCGGCCCAGACGATGGTGTTGCCGACGCGGGAGCCGATCCAGTCGGTGCCGCTGACGCTGACGTTGCCCTGGCCATCGCCGTTGAGGTAGTCGACATCGTGGAAGCCGATGTTGGAGACGGCGGCGGTGGCAGGCAGTGGGACGGTGAAGGAGCCGATGGAGCGATCGGAGTTGAGGTTGAAGATGGCGAACTCATAGTGCCAGAAACCGGTGCCGAGGTTGGTGGCCTTGGAGGAGATGACGATACGGCCCTCGGAGGGAATCTGGAAGGTGGTCTCGGTGACGGCGGGGTCGATGACCTTCCACGCGCGGATGGCGGGGAGCGTGCGGTTGGTGGTGCCGATGAGGCTCATGCTGAAATCGGTGGTGCCGGTGAGTGTGGCTTCGCGGTAGGAGGCGTTGTTGTTCTGGTTGCCGTTGGCGGCGTCGTCGGGGCTGACGTATTGGGCCTCGACGAAGTAGCGGACGCTGGCGGAAGAGGCTTCGAGTTCGCTGGTCTTGGCTTGAAGGCGGCGTGCGGTGGTGCCGGAGAAGGCAGGGTTGGCGGGCGGATAGGTGAAACCGCCGGTCCATGCGTTGACCTGAAACTTGGGTCCGAGGTTGGTCTGGAAGCCGTTGCGTGTGGCGGTGTAGGGGTCTGCACACCCGACGCCGAGGTGCGTGCCATCGGTGGTCTGGCAGGTCGGGCAGCAGAGGATGTCGCTGAGGGCGAAGAAGCCGTGCTTGAGCCAGGATTGGCCGATCTGCTCGAAGCGGCCTGAGCCGGAGACAGTCTTGTACTTGTAGAGGTTCTGGCCGATGACGGGGTGCTGGTTGTTGAAGTCGAACCAGTTGAGCCAGACGTTACCGATGTTGCAGGAGTAGGTGCCGATGGAGAAGGCGTCGATGCCGCCCGAGGCGGTGTAGTTGGCGGCGGGGCCGGTGTCGTCGGGGCTGAAATAGTTATCGCGGAGGATGGCACCGACGATGACATCGGGGCCGGAACTGGTGCACTGAGCGAGGCTCGGGGCGGCGGTGCCGGCGGCGAGCATGAGGGCGGCGATGGACTTCATGGAACTGACTCCTGGAAGCGAAATGGAAACTCGGACCTACCCCCCCCACTCCCCGTGCGCGCATTATGCAACGGAAATGCGTCCGACGCAAGCCCGCGCGGAAGCCGTACCCTTGATACAGGGGCAACACCCTCAGAAGCCCGTACTGCCCTGGCACACCATACTCGAGGCCACGCCATGAAATGTAGAACGTCGTATGTCGCGGTTGGCACCATTGCGCTTTGCGTGGCGGCGTCAGGCGGAGCGGAGGATCGAGCGGCGCACGAGCCGAAGCCGTACATGCGCGTGGTGGATGATGGCGGTGTGACGCGGCTGGAGATGGCGGTTCGGAAGTTTGAGGCTGTAGACGGTGCGGCGGATGGAGGCGGGCGCGCGCGCGGGCCCGTGGTGTACTTTGCGGCGGCGGTGCATATTGCCGAGGGGGCGTTTTATCGGGATTTGCAGGGGTTTCTCGATGCGCAGGACGTGGTGCTCTTCGAGAGCGTCAAACCGGCGGGGGCCGGCGACGCGCGGCATGACGGCGTGGTGCCACAGACGGACGAGGCCAGGCGGAAGCGTTCGGAGCAGCGTGTGCGATTCGTGGGCGTTGCGGTGGAACGGTTTCGGATGCAGGAGAAGCGCTATCCGAAGACGCTCGACGAGATCGCGGCGAGCGGGATGGGCCGGATGGCGGACCTCTTGAAGTCGTCGAGCGTGGATGCGTGGGGAAACGCGATCGTGTACACGCTGGTGCCGGCGACGGCGGAGGGCGAGCGGGCACGGGTCGAGGTGGTGAGCCTCGGCGCGGATGGCCGTGTGGGCGGCGATGGCATCGACGCGGATCTGCGGCTGTCGGACCAGAAGCCGCTGAACAAGAGCGAACTTGGGGACCGGAGCAAGGGGATTCAGCAGCGGTTGGCCGATGCGTTGGAGGTGGAGTTTCAACTGACGGCGATGCACCACGATCGGGCGAACTGGCGGAACAGCGACCTCTCGATCGATCAGGTGGAAGCGCGGCTGGAACAAGCGGGCGCGGACGGCGGGATGCTCTTTTCGATGCTGGATGGCTCGTCGATGGGGTCCAAACTTGCGGGTTTCCTGATCGGGCTGCTGGGCTCGACGCCGGAATCGCGGGCGATGCTGCGGGTGGCGATGATCGAGACGATCGGGCGTGCGGACGCGCTGTTTGCGGGCCTCGGCGGCGAGATGGGCGCGCTGATGGAGGTGATCGTGGTGGATCGGAACACGGCGGTGCTGACGGACCTGAGGGCGATCATCGAGAACGAGCCTGGGGTGAAGAGCGTGGCGATCATCTATGGCGGGGGCCACCTGCCGGACTTGGAGCGGCGGCTGGTGCGTGAGTTTGGGTATTCGCCGGCGGGCGACGAGTGGCGTACGGCGATGCGGGTGGACGCGAAGGCGGCGGGGCTGACGCCGGGGCAACTGACGGCGACGCGGAAGATGATCGGCTCGATGCTGGAGGCGCAGACGAAGCGAGCGAAGAAGAAATAGCCGGCGTTCCTATTGGCCGCGCACGGTGAGGGGGACGGCACGCTCGCTGACCTGGCCGGCGGCGATTTTCTCCCAGCCCGAGCCGAGTTCGCCGAGCGGATCGGGCGGGATGATCTCGACCTTTTTGTCGCCGAGTTTGGCGCGGCCGGCGAGGACTTCGTCCTGGAAGGCGAGGCACTCGCGGAGGAGGGTGGGGAGGATCTGATCCTCGGTGACGTTGGCGACCTTCTGGCCCTGAACGTAGATGATGCCGCGACGGTCGCCGGCAAAGACGGCGACGTCGGCACCCTCGGCCTCGCCCGGCCCGTTGACGACGCAGCCCATGACCGCGACCTTCATGGGGAGAGAGACCTTGGCGGCGAGGGACTCGCGGACCTGCTGGACGAGGGTGAAGAGATCGACCTGGATGCGGCCGCAGGTGGGGCAGGCGATGAGGTCGACGCCGATGCGTTGGCGGAGGCCGAGGGAGTAGAGGAGTTCGAGCCCGTCCTTGACCTCGTCGATGTGGTCGGAGGCGTAGGAGATTCGGATGGTGTCGCCGATGCCATTGGCGAGGAGCGCGGAGAGTGCGGCGATGGAGCGGATGGCTCCGGTTTCGCGCGGGCCGGCGTGGGTGACGCCGAGGTGGAGCGGGTAATCGAAGCGCTGGCTGATCTCGGTATAGGCGTCGATGACGAGAGCGGCGTCCATGCTCTTGGCGGAGATCGCGATGTCGAAGAAATCACGCTCGTGGAAGATGTCGAGGTATTCCTCGAGTTTGGCGATCATGATGGCGAGGAGGTAGCCGTGCTTGCGATCCGAGAAGACGGCACCGAGTTCTTTCATGCGCTTCTGCTTGTCCTTGCGCTCGATGATGGAGCCCTCGTTGACGCCGACGCGGATGGGGATGCGGGCGGCCTTGCAGGCGTCAATGACGGCGTTGACCTGATCGCGGTCGGTGATGTTGCCGGGGTTGAGGCGGATCTTGTGGGCGCCGGCCTCGACGGCTTCGAGGGCGCGCTGGAAGTGGAAGTGGACATCGGCGACGATCGGGACGCGGGTCTGGCGGAGGATCTCACGGAGGGCGTCGGTGTCTTTTTTCTCGGGCACGGCGACGCGGACGGCATCGGCCCCGGCCGCGTGCAGACGGTTGATCTCCGCGACGCAGGCGTCGATGTCGTGGGTGTAGCCGGCGGTCATGGTCTGGACGGAGACGGGGGCGTCGCCGCCGATGGTGAGGATGCCGGTGCGGTCGTTGCCGAGGGTGATCTGGCGCGTGGTGCGTCGTGGGCGCATGAGGGATAGTACGGAGAGGGCGCGGGACGGGTTTGGGTGGTACCGGGTCGGACGATCCTGGCACGGGCGGCGCGAGGCGGCTACAACGATCGCATGATGCCGATCTCGATCTCAATGGCGGGGCTGGCGGGGGGCGTGGGGCTGCCCTGGTGTGAGGGCGGCGTGGTCGATGCGCGGCGGACGTTCGCGTGGGCGGCGAGCATTGGGGCGCGGGCCGTGCAGATCGATGCGGCGTTGGTCGGCGTGAGGCCGCGGCAACTTGATCGGTCGGCGCGTCGGGAGGTTGCGGCGCTGATGCGGAGGGCGGAACTGGCGGTTTCGGGGCTTGATTTGTGGATTCCGCCGGCGCACTTTGGGGATGGCGTGAAGGCGGGGCGCGCGGTGGAGGCGGTGGTGGCCGCGATGGAACTGGCGACGGAGTTGACGGGCCTGGTGGGAGGCGGCACGCGCGGGGTGGTGAGCGTGGAGTTGCCGGAGTCGGGGGAGGTGCGTGCGGAACTCTCGCGGCGGGCGCAAGAATTGGGCGCTTTGCTCGCGGATCATGGGACGATGGCGGCGAGCGGCGGCGCGGCGGAAGGGCCGATCGGCGTGGGGATCGATCCGGCGACGGTGATGGCAAGCGGCGGCGACCCTGTCACTGTGGCGGCGAGGGCGGGGACTCGCCTGATGTCGGCGCGGCTGAGCACCTGGGCGTCGGGGCAGCGAGTTTCGCCGACGTTTCCGGGGCAGGGGCTTGATATCGCGGCGTACGTGGCGGCGGCGCATGTGGCGGGCTATCGGGGCGCGATGGTGGCGGACCTGCGCGGGGTGGCGAAGCAGGCTGAGGCGGCACGGGCGTGGATCGCGCGGTTGTAACGCACCGAACTCGAGACGAGGCGAAGGCGTGGTGTGGAACTCACTGGCATCGCCGAGACGGCGAAGCCAGTGGCACGGCAGGATCGCACGGGCATGGGCGAGAGGGCGAAGTCAGAGGCACGATGAAGGGCGGCCGTGGAGTAGACTCCGCGCATGCAGAACAAGCAGGAAGCGTTGGTGAGGCTCGGCGGCGGGGCAGTGGCAGTCTTCGCGGCGGTGATGTTGGCCGCGGGATGCCAGCCCGTGACGGTATCGATGACGCTCTTTGACAACCCTGGGCGGCTGGGCGAGACGGAGGTCGAGCGTGACGCGGGGGCGCGCGGCGACAAGGTGGCGGTGATCGACATTCGCGGGGTGATCGCGGATCGTGAGGACGGATTGATCCCTGGGCTTGGCGGCGGGCCGGGGTCGATCGATTCGCTTGTCACGCGGCTGAAAATGGCTGAGGGGGATCGGGCGGTGAAGGCCGTCGTGCTGCAGATCAACTCACCCGGCGGCACGGTGACGGCGAGCGACGCGATGTACCGCGAGTTGCGCTCGTTTCGGCAGCGAACGGGCAAGCCGATCGTGGCGTCGCTGGGCGAGGTGGCGGCGAGCGGGGGCTATTACGTCGCGCTGGCGGCGGACGAGATCGTGGCCGAGCCGACGGGCATCACGGGCTCGATCGGGGTCATCATGACGACGATCAACCTGAGCCAGGGTCTGTCGCGGGTCGGCGTCGTGTCGCGGTCGGTCAAGAGCGGCGCGAACAAGGACATGGCGAACCCGCTGGAGCCGATGCGCGAGGGGCAATACGAGGTTTTGCAGGCGATGGTGGACGAGTTTTACGCTGGATTTCGCGGGCTTGTGCTCTCGCGTCGGACGATCGAGCCGGGACGCGTGGATGAACTGACGGACGGTCGCGTGGTGACGGGCTTGGCGGCGGCGAGGGCGGGGCTGGTCGATCGTGTCGGGGGCGTGCGCGATGCGTTCGAGCGGGCGAAGACGTTGGCGGGGATCGGGCCGGCGCGGATGGTGAAGTACACGCCTGAGAGTTTGGCGCGGCCGCAGAGCGTGTATGCGGCGACGCCGACACAACCGGCGCGGGCGGAGGAGCGGGGGATGAGCCTGGTGCGGCTGGATGAGATCACCGGAGGGCTTACGCCCGGACGAGCGTATTACATGTGGGGTGGGGAGTAGGCTCTGCCTTGCGGATCAGCCGCAAGGCGCTGCTCGACGGGGAGTGCGGTGCTGCTGCTTGGCGCGTGTCAGGCTGCACTTTGGGTGAGGCCGTGGGATGATGATGCGGCCCCGGGCGATCCGATTGACGGGCTGAGGCGCTTCCGCTTCACCGTTGCATCTTGGTCGACACTACAGGAAGCGCCAACTCTCCCCGCCACCGATCCAGCGTCACATATTCCAGCCAATCTTGCCCTCGTTCGGACCTCCACCGCAGTTGCCAGTTTCCGGGCGAGTCCTCACGGCGCGGCATGTCCAAGCCTGTCAGATAGGGCGCGTACTCCCCAAATTGCAGTGCGACAATCTCCGCCGCCGCTGCCGCGACTCGTTGCGTGATCGCCGCGCGGTCCGTCCACTCTTCCTTCTCAAAACGTTGTTCGAGTTCAAGTCCCACGGACTGGTGAAACGACCAGCTCGAGCCAAATCTCGTGACCCGCGTCTGCACTGACGGCAGCCCGTACCTCACGGCGATCGCAAACCCCGCCGCCACGACCGCGACGCCGGCCCAGATGCGGCAGCGGACGCGCCACGGGAGTTTTCGTATGCGCCTCATGCCGAAGATCACCCAACCTGACACGAGCACCGTGCCGATCCCGGCGACCATCGCCGCTCGTGGCACTTCGGCGCGAGAGTATCGCACCGGCCACCGATCCCCGGCCGCCTTTGCCAGCGACACACGCAGATCGTCCTTCATCTGCGAGGGTTGGAGTCGCCCGCTCAGGCGCGTGGCGGTCGGCAGGTCGCCGATCAGTCGCTTTGCCTCTTGGTGCATGTTCAGCACTCGCAGGCGGGCGTGGTTGGTGGCCACGATGTAGGCCGCGTCGAGCCCCGGCACCGTCGCCGCGCCGTCGGCGAAGACGAAGAGTTCGAGTTGCAGCGCGCGCCCGCCGGTGCCCGTCAGTGGCATCGGGTAGACCGGTTCTTTTGCCGCGAATCGGAGGACGAGCGGATGCGGCCGCGCCGGCGTGCCGGCTTCATCGCGCCGGATCCGCGACGCCACGAAGCACCAGCCGTCGGCGACGTATCGAGCGATCACGGATTCGTCCTCGCCGCGGACTTCGTAGCCGTTCTTTACAAGCCAGTTCGCCAGCGAGGTGCCATCGGCGCTTGAGATCGTTGAGACGTCGTATGCGCCGACGACTTTGCGATCGTGGACGGAGACGCCGTCCTCGATGGTCGGCCTGTCGCTCGAGCCGCGGACTCTCCCGAGCGTCGGCATCAAGCATGTGAACGTGCCGAGGAGGGCCACTGAAAGCAATGCGAACAGCATCGAGTTGCTGACCCTCGCCCGCAGTCCATAGCCGACGACCAGACACGCCGTGATCCAGCCGACGAGCCACGCGAAGTACGTCGTGTACGCCGAGATCCCTTCGATCTCCGGCACAAACGTGGACCGCAGCGTCGGGAACAGACCCGGCGTCGTGGCCTCGACCGTCGGCAGCGAGGGCGTGGGCACGACCCAGGCCAGTTCATTGCCGCCGCCTTCGAAGGAGGTTTCGATCGCCAGCGTCTGGATGCCGTCGCGCCAGACGATGAGGGCGGATTGATCGGGGATGGTGGCGGGGATGGCGGAGGGGACGGAGAAGACCTTGCCGTCGCCGAGGGCGGGGGCCGCGATGAACGGCAGCAGAATGATCAGAGCACGAATGAGAAATGGCGTGGTTCGCATGGGTCACCAGGAGCGTCTACCCGCGGGGGCCGCACTGGTTGCGTCGGCTCGGGTGGCGTCGGCGAGGCGGAGCAGGGGAGGTAGTGGTGGGGGGATGGTGAAAAATGAAAAGGCCCCGCCCAGGTTTACCTGAGCGAGGCCAAAAGTCGGCGATAACCTACTTTCCCGCGTAGCAGTATCATCGGCGGCCCCAGCTTAACTGCTGTGTTCGGGATGGGAACAGGTGTTTCCCGGGGCCTATTGTCACCGACAAACCGGACGATCGCCGAGGAGGCGACCGGCCAGAGATCCGGCTGGAACGACGACCTGAGCGGCGTCTCGCCAACTGCCAATGCGGGGCATTGGAGGGAGGCGTTTGACGCCGGATATTGACAACCGTGAACGAAGCATGAACAACAAGTGCGGGCGAGTGCTCCGGGCGGAGCGAGCTCGCGACGGCTGGTTGGTGCGACCAGACCTTCGACCGTTAGTACCGCTCCGCTGAAGGCATTTCTGCCCTTACACGCGCGGCCTATCAACCTGGTGGTCTTCCAGGGGTCTTTCGTCTTGCGACAACCAAGCCTCATCTCGAGGGGGGCTTCACGCTTAGATGCCTTCAGCGTTTATCCCTGCCGTACGTAGCTACCCAGCTGTGCACCTAGCGGTGCAACTGGATCACCAGGGGTACGTCCAACCCAATCCTCTCGTACTAGGGTTGACTCCTCTCAAGCTTGGAGCGCCCACAGCAGATAGGGACCGACCTGGCTCACGCCGGTCTGAACCCAGCTCGCGTACCACTTTAATCGGCGAACAGCCGAACCCTTGGGGCCGCCTTCAGTCCCAGGATGTGATGAGCCGACATCGAGGTGCCAA
>JBJXFQ010000028.1:0-11045 GCA_046155605.1 Phycisphaerales bacterium
AGCCGCACGTCCACCTATCGATCGTCGCCCACAACCCGCCTACTCGAACTTCTTCGTCTCTTCCGGCAGCGTGGGCACCGTCGAATAGATGTTGTCCTTCCGCGTGCCGGGGTCCTTGTCCGCGCCCGACGAGTAGAAATACGGCCGGTTGCCCGCACAAATCCCCTCATCCGCGTCACCCACCGGGTTCGGCACCACGCCCGCGGTCATCGCCGGATCAAACGGGCGATACGAGCGCCGATATCGGGCCGTCGTGTTCGGAGTCGTGCCATTCACGCGGATCATCATCTGCATGTCCTGCGCACGGCCCGTCGTCACCAGCGCCGCCGTCTTCGTGTTCAAGTACGGCCCGAAGCCGCGCTGAAACGCCGGATGCACGAACCGGATCGGCTTACCCCAGCCGTCGAGAACTTCCAGCGAACGCAACTTCCGCACATTCGGCGCGGTCGCGTTCGGATCGAGGAACGTCTCGCGGATCAACTTCGCATCGATCCCCTTCAGGCTCGCGTCCGTCACGTCGTTGCCCTTGGCCACCGCGAGAAACCGTGCCAGGCTCTGCTCGGCCGGGTCGGCCTTCTCATCAAAGATGTCCGCCGGGGCCGTCGGCGCCGTATCCAGCCGCCGCGCGTCGATCAGCGGGTAGTCATAGAAGTTCGCGCCGTCCTGGAACGTGTACATCTTCGGCACACGGTCCTCATTCGCCCGCAGATACTCGCTCAGCAGCGTGTCGAGCACCTTGATCGTCTGCTCCGTCTGCCGCCCCTTGCCCGAGCCGATCACCCGCGACCCCACCGCGATGCTCAGCGTGAGCAGCACGGCGATGATCGCGATGACGACGAGAAGCTCGATGAGCGTGAACGCGCGGCGGGTGAGGCCCATCATGCGATTCTCCTTGGCCCGCGAGACGCGGACGCAGTTCTATACGCCCGCCGCGAGGCCGTTGATCCGAGAAGCGTATCGGCGCAAAGCCGCCCTCGGCGTGCTCCAACACGACCTCAACACCTCCATCCGTCCCTATCGCACGCCTAACCGGCTCATGCCATGGTCGGCGGCACAGGCGGCGGGGGCGGCGGCGGGGGCGGAGGCGGTGGCGGCATGGGTGGTGCCATGTCAAAGCCCGGCCCGGTGATCGAACTCGTTCCCACTGACCCAAACCCGCCCCGATTCGCCGGCGGCGCGAGCGGACGGAACTCCGGCTCGCCCGCCGCGACCGCTTGTGGCCTCGGAACAGGCGGCAACTGCGTCGGCGGGGCCATCCTCGGAGGCTGAGGCATCATCGCGGGCGACGGCACCAATCGCACCTTGAAAATGTCGTCCGTGATCCGATCGCGCACGTCTCGCAGCATCTGCTGGAACTGCCGCGAGCCCTCGCGCTTGTACTCCGTCCGCGGGTCCTGCTGGCTATACGCCCGGAAGTTGATCACGTCGCGAAGGTGGTCCATCCCGTAGAGGTGGTCCTTCCAGATCTGGTCCAGCGTCTGCAAGAGCACCGTCTGCTCAAACTGCACCAACTCGGCCCGCAGCACGCCCTCGACTCGCGCCCGGATCGCATCAAGCCGCTCTTGGCCCTCCAAGTATCGCATCCAGTCCGGCAGAGTCGTGCCCAGCCGATCCTTCAGGAACGTCGCCAGGGCGGCGTCCGTCGTACGCGCCTGCGCCTCGGTCACGACCCGCGCGATCGAATCCGACGTGGCGAACGCCGCCGACGCCGCCGCGATCTGCTCACGGATCTTATTGGGCGGCGTGCTCTTGACCGTCTGCTCCGTCCAGCCCAGGTTGAAGCGGCGATTCGCCCATTCCGCCAGATTCGCCGCGGCATATCCGGGGTTCTGACGCATCAGCATCATCGTCAGGTCCATGACGAACTCGACGGGATACTCGGCCTCGCGCTTCGCATAGACCTCCTGGGCCCGCTTCATGATGATCGCCGACGGCGGATTCTCCTTGCTCTCGCGGGCCTTGGCGATCTCCTCCACCGGCACCTCGATGGCCAACTTGTTGCGCACCCACGCCACCAGTTGCTGCACGCCGTAATCAGCAGCCGAGAACTGATGCACGCCCGCGAGGTCCGTGGCCTCGATCCGCTTCTCCGCCGCATCGACGAGCACGCCGCGCACATGCGCGATGCTGTCATCCGAGCCCGAAGGGTCGACGTCCGCCGCCGCCAACTCGACCCCGAACCGCGTCCGCGCCCACCCGATCAGCCCCGGCACGTCGAGATCGACCGTCACCTCCGCGCCCTCGCGCGGGATGTATTCACCCAGCGTCACGTCGATCATCGAGCGCACCTCGGCCAGCGCCTCCTCGCGGATCCGCTTCTCGATCTCGAAATCCTCCAGGCCCTTGAGCCGGTCGGGCGCGATGTTCGTGTCGAGCCGCTGCCGCGCGTATTCCGCCATGCACGAGAGCGGATAGACCGGTGCCAGATACTCATCGCACGCGTCCCGCACCGCGTCGTCGATGTACTCGAGGATGATGCCCTTGGTGTCGCGGCCCTCCAGCACCCGCTGCCGCAGCCCGTAGAACGTCTGCCGCTGATGCTCCATCACCTCGTCATATTCGAGGATGTTCTTGCGAACCTGGAAGTTCCGCTCCTCGACCTTGCGCTGGGCGCGCTCGACGCTCTTGGAGAGCCACGGATGCTCGATCGAGTCGCCTTCTTTCATCCCCAGTTTCGAGAGGATCTTCATCTGCGTCTCGCCCGCGAACATTTTCATCAGATCATCCTCGAGGCTCACATAGAACCGCGACGACCCCTGGTCGCCCTGCCGGCCCGACCGCCCGCGGAGTTGGTTGTCGATCCGCCGCGCCTCGTGCCGCTCCGTCCCGATCACATGCAGCCCGCCCAACTCCTCGATCGATTGGAACCAGCGGATGCGATGCAGCAGGAACCGCCCGCTCTCGTCGAGCGCGTCGCGCAGCGCCTCGGCCCCCATCTTCGCCACTTTGTCCCCGAGATACGTGTGCGTCGTCGCCCACAGCCGCAGCAACTCGAGTTCCAACTCCGCGAACGGCATCGTCTCCACGTCGCGCTTGGCCGTGCCCAGTTCCTTCGGCGCGATCTTGCGGAAGACCGCCTCCCGCAGTTGCTCCTCCGTCGATTCGAGCGTCACCGTCCGCGGCGCGATGCCCCGGCGCAGCCAGTGGTCCAGCAGCGCCTCGCGCGTCAACTTCCCGAGTTTGATGTCCGTCCCGCGGCCCGCCATGTTCGTCGCGATCATCACCTGCCCGAGTTGCCCTGCGTTCTCGACGATGTGCGCCTCACGCTCGTGCTGCTTCGCGTTGAGCACCTCGTGCTTGATCCCGTGCTTGCTCGCCAGCATCTTCGCCAGCCGCTCGCTCTTCTCCACGCTCGTCGTGCCCACCAGGATCGGCCGCCCCACGTCGTGGAAACTCTTAATCTCGTCCACGATCGCGTTCCACTTGTCCTTCTCGCGGAGGAACATCAGGTCCTCGTAGTCGCGGCGGATCACCTGCTTGTTCGTCGGGATCGACACCACGTCCAACTTGTAGATGTCGTGGAACTCCTGCGCCTCGGTATCGGCCGTCCCCGTCATCCCCGCCAGACGCTTGTACATCTTGAAAAAGTTCTGGATCGTGATCGTCGCGACCGTCTGCGTCTCCTGCTTGATCGGTACCTTCTCCTTCGCCTCGCACGCCTGGTGCAGGCCGTCAGACCACTGCCGACCGATCATCGGACGGCCCGTGAACGTGTCCACGATCACCACCGCGGGCTCGGTCCGGCCCGACATCTGGTCCGGCACCGTCATGATCACATAATCACGGTCTCGCTGATACACCACGTGCGCCCGCAGCGACTGCTGCAAGAGGTGCGGCAGGTCCATGTTCTCGCCCACGAACAGCGACCCCAGCCCCGCCACGCGCTGTGCCTCCGCTACGCCGTCGTGCGTCAGGTAGCACTGCTTCCGGTCCAACTCCGTCTCGTAAAACTGCGTGAACTTCTTCCGCTCCGCCTCCAGCCGCGGCAACTCCGCCTTCGCCTGTTTCAGTTGCTCCTGTAGCGCCGGCACCGCCGCCTTCTCCCGCGCCTGACGGATGTCGCCCTCGAGCCCCTTGATCCGCTGCTTGCACTGCTGCACCACGTCGTCCGATTGCTGCCACGGCTTCTGCCGCTCCACCAGGTGCCGCGCCAGCCGATCCGCCAGGTCGTACCGCGGCGAGTCCTCGTGCGCCGGACCCGAGATGATCAGCGGCGTCCGCGCCTCGTCGATCAGGATCGAGTCCACCTCGTCCACGACCGCAAAGTCCCGCCGACGCTGCACCTGGTCCTCCACGCGCCGCTTCATGTTGTCGCGCAGGTAGTCAAACCCGAACTCGCTCGTCGTGCCATAGACCACGTCGCACAGGTACATCTGCCGCTTCTGGTCCTCGTCCTGCTGGTGCTGCGGGTGGATCGCCCCGACGGTCAATCCCAGCGCATGGAAGAACGGGAACGTCCAGTCTCGGTCGCGCTGCACGAGGTAGTCGTTCACCGTCACCACATGCACCTTCCGCCGCTCGATGCACGCGACATACGTCGCCAGCGGGGCGACAATCGTCTTGCCCTCGCCCGTCTTCATCTCCGAGATCTTGCCCTGATAGAGCACCATCCCGCCGATCAACTGCACATCGAACGGCCTCGCGCGAAACGGCGGTCGGCTCTCCGGATAGATCACCCGCACCGCTTCGTAGATCTCGTTCGGAATATCCCCCTGCTCCCACCCCGCCACCGGCGCGGTGCAGCCGCGAAACTCCCCCTCGGGCGGCACCGGCAGCCGCGACTCCATCTCCGCCTTCGTCCGCTCATACGTCTCGCGCACCGCCGCCGGCAACTGCGACGCGTCGAACGCGTGCCGCGGGTTGAAGATGTTCCGAATGCCCACCGACCGGTCCATCGCCTCGCGCGCCACCGCAAACGCCTCAACCAGCAGGTTCTCCGACTTCTCCCCCTTGCTCATCCGATCCCGGAACTCGGCCAACATGCCGCGAATCTGCGCGTCCGTCATCTGCCGCACCCGCGGCTCCAGCGCGTTGATCGCCGCCACTCGCTGCGTGTACCGCTTCACGAAGCGGTCGTTGCGCGTCCCGATGATGCGGTTCAGGATCGGCCCGATAAGCGGAATGCCTTGCTCTGCCATGGTTCTTACTCTGCCCGCCGCCCGATCCCGCCAGAATCGGCGAGGTCGTCGGCGTCTTCGGTTGTGTCTCTGTTTCGATGTCTGGACGAGCGCCCGCCCCACCTTCATGGGCTCGATAGGCCGCTCACGGCTGCGTCGCGTGGTGAATATCGACCGGCCCGGCACGATCGCCGAGCATCACGCACGCGCCACGGGCGGCGGCAAATCCAGCAGCTCGCACCGCAGCGCGACCCGCACCGCCGCAACCCGCGCCACCCTCGGCAGCACAGGCCCAAGCCCCGCATCCGCCGCGCGACAACCAGCCGTCATCATCAGCGCCGGCTGGTGCCCCTGCTCCCCGCCCCCGACAATCTTCCGCACGGCCTTCACGAACTGCGCCGGCAGATCGCGCACCACCGCCGCGTCACGCCCGCCATCGGCCACCACCGCCGTCGGCACCGCCCGGCTCCCGAGCACCAGGCTCAGTAGAACCAGCGCCGAGAGCCCCGCAAAGGCTCCGCGCGTCCGCGCCGTCGGGATTGGATCACTGCCGCTGATGCACAAGTATCGGCCCTGTTCGGCCCCCGAGCAAGCCCGCACGCGATTTGTTCTTGGCCCGCGTGCCGCCCGCGCTCCACGTCCCGTTCCTCCCTCTCGCCACCCGAATGCCGCATCAGGACGATAATCTCGCCCTCAGTCCCTTCTCCGACCGATATCGACCGGCGAGTCGGGCTGATAGAGTCCACCATGCCCGACGGGAAGGACAACCCGGAAATGGTCGCCGCTCGAAGCTCGCTCCCCGCCACGCGCGAGTCCGTCACCCACAAGTTCTCCGTCGCCAAGCACGAGGGCTACCTCACCATCGGCCTCTACCCCGACGGCCGCCCCGGCGAAATCTTCATCAAAATGTCCAAAGAAGGCTCCACCATCTCCGGCATGTGCCAGGCCTTCTGCCGCGCCTTCAGCCTCGCCCTCCAATACGGCCTCTCCATCGAAGAGGCCGTCATCCGCTTCAAGGGCATGCGCTTCGAGCCCATGGGCCCCACCAGCAACCCCGAAATCCCCGAGTGCTCCAGCATCGTCGATTACGTCGCGCGATACCTCGACCAGCAATACGGCCCGGGGATGCCGCGACGCTGATTCGTGAGCCGACCGCGCGAGCGGTCGGTCCGAGCTATGTGCCGCGCGATTGGTTAGCCTGCATAATTCTTGAGCCGACCGCGCGAGCGGTCGGTCCCTGCATCTTCGGCGCGCGATTCGTGAGCCTGCGTGGTGCGTGAGCCGACCGCGCGAGCGGTCGGTCGCTTTCTCTACTTCTCCACATCGTGAGCCGGGGCGTCCCCGCCCCGCGCTCTTGCCTTCCCCTTCGTCCCCCCGTCCCTTCGTCCCCTTGTCCCTTCTTACGTGCATCCCGCCGCGAACGAGTTCTGGAAGCACACAAAGTCCGAAACATTCAGCACCGGCGGCGTCGTACTCCCGTCGCAGTTGGCGTAACTGTCGCCCGCGGCAAACTTATTGAGGAAGCAAATGAAGTCGTTGACGTTCGTTGCCGGCGTCGAGGTCGAGCCGTCGCAATCCGCGTAGCACGGCACCTCGGCCCGGAACGAGCCGCCGCTAAAGCCGGGTACGAACCCCAATCCCACGATCACGCGCCCGTTGGCCGAGACGCCGCGCGCGACGAGCAGCTGGGTGCCGACGGGGATGGCCACGCCGCGGGCCGCGAGATACGTCGTCAGCAGGAAGGGCTGCCCGTGCTTCCAGACGCATGCGCGGGCGGAAGAAAAGTCGATGCTCACAACCCCCACGACCAGCGTGCCATCCTCCGAGACGTCATGGCCCTCCGCCACGCTATAGCCGCTCGGCGGCGAGAGTGACATTGGCACCTGCCCCTGCCGCCACAGGAAGCCGCGACGCACGCCAGCCGGCGCGTCTTCCCAGAAGCCCACCATCACGGAGCCGTCCGAATTGAGGGCGCGCGGGACCGTGCTGCAAAGAGGATTCCCGGGGAAGAGCGGGATCAGAACGGCACCCGTCTCCGCCGTCCAACGGAAACCCCGCTGACCTCCAATTGCTGTGGAAGTGCCAATTCCTGCAATCACTTTCCCATCGCCGGAGACTGCTCGAAGCTGCCTTCTATCTGTAAAGCCGGGAGTTGGAAACAGCTGCGTGCCGGCCTGCTCAGTCCAAGTGATCGGAAGCACTGTGCCTGAATCGCTATAGATGCCGACGACCAATGATCCATCAGCGGAGACGTCATACGCCGTGCCGCCCTCTGGCGGAAAGCCGGGGGGCGGAGGCAGGAAGAAAAGGCCGGTCGCCTGGGTCCAACGAAATGATGTACCCGCCTCGCCTACGACAACATTTCCGTCATACGAAGCGCGGAGGCCTTGACCAGACTGCGATGCGGTCAGGGCGACAAGCCCGCCACTCATCGTCCATCGATAGGGGCGGCCCAACGAATCGTCGCCGATGACAACTCTGCTGTCGGCTGATACGCCCCATGCGGAAAATCCGCCCACGCCGATGATGCCCGGCTGCGCCGAGGATTCGCCGCACCAACTCGTCACACAGCATGCCGCCAGCATCGCCTGGCAATATTGACGAGAAGACATGGTCATTTCGATTCTCCGAGGAACTCGCGTCCCTTTCCTCAACTCTTCCCCCGATTCGACCGAATCGTAGCCTTGGTTCCGCTGCTGCAATACGCGATATCCGCATTGGAAAATGTCGCCAAAGGATTATTCAAATGGCTCGCCCTGTCTATAACGTCAAGCTCGCCGGCGCCAAGGGTGATGGCGTGACCGATGACACCCAGGTCTTCAAGAGACTGATCGCCAGCATCCCCAATAATCCCTTCAGCACGACCGACCCTCGCAATGCGGGTCCCGTGATTTTCATTCCCGCGGGAACCTATCTGATCTCCGAGCCGCTGGAGATCAAGTTGTTTTCCGGTCTGGAGATCTCGGGAGAAGGCAACAGTCCCGGCGATGATCCGTTAACCAACCCCGCCGTCTTCGGCCCCCGCTCCGTGCTCGTCTGGACCGGCCCAACGAGCGGCGACAACCCGCTGCTTCGACTCATCGATATCCAAGGGCTCACCATCAAGGACCTCGGCTTCCAAGGACGGCTGCCGGAAGAAGAAGGTCGGTGTGTCGCGCTCATCAACTTCCGGTTCGCGGGCGGCCGTGGCAACATCAACAACACTGTCCGAAATGTGGTGTTCTGGGATGCCGATGTGGCAATTCTGTGCGGCGAGGATGACGAGGATGAGGGAACCAACTCCTGCCTCCTCTTCGAGATGGTCACCTTCAAGGATTGCGGGATCGGCTTTCGCGTCAACAACAAACAAGGGGTCAACTATCTTTTTAATAGTCTTTTTGCCAGCGGCTGCGACACCATTCTCGATTTCCCATTCGGTGGCAGCGTGACCGTGTCGTCCATGGGCTGCACGGACTGCGGCAACGCCAGCGGCAAATACGCCATCGAGTTCGGCGAGGGCGGTCCCAACATCGGCCCCAGTGTCATCACGGCCTTCCGCTACGAGAACGTAAGCAAGCTGCTTCGCGTCGCCGGCGACCATCGCCTCATCTGCGACGGCTGGGGCCAGGCGGCGGCCGCGCCAGGCGTGCCCGCGGATACACTCACGCCCTTGATCTTCCTGGCCAAGGGCGGGACGGCTTTCTACAACTCGAGCTGGCAGTTCACACAGACGAACGCGCCGACCATTTTCGGCTTCGGAACTCCGACCACCGGGAACTACTGCACCCTGAGCTTGGATCGCTGCCAGTTTCCATTTAACGAGTTTGCCGGTGACCCGCCGGCGTTCCCGGTCACTGACGTGATCCTGAATCCCAACCAGACCAACTGCGCGTGGGATTTCCACCGCTGCGACGGCCCCGGCCACAAGCCCTTGCCGGATGCGACCTCGGGGGACTGGAACCCATAGGCAATGCCATCGCTGACAAGCTTTCTACTTGTCTACTGGCACCCCGCCCCAAACCGCGTCATAAAGCACAAGTAGTCATAGATATTCACCACAGGCGGCGTCGTGCTCCCGTCGCAGTTCGCCCGCGTGTCCCCCACTGCCGCCCGCGCCGCGAAGCACTGAAAATCGCTCACCGACAGCACCGGCTGCACCGTGCTCCCGTCGCAGTTGGCCCAGCATGGCAGCACCCGCAGCCGCGACACCCAGCCCTCCTGCCCGCCCGGCCCAGCGCCCGTGCCGACGATCACCAGCCCGTCGCTCGACATTCCTGATGCCGTCTGCAGCGTCCAGCCCGTGATGTCCCCGCCCGCGTCGATCACGGCCTGCTCCAGGTCCGTCAGTCCCGCCGTCGATGTCCAGACCCACGCCTTGAGCCCGAAAAATCCGCCGCAATAGCCCGCGACCGCCAAACCGTTCCCCGAAACCGCCCGCGCCGCGGACGAATCTGACAACGGCAGCACGCCCAAACTCTGCATCCCGCCCGCCGCCGTCCATCGGAACGCCCGCGGGCCGCCGGGTCCGGACGCATCGCCCACGATCGTGCCGCCCCCGCCCGCGATCGCATACGCCTGGCTCACAGCGCCGCCCGGCAGAATGCCGATCGACGCCATCGGCCCGGCCCAGCGAAACGCCACCGGCCCGGCGCTCGTCGGGTTGCTGAATCCCGCGATCACCGCGCCGTTCGCCGAGGCCGCTCGCGCCACCGAAAACGTCCCGCCGGCGAGCGTGCCGAGGTCTTGCGTGCTGGTTGCGGCCGTCCAGCGGAACCCCCGCGCGCCAATCAGCGTGACCATCGAGCCCACGATCGTGCCGCCGTCCGACGAGACGCCGTAGGCCGCGCTCGAGGTGACGCCGGCAGGCATCGGAATCTCGACCATGCCTGTCGAACCCGTCCACCGGAACGCCCTGCCGCCCGAAACGCCGACAATCACCGAGCCATCACGAGACGCCGAATACGCCGCTGAGATCGTCGCACCCGACAGCGCGCCGAGGTTCGTCGTCCCGGCCAAAAAGGCCCATCTCACCGCGCTCGTCGCGCCCGTCACGCCCGATTCGCCGACCACCACGTTGCCGTCGCCCGAGACGCCGTGCGCAAGGCTGAACGAATCGCCCGCGAGCCGCCCGATGCTGGTAAAGACCGGCTGCGCGCCCGCGCCAAGCGCCGCGAACACCACCGCCGCCGCCCCGCACCGCGCCTGGATTCCGATCGCTGTTGACAAATCGCGGTTCCCTGGTGTTGACCGCCGCCGTCGGCGCGCGCACAAACGCGGACCTCGGCGGACTACAAGAAACCTACCCCACGTTTTCCGATTCGGCCAGTTTTTTCCGAGATCAGGGTGATTGCCGCTTCGCGATACCTTTACAATTACCGGTCATCGCCAAAGCGGTAGGATGGTTCATGCCCGGACGTGTGCGCATCACCGACGTCTCGCCGCGTGACGGCCTGCAGAATGAGCCGAGTGTGATCGCGTCGGCGGAAAAGGCTCGGCTCGTGCGCGCGCTCGATGCCAGCGGCGTGGATGAAATCGAGATCACCAGTTTCGTGAGCGCCAAGTGGGTGCCGCAACTGGGGGATGCCGCCGAGGTTCTCGGACTTGTCGCGGCTACCAAGCCGACGGGCGTCGTCTATTCGGTCTTGGTGCCCAACGAGCAGGGGATGCGCGCCGCGGCGGAGGTCAACCAGCGCGCGCACGTTCCTGGTGGGCGACGGCTGATCGATAAGGTCTCCGTATTCACCGCGGCGTCGGAGACATTTTCGAAACGGAACACAAACGCGACGATTGCCGAGACGCTGCGGCGGTTCGAGCCGGTGATGGCGCTGGCGAAGGGGCTTGGGCTTGCGGTGCGGGGGTATGTGTCGTGCGTGATCGAGTGCCCGTTTGAGGGGCCGATCGCGCCGGAGAAGGTGGGGCACGTCGCGCAGGCGCTCGTTGACATGGGCG
>JBJXFQ010000040.1:0-16893 GCA_046155605.1 Phycisphaerales bacterium
GTCACATCCAGTCATGGACGACCCTCCGCGAAACCTCGCGCAAACCCCCAGAACGTCAAGACTTGGCAACGCCTGTCACCCCCGGTCAACAGGCCGAAGAAGCTGGGGATCTAGGATTTGAACCTAGACTAACTGATCCAGAGTCAGTCGTGCTACCGTTACACCAATCCCCAATCGAAACCAATCGCTAGCGCACCCGGCGCGTGCCTGATCCGCGTCTGCGAATCGTACGATCACCGCCGTTCAAAGCAAGCGCGGAGCGGCGATGCATGTGGATTTCCTGCGCGGCGAATCTCCGCTCGGCTCGCGCGCTGCCTTTACCGCTTGTGTCGAAACCGAACGACTTGGCCGTCAGGGCCGCGATCGTGCTCGTCATCCATCGTGCTGCCGCTGACCACACTCATCATGCTCACCGGGGCACGCGCTCACGCGTGAGGCGGCTCGGACGATCCAGCAGCCACAGCCGGAGCAGGTCCTGATTCGCCATGCGCAGGTTCTCGTCAACCGTCAGCGCCACGCGATTATCAGTGTCGATGTAGCGGTCGCCAAGCGTCTGCAGTTCGGGCGTGGGATTGGCCCGCACCGCCGAGTCGCGTCCCGCGGCCGTGTCGCCGGCGCAGCCCGCCAGGCTCGCCACCAACGCCACAACACCAATCAAACGGGCACACTCGCGCGGCTTGCTCATCGAAGGCTCCTTGTCTGGGCGAGGGTTGTACCGCATCAGCGACGCGGCGTCAACTCACTCGCGTTCCTATTCGCCGCATCCGGTCTCCCAGTTCCCCATGCCGAGTCTTCACAGCAGATGCCTGATCGCGGCTCAGACAAGCCGAAATCTACCCCATCTCATCGCTTGTTCGCATTGTGTAAGTAAAATAGTTGCATATCGTTTGGATTTTTCGCCTTGACAACCACGTCTGACTGACCTTTCCTCAACCTAAGCCCTTCGGACGACCGAATCGGGGGCCAGCAACATGGCAAAGCGACAGACCAGTTCCAAGGGCGGAGTAGCGGAGGCACCCAGGGGCCGAGGCAGCCGGCGCGGCCCATCGCGCGGCACGGCCTACACCGCCGGTGCAGCCAAAGGCCGCCATCTCGTGATCGTCGAGTCGCCCTCGAAGGCCAAGACCATCAATAAATACCTCGGGCCGGAGTATCTGGTCCTGGCCTCGGTCGGCCATGTCCGCGACCTACCCAGCAAGAACCCCAAGGGCGTCAAGAGCCCGGTGCCCGGTGTCGATCTGACGCGTCGCTTCGCTCCCACCTACGAGGTCGTGGCGGGTAAGGACAAAGTCGTCAGCGACCTCAAGCGTGCCGCGAAAGAATCGCAAGCCGGCGGCCACGAGATATGGTTCGCCACCGACCTCGACCGCGAAGGCGAGGCGATCGCCTGGCACCTGGCGCAGGAACTCGGGATCCCCTCGAAAGAGGCCAAGCGGGTGATCTTCGCTGCCATCACCAAGGGCGAGATCGAGCGTGCCTTCAAGAACCCGCACCCGATCGACGAGGATCGCGTCAACGCGCAGCAGGCACGACGTATTCTCGACCGCATCGTGGGCTACCAGGTGTCGCCGCTGCTGTGGAAAAAGGTCGCGCGAGGGCTCTCTGCCGGTCGCGTGCAGAGCGTGGCCGTGCGGCTTGTGGTGGAGCGCGAGCGTGAGATTCGGGCTTTCGTGCCGGATGAATACTGGGCGATCGAGGCCAACTTCTCGCTCTCCGCCGATGACGCCAAGAAACTCGGCCCGGCGTGGACGGCATTCCTCGCGCAGCGTGACGAGAAGAACCACCCGCCGACCGTCAAGGCCCGCAACGGCTGGCTCGGCGAGAATCGCGCGATTCAGGCAGAACTGATCGAAGTTGCCGGCGAGAAGTTTGAGCCCACGATCAGCATTGACGCGATCATCGGCGGCATCAAGGAGTTCACTCCTGACGCGATTCGTGAGCGTTTGGAACGGACCCGCGCCGCCTTCGCAACACCAGAAGCACACGACATCAGCGGGCGCGTCGCCGCGGTTGCTCAAGCATGTGGCTTCCGAAACGTGCAAGTACGCGTCAAGGAAGACCCAGACGGTCGCGGCCCGGCGCGCTGGCGGCGCACCATCACCGGCACCGCCGACCCCGCCACGAAGTACGCAATCTCCTCCATCGAGAAAAAGCTCACTACCACTCGCCCCGCTCCGCCCTTCATCACCTCCTCGCTCCAGCAGGCCGCGTCATCGCGCCTCGGCTTCGGTGCCCAGCGGACGATGCGGGCCGCCCAGCAGTTGTACGAGGGTGTGGACATCCCCGGCGAGGGGCCCGTCGGCCTCATCACCTACATGCGCACCGACTCCACGCACATCTCGGGCGAGGCGCTCGAGATGGCCCGCGTCTACATCAAGCGCACCTTCGGCGAGAAATACCTTCCCGAGAAGCCCAACTTCTTTTCCTCCTCGAACAAGGCCGCCCAGGAAGCCCACGAGGCCATCCGACCCACCTCGCTCGACTTCCCGCCGTCGCGCGTCCGCTCCGCGCTCACGCCCGACCAGTTCCGGCTCTATGAGGTCATCTGGCAGCGGTTCGTCGCCTGCCAAATGACTCCCGCGCAGTGGGAATCGACGTCGGTCCTGATCAAGTCGCAGGCGACCGCCGCGCCGGGGCCGCTCACCTTCAAGGCCTCCGGCCGCCGCTTGGTCTTCGACGGCTTCTATCGTGTCACGGGCGTCCCCATCGCAAGCGATGAACAAAACCTGCCCGCGCTGAACGAGGGCCAGCCGATGAGCCCCTTCGCCATCGAGCCGCAGCAGAAGTTTACGAGCCCTCCGCCGCGATACAGCGAGGCCTCGCTCATCAAGAAACTCGAGGAAGAGGGCATCGGCCGCCCGTCCACCTATGCCTCGATCATCGGCGTCATTCAGGATCGCAAGTACGTCGAGCAACTCGAACGCCGTTTCTACGCAACGGACCTGGGCGAGGTCGTGACCGACAAACTCATCGAGGCGATTCCCGAGATCATGGATGTCGGCTACACGCGCGAGATGGAGGCCGAACTGGACAAGGTCGAGGAAGACCACCTCGACTGGATCAAGATGCTCGAGCGGTTCTATGGGCCGTTCAGCAAGAGCCTCGAGCACGCGCACGAGAACCTCTCGCACGCCAAGGCCGAGACCACGCCGGCACCCGCCGAGTACCGCTGCCCGGAGTGCGGCTCGGGCATGGTCTACCGCTTCGGGAAGAACGGCCGCTTCCTCAGTTGCTCTCGCTATCCCGACTGCAAGCACGCCTCGCCCATTGATCGCGACGGCAAGCCGAGGCCCGCCGCTGAGACCATCGACGTTGCTTGTCCCAAGTGCGGCGGCCCGATGACCAGCCGCACCGGCCGCTTCGGGCCGTTCCTCGGCTGCGCCCGCTACGGCGACAAGGCCAACCCCTGTGCCGGCATCCTCAATCTCGATCGCAAGGGCAAGGTCGTTGCCCCGTCGCCACCCGCACTCCTCACCGACCTGCCTTGCCCCACCTGCGAATCGCCGCTCAACCTGCGCGGCGGCCTCCGCGGCCCTTGGCTTGGGTGCTCGCGGTTCCCCAAGTGTCGTGGCCGCGGCAAGTGGGCCGAACTCGACGAAGCGGCGCGCGCCAAACTCGAGAAACTCCTCGCCGAGCACGAGAAGGCCAACCCCATCCCGATCATCCGCACGATGACCGGCAAGGCGCTCACCGACGCCAAGGGCAAGCCGCTGCCCGACGCGCCAACCGCCGACGTGCTCGCCGGGAAAGACGGCACCTTGCCCGAGATCAATCTCGAAAGCGTCGAGGCCTGAACCGGTCGCCCCCGAGCCGCCTCGCCGCGCGAACCCCTTCGGCCAGACTCTCGGACTCATTCTCGCGGTTGCGTACGAACGGGTAGTTCCCGATGTCGACCGTGAGTTAAACGTCGGAGAGGCTGACGAGCATGTGGGCGGCATGGTCAGAGGGACTCAGACCCGCGAGAGCAATGGCGTCGATGCTGGTGTCGGACACTCACCGTCGGCGTCGGAGTCGCATGTGAGCGGCGGCCAAGGGGGTCAGTGCCATCGCCAGCAGGCCGAAACCCATCAAGCCGCCGCGGGCGGCGTTATAATCCTCGCCGAGCCGTGACCAGACAGCGGACCAGCCGCCATCGGGCGTCTGGCTCATCGCCATCAATCGGCCGATGACGACCTCGAATGCGAAAGTCAAAGCCGCCCATTGCACGCCGATGAGGACGAGTCGCCGCGAACTGAACGCGCGACCGCCGCACATCCATCGCACGGCCAGCCAGGTGATTGTGAAGATCATCGCCGTGCCGACGACAACGCCGATTCTTCGCGCCATCAGGTCACCTACCGCGCCTTCGCCCAACATGGGCACCAGCACAAGTTGGCGCAGCGTGCCCAGCACTGTCTCGCAGCCGATGATCAGAAGCCAGACGATGATCGAGCGTCCCCACATGGCCTGATCCCCATGATTCGAAACGAAGCGAGTCCGCATGGCATCACCATGTTTGACTCGGCCAGGCTCACCCCAGCGCACTCACTCCCACGCTTCTCTCACTCCTTGGGCCGAAGTGTGGCCCAGCGCCGCTGGGCCTCGGCCCGAATCGCGGGCAACAGGAGCAAGCGGATGCCGATGATCCCGAATCGGGCCCAGCGCCAGTAGCGACGAAACTTGTGCTTCGCACCGGCGTCCGTCCCCCCCGCCCTCGTCTCCTGCGCAAACCGAGTGATCGCGGGCCCGAGCGCCTCGGCCTCGAGCGTCCAGACGATCTTGGCCCGGTCGGGCTCGGCGTAGGACGCGAACGCGTCAGTAGGAATTGGCACGAATCGCACGTCCGCGAGCCACGGCTGGCACGCTGCGCCGCACACGACCAACTCGCCCGGACGCTCCACCAGAACCGCCCAACCCAGATCCCGCATCTCCGACATGAGGCCCATGGGTCGCCTCCTCACGGCCGGGCGAGCGCGCATGAGCCGCTCTCGGAGCCAGAATATGGCGCGCACCAGGAACAAGGATCGAATGTCGAAATCGGCCGCGACCTCCATGACGAGCGACCGAGGTGCCAGAATCGTCGTCTGGAACCGCTCGCGGACGTCGAACGACGGCATGAACTCATCGAGTGCAGACGGAATGACCCCGCCCTCCCTTCGATCGTGAGCGCCATCGCGACCCATCACGAACTCAGCACCAAACGACTCATCATACGGTAGTTACGGCGATACGATACCGGTCAGGGAGCGCGGAGGAGTATCGCGGCACGGAGACCTAACGCATCACTCGAGGTGCGTACGAGCCGCATGCCTTGCCTGTGGCTGTGTTCACCGTGACGCGCGCCGAGGCTGCTGGTCCGTCATCTGCTTCCGCTCGGGCCGGGCGGGCAATGGGAAGGTGTGGACCCAGTCTCATCGTGAGCGACGCAACGGGTGAGGGCGGGTGAGGCTCAGGGCCCGCGTCACATTGAGCAGGCCACTGCCCATCCACCCGGGGTAGTTTGGATTCAGGACGCCGATCGGGGTGGTGGTTGATACCACACGCTGTCCGGCCAGGACCGGATCGGGCGACGGCATGCGCGAGAGGACGAGCGCCACCGTGCCGCACACCAGCGGTGCACCGAAACTGGTGCCATTGGCGGCACCGTATGCGGCACCGGGGATGGCGCTGACGATCATCACGCTCGGCGCGGAGATCGTGACGTGAGGCCCGTAGTTCGAGAATGGGGCAATCAAGCCGGCGGAGTCCGTCCCCGCGACAGCGACCACGCCGGGCGCGGGCGACAACCCGGCGGGATAGCGCACGGGCGTCAGGTTGCCCTCGTTGCCCGTGGAGGCGACGACCAGCACGCCGCGCGCGGTCGCATACTGCACGGCTGATTGCAGAATGCGCTGGTCGGCGGTCGTACCGAGGCTGAGGTTGATGATGTGCGCCCCCTGATCGGCCGCGTGGTAGATCGCTGCCGACACACGGAAAACGGTGGTCAGTCCATCGCTGTCGAGGACGCGCAGGGGCATGACTTTGGCGTTCGGGGCGATGCGGACCACGAGTCCCGCGGCGGCGGTGCCATGGCCGACGGACTCGTCGATCTGGCCATCGCCGTCGTTGTCGAGGCCGTCGCCGAGGTCGCGCGTGTCGCCATTGCCTTCGATGAAGTTGAATCCGGGGATGAGCCGCCCCTCCAGAGCCGGGTGCAGGGCGTCCGCGCCGGAATCGATGACGGCGACTCTCACGCCCGCGCCGCCGGGGTTCGCCGACGCGCCAGCGAGCCCGATGGCGGTCAGGGCCGATTGTTCCAGGTACTGGCTCATCGTGCTCGAGAAGAAGATGCTCTGCGTGCCTGGGTCCGGAGTGTTGTCGCGACCGGTGTAGTGCAACTCGACCTCCGCCACGCGCGTGTCGAGGGCGAGAATCTGTGCGAACTCCTCTTCGTTCAGTCCGGGTGGCGTGCCGAGCAGGTACCAGCGCTCCGCGGGAATTGAATCGAGCGTGGTCGACTGGTACTGCGCGTTGAGCGCACCGACGGCGACGCCGGGCTGAAGCCTGACGACGACCTGGAGCGGAATGACGACATCGTCGTCTTCGTCGGCGTGGGCTGGAGAGGGGGCCAGAACCAAAAGCGCGACGAGGGCGAGGAGTCGACGGAGCAAGGTACTGTTCATGTGTAACCTCCCGTAACAAAGAACGCGGCCCAGTGCGCCGGGTGCATGCCGGCCACGCACGCTTCTCGCTGCGCTGCGTGAAGTGACTCGGCCAGCGGGCGGCTGTCGATCGATCGTTGCAAGGCGATCACACGCCCGTACGCGTTGGAGAGCAGCGCGAGGCTCGAGGCGTCGTGCAATCGCCAGGGCGCATGCACGACGTGTTGGCACCCGGCGCTGAGCAAAGTGCGCACGAGCCCGAGCCGCTCCTCGCCGGGCGAGAAAGAACCTCGCCCCGACTCGCAGCCCGCCACGACCGCGATCGTGCCCGGCGACATGCACGCGGCGAGTTCGCGAGCGGTCAGCCAGCCGTCCGCGAGTCGGACGCGTGAACTGCCTGGGAACATCGGCGAGAAAGTGCAGTGGGCCGCGAGATGAAGCAGTGAGGCACCTGGGGCGGTGTCCCTCACGGCCTTCACGCTCGCTCCCGAGCCCGTGAGCGAGTTGGCACCGAGGACCAGAGATGCAAGCGTCGAGGCTTCGCGCTCCATCCATGGCGCGACTTCGTCGGCCACGCCGATGAAGAGCGCGGGGCCAGCGACGAAGTTTGCGCGGGCGCGCCGCTTCATCGCCTCGGCGGCGCTGATGCCGGGGATGTACGCCACACGCGCGCGATCGTGCATCCAGCCTTCGCCTGTGTGCAGACCGTGGAACGGCACATCGTGCAGTTCGCCAAATGGTGCGATATGCAGAACGTTGGCACCGCCAAGGTGCCGTTCGATCGGCTCCACGAGCGCGCGGTACAGATCCGCGGTGATCGCACGCCAGGCCTGCTCGGTGCTTGCGGGCGGCGCGTTCGAACTTGTGGCCTCTTCAACGATCAGGCGGATCTTGCGGCACAGCGAGGAGACGGATCGTCGTGGCGCGAGGGGCCAGCGCACCTCGGCCCGACCGGGCGAGAGGATGAACGCGCCGAAGGCGTGCTCGTCTGCGAAATAGGCGATCGTTGCGGTGCCGACCGGCACGGCATCGGCCGCCTCGCGCAGGCTTGGCGTGCGCACGTCCGAGAGCGGCTCTGAAGCGGCCTGTTGCAGGCGCGCCGAGAGCATCTCTCGCTGTGCCTCGAGACGATGCATGGCTTCCATCGAGTCGCGTCGCCCGGCGGCCTGTCCCGTCCGCGCCTGCTGCTCGGCTCGGCTATAGAGCACGCGGAGACGATCGATGCACGCGACATGACGGCGCGAGAGGTCGGCTGCATCCTCTTCATAGGCCGGCGCGCCCCGCCGGGCGGAACCCGACACGACCGCTTCGGCCAACGCGCGGGACCGGAACAGTTCGCAGGCACGGAAGGCATCCTCGATCCGGCCTGCGTCGAGGGCGGCGACACACGCCTCCATCGGCAGGCGATGCCAACCATCAGCGAAGGAGGCTCGCAGGTCGCCGCTCCGGGCAACATAGCGGAGCCGTTCGGCGGAAGCGGTCGCGCGGCGGTACCGGTCGGCGGCCTGGTCGACGTCGCCGCGATTCGATGCCAGCCTGGCGCGAACGTGGTCCACACGGGCCTGCTGCACCACGGTCAGGTTCCGGGCCGTGTCTTCCAACTCGACGATGATCGACTCCGCATCAGGGAGTCGTTGGGCGTCTACGAGGGCCGAGGCGATCTCGGCCGCAAGCGTCGCCCACACCACCGGGCGCACCAGCAGTTCCGTGAGCGCGGGACGGATCGACCCGAGATCCGTCGCCGACGCCGTGCCGGCTCGTACGCGGGCGATGAGGGCCAGGACTCGAACTTCCGGCGGCACCTCTGCCTGCATCTCCGACAACGCCGCTCGCCCCTCATCGAGGGTCACGAGTCCGGCGACGTGATCACCCTGCCGGACCAGGAGCGAACCAAAGCCGAAGCAGGCCCGCGACAACTCACGCCGCAGCCCCGCGGTGCGGAGGAGCGCGAGGGCGTCGGCATACCGCGCCGAGGCCTCACGCCAGGCTCCGAATGAGGCAAGGGCCTCGGCTTCTTCGGCGCAGAGTCGCGCAACGTCGGGCGTCGAGCCCGCGGCCTCGAAGACGCGGCGGGCTCGCTCGAAGCGGGGCAGGGCCTCGTCGAGACGGCCGAGCCGACTGTAGAGATCCGCCAAGTTGCCCTCGGCGATCGCGGCCGCGTGCGTGTTGCCGCCGGACTCGAACTCCAAGCGTGCGTCCTCAAAGGCGCGCGCGGCTTCGTCAAACCGATCGAGATCGAGGAGGGCCTCGGCCCGGTTGCTGTCGATCACGGCGCAGGCTAGCGCATCGCCGGCGAGCACAGCGCGAGACGCCTCGAACGCCCAAAGCGCCTCCGCCGGCATGCCCTTCATTCGAAGCACGATGCCCTCGTTGGTGCGGGCCTTGGCGGCCTCAATCGGGGCACCGAGCGCATCGAGCGCCTCGGCCGCCTCGCGCGCCGCTCCCGCCGCCTCATCCAAGCGTCCGAGGCGTGCCAGGGGCTGCACGAGCACGACCCGCGCGCGGGCGCGTTCCAGGGGCATGGCTTGTGAGTCCTCAGTCGCGCGCTCAAGGTCCGCTCGGGCCTCGTCGAGTTGCCCCTCGTAACTCCTCACGCAGGCCCGCGCCACGCGCGCCGCCACGGCGGCTCGCGGGTGCTCCTGCGCGAGCGCCATCAGTTGATCCGCGCACTCGGCAGCCAGCGCGAGATCCGAGAGCGCGAACCGGCGAATCCGCTCGGCTGCGTCGATCATGCCCGACTCGTGAAGCCGCCCGGCGTCGGCCTCGGCGCGCAGCGCGTCCAGGTCGGGAAGGCCGCTGGTTGGAGTTGGAGCGCTCATCGTCGGCATGCTCACTCGCCGACTTGGATCGGGGGCAGTTCGATCTCCGTCTCGGCGCTCGCCAGGCGCACCGTCCACTCGCCAGGCGGAACCTCGAGTTCGAAGAAGCCCAGGTCGTCCAGCGGCCCCGAGACGCGCTCATCGCCGCGCTGGGCCGTCGCCTCCGCGGGGACGTCCGGACCTTCGAAGTGCCCGACGAGGGCCACGCGCGCCGGACCCGTGGTCTCCAGACGAATCGCGATCTGGCCCGCCGCGCTCTCGAAGCGGAGATGGCGCTCGTTGCCGGTGCCACGAAAGCCAGCAATCGCCGCCACGTCGGCGGTGTCGGCTTGCAGCACGGCCCGGACGCGCGCGATCAACTCGCGGGTGGTCGCTCCCAATCCGCCAGCGGGCGTTGTCGCGATCTTCAGCAGCATCGCCCGCGAGCGCGCCGAAACGGCGAACGAGTCGGCCGATGCGGGCGCGGTGCGGAGCCCATCCAGCACCCGTCGCATCTGCTCGACCCGGAGGCGGAGTTCGTCGTAGGCTCGGATCCGCGACTCAAACTCATCACGGACCGCACTGTCCACTTCACCCAGAAGATACTCCGCGATGGTGTCGTCACTTTCGTGCATAGAGCCTCCTCTTGAGTTCGAGAGCCTGCTCCGACCCGTTTCATACATCCGGCGAACAAAATTCTCGCGGTTTCAACTCGGGCGGTTATCGGGCACCCTGCCCGAGCCTTCTTGTTCGCCCTTTGTTTCCATCAGGCGAGCGAGTTTGGCGAGGCATCGCTGGCGCGTGGGGCCGATACTGCCGACCGAAAGCCCCAGCGACTCGCTGATCTGCTGATAGGAAGCCCCGCCTGCATCCCCATACAGCGTGCGCAGAAGGGTCTGGCATCGCGGGTCCAGGTCATCAAACGCACGTAGGAGCGCGGCGGTGAACTCCAGTTGTTCGAGGCCTGGGTCGGGCAGGTACGCGGCCTCGGCCCTCGCCGACGCCTTGGCCGTGTCTGCGGCGCGGCGAGCGCGGATCAGTTTCCAGCACGCTCGCCGGCAGGTTTGGCCGATCCATGCCGAGACCTGCGCATGGTCGCGGATCGCGCCGAGGCGACGGAACAGGGCCGTGAAGACCGCCTGGGCCACATCGTCGCACTCCTCGGGCGTGAGCCGGTGCGATCGTGCGATGGCGTACACAAAGCCCGAGTAGTGATCAACGACCTCGGCCCAGGCCTGCTGCTCGCCGGCCAGGCAGCGATCGAAGACTGAGCGTGTGGCGGGATCGGTCATGCATTGACGCTTCTGTTTGGCAAAACGGCATCTGCGCAACTCGGCGACTGTCCAAGCCAAGTGTATTCGCCGCGCGAAAGCCGACCGGGGCATCTCGACTTCGGCCTGTCGAGTTTTTCTCTTGATGCTGTACGCGCCCACTCGGAGACGGCTCTGGACAGGCAACGGCCGCGAGCGGGCTTGGACCCCCCGACGGCCATGAAAGGGAGTTGACATGCGTACATCTGTGATCGCACATGCCATCGCCGTTCTCTCGGGCCTCGGCTTGGCTTCATCCGCGTCTGCACAGGTCGTGCAGACGGGCGGCCTGCTCAAGATCGCCACCGGTGGCGGAAGCGATGGCTTTAAACTGATCGTGACCGCCGCAGGAGCCATCAAACTCTACGGCGTGCCCGGTGTTCCCGACGGTCGCCAGTACAACGCCGTGACCTCGGTCGAAGTTCGCTCGAACGACGGCTTCGACACGATCGAGGTCGAATCGTTCGCGGCCGTCACGCCGGCGCTGCTGATCGACACGGGCACAGGCGGCTCGGACGTGTTCATCGACCTCAAGCCCTCGCTCTCGGGAGGAATGATCTCCTCGAATGTGCGCGTGATTGGGAGCGCGGGCGACGACAAGTGCTCGATCCGGCTGAACACCGCCGCCGCCGTGGCCCAGAACATCTGGGACATCAATCCCGGCGACGGCGTGAACCAGACGTATGTGCTCATCGACTCCGACCAGCCGTCGACCCGCATGGCGTTTGATCTTCGCTACGCGGGCGGGGCGTCGTACGACGTCATCAACGTCGATTGCATCGCCAACGCCAATGCCATCGAGGCGCGCCTGGGCATCACGACCGGGGGCGGTGCCGACGAGGCCATCGTCAAGGTCGTCCCTCTTCGCGCCAGCGCGGTGGCGCTGAACACGGCGATCTCGATGGGCAGCGACCGCGACAAAGTGACGCTCTTTGTCGATGAGGTGCGCAGTTCGTCCACGCTCGTCGGATCGGTCGCGCTTGGGGCGGGCGACGATGTGGCCGACCTTCGCTTCGAGGGCCGTGTCTTCTCCAACTTCGTGCTGGGTGCCGGCAGCGAGAAAGATTTCATCGGCTGGGGCGTCAAGGGCGATTGCTCCGGCAGCACGCAGTTGCGCGGCGGGCTCGGCGACGACTTCATCGCGTCGTTCATCGAGGGTTCGCTCTTCGGGTCGGTCTCCGCGAACGGCGGGCCGGGCCTCGACACGTTTGCCGGCCGCGGGACGCCTCTGAACTGCGAGATCATCGACTGAACCGCGCGGCGCATTCGCGCGGGCGACTCGACGGAACCTCTTCTTTCACGTTCGCAGGGACGTGTGTAGGGCCGCGGCTTCACGCCGCGGTCCTGTTACATTCAGACCGGATCTCGTGATGTAACTTTGTGATTGACTGATGTATCTGCATCGCGGCGGCATGCTCTGGATGGGTGTAACGAGCGGCACGGCCGCTCAGAGAGAAACGCACACATCACTCGGAGATCACCCATGAAGTTTCGCACGACTTTGTTCGCCTCGATCGCGCTCGCCGGCCTGGCCGTGTCGGCCTCCGCACAGCCAGTCGCCCCGGTCTACACGCGTACGCTGACCGACGCCACCACCGGCGACAACTCCTTCAACTTCGGCGGGTTCCGCTGGTGGAACGTCGACGCGGGCGCCGACTCCTACCAGAACGACATCTACGAGCGACCGCTCACGCAGACGTTCCAGCCCGTCGCCGGCACATACGCGGGCGAGGAGTACCACGGCTACGTCGACATCGCCGAGGCACGCTTCGGCTTCGACAACCGGTACCTCTATGCGTCCATCCGCGTCGTCAGCCTTCTGAAGCAGACCAAAGACGGCGTCGACACCATCGAGGGCCTGATCGCCCGCTACGGCGTTCGATTCAGTGAGGACGCCGACGGCCGCAACGGCATCTTCCTGATCGCCGACCAGCCCCAGACCGCCGCGCTTCCCAACACGGTCTATACCAACGTGAAGACCGAGGGGTGGCGCGACACCGACCAGGATGTGGGCGGCCGCGGCGGCCCGATCCATGGCCAGCCGGGACCGAGCGGGGTGAGCGTGACCAAGGTCAACAACCCGCTCGAGGAGTTCGGGCTCAACGGCTTCGAGCAGCAGTTCATTCAGAGCGACGGGATCCTCACCAACGGCGGCGAGATCGTCCTCTGGCAGCGGGTGAGCCCCTCGAGCAACACGACCATCGAGATCGCTCTTGACTACGTCGCGGCCGGTCTGACCCAGGCGCAGATCGCGAACATCCAGTTCCTGGACTTCATCGCCTCCGCGGGCAATCCGCGGGGGCCTCAGGATTGCCTGTGGAATGACAAGTACACCGGACTTGAGGCCGGCTCGCCCAACATCGGGATCGGCGGCCTCTCCGAGTTCGGCACGCAGGGCCTCGTCAACATCTACCTGAGCGACAACGTCCGTGCCGCCGCGGGTGGCACGGCGTGCTACGCCAACTGCGATGCGAGCACGATCGTTCCGTTCGTCAACGTCAGCGATTTCACATGCTTCCTGAACAAGTTTGCCGCGAACGATCCGGCGGCCAACTGCGACGGGAGCGTCAGTGCGCCGGTGCTGAACGTCAACGACTTTACATGCTTCCTGAACGCCTATGCCGCGGGTTGCTCGGCACCATAAGACCGCGGCGGTTGCTAGAAGTCTCAACGACGAGTCACCGACCGCTGTGATTGGCGGTCGGTGACTCTTTCATGCCCGCGGCAAACATCGGCAGTTGGTGCCGTCGTCGCCGGAGCGAAGCGGCGCACGCCGTTGTGCAACGACGAGCGGGCCGCGCGATTCGGAACCACTGCGCACTCAAAGTTGCCGTGACCTGTCGCGCAGACATCGCGGACAATGGGCCGGCGCTGGAGTGATGGTCAGTTCATCGGCTTCATGGGGCGCATCGGAGTGTTTCGCGACGCGGGTGCCGGTCGTTGCGTCGAGCGTTGACGCGACTCGGGGTTGTTCGGCTCTTCGATCTTGACACCCGGCGGGACGATCCCGCGGGCCGACACCACCTTGCGATAACAGCCGGCGGCCGCGAGAACCGCGATCACACTCGCGGCGACGATGATGAGGCGACCTGTCGCGCCGTGAGCCGGCACGCTAGTCAAACGCCGCCATCGATTGCCGATGTCGCTCATGTACGACTGTAGCGGTACACTGCGCGCCTGGAGTATCGCATGTTCAAGACTTCCTGCCGTCTGCTTCTCGCGCTGTTGATGCTGATCTGGCTCCCGGCGCGAGGACAGGACCTTCCGACCGACCCGCGGCTGGTGCGCGGCGAGTTGCCCAACGGGCTTCGGTACATCGTTCGTCGGCACGACAACCCGCCGGGACGAGCCGCGTTCTGGCTCCATGTCTCCACCGGCTCACTCAACGAGGCCGATTCGCAGCGGGGCCTCGCGCACTTCCTGGAGCACATGGCGTTCAACGGCTCGGCCAACTTCCCGCCCGGCTCGGTCATCCCATTCTTCCAGTCGATGGGCCTCACCTTCGGCCAGCATCAGAACGCGTTCACGTCGTTCGACCAGACGGCGTATCAACTCGCCCTGCCGGACACCAAGCCCGAGACCGTCACGAAGGCGCTGCGTTTCATGGCGGACGTGGCCGGGCGGCTCTCGCTCCTCCCGGCCGAGATCGAGAACGAGCGGCAAGTGATCCTCGAAGAGCGGCGAGCGAGCCTGTCTGGGCAGCAACGCGTGCAGGACGCGCTCTTCGAGCGGCTGTCGCCCGGCTCTCGCTTCGGCCTGCGCCTCCCGATCGGCACCGAAGAGACCATCAAGGCGATCGGTGCGGACGAGTTTCGCGACTATTACAATCGCCTGTACGTCCCCTCGAACATGACCGTGCTCGCCGTCGCGGACATGCCCGAGACGGACGTGGTGACGGCGGTCACGGAGGCCTTTGCGGAACTCGGGGGCGGCACCAAGTCGCCCGTGCCCGCGGACGCGGACCCTGGAATCAAGGCTCCAACATCGAACCGCGCGATCGTGCTGACCGACAGCGAGTTGAGCGAGGCATCGGTGACGGTGATGTGGCTCTCGCCCCCGCAAAGCCCGACCACCACCGAGCCGCTCCTCCGCGCCGATCTGGTTCGAACGGTGGGATCGTTCGCGTTCAATCGGCGGCTCGGGGCGGCGGTCAATGAGGGTCGCGCGGCGTTTCTTTCGGGCCAGGCCGGGTCCGCCGACCTCTTCCGCTCCGCGACGATCGGCGAGGTGTCGGCGACCGGCAAGCCCGAGTCCTGGCGGGCCATGCTCGACGACCTGGGACGCCACCTTCAGGCGGCGCGGCTGCACGGCTTCACGGCAGAGGAAGCCGAGGACGCGCGGCGAGCGATCCTGTCGGCCGCCGAGCGACGCGCCGACACCGAACCCACCCAACCGGCCGAGGCGATCCTGTCGCAGTTGAACTCCGCGGTGGCGGACGGCGAGCCGGTGCTCTCGGCGGCGCAGTGGCGCGACGTGATCGCACGCCTGCTACCGTCGATCACGGCCGAAGAGGCCTCCGCGACCTTTGCCGCGACGTACAACCCCGACTTGCCGATGATCTTCCACCTCCAACTTCCCACGGCGGACGGCACGCCCAGCGACGAAGACCTGGTCACCGCGGGCGTCGCCGCGCTCGCCGTGCGCCCGGAGGCGCAGGCCGCTCGCGCTCGCCCCACGTCGATCCTCGCCGCGCTTCCAGAGCCGGGTCAGGTAGTCGAACGGCAGGAACACGACGGAGGCAAGGTGCTCGGTGCCTGGCTCTCCAACGGCGTCCGCGTCTGGCATCGCTACTCGGACTATCGCAAGGACCAGGTCATCGTGCAGGTCAACCTCGCGGCGGGTTCGATCGAGGAGTCCGCGACGGACCACGGCATCTCTGAGGCCGCGGCCCTGGCTTGGGGTCGGCCCGCCACGGCGCGCTGCACCTCGACCGACGTGCGAGACCTGCTGACGGGCAAAAAAGTCGGCGTCGGTGGGGCTGCCGATGACGACGCGATGACGCTCGGCGCGTCGGGCTCTCGCGCCGACATCGAGATCGGGCTGCAACTCGTCCATGCGCTGCTCACCGAGCCCGTGGTCGAGGCACCGAGCCTGGCGCAGTGGAAGGACCAGGGGAAACTCGCCGCGACGCAGCGGAAACTCGACGCCGAGGGCGTGCTCTTCGACCTCATCGGCCGATCGCTCTACCCCGCCGGCGACGTGCGGAATCGCCCGCTCGAGCCCGCGGAGTATGACGCGGTGACCGCCGAGGCAGCGCAGGCCCGCCTCCGTCGCGCGATCGCCGCCGCTCCGATCGAAGTGGCAATCGTCGGCGACATCGAGCGCGAGCCGGCGCTGGATCTTGTTGCCCGATACCTCGGCTCACTGCCCAAGCGTGAGCGAATCTCGACGGCGACGCTGGAATCCCTGCGCGCGATCCAGCGCCCGGACGGCCCAATCACGGCCTCGCACCCGCTCGAGACCGCCACGGACAAGGCCGTCGTCCTCGCCGGGTTCTTCGGTGCCGACAACCGAAACCTCCGCGATCATCGCCGTCTGGCGATGGCATCTCGTATCCTCTCGACCCGTGCCACCACCGAGATCCGCGAGGCCAAGCAACTCGCCTATAGCCCGGCGGTCGCCGCGATCCCCGGCATCGCCTATCCGGGCTACGGCCAGTTCCTCGCGTATTCGACGACCGCGCCCGACAAACTCGACGACCTCACTCGCGCATTCGCCGACCTCTTCGATCGCTTCGCCACGGACGGCCCAACTGCCGACGAGATGGAAACCGTCAAGAAGCAGTTGGCCAACTCGATGGACGAACAGATGCGCGAGCCGGGCTTCTGGGCACAGCGGCTCGGAACCCTCACCTATCGCGGGTTGACCGTCGAGGACGTGCTTGGTGGACCCGCGGCCTATCAGGCGCTCACCGCCGACGATCTCCGCGAGACCGTGGCGAGATATAACGTCCCCAAAGCGCGATTCACGTTCACCGTCTTCCCGGCGAGCAACAAGTAGGCACCCCAAGAGCGAGTCGGTGCAGCGCGGGGCGAGCACTAGGCTGTGTCTGACGGATCGCCCGGGGCCGGGAGGCGGAGGTATCGGCGGATGATGGCCAGGTCGAGGAACGCCTGGAAGTTCACCGCGAGCTTGTCGTAGCGGGTGCCGACGCGGCGGTTCTCC
>JBJXFQ010000051.1:0-9792 GCA_046155605.1 Phycisphaerales bacterium
GCGGCTCCCATCGTTGAGCCACAATCGCCCGCGTTTGGGCTGGCGTCTGGGCACTTTCAGTCCCCCGCTCCGCCAGATTCGTTCCACACGCGTGTGATTCACACGCCACCCTTCGCTTCGGCGCATCTTGCCCCAGTGGGCCACGAGGTCGCCAAGCCGGCGGTCGTGGACGCCGAGCAGGACGCCGAGCCGCTCCCAGTCCTGCTTGTGGACAGCCTCCAGAATCGCCGTGTCTCCCGTAGAATCAGCCTCTTGGCCCCGTGGCGGAACGGCAGACGCAGCGGACTTAAAAGGATCGTCGCTGACGATCACTTTGAACCGCGCCACAAGTGCTGACACTTCAGCCATTTGCGCACAGTATGTAGCGGACCAGGAGTCCGCTGCATAATGACCGAGAGGTGGCGTCAGCAGCGGCCTCACCGCCGCGCTGATCGACGAGCTTGCTGGGTACCGCGTCCCATCTCCGTGCGGGTCCTGATCGTGCCTACTCCGGCGTCATACCGACTTCACTGCGAGCTTGAGTTGCTCTAGCCACCGCACGAGTTCCTTGTCAAGCGCCCGCTGCATCGCCGGTTTCAGCATCCGTATAGACAATTCGGCGCGATGAAGTCCGTGAGACGGCCAGCAAAAGGTCCCACATGCCCAAGTTGAAACGAAGATCCGTATCAGTCGCCTCCTGCAGTTCGGTGTCGTACATCGCCACTTGAACCCGGAAGTCCACGCGTCGATGGGGGAGTCGGGAATCCAGTATTGCCCGGCAATCAGTCCGAAGGAAGGAAAACCCAGAGGGCGGGCCTGCCGCAGTTGCAGTGAACGGCCCTTCCCAGCAGGCCAAGCCCGGCCGCGCTGAGGAAGACGGAGGTCCTGGCCGCGTCGAGAAACCCGAGAGGATTTCGATTCATGGGTCCTTCGAGCCGGCTTCGTACGCTCGGCACCGGATGGAAGATCGCCTCGACACCAACGGATCGCTCCGGCTCAGCATCCTGCAGCGTGTCGAGTTTCCGGATGGTTTCGTCGATGAGGGCCGGATCAATCCCCGAAGCGCGCAGGCCAGCGTCCACTTCCGCAACGCCCGCCCGCGAGGGCGTTGGCAGCGTGAGGAGGCCAATGAATGACCAGAGTGTGAACACGAGGCTGAAAGTGATGATGCCCTCGCCCGTCCCGATCCGCGTCGGCCCCACGACGAACGCGGTGAGCATCACTCCGAGGAGCGTAAACCCCAGCGCGAGCAAACGCCCGCGAGCCCAACTCCCAGTCTGCGCCGCGAGTTCTCGGCGGCGCATCACAACCGCGATCCCGGCTTGACCCAGTTCTTGAAGCCATCGTTCCGGCAGGAGCGCTCGCCGAGGGCGCAAAACACCGATGATGCCCCCGGTGAAACCCTCGTCGTCGCTCGCGAGGAAATCAGTGGGGAGTTGGCTCGGATCCGACTGCTCAGCCATCTTGTCAATGGTTGATTGCTGGAGCGGTGAGAACATGCGGGCGAGCGGCAAGCGAGTCGCAAGCAACGCGAGCGACAGCAGCGCACACACACCGATGACCCCCGGAACGCCGAGGCTCTGCCCTGCAAGCAGCAGTCCAGTTCCGATGAAGGCCAACAGGAACGTGTGGGCCACGACCCCGCGGAGCAGCCGTCCTAAAAAGGTTATTAGCGGGGGATGATGGCGCCAAAAGCGGCGCGGCAGGATGTATCCGCCAAGTACGTCGAAGGGCAAGTGGATCGCCGCATACGCCACGAGGAACGCGACCAGCAACAACGCCTGACCGCCAAGGCTCGGCGCAAAGAGGCCAGACGCCCGCGAGGGCAGCCCGATTGCCAATGCAAGAATTGCGAGAACGACCATCGTGCCCACGGCCGAAATCCCCAGCCACAGCCGGGCCCGACCGTACCGACTGGCCCGAAGCTTCGAAGACACCGGCCGATCCGCCGAGACCGGGTCCGTCCTCTCAGCTTCGCGCTTGATTCCCCTGAGCATGCCGCCAAAGACCAGGTTGTGAAGCGGGAGCACGCTATACCAATAGAGGATGCCCAGGATGCCCTTCGGGCGAAAACGAGCGGTCATCGTGAGCGAGGTGCAGCCCGAGGACGCCGCGGGCGTCATCGAGAAGTTCAGCAGCGCCACGCCCGGGAGCTTCATCTCTGCGAGCAGCGAGAGTGTTCTGCCGCGTTCCAGCCCGACGACCCGCCAGAAATCGAGTGTCTCTCCGAACTCGACGCGGTCGGGATCGCGCCGTCCGCGTCGAAGCCCGGGCCCCCCGACCAGCGTGTCCATCCAGCCGCGGATGCGCCACAGCAGATCCCCCGCGTACCACCCGTGTCCGCCGCCGATCCGACAGACCGCCTGGAACACGTGCTCAGGCTGCGCGGCGATGATAATCGACCGTTCGTCTGCGAAGACGGTTCCGCCGGCCCAGTCGGGGTCGCCGGGCACCGGGCCGGCGACGGACCAACGCGTGTCGACCGCGTTGGTGCGTACCCGCTCAAGGGCTTTGTGGATCGCCTCTCGGGTGCTCATCGCAGAGTGGGGCATCAGGCGCTGCACCAGGTCGCTCGTGACGACTACACGGTTGCGCAAGCCGTCGGCGAGCGGTCGGGCGATGCGGTAAGACACCGGGGTCACGAGGCTGATCCACCCCGAACTGAGTCGCGGCGTGAGCACAGGCAATGGGATGATCACCCTCCTTCGCAGCCCCAACTCCTCCGCCATGATGCGCATCAGTTCCCGGTATGGAAGAACATCCGACCCACCGATTTCAAGCGTTTTGCCCGCCGTATCCGGAACTGAGAGGCACCGAACCAGCCAGTGCAGCACGTCCGCGATCGCCACCGGCTGAGACTCGGTCTTGACCCATGATGGCGTCACCATGACCGGAAGCCGTTCGACGAGATAGCGAAGAATCTCGAAGGAGGCCGATCCCGAACCGATGATCATGGCCGCTCTGAACGCTGTGACCGGCACTCCGGTTGACGCGAGAACCTGCTCGACCTGTCGGCGCGAGCTCAGGTGTTCACTCAGGCCTTGGCCGAGTTCTCCAAGGCCGCCCAGATAGACAATCCGTCTGACTCCGGCCGCGGCTGCCGACTTGGCAAACACCTCCGCAAGCATCTGATCTCGCTGGGCGTATTCCTTTCCGCTGACCTGCATCGAGTGAACGAGGTAGTAGGCTGCGCTACAATCCCGAAGCTGATCGGTGAGCGCGATGGGATCTGACAGGTCGCTCCGCTCAACGGTGACCCCAGGACTGCGCCGCCAACTTCGTTCTTCGAGTTTTCGAGGTTCACGGGCGATGCAGCGAACCCGGTAGCCCGCGTCGAGGAGAGCAGGAACAAGGCGACCACCGACGTACCCCGTAGCACCCGTCACGGCAACAAGAGGCTCAAGGCCATGCTGATGAACGGGGGGCTGCTCTATCAACGAGAGCTCCCCCCGCCCGCGCGGTCGACACCGAGCAGCCAAAGTAATCTGGAAACTGACCCAAGGGGAATGGTCGGCCAATGGCCCAACTTCAACCGGACCCGGCCGTCCAGAGATGGGATCAAGGGCGAGACGCGCCGGAGGAGTTGCTTCGCACCGCGTCGGACGGTCAGAAGGCTCGCCAATCCCGCAAGCTTGACCGTCAACGACGTGTCCGCGGATTCCAGTGACCAAGGCCGGCCGTCGAGCGTTCCCGCCAGGCTGCCGACCAGTGTCATTTTGGGCCGCTGCCCAGGTCCTTCGTGCGGATCTTGACCGTGCCGGTCAGAACCCACTCCGCGTGCTCAGCCTTTGGGCCGGTGCCGCTGGGAATCTTAATCCGCATGTCCGCAAACTCGTACGTGATCTCAGCGTTTCGACCGGTCAGGCGGTCGTAGAGACCAATAGCAAGGTCAGGCCATGAGCTGGTATGGACGGGATCGGTCATCGTCGGGGTCCTTTCGGTTCGAGTGAGGTGCGGGGAGCGCAGGCGGTCAGTCCAGCCTTTGAGAGGGTAGATCGGCCGGCGCGGTCAAGAGACCGCATCGGAGGAGAAACCGCTCGGCTGCTATCACCTCATCTCTGGTGAGGTCGCAGAAAGCCTTGGGCTGATCGGCTGTCCCCAGAAGCGACAAGGGCATCGCTCCGGCGTGCGCCGGACCCATCTCCGCCAAGCCCACGAGCACCGAGTCCACGGCATCGAGAAGACGATCGGGTGGGATGACTATCTCGTCCTGCATGCTTCAAATTTCGCTTTCTTCGACGGAATGGATTCACCGACAGCGAGATGTGGAGGACACGGAACGCCCGCTCTGGCAGTGAAGCCGCGGCACTCAAGTGTCACATGGTCTGTGGACGGGAGCCACTCCATCCAGAGCGCCCGCGAGTGGCGAGGATGGCTCCGCTCCGGCGCTCCCTCGACGCCGTTCAGTCAATTGCTTTCGAGTCCTGACTGTGCCCCCGATCACAATCGCGGCGCTGATGAGCACCAAGTTCTTGATGATGTACTGCCCTTCCAGAGTCGGTGCCCACGGCACGTGTACGAAACACACCTGCGGCAGGAGTACGAGCGGGAGGAAGGTCCCGGGCATCTGAACAGCAAGCAACGCGATCGAGGCACGGATCAGCGGCCGCCACAACATGCACACCCCGATCAGAACCTCCCACCATCCGAGAAACGGGATGAACCACTTTGGATCAACCCAGTAGACGGTGCGTTCGACGAGATCACTCGCCGGACTTGCTCCCAGCGGTTTGAGCAACCCAAACCAAATGAAGACGATGGCCACTGAGAATCGCAGGAAGGTCACGCCATGCGACCGCATCCAGGACGCAATCTCCTGATCCATCCTCCTGAACAGCGTAGCTGTGGTTCCCACGTGAAGCACTTCGTTGGCAGGCTCGCTCTGGATTCCTTGTTGACTCGTGCTGGCGCTCCGCTTGAGACCGTCGGACGGCTTCCGCGACTGAATCTATCACCCGTTCCACCCCGAAAACACGGGCATGGTCTTCATGCAGCATCATCGAGTCGTCTGCAACGTTCTCGTGATCGGAACCGGAGCCGCGGGGATCAGAGCGGCGATCGCATCCGACGATGCTGGCTGTGATGTGGTGCTCGTCGGCAAACGCGCCAGGTCCGACCCGCACACCGTGCTCGCGGCGGGTGGCATCAACGCGGCGCTCGGGACGGTTGATCCGCAGGACTCCTGGGAGCAGCACTTCGTCGACACGATGCGCGAGGGGTATGGACTGGGCGATCCCAGGTCTGTTGAACTGCTTGCCCGGGAATCACCCGACGTCGTCCGGGAACTAGAAGCCTGGGGATGCCCCTTCGCACGAACGGTCGAAGGCAAGCTCGACCAGCGCTATTTCGGAGCCCACAAGTACCGGCGGACGTGCTATGCGGGCGACTACACCGGACGGGCGATTGTACGGACGCTGGTCGCGCGTCTGCGGCAGACGGACGTCGCCGTCGTCGAGCAGATGTACATCTCAGAACTTCTGGTGCGAGATGGGCGGTGCTTCGGCGCCGTTGGATTCGATCTTTCCACCGGTGAGCAAACGGTCTTCTGTGCCGACGCCGTGGTGCTCGCGGGAGGCGGGCACACCCGCATCTGGCGCAGAAGCTCTTCGCGTCGTGACGAGAATACCGGCGACGCCATGGCTCTGGCCTTTCGAGCCGGATGCACACTCGGGGACATGGAACTGGTTCAGTTTCACCCCACGGGCATGGTCGCACCGGAGGAATGGGCTGGGACACTGGTGACCGAGGCGGTCCGCGGCGAAGGGGGTCACCTCACCAATGCGCGCGGCGAGCGATTCATGGAGCGGTACGACCCGCAGCGAATGGAACTGTCCACCCGTGACCGCGTGGCACTGGCAAACTACTCGGAGATCCTCGCCGGTCGCGGGGGGCCGCACGGCGGAGTATTCCTGGACATCTCTCACCGCCCGAAGGACTTCATCATCAAGAAGCTTCCGCGGATGTATCGGCAGTTCCTTGAAGCGCAGATGCTGGATATCTCCCGCTCCCCGATGGAAGTCTCACCCACGGCCCACTACTCGATGGGAGGCGTGGTGGTCTCGGCCGATACGCACGCGACCGAGGTGGAAGGCCTCTTTGCCGCCGGCGAGGCGACCTGCGGCGTCCACGGCGCCAACCGGCTCGGTGGGAACTCGCTTGCGGAGACGCTGGTGTTTGGTCGTCGGGCCGGAGAAGCGGCCGCAACTCTCAGCGCCGAGACGGACGCGCAGGTACGAGACCGCACGACCATCCGAAGCGCACTAGACCGGCTCTCGGCCCTGATCAGGCCCGGGTCCGAGATGGCTCGTCCGCTGCAAAGAGCGATCCGGGACCTCATGTGGGAGCACTGCGGCGTGGTGCGCTCGAAGGTGTCGATGGAGGCAGGGCTTGCAAAGCTCGCGTCGATTGCTGGCGTGGTGGATCGAGTGGATGTCCGACCCTCGTCCGAAGGCTATCAGGACCTTGGCGTCGCTCTGGACCTTCGGGGTTCCATCATCGCCGCCGAGGCGACGCTCCGGTCGGCGCTTGAGCGGTGCGAGAGTCGCGGCGCACATCAGCGAAGCGACTACACCGAGACGCTCGGTTCCCGCATGAACACACGGGTGACGCCGACAGCCCAAGGCGGCATGGTGGTTCGGTCGGTGCCCGCACCATCGACGAGCGCGGGACTTCCGGATTGGGAGACGGGTGACGAGGTGCAACTGGCCGGCCGTCTTCTCGAGTAGCTGGTCAGCCCGCCCGGGGAAGATCCCGGAGCTGTGGCCCGAAGATAAGATCCATGCTGGTGGCCATACGCAGCGAAAAGCCCGTGGTGATCGTCGGCGCAGGCCTTGCCGGCTTGGCATGTGCGCGTCGACTCCGCCGCGAAGGCGTGCCGATCCTCGTGCTGGAGGCTTCCGACGGCTTGGGTGGCCGGGTCCGGACTGACCGGGTGGAGGCGGAGGGCGGCGCGTACCTGATTGACCGGGGATTCCAGGTCTACCTGACCGCATATCCAGAAGGGCGACGCGTTTTGCGGATTCCCGCGCTTGAGCTTCGATCCTTCGTTCCTGGCGCGATGGTCCGATTCGAGGGGCGATTCTGGCGTATCGCGGACCCGCTTCGGACGCCTCTGGCTCTGCTCGGAATGCTTCGATCACCTCTGATGACCGCACGGGATGCTCCCGCGCTCGCTCTTCTCGACGCATCGCTGCGGCTTTCAAGCGAGGCACGCTGCTGGAACACCCGGGAGCAGACCACCGAAGAGTTCCTGCGCGGTTGCGGCATCAGCGTTCGTGCCATCGAACGCATTTTCCGGCCGTTCTTTGGCGGGGTGTTCCTGGACCGGTCGCTCAAGACATCGGCTCGCAAGTTTCGAGCGACGTATCGCATGTTCGCCAGAGGTCGAGCCGCGCTCCCCGCCGCGGGGATGCAGGCCATCCCGGGGCAGCTCGCCTGCACTCTCGATCCGTCGGCTCTTCGAACCGGGCAAGTTGTCTCCAGCATCAGTCCTGGCGAGGTGACGCTGGCGTCAGGGGACATCGTCGGCGCTTCGGCGATCGTCGTTGCCGCCGACGGCGGAGCTGCGGCAAAGCTCCTGCCAGGTGTGCTGTCGCCTGGCTGGAAGGCGACGGCAACGCTCAGCTTCGCTGCCGAGACGGCCCCGTCGCGCGAGCCGATTCTCTACCTCGATGGCGATGGGTCCGGGCCAGCCAACCACGTCGCAGTGATCTCGAATGTCCAACCACAATACGCTCCCCCGGGGCGCTCTCTGATTTCCGCCTCGGTTGTCGCGCCGCATGATGGTTCGCCGAATGACCCGACGCTCGAACAACGAGTGCGATCGCAACTCCGTGAGTGGTTCGGCGTAAGCGTGGACGACTGGCGTCACGTCAGAACAGACTTCATTGAACACGCGCTGCCAAGCGAGGATGCCCCGGCATTGGCGATGCCGCGTCGATCCGTCACGACGAAAGCCGACCGCGTGTTCGTAGCCGGTGACCATGTCGACAACGCCTCGATCAACGGTGCTCTGGAGTCTGGACGCCGCGCGGCGGAGGCGGTGCTCTCATGTCGGTAGGTGGTCCCACATCCTCTCGCCCTGCCCGGGGAAGAGCGGCCATCATGCCCGCCCACCTCACGAGCACCCCGCTCGGATGGACCTGCACCAGTACACTGCGGAGGTGAACGTGACCTGGTCGCCAGACAATCTGCGCGTCTCGGTGGTAGGGGGTGGAATCGCGGGCTTGGCCGCCGCCCGGACGCTGACGGATCAGAACGCCAAGGTCGTGGTCTTTGACAAGGGCCGCGGACCGGGCGGTCGCATGAGTACCCGCCGTCAGGACGACCTGTGGTTCGACCACGGCGCTCAGTACTTCACGACGAAGGACGAGCGGTTTGAGCGGCTCGTTGAGAGCTGGGTGCACGATGGCGTCGCCGGTCGATGGCGTGGCCGGATTGGGCAGATGAACTCCGTTGGCACTATCACCGAAAGGTCGGATGATCGGGTGCGATACATCGGCATCCCTGGAATGAACGCGGTGGTGCGTCACCTTGTCGAAACACTTGGGGGCCGCGGTGAGATGCGACTCGGTGTACGGGTCGTCGCGGCTCACTTCGCCGAAGGCCGCTGGTCCCTCAAGGACCACAAGAACACGGACCTTGGCATGTTCGACGCGCTGATCGTGGCGCTGCCAGCACCCCAAGCCGCGGACTTGTTGATCGATTCTCCGAGTCTTCGTGATCATGCGCTCTCGGTCAGGATGCGGCCGTGCTGGTCAGCGATGGTGTCGTTCAACGCGCGCGTGCCAATCGATTTCGACGGCGTCTTTGTCAACCTGGAAAGCTCGTACGACAGTGCTCCACTTTCGTGGGTCGCACGGGACTCATCAAAGCCCCAAAGGCCTCCGCGTGAGACCTGGGTGTTGCACGCGTCGCCCGGCTGGAGCGAGGCGAACATCGAGCGGGACAAGGGTGAAGTTGCCCACCAGTTGCTCAGAGCCTTCTTCGAAGCACTTGGCGTCCCGGCAGTCCCGACCAATACGCTCGAAACGCATCGGTGGAGATTCGCCAACACGGACCACCGAACCACCGAGGGATGTCTCGTTGATCGCGAGCGTCTTGTCGCCGCGTGCGGGGATTGGGCACATGGCGGCCGTGTTGAGGGGGCGTATTTGAGCGGTGTTGCGGCAGCACGAAGCGTGCTCGGCGAGGTGGTTCGACGTGCTCGCGAACGACCACGGTCATGAAGAGTGATGCGATGTCAAGGATGCGCTGCTCCCGCGAGTAAGCATACTTAGCCCACGATTGACGCCGAGCTTGCCAGTTCCTCCAGCAGCTTGAGCGCGACGGTGCCGGACATTCCGAACGGGTCGAGCCGCGGCTTCTCGGAGTACTTCAGCACGACCGCTGTGTTGACCTTGTCGAGGTCGACACGACCCATCCGCCAACTCGAGAACCTGCGTTCTGAGATCTCCGAGTACTCGAGGAGGGTCACATCGATGTGCCGGTTGTCGTGGAGCACTTTGCTGTAGAGCTGGTTCACCTCATCGCGTCCGCCCTCAAGCACCTGGATGAACACCCCCCCGTGGCAGACGCACAGCACGCCGGTCACTCCCGTCTCCGGGTTGTTCTTGCGGGATTGGGACAGGATGCTCGCGATCGTCTCGTTGGTGATCGGGTCCCGAGCTCTGCTCGCGTATAGGAGACGTACCAGCATGGTGATTCCTCTCAAGATTGGCCGCTGTCGTGCAGGAGCGACAGGAACTCGCGCCGAAGGTCGGGGTTCTTCAGAAAACTGCCGCGCATGACGCTGTTGACCATCTTCGAGTCCAT
>JBJXFQ010000055.1:0-89656 GCA_046155605.1 Phycisphaerales bacterium
AGAACTGTTCGAGGCTCTGGCCGGAGACTTCTTCGAGGCAATAGCGGAACTGATCGGTCTCGACCTCGCCGAGGCGGTGGCGGTTGATATAGAGGATGACGCCGCGGCGGAAGGTGTCGTCGCCGAGTTTTCGGCGGAGCATGTGGAGGACGATGGCACCCTTGGCATAGACGTCATTGGGCTTGACGAAGGTCTCGAAGGGATCGCCGTAGCGATTCGAGACCATGGCCGGGAAGAGGGGCGCGTAGGTGCGGTTGAGGACTCTCTGGGCGGAGACAAAGCCGGCGACGGCGCGCTGGTAGGCTCGCTCGCGGCGGTCGGGCGCCGCGTCGGCCTCGGCCCAGAGCGCTTGCGCGAACGTGGCCCAGCCTTCGTTCAGCCAGACGTGCTCCCAGGACTTGCAGGTGATGAGGTCACCCGTCCACTGGTGGCCGGCCTCGTGGGCGATGATGGCATCCTGCGAGCCGGGTCGGGCGTAGGCGGAGTCCTGCTGCATGGTGGTGGCGGAAGTGTTTTCCATGCCGCCGGCAGCGAAGTTGCGAACGAGGGCCTGGCTGTACTTGTCCCAGGGATAGGGCTCGTCGAAGTAGGCGGCGAGGGCGTCAAGGATGGCTGGAGTGTTGGCGTAAGCGCGGGCGGCGGTGACGCGCGAGCCGTGCGGCGCGTAGAGGTAGCAGGGCGTGGGCTTGCCGGCGGCGTTGAGGGGCCAGTCTTTGCCGGCGCGGGCGGGAAGGCCGACGATCTCGAAGCGTCCGACGATGAGGGAGACGAGGTAGGCGGCGTGGGGCTGGTCCTGGAGCCAATGCCAGGTGGAGCGGGTTTTGCCGTTGGCGCGCCCCGCGAAGGCGGTGGAGATAAGCCGGCCGTTGGAGCCGACGACGTAGCCGTCTTCGACGGTGACGAGGAGTTCGGTGGTGAATCGCTCGTTGGGGAAGTCATGGCAGGGGAACCAGAGTTGGTTGGTCTGGGGCTGGCCCTGGCTGTGGATCTGAGCGGCCTGTGCGGTGAGGTTGGTGCCGCTTTCGCGCCCGGCGGTCCAGGTGAGGCCCTTGCCGTTGCCCTTTGGGAAGTCGAGGGCGTAGCGGATGATGAGGTCGTTCTCGATGCCGGGCTGGGCGGGGGGATCGAGCGTGATGGCGAGGCGGCCCTTGTCGTGCGCGAAGGGTGCGGGGGTTTCTTTGCCGGCACGGAGGCGAGCGACGGAGGAGATGGACATGCCGACGGCGTCAAGGGTGAGGAGGGTGCGCGGCGAGCCGATGGCGGAGACCTTGAGCCGCTCAACCGCGGTGAGAGCGGGCTTGGTCATGTCGGGGATGTCGAGTTCGAGGCGGAGGTGGAGGTGATCGAAGTGGCGTGGGTGGGGATAGATGGCGCGCTCGCTGCCGGTGGCGGTGTCGATGCGGGGATCGTCGAGGAGCGCGAGGGCGAGGACGGCCGCGGCGAGAATGGGCATGGGGAACTCCGGCGAGGAAGGGAGAGAATAGCGTCAAAGAAGCGGATGCTGTGCGATGGGAGAGGAACATCGGCCAACCGAAGCGGTTGACCGATGGCACCGGGCGGCGTGATGTGGCATGAGCATCGCCCAACCGAAGCGGTTGGCTGATGGCACCGGGATCTGCATCAGGGGTCAGCGGGTGGGGAGCCAGTAGCGCTCGGGGGTAGCGAGGCGGGAGACGACTGCCGAGAGCGGCTCGGCGATGCTCGCACCATCGGCGGAGAAGGCGAGCCGGAGCCCGACATCCGCGTAGGCGACGTTGGAGGCGAGGTCTCGCGGGGGATATGTCGCGAGGGGCGGATCGGCGAGTGCGGGGGGAGAGAGCGACGAGAGCCCGACAATGCTGATGCGTGCGGACTTCAGGAAGTTGCGGATCGCGGGGAGCGGGGCGTCGGCTGGCGGCCATGGCGCGGCGGTGGGATCGACGGCGAACTCGGCGACATTGCCGAGAACGTGATGGAAAGGCCCGGGGACGGAAGAGACGGGCGCGAACCAGAGCGTGCCGTCGGCGTCGGGGAGTGAGCCTGGCGAGTCGAGGCGGAGGGCGTCGGCGAAACTGAAGGAGTTGAGGCTTGGTAGGTTGGGATTGGCGCGACGGAGGGACTCGACGTGGTCCCAATGCCGTTTCCAGGTTGCGTCGCGGAGGTTGAGGGAAGCGGGCGTGCTCGTCGGGGTGGCGGCACGAGAGGCGTCGAGGGCGGCGCGCCATTCGGCAACGGTCGGCAGGCGGCAGCCGAGCCCGCGCGCGGCAAGGGCCGCGGCATCGGGCGGGATGTGCTGGATCGGGTGGTCGATGGTGGGCGGTTCGTGCGGCGTGCCGGGCGCGTATTCCTGGCCACGGGCGACGACGCGGACGGGCTTGAGCCAGGCGGAAGCGGGCGCGAGGCGTGGGCCGTCGGCCCAGCGCCAGACGCGCGGGCCTTCGCGTGGATCGTCGATGTCGGAAGAAATCGCGGGGAGGAGCGTGCGAATGGCGCGGCCATCGGGATCAGCGAGCGAAATGGCGACATTGAACGCGGCGAGGGAGAGTTCGGAGGCGCAGAGGAAGGAGGTTGAAATGGTGCCGGCTGGGCCGGGGGTCTGAACGGGGAGGAAATCGAGAATGAGGGGTGGCTCGGCGCGAGAGAATCGAACGCCGCCGGAAGCGAGGGGCGCGGCGGAGAAGCCGGTGACGGTGGCGGGGCCGAGCGCGGCGGGATCGACGGTGGAAGGGGGCTTGTGGATGGCGTCGCGCAGTTCGGAGGCGAGCGAGGCGGCGGGGGCATGGCCGATGGGGCCGAGAGAGTCGGCGCGGGCGATAAAGGCGGTGACGCGGTCGTGGAGAGTCGGAGCGTCGTCCTTGGGAGCGCTTCGGCGGAGTTGGGCAAGGGACCAGTTGTAGATGAGACGGGGGTCGGTGAGGGTGGTGCCGTCGATGTTGAAGGCGGGCGCGCGGTCGAAGATGGCGTCGATCTCGGCGGGGGTGTTGGCGAGGGAGAAGGCACGCTGCCATTGTGCGGCGCCTTGCTCGGCTTCAATGCGCGATAGTTCTGCAGCGCGTGCTTCGGCGGCTTTCGCTTGTGCCGCACGAGATTCCGCTTCAAGGGCTGCGGCGGCGCGGGCTTCGGCTTCGCGGACCTTCGCCGCATCCGCTTCGCGCGCCTTGACGGCTTCGGCTTCGCGGACCTTCGCCGCTTCCGCTTCGCGCGCCTTGACGGCTTCGGCTTCGCGGGCTTGAGCCGCTTCCGCTTCGCGCGCCTTGGCGGCCTCGGCTTCTGCACGAGCCGTATCGATCGGCGGTCTTTCGGGCTCACGAGGTGGCGACGTTGCCGGAGAATCGATGGCGGGTTCAGGCGGTTTGCCAACGGGGGTTTCGGTCCGCGTCGGTGGCGCGGCGATGGCTTCCGTCGGCTTGGCCGGGGGATTCTCGACGAGAGGCCGCTCATCGGGAGGCTTTGGGCCTTGGGAGATGGGGCCGATTGGCGAGGCGGTGGGCGGGGGCTTCGGAGAGCCTTGAAAGAGGAAGAACGCGCCGCTGGCGGCGAGCAGGATGGCCCCCACGCCGCCGGCGAAGAGCGGCATCTTGCTGCGGCGCGAGGCGATCGGCGCGGCAGCAGGTGCGTGGGCCGCGGCTTTGGCGGGCGTTCCCGCGATCAGCGATCTGGCCTTGGCGGCGAAGTCATCGTCGATGGTGTAGGGGATGTCGCTCGTGAAAGGCACGGCCTGCGGCGTGGCTTTGAGGCAAAAGAGCGTGGCGGTCGAGATGGGGCCGACGACGAGGTCGAGCCAGCCGTGATCGATGGCGAGGATGCCGGTGATGGCCGAGCCCTCGGGAACGAGCCTCGCGAGGGCTTCGATCCAGAGGACAAGGTCATCGACGGTGGCGGCCGGAACGCGGAGTGCAAAGGACTCCGGGGCGCGGGCGTCGAGGCGAGTGCCGCCCGCCGTGCCGGAGCGATCGACCTCCTTGGCGACGTGGTACATGACGCGGACGAGCCCGCGGGCATCGGGGCCGAGGGCAGGGTGAGAGGCGAGGGCGGCAAGAGGGTTGTCCGGCGCGTGCTGGGATGTGAGGTTGCTATCGAGTGCGGCGCGGAGTCGATCGTGGGCGCTGGCGATGGTGCTGCGGAGCACCTGGGCGGAGGTGGTGGCGTGTGCATCAGCCTTGATGCGTTCGAGTTCGGCGGTGGTTCGTTCGACGGCGGACCGGAGCGAGACGCCACGCCAATCTGCGGCGGCGACAAGCGGGTACTTGGCCCTGCCCTTGCCATCGCGCGAGGCCCAGAGTCGAGCGACGGCGACGCCGGAGGTTGATGCGACGACGAGGAGGTGGTCGAAGGCATCGAGGCGTTTGGCGGGATCGAGGCGTTCCCACGCGCCGGAGTCGATGTTTCCGGCGATGCCCTGGATATAGAGGGCCTGCTTGAGGTCGATGAGTCGCTGGGTGTCGATGCCGGGATCGTCGATGTGGTCGTCCCAGCCTGGGTGCTTTCCGAACGCGCCGACAGCGACGGCGGGGGCTGCGGTGCCGGAACGGGAACGGGAGCGATCTGGCCGAGATGAGCCGGTGATGGCGTGTCCTTTCGCCGACATGAGTCAAAAACATTGTACAATGAACGGGCGATGGGAGCGTTCGGCGCGAATGGAGCGGGTATGACGGAACTGGGCGGGTACGAGTTGGTTCGAGAGGTACAGCGGAGCGCGCTGGGATCGGTGTGGACCGCGCGGCAGGCGGGTTCCGCGGGGCCGGCGGCGTTTGCGGTAAAGCGCTCGCAGCCGGACCCTGAAGTGCTCGGTGTGGAGCACGCGAACCGTGTGTTGCAGGTCTTTCTGAACACGGTGGAGGCGTTGGAGCGGGCCGGGCGCGGGTGCAAGGGATTCGCACCGGTGCTGGCTCGCGGGGTGCGTGAGGACGGGGCGTTCTGGGTGACGCACTGGTGCGCGCGCGGATCGGCGGAGAAGTTGGTGGTGACGCGGGCGGCGATCGACGCGGCGGACCTCGATCGGGTGGTGCGCTCGGCAGCGACGGCGCTCAAGGGATATTGGGAGGCGTGCGGGCGCGGGCACGGGAACCTGAAGGCCTCGAACGTGTTGATCCGCGGCGAGGCGGACGTCGCGGACTGCGAGATCCTGCTGACGGACCCGCTCCCGGACGACGAGGCGGACGCCGCGCGCGACATGGCGGCGGATGTTCGGTCGCTGGGCGAGATCATCCACCGGCTGGTGACGCGGCAGCCCCCGGGCGACCGCGTGGGCCGAACGGTGCGTGATGGGCCGGAGTGGGAGGCGCTTGGGAAGAGCGGGCCGGCGTGGCGCGATCTGTGCGAGCGGCTGGTATCGCCGGACCCGACGGCAGGGCCGGCGTCGCTGGACGAGATCATCGAGGCGATCCCGAGCGCGTCGGCGTCGGGCAGCGGACGGGGCAAACTCGCGGGACTCGCGGTGGCAGCGGTGGTGCTGCTCGGCGGCGGCGCGGCGACTTACTTTGTGATGACACAGGGCAAGCAGGCGACGAACACGGTTTCGACCAGCGGCGCAAGCACCGGGAAAGCGTGGCTTGAGTTTGCGCGCGGGTACCAGTCGGTCCACGGCATCTTCCAGAGCCTCAATGGCGAGGTCCCGGACCGTGACGGCAAGAATGTGCGGCGAGCGGACCTGTACACTCGTGACCCCAATCTTCAGGGGATCGTGGAAGCAGCGCCCAAGTTTGCGGCCAACGCGCAGGACTCGTTTTATCCGTCGAGCATGGTGAGACTTGACCGCGTCGAACGGCTGCTGCACACCCGAATCTCGACCGAGACGAACCAGCAGTTCGAGGAGCGGATGGCGGGGTATGCGGCGGCGGCGGGCCCGCGATTGGAGCGTGCGCGGCTGGCCCTGGCGTCGGTCCGGGCGACCATCACGAAGTGGCCCGCACGACGAGAGATCGCCGAGCGCGCGAAGGCGTGGGAAGGGCGCGGCTGGTCGCAGGCATCGCGGGCGGTGGCCCAGGTGATCGACCCCCTCAAGACATTTGACAGTTGGGATACGGTGGATGCGGAGAGCGCGAACGGATACAAGGCGGCCGCGGACGCGACATTGAGCGCGATGGACTGGATCGTGCTGCGCGGCATGGCGATCAAGCAAGCGGAGGACGCCTGGGCCGAATCGCTGGAGGCTGGTGAATCGCTGAAGAGAGTGGGAGATCCCTTGCTCGCGCGGTTTGGGGAGTGGGTGCAGAGCGAAGCCCGACGCCTCGGATCGGAGTCGACGAGCGCCGACGTCGGCGAGTTTGCAAAGTCGATGGGCGCGATGGCGGAGTTGGGGCGCAGGCTGCAGGCCTTTGTCGGCGGCGAGTTCGAGCGCGTGGACGGCGACGAGTGGGCGAAGAGCCCGGTGCTCAAGTTATTGTCGAGCGCAAGCGTGCTGAATCCAAAGTCGTTCGAGGATTGGATGCAGGAGGCCGTCAAAGCCGACTTTCGTATTCTGGACGCGAGTGCCGATCCGACGCTGCCATGGCCGAAGAACCCTCCGAACGCCGGAGCGCAGCGCGAGTTGGCGGCCGCGAGAGACGAGATTCAGCAACTCGGCGGGAACGCCGCGGAGTCGCTGAAGGATGAGAGTGTTCGGCTCGCCGCACTGGAGGCGCGGGCAAAGGAAGTGGGCGAGAAGCCATGGAGCCGCGCAACGCGCGCCGAGAAGGAGAAGTCGGCAGGCGAGGTGGTGCAGGACGCCACCAAACTCGTCGACGCGATCCAGTCTCGGCGGCGGGCCGAGGTAACGAAACTCGCGAGTTCTCGGGAGCAACTTGAGAAGCAGCGCGAAGGCCTGCGCGGACTCCCGTTCCCGGATGCGAGGCTGCAGGCGGCGTGGTCGGCTTCGCTGCGGCGCATGGATGCCGACGCGGATCGGCTGAAAGAGGCCGTGACAGCGGCGAGCGCGCGACACGCCTCGCTGAAGCGGCTCGAAGAGGTGACGCCCACGTGGACGGCCCGTGAGTCGCCTTGGGCTGGCGACTTTGCGAGGGCTGCGGCGTCGGAGCGCGACCGAGCGATCGCCGGCGTTGTGAATGCGTGGCAGGGAGGTCTGCCACCCGACTCGCCTGCCGAGCCCGATTCCATCGGCAAGGCGGGCGAAGATTATGCCACAGCGAGAAAGGGCCTTGAGACGCTCGACGCCGCGCTCCGCGGCATCTCCGATGCACTCTCGCTCGCGTATTCACCGGCTGAACCACGATCCGAGGCTCCGACGATCCAAGAACTCTCAGCGGAGGCTCGCAAGAACCCCGGCTTCGATCTCGTGAAGAACGCGCCCTCGGTCCGTGCCGTCATCGATGCGCTGGAAGAGAGCGAGCGGGTAGAGCGAGCGAACGCGGCAGGCTCGCTCGACGCAATCGGCAAGGGCTCGTCGCCCTCGGCGATCGTCTCGCTCTGGCGACGTCGCGCGTCGCTCGACGGGTGGCCCGCGACGATGAACGATCTCATCACCGCCCGCGCTTCGCTCGAGTCGGCGGCGCAGACGATCGACGCCATTGCGGACGTTGAGCGCAAGCGTAAACTCCGCGCCGAGGCCGAGACGCTCGCGCAGGCTTCGTGGCGTCGAGGCGCGGCAACAGCGCGAACGGTCGAGGAGTTTCGGCAAGCGCTCTCGCTCCGCGCGGCGTATCGGATGGACACCGACGTGGCGTTGAACGCGAGCGAGACGCCCGAGAGCGTACGCTACAACGCGGCCTTGCTCGCGCTCCTTGCGAAGTTGAAACCGGATGTCGGCGTTGAGCCCACCGATGAGCAGTCGCGGGCGGCGCTCGAAGAGTTTGCCGGGCAGTTCGCGGGGGCTGCTCCCGGCGCGGCGGGTGCGGTGCTGGGAGAGGTGCGGTCGCTGCTGGACGCCAGGGAAGACCCGACCCCGAAGGTTGATCTGACGCGATTGGGGCCCGGGTCCGTGGGGTGGATTTGTGACAACCCGGAGGGCGATACGCTGGTCTTCGTCAGTCCCGGGGGAGTCCGGCTGGCGTTTGCGCGGCTGCCAGATGCGGGAGACGCGCCGGCTGCGTACATCGGGTTGACGGAGGTTCCCATTGCAGTCGTGACCGATTTGTGCAGGCGAGACCGCGCCGCGTGCGAGCAACTCGCGCTCGCGTTTGAGGCGCAGGCCGGGGAGAATCTCAAGAACTTCACGACCCAGCAGCGTCTCCGCGGATGGCATTGGCGCGGGAATGCGTTTGAACCGCGCGAGGTCTGGCAGGACGAGGAGATGTGGCGCAAGGTGCGTGACTTCTACGCCGCGGACGCTCGCAGGGAGGCCCCCACGTCGCAATCGCCGATTCAGGCGATTGGACCCGCCGATGCCGTTCTTATCGCCAACTTTCTTGGTTGCCGCCTGCCGACACGCGACGAGCATTTGCGATCTCGCGCGCTGGGGGATGCTGGAAATGCGAACCTGCGCGACGAGACGTGGTCGAAGCATCTGGCGCATGTGATTCGTCAGCGAGCCAACCCGCTTTACCGCGGCGCGAACACCAACGAGTTCGTATGGCCCGACTCTAACGGCTTTTGGATCGATGGTCCGCCGAGGCTGAATCCTCGTGAAAGTCTCGCCACGGCTGGCACGGGCAACGATGAGACGCTCTGGTTCCGCGAGGTTCCGACGAACCCGACAAAGCCGGTGGATCTCGTCGGCAACGCGGCCGAGTACGTGCTGACTTCTGAAGTTCGGCCTGGTGCCTCGACCTGGGAGGCAGCAAAGAACGCGGTCAAGAACGCGGCTGGTGCTGTCGCGGTGATCGGCGCATCGGCGATCTCGCCGCCCACGGTGGACCCCTTGAAAGCGGAGCCATGTGCGAATGAAGCGAGGAACAATCTCGGATACGCCGACACAGGGATGCGTCTGGCGTTCACGGCGGAGGGCGCGGTGGCCCCGAGGCCGTCGCTGGCGAAGCGCGCGGGCGAGTTGTTGAACCAAGACGAAGCGTTCTGGCTGGCTGGTCGCTAGCGAGCGCTCAGCGCAGGGTCGCTTCGGCCGATGGCATCCGGCCCGCGCGGGGTTCCGCCGAAGCCTGCGCTCGGGGCGAGAAGACGGCCATGCCGATGGTGTCGCCGGCGGTCATGGTGTATGGATAGTCCGTGGCCGCGCGTCCCTGCTCGGAATGCGAGCAGCCGCCGACCCATGCCGCGCCGACCGCAAGCCCAAGTGCCACGCCCGTACGAATCACTCGCTTCATGGTCTCTCTCCCCTCGGCCCGTGCTCGGCGCCACAGGATCCATCGGCGTGTGAGCCACCGTGCTGAAACGACAGTGAATACGCGCGGGTTCTCGGGCAGACACCCCTCGCCACATCTGGCCCGATTCTGGTCCGAAAACCCGGCGATCGCCGATCTCGACATGGGGACATGGGAGCCGACGCATGACGACGCTGTTGAACGCCTCGATGGGTGGGGTCTGGCGGCTTGAGCGCCTGGAGGACCGAACGCACCTCGCGGTCATCGCTTGGGACGGCGGGCCGGGAGGCAGCGGCACGAACTGGCACGATCCGGTCAACTGGGCCGGCGACGTGCTGCCCGCGGCGACCGACGAGGCCGTCATCAATGTGCCTGGCTCGCCGCAGATCAGCGTCTCGCAAGCGGCGATCGTGCAGCGGCTGACATGCGACGAAGCGATCAGCATCTCGGGCGAACTTTCGGTCGCGCTGGCGTCAGTGGTATCGGGCGCGGCCACGCTGAGCGGGACGGTGTCGGGCACGGGCGATCTGGTTCTCGCCGGCGGGCTGGCGTGGGTCGGCGGCACGATGGGTGGCACGGGCAAGACCACCGTCCCGCCGGGTGCGTTGCTTGATATCACGGGCACCGCACACGACCTCAATCGAACCCTCGAAGCCGCGGGAACGGGGCAATGGTCGGCGGGGACGCTCCGCTTCAGCGCCGGCACGCTGCTCAACACGGGCTCGCTGACCATCACGACGGCCGGGCTGCTCCAGGCGCTGGGCGTCGCGGGCACAAACTCAATCACGAATCAGGGCACGATCGCCAAGATCGGCGCGGGCGAGTTGCAACTCGTCGGCGGAGCGTCGGGCGTCTCGCTCAATAACTCCGGGACCATCTCGCTGACTGCCGGCACACTCAATCTCGGCAACGGCGGGCAGACATCGACGCTCATCGCCGCTCCCTCGGGAACCACGCTCGTGCTGGGCGGCACGATCGCCTATGGACCCGCCGGCGGCCTGGGCGGCGCGGGAGCCATCACCTTTCAGGGCGGCACGCACACGCTGCCCACGGGCCAGTTTTCCGCTACCGGGGCGGTCAGTTTCGCGGGCGGCGCGGTCACGATCGCCAATCCCTTTACCCCGACCTCAATCGCGCCGATCGTCGGAACGGTGTCATTTCTGGCGGCGCTCGGGTACACGGGCCCGCTCAGCATCCTGGGCTCGGCCAGTTTCGCCGCGCCTCAATCGTTTGCGGCGCTCACGCTCTCGGGCACCTTGGCGGGGTCGGGAGATGTGACGATCACAGGACCATTGTCGTGGCTCGGGGGCATCATGTCCGGCGCGGGGCGCACCATCATCGCGCCGTCGGGGTCGCTCGAACTCTCGACGCCCGGCACGCGGACCATCTCGCGCTCGATCAACAACAACGGCAGCGCGAACTGGGCCGACGGCATCCTCGCCTTCGCGAGCGGCGCGATCAACAACGCCGGGACGATGACCGCTTCAACGGCCACCTCGCTCTCGGCCTTCGGCAACTCCGGCGTCAACGCCATCAACAACTCGGGCACGCTCAGCAAACTCGGAGCCGGGTCGCTCACGCTCGGCGTCAACGTCACGGGCGTCGCGCTCAACAACACCGGCACGACCAGCATCCAGGGGGGCTCGCTCGTCATCGCGGGCGGTGGCTCGAACTTGTCGCTCATCAGCGTTCCTGTCGGCGGCGAGGCGGTCTTTGCATCGACCTTCACGCACGCCGCGGGCGGAACGCTCTCAGGCGCGGGCGTCATCACGTTCAACGCTGGCGTTCATCTGCTCCCGGCGGGCCAGTTCGCGCCGGCCGGCACGCTCAACCTCACCGGCGGAACGATCACGCTGAGCGGCACGGTGACGCCGACGACGCTCGGCCCCATCGGCGCGACCGTCACCTTCAATGCCGCGCTCGGGTTTACGGGTCCGGTCACGATCACGGGCTCGGCGTCGTTCGCCGTGGCGCAGACGCTCTCGTCGCTCAGCCTGACGGGCACGCTCTCGGGCGCGGGCGATACGACGATCACCGGCGTGCTCGACTGGAGCGCGGGCGCGATGAGCGGCACCGGGCGCACCATCATCGCGCCGGCGGGTCAGATCGTGCTCGCCTCCGGCGCGACACGGACGCTCGCTCGCACGCTCACCGTCAACGGGAGCGCGTTGTGGACCGGCGGCGCGATCTCGTTCGCGTCGGGCAGCATCACCAACAACGGCACGTTCACCGCTAACACCGACGCCACGCTCACCGCCTCGGGCGCGTCGGGAGTCAACGCATTTACCAATGCCGGCACGTTCGCGAAACTCGGCACGGGCGTCTGTCAGTTCATCATCGCGACCACGGCCGTCGCGTTCAATCACACAGGCACGCTGTCGATCCAGGGCGGGACGCTGGTGCTTGGTGCGGGCGGGGTTGCCTCCGCAGCGCTCCCAGTGCTCCCGGGCGCGACGCTCTCGTTCGCGGCCAACTACACGCTGAGCCCAGGTGCCGTGATCTCGGGCGCGGGCACGGTTGAGTTCACGGGCGGGACGATCAGCATCCCGGCGGGCCAGTTCTTGCCCACTGGAATCGTGAGTTTTGCCGGGGGCACGGTCACCATAGCCAACACGTTCTCCCCGTCGGGCCTCTTCCCGATCACGGGCACCGTCAACTTCAACGCTCCGCAGACGTTCACGGTCGTCACACTCGCCGGCACGATCGGCGGCATCGGCAATGTCACGATTACTGCTTTCTTCGAATGGCAGAGCGGCACCATGTCGGGCGCGGGGCGAACGATCCTGCCGACCTCCGCCACCGCGCAGATCACAACGCCCGCGCTCCACACGCTGGCCCGCGCCTTCGACGTGTCGGGAACCGCCTCGTGGATCGACGGCGAACTGGCGTTCAACGCCGGCACGCTCACGATCGCGTCAACCGCCACGCTCACCATCAACAGCAACTCCCTGCTCCGCGCGTATGGCGCGGGTGGAACGAACAGCCTCACGAGCGCCGGCCGAATCAACAAGTTTGGCACGGGCGAGGCCCGCTTCGAGGTCGCCACCACCGGCGTCTCGCTCACGAATCAACTCGGCGGCGTCATCGATATCCAGGCCGGGGCGGTCACGCTCGCGGGCGGGGGCAGCAACGCGGGTTCGATCACGGTTGCCGCGCTCGCGACGCTGGCCTTTGGCGCGAACTACACGCACGCTCCTTCGGGGACGATCTCCGGCCCCGGTCGCGTGACGTTCAGCGCGGGCACGCACTCGCTTCCCGCCGGCGCGTTTGTCATCACGGGTCCGCTCGACCTTGCGGGCGGCACGATCACGTTCGGCGGCAACATCACGCCTTCCGTGGTCCTGCCGATTGCCGCGACTGTCACCTTTAGCGGCTCGCTCGGTTATGCGGGCGCGCTGACGATCAGCGGCTCGGCGAACTTTGCGCTGCCGCAGGCCTTCGCGTCGCTGGCGCTCACTGGCACGCTCGCGGGCGCGGGCGATGTCACGATCCTCGGCTCGCTCACATGGACGGCGGGCACGATGTCCGGCACGGGCGACACGATTGTCGGCGCGGCGGGCACGCTCACGCTCTCGGGCGTCGGGCACTCGCTGGGCCGCGTGCTCAGCCTGCTCGGCACCGCGAACTGGACCGCCGGCGACCTGACGCTCAACAGCGGCGAACTGCGAATCGACCCGGCGGCGAGCCTTGACGCCGATCTCGTCGCCGCAACCTCGGTGCTTGTGACCGCGCTGGGAGGCAAGATCGTCAACGCGGGCGTGTTCAACAAACTCGGCACGGCCACGCTGCTCTTCTCATCCGCCGCGCCGGGCGCGATGCTCGAATCCGATGGCACAGTCGCCGTCTCGGGCGGCACGCTGAACCTCGGCGGCGGCGGGATGCTCGACGGCTCGATCTCCGTCGCCAGCGGCGCGACCCTGACGCTCTCGGGCTCGATGGCTTATGCCGCGAGCGTTTCGATCCTCGGCTCCGGCACGATCAACTTCAGCGGGGGGACGCACGCGCTGCCCGTCGGCTTCGCGCCCACAGGCACCATCAACTTCAACAGCGGCATGATCTCGGTCGCCGGACCACTTGCGCCGACGACGCTGGGCGCGATCGCGGCGACAGTCTCATTCGCCGGCACACTCGTTTACGTCGGCGCGATCACGATCAGCGGTTCCGCGTCTTTCGCGCAGCCGCAGAGCATCACGACGTTGACGCTCTCGGGCATGCTCACGGGTGCCGGGGCCGTCACCATCACGACCACCGCGACGTGGTCTGCCGGGACGATGTCCGGCGCGGGAACGACGACTATCGCCGCGGGCGCGACACTCACGATCTCGGGCGCGGCCCACTCGCTCGCCCGGACGCTGCGCATCCTCGGCAGTGCGACTTGGACCGCCGGCGCGCTCAACTTCAATAGCGGCACGCTCCGCAATGAGGCGTCGCTCACCATCAACAACACCGGCACGCTCGTCGCCGCGGGGACGGGCACGATCGAGAACCTCGGCACGATCACCAAACTCGGCTCGGGCGACGCGCAGATTGCCGTCGCGCTCCAACACACTGGCGCGATCAACTTCCAGGCCGGCACGCTCACGCTCACGGGCGGAGGAAGCGTCGCTTCCGCGATCGCCGTGCCCGCCGGCGCGACGCTCGTGCTTGGCGGCGTGCCGATCTACTCCACCGGCGCGGCCATCAGCGGCGCGGGCACCGTCACGTTCACCGCGGGGACGCACTCGCTTGCCGTCGGCCAGTTCTTGTCCACCGGCACCGTCAACTTTGCAGGCGGAACCATCACCATCGCCGGCCCGTTTGTCCCCGCCGCGCTCGGGACGATCGCCGGCACGGTCACGTTCCTCGCCGCGATTTCCTACTCGGGCGGCATCACGATCACCGGCTCGGCCTCGTTTGCCGGGACGCAGTCGTTCGCCTCGCTCACGCTCACTGGAACGCTCGCGGGCGCGGGCATGGTCACCATCACGGGCAATGCGGCGTGGAACGGGGGCACGATGGCCGGATCAGGCTCGACCATCGTTGGGTCCGCGGGCACGCTCACCATTTCCACCGCGCCCCACAGCCTCTCGCGCCGGCTCGAACTCTTCGGCACGGGCACCTGGTCCGCCGGCAACATCGCCTTCACCGACGGCACGCTCGTCATCGCCCAGGGCGGCACGCTTTCCGTCACGACGACCGGCACCATGTCCGCCACGGGGCCCAGCGGCGTCAACGCCATTATCAACCGCGGCACGCTGACCAAGATCGGCACCGGCACCGTCCAGACCACCGCCGCCAACGCCTCCATCACCTTTGACAATCAAGGAATCGTGAACGTCAACTCGAACACGCTCGCGCTGCTCGGGCCGGTGCTCCAAGTCAGCGGCGACACGCTCACGGGCGGCATCTGGAACATCGCCGATACCTGCACTCTGAACCTGCCTGTAGGCGTCGCGATTCGGGTCAATGGCGGCGCGATCCGGCTCGCCGGCGCGACCTCGGCGTTCCCGGCCGTCAACGGCCTGACGACCAACAACGGCACGCTGACGATCGCCGATGGCCGCGCGTTCTCGTTCGCGCCGCTCGGCAACAACTTCCTGAACGCGGGCCAACTCATCAAGGCCGGCACTGGTGCCACCAACATCCCCGCCACCATCACGCTCAACAACGTCGGGCTCCTCAGCGTCACGGGCGGCACCTTCACCATCAACGGCCCGGTCACGCAAATTGTCGCCGGGCTGCTCAGCGGCGGTTCATGGTTCGTCGGCACGAGTTCGACGCTGGCCATCCCCGGTGCAACACTCACGACGAGCAACGCGGTCGTCACGCTCAGCGGGACGAACTCGAGTTTCGTCGCGTTCAACTCGGTTCGCACGTCCACCAACTCGCTCACCGTTACCGCCGGGCGCAATCTCACGCTGCCGAACCTCACGGCGTCGGGCAAGGTCACGGTTGGCGCGGGATCAACGCTCAACGTCACTGGTGCGCTGACCAACTCCGCCATCGTCTCGATCGGGGGCGGCACGCTCAACGCCTCGGGTGGGGGCATGACCACGGGCCGGTACGAACTCTCGAATGCCGGGTCTGTTTCGCTCGCGGGCGGTCACACCTTGACCGCGGCTGCCGCGATCATCGGCAACGGCGACCTCGCGCTCGGCACGGGAACGCAGTCTGTTGCGGCGGCGATCAACATCACCGGCGTGCTTACCGTCACCGTAGGCCTCGCCACGCTCTCCGCAAACGCCGCCGTCGGGTCGCTCAACCTCTCCGGCTCGCTCGCGCTCGGCACGTCCACCCTCAGCGTCGCGGGCAGCGTCACTTGCAACCCGTCCGCGTCCGTTTCATTCCGCGCCGATTCCGCGACCACCTTCGGCCGCATCATCGCCGCCGGCTCCGCCGCTCTCGACGGCATGGCTTTGGTGACCTGGGGCGCGGGCTATTTCCCGGCGGTGGGCGCGTATTTCAAACTGATCGGCGCGACCTCCCGCACCGGTACGTTCGCGTCGCTGAGCCTTGCCTCCCCCGGCCCGGGCCGCTCCGCGATCCCCCGTTACGACGCCACCGGGTTCGCTGTCTCGATCGCTGCCGCGAACGGAAGCAAGTAGCGAGCGGCGGTTTCCCGTTTCCGGTGGCGGATCGCTCCATCTCCCGCATCTCTTGAAATCAGCCTCCCACTTTTCCGAGGAAGGGGGCTTGACAGGCTACGACGGTTGTAGTAGACTGGCTACGACGCTTGTAGTAGGAGCCCGGCTCGATGCGACGAGAACAAGACCTTTCCGAGGCCGAACTCGCGGTGCTCCGCGTGCTGTGGGACCACGGCCCGCAGACCGTGCGAGAGGTGCTGGAGCGCACCCATGAGCGCGGCCGGCGCATCGCCTACACCACGGTCCTCACGTTCCTCTCGCGGCTCGAGCAGAAGGGCTTCGTCACGAGCGACAAGGACGGGCCGGCCTATGTCTACCGCGCCAAGGCCTCGCGCCAGAGCGTCACCAAGTCGCGTGTCCGCTCGCTCCTTGATCAACTCTACGACGGTGCCGCCGGACCCATGGTGCTGCACCTCATGGAAAGCGGTCGATTCACGGAAGACGAGATCGCTCAACTGCGTCGGCTGATCAAGGAACTGGACGCCTGATCGGAGTTTGCGATGGACTGGGCTGCATCTGCCATCGAGTTGATCTGGGTCGGGGGCCTGGCCGCTCTGCCCATGGCGCTGCTGGTCGCCGCAATCTCGCGGCGATCGTGGTGCCGACCCGCGACACGACACGCCCTCTGGGCCGCGGTGCTGGCGACGCTGGTTGGCCCGCTGCTGACCTGGCCGCTGGGCCGGATGTCGCTCTTCCGCTCCGACCGCGTTCTCGCCTACGCCGATTCTCTGGCGACGCGCCTGCATCCGACGAGCGGGCCGGACACGACGACATCGACCGCTGCTTCAGGCCTGCCGGCTTCGTCACCGACCCTCAAGGCTACTGACGCGGCACCGGCCTTCTCACGATCGACGACGCCCTCGCTCGCGCCCGCGACCTCGGCACGCGCCCCGATCCCCCTGCGCGAGCGCCCAGCGATGTCCGCGCTCGCGAGACAACTCACGTCAACAAACTCGCAGCGCTACGCGACATCGCCTCGCTCTGCCGCGCCGGCCTATGTCGCCCCGACCAGGGCACTCTCGAGGCTCGCGCAATCGCTCACGGCCCAAGCACCAAGCCGGTATTCCGTGTCGCCGCGCGACGCAGCGCCGCCGTCGATGTCCTGCGCGGCCGCGGAATCGACGCCTAGAGGCTCACACGCCGCAGGTAAGCCCGCCGTCGTGAGCGCGCCTGCTTCCTCGCCGACCGCTGCTGGTACGCCCGCGCTGCTGACCCAGGACGACCTCGCGTTTCAGGACGCTCGAGCGTGGGCTGTTCGCGCCCTCGCCGCACGCGATGCGATGGCCGCCGTGCCGCCGGTGCCCAGTGAAATCTGGCTCGCAGGCGTGCTGGTGATGTCCGTGCTAATTGTCTGTCGCTTCTTCACGGCACGCCGCGTGATCTCGCACGCTGTCGAAGCGCCCGATGACATCCGCGCGATCGTCGCGCGTTGCGCCGAGCGCGCCGGCCTCGCGCATCCGCCGCAGACACTCGTGAGTGATCGACGAATCTCCCCGATGATCACCTGCGGCCTGCGCCCACGGCTCATCCTGCCAGCCGATCTCTGGCGCGAACTCGATGTCGAATCGCGTCACGCCGTCGTGCTGCATGAGATGGCGCACCTGCGCCGCCTCGACCATCGACTGCGCTGGCTCGAGTCGATCGTGGGCGTCCTGTATTGGTGGCACCCGATCGTGTGGTGGGCTCGCCGTCGCCTGCGCGACGAGGCGGAACTCTGCTGCGACGCGTGGGTAACGAGCCTGATTCCCGAGCGTCGGCGGGCCTATGCCGAGGCGCTCATCACAACGAAGTCGTTTCTGAGTGTGCCGGGGACGAGCGGAACCCCGGGTCTGGCAGTCATGAGTTCTCGAACTCGACATCTTGCAAGGAGACTGACGATGGTCATGACCCAACGCGTTGCCCCCAAGTCCTCGATCCTCGGCGTGGCGCTGGCGCTGAGTGTGGCGCTGGCTGGCGCTTTCGTGATGCCCAGCCTCGCGTGCCCGCCGACGGAGGAGGAAAAGGCGGCCCAGGCCGAGAAGACCGCAGCCAAGTCCGCTGGCAAGGCCGCCGAGAAGGCTCACAAGGCCAAGGCTGCAAAGGCACCCAAGGCCACCTCGTCCAAGGCCGAGGCCGGCTTCCTTGGTGAAGCGCCGGCGCTCGAGGCGATGCGAGCCACGGAAGAGAACCGCGCCCGCGCCGCCGACGACCGCACCCGCACCATGGAGGCCGAGCGCCGCGCCTACGAGTCCGCGGCACGGGCAGGCCAGCAGCAATCGCGGAATGCCGAGGCGCAGCGCCGGGCTGCCGAGCAGTCGGCCCGCGCCGCCGTCCGCGCCCAGGAGCTCGGCGCCGCCGCGCAGCGCCGTGGGGCAGAGGCGCAGAAGCGTGCCATGGAGAATCAGGCCCGGGCTGCGGAGAACCGCGCTCGCGCCCGTGGTGGCGTGAGCGTCACCGCACCCGCGCAGCAGAACGCCGCCACCGAGCCGCGCGAATATCGCCTCTCCGACGGCAAGCGCGAGGCCCTCACCGAACTCATGGCCCGCGAGGATGTCCCGATCCTCATCGAGCGCCACGACGACAAGATCGTCGTCCACGCCACGCCGACCCAGCACAAGGTCTTCGAGGCGTTCATCAATCTGATCGAGCCCGACACCGCCAAGAACGACGACGCCGGCGAAAGGGGCAAGGACGAGTCGCGGCATGACTATAACGAAGGCCACGAACACGCTGAAGGCCATGAGCACGTCGACGCCATCAACCGCCACCTTAGCAACGCGCTCGGCGCCGTCACGACGCGGAACGGGCAACTGGCCGCAAGCCTTGATGCCCTCCGCGCCAACATCGCCGGCCTGACCACCACGAACCCATTCATCGTCGACGGCCTGACCATCGCACGCGTCGACGGTGTCGCCGATGACGACGCGACTGAGACCGACGAGCATGCTGCTGAGGAAGCCAAGGAGGAGTGGACCGATCGCCTCGAAGAACTGACCGGTCACCTCGACGAACTCGAAGAGGCCGCGGTCAACCTCGCCGAGCAACTCGAGGCCGTCACCGAGCGGATCGAGTCCCTCGCGGGCCGCCCGCGTTCGGCCGCTCCGACGATCGCGATGCCTGGCGCGCCGATGGTCGCCGCGTTGGCTGTCCCGCCAGCCGCCCCGACCCCCGCCGCCGCTCCGATGCCGGCGCTCGCGCCGACTCCCGCCGTCCTCCCGACGCCGTTCGCGCCTCCGGCCCCCGCGGTGGCCCCTTCCCCGGCAGCGGCACCGCAACCCGCCATGCCTCCCGCGCCTCCCTCCGCTTCGACACAGCCTGCGCCCCGCGCCGGCTCTCGCTAACTCGCTCCGCTTACGAGCGCGCGTGGGTCGGTCCAGTTCGGCCCACGCCGCTCGTGTTTCTCTTACTCAGGAGTCCTGCCATGGCCCGCTCCCCGCGCGCCCTTGCCCTCGCTACGTTCACGCTTGCCTTGCCGACGCTTGCCGTGCAATCGCTCGCGCAGCCCAACCAGCCACGCGCCGCCGCGGCGACCAAGCCTGACGACGCCGCGTATCGCGCGGCCACTGGCATGCTCCAGCGCGGGCTCACCGATCTCGCCGCGGATGAGTTCCGCCGATTCCTCGCCGATCATGCCGATCATGCCCGCGCGCCCCACGCCAAGTACGGCCTCGCGATCTGTCTCGCACGCCAGGCCAAGCACGCCGACGCCGCCACGATCCTCGAAGGCCTCGATGCCATCTCGGACTTCGAGTTTGCGCCTGATGCGGCCCTCCTGCGCGGTCAGTGCTCTTTGATCGCCGGCGACCACGCTGCCGCCGCGATCGCGTTTCGTCGCGTGCTCAATGGCTTTCCATCCTTCGATTCAACGCACGCCGCAGCGCTGGGCCTTGGCGAGTCGCTGTATCGCGCCCTCGCGTTTGACGACGCGCGGGCCGCACTCGAGCGCGTCGCCCGCGACTGGCCGGAGTCTTCCTCTCGACCGCGGGCGGAGTTGCTGATGGCCCTGTGCGATGCCGCTGAGTCGCGTGACAAGCAGGCCGCGGCCCGCCTGGCGACATTGCGCGACACTTGGCCCGATGACGAGGTGGTGTCGCGTGCCGCGCTGGCCGAGGCGGCCTCCCGCGCGCGCCTGGGGCAGCACGAGCAGGCCGAATCGCTGTATGCGAGGGCCGCGACCGACTCCGCGCTTGCGCCCGAGGCGGCGCTGGGCATTGCGCGCCTTCGCCGTGAGGCGCGGCGACCCTCCGACGCTCTCGCCGCTTCCGATGATTTCCTCCGCCGTTGGTCCGAGTCGCCGCTCGCGGATGCCGCGCGACTCGAACGCGCCCGGGCGCTGCTCGATCTCGCCAAGCCCGATGATGCGCTCGCCACACTGCGATCACTCTCGAAGTCCACTGCGCCAGACCTCGCGGACGATGCCGCGTACTGGTCGGCCAAGGCGCTCCTGCGCCGTGGCGACTTTGAGGAAGTCGCCTCGCTCCTCGCCGACTTTCCACGCCGCTTCGGATCTTCGGAACTCATCCCCGATGCCGCCTACGACCTGGGCGTTTCGCTCACGCGTGCGAACAAGCACGCCGACGCGGCTCGCGCCTTTGCCTCGTTCTCTTCGGCCTTTCCCAAGCACGACCTCGCGCCCGAGGCTCTTGCCGCCGAGGCATCGGCCCGCCGCGCCGCGGGCGATCTCAATGGTGCGGCCGAAGCCTGCGATCGCTTCCTCGCCGCGTACCCCAAGCACGCGCGGGCCGCGTCGATCGAACTGCTGCACGCCGATTGCGACCAGGCCGCCGGGCGCGACGAGCCCGCCGCCGAGCGTTACGCGCGTGCCCTCGCCGCCGCGCCCGATGCGCCCGACGCCGCGTCAACGATGGTCCGGCTGGCGCTCGTGCGCCATCGTCTGGGCGAGACCGGCGCTGCCGAACTTCTGCGTCGCGCGCTCGACCGCAAGCCACCGCCGCAGCCCGAACTCCAGGTGCCGGCATGGACCGTGCTCGCGGACGTCGCGATCGCCGCCGAAGACTGGCCCGCCGCCCAGCGCTGGCTCGAACTTCGCACCAGGCAAGCCGACTCCGCCGAGGTTCGCCTCAAACTCGGGATCGCTTGTGCCCGCCAAGGCCTGCACGCGCCAGCCCTTGAACACTTCACCGATGCTCTGACCTTGGACGGCGCATCGCCCGCACCTTGGATTCTCGCTCGCGCCCGCTTCGAGCGTGGCCAATCGCTCGAGGCTCTCGGGCGCGCTGCCGAGGCCCGTGCCGAGTTCGAGGCCGTCGTTGCCGACGACGACAAGGCTCTCGCGGACGCGGCGATCAAGCGGCTCGCCGCGCTCGCCTCGCGCGATGGGCGCCACGCCGACGCCGCCGCGCTCCTCGGTCGCGTCGCAGACGGCGAATCCGCCGATCCCGCGGTGCTGCACGATGAGGCTTCGGCACTGCTTGCCGCCGGCGAATACGCGAAGGCCGAGGCCGCACTCGATCGCTTCCTGGCGACCAAGCCCGACACGAATCCTCTCGCCGAGGCCCGCGCCGAGCGCGCCATCGCGATCGCCCGTCAGGAGCGATTTGACGAGGCGCTCACGCTGCTGGACGAGGTCGAATCCGCCGCCTCGCTGCTTTCCAACGACCTGCTCGCCGCATCGCGCGCTGATCGCGCCTGGGTTCTCGCGCGGCTCGGCCGCGCCAACGACGCCGCATTCGTCTATCGCTCGCTTCTCGATTCCGAGACGCCCCCGCCCCTCGCCGCGCACGCCGCACTCGAACTGGCCTGGATCGAGGCCTCGGCCTCGCGTTGGGAGGCATCGCTCGCGCTCCTCGATCGTGCCCGCGTCGCGCCCTCCGTTTCTGCAACCGCATGCCGCGCCACATACCTCCGTGGGCTGTGCCTGCTCCGCCTCAATCGTGCTGTCGAATCCGCGGAAGCCCTCGCTCCATTCACCAAGGAACTCATCTCGTGCGACTCGCTGCCCTCGGCGCTCCTGGCGCTCGGCGAGGCCCAGGCCGCGCTCGGCAAGAACGACGCCGCCACCTCGACGCTCCGCGCCGCCATCGACGCCAAGCCCGACGATGACACACTCGCCGCGGCGCTCCTCGCGCTGGGCCAGGCCGAATCCGCCGCGAATCGCTGGAACCAGAGCCGCGCCGCATTCAACCGCTATCTCGAGCGCTGGCCGGAAGGTCCGGCGTGGTTCCAAGCCCGCTTCGGGATCGGCTGGGCCCTCGAGTCCGACGGCCACCACGACGACGCCATCGCAGCGTATCGCCAGATCACCTCGGCCCATCAAGGCCCAACCGCCGCTCGCGCGCAGTTTCAGATCGGCCAGTGCCTCTTCGCCTTGAATCGCCTCGACGAGGCCTCGCGCGAGTTGCTCAAGGTCGACATCCTCTACGCCTATCCGCAGTGGAGCGCCGCGGCGCTCTATGAAGCCGGCCGATGCCTCCTGCGCCTGAATCGCACGAGTGAGGCACGGCAGGTTCTCTCCCGAGTCATCGAGCAGCACGCCGACACCCGATGGGCCGTGCTCGCGAAGCAGCGGCTCGACGAATCCCGCCCCGAATCACTCCCGGGTCGCCCCGCGCAGCGATAGGCCCGAAGGACCGCGCCCAAAGGACATCCCACATGCTCTCTCTCGCTCAATCCGCTCCGCCCGCGCTCACCGTCTGGGACTTCGCCGTCAAGGGCGGGATCGTCATGATCCCCATCGGCATCTGTTCCTTGTTCGCTCTGGGGCTTACTGTCGAGCGGCTTGTGGCGCTGCGACAGCGTCGCCTCGTCCCGCCGGAGCTTGCCGCGTCACTGCGCACCTCGCTTGCACCAGCGGACGGAGCCGGGCCGGATGTCGTCGCAGCCCGACGCGCCTGCGATAACTCCGATTCGTCGCTCGCCCGCGTGTGCGCTGCGGCGCTCGATGCGTGGGATCGCCCGATCGAGCACGTCGAGCGACTCGTTGCCGACGCCGGTCGTCGCGAGATTCTCACCCTGCGTCGGCCTCTTCGCGGGCTGTCTCTCATCGCCTCGATCGCGCCGCTGCTGGGGCTTCTGGGCACCATTTTCGGCATGATCACCGCCTTCCGCACCATCGCCACCTCGCCCGACGCGCTCGGTCGCACGGAGCTGCTCGCCGCGGGCATCTACGAGGCCATGGTCACCACCGCCGCGGGCCTCATCGTCGCGATCCCCGCGCTGCTGATGTTCCACATGCTCTCCGCTCGCCTCGAACGAATCGTCCTCGCGTTGGACGCGCAATGCCTCGCCCTCTTTCACCGGCACGGCACGCGCGGCACCCCCACTACTCCCGGCCCGGTTCCCCAAGCCCCCGCCGATGTGCAGTCGAACGGCACCATTCCCATCGCCCCGAAGCCCGCCGCGCTGCCCACGCCAGCGCTCGCCGCCTCCTGATTCAGAGCACGCGCCATGATCCTCCACGATTCCACCGACGACCTCGCCACGGGCATCGACCTCGCGCCCATCATCGACATGGTCTTTCTGCTGCTCATTTTCTTCCTCGCCGCGACGACCTTTCAGCAGACCGAGCGCGAACTCAAGATCGCGCTGCCCGAGGCCTCCGCCGCCGCACCCATCTCCGCCGCGCTCCGCGAGATCATCATCAATGTCGATTCGACCGGCGGCGTTGTCGTATCTGGGCGCTCCCTCGACGACGCGGCCCTGAGCGAACTTCTCCGGCTGGCGCTGGACGCCAACAAGGGTCAGAAGGTCAGCATCCGCGCCGACCGCGCCGCCATGTACGCCTCCGTCGCGCACGTCCTTGACCTCTGTAAGCACGCCGGCATCACCGAGCCCTTCCTCGACACCATCCCCACCCGTTGAGCCCGCGACATGAAGCGCTCCGCCGCCATCGTCTCCCTCGTCCTCGCCGCGCTCGCGGGGCTCGCAGCCATCGCCGCCTCACGAGTCGCTTCATCCTCTTTCTATTCCGACGGCCGCACGCTCCGCGAGCCCGCCGCGGCGGCGCGCCCACGCTCGATCCTCTGGCTCCCCGCGACTCCGGTCGCCACCTCGCACGCCGGCGCCGACGTGGGCGCGACTGCCGAAGCGACCACTGACGCGACGAACACGCCCGATGAGTACGAGCCTCGCCTCTCCGCCGACGGCACGCGCATGATCCTCGTTCGCGGCCGCCCCGGTGCCAACGCAGACCTCTTCGAGCGCCGATGGACTCCCGCCGGGTGGACCGCGCCCGAGCCCATTGCCTCCATCAACTCGCCCGCCGACGAACTCGGACCCGAACTCTCCGCCGACGGCCAGCGCCTCTACTTCTACTCCGATCGCGACGGCACGATCGGCGGCTTCGACCTCTGGGTCGCCCATCAACTCGACAACGCCTGGGGCGCTCCCGTCAACCTCGGGCCTTGCATCAACTCCACCGCCAACGACTATGGCCCCGCGCTCGCCCCCGATGGCGGGCGACTCTATTTCGCTTCGAACCGCTCCCGTGCCGGCGAGCCGCCCCGCGACGATGCGTGGTCCGCCACAATCCGCGAGCGCCGCGACCGTCACGATTACGACTTGTTCTTCGCCGATCTCGAGGCCGGGAGTGAAGCGACGCGTCTCGACGCCCTCAACACGCCATCCGACGAGGGCGCGCCCGCACTCAGCCCAGCCGCTGATTTCCTCTACTTCGCCTCTGATCGTCCCGGCGGCCTCGGTGGCTTTGATCTCTACCGCACCCGCCTTCGCGACGGCATACCAGACTCGCCGACGCCGCTCGACGCGTCTGTCAACTCAGCGGCGAACGACCTCGATCCCGCGCTCTCGGCCGAAGGCTTCCGGCTTTTCTTCAGTTCCGATCGCCCGCTTTCCGTCCCTGGGGCACAGACAACCAACCCCGCGGCCGATCGGGCGGTCAACACGCAAACACCGTCCGCTCGATCCGCCGCGAGCCAGAACCCGCCCGTCTACTCCCTCTGGACCTCCGCATCGCGAGAAGTCTTCCTCGATCGCGATCCGCTCACGCTCGGCGACGCCCTCGCACAACTCTGGCACGATGCCTGGCCTTGGATCCTCGCGCTCCTCCTCATGCTCCTGGCCCTTGTCGGCGCGTTCTTTCTCGCCCGCCATCCCGACCTGCGTGATCGTTACTCGCGCCTCGGCCTACTTGCTCGCTGCCTCCTCGCCTCGCTCCTCGTCCACATGCTCCTCCTCTCGCTCCTGGGCTTCTGGCACGTCGGAAGCGCCATCGGCGACATCCTCGCTCACCCGGGCGGCCACCGCGTCTCCCTCGCTTCCTCCGCGTCGCTCTCCGACTCCACGTCCGAGTCGGGCTCGGGCGACTCGCTCTTCAACCAGATCATGGCCTCCGCCATCGAGCCCTCATCCGTCGCGCCCGCCGCCGACCCGCAATCCTCCGCGATCACGCCGGTGCGACCGCTCGATGCGTCGCCCGCCTCGCTGACGATCGCTCGTGCCGCGCCGCAACTCGCGCCGACAACCTTGGATTCGCCCGAAGCCGCCCCGACAGCGTCACCTGCGGCACCGACATCCGGACCACCGCCGGACGCGCTCGCACAACGTCTCCCGCCCACTTCGGCTCCTGACGCGCCAGTCACCGAAGCCCAGACGCCGACTCCCATGCTCTCGGCCGCGCCCTCCGCCACAAACCTCACGGCACGCACCCTCATCGCCACCTCGTCGCCACTGGCCGTGCCCGCGACAACCGAAACTCAACCCGCCACACCTCAATCGTTCGCATTCGTGGATGCGCCCGCGCCGGCCCCGTCTGCCGCGTCATCTTCATCGCTCCCTCCCTCGCCCGCACCGCTCGTCGCCACACTTCCCACCGCTCCGGCCGCGTCGGCCGCGCTGGAGACACCCCCCGCAACACGACTTCCAGGCATCGCCGACCCCAGCGCGATTCCCGTTCGCTCCCTTGCCGACTTCGCGTCGGCATCGAACTCGCCGTCGATTCCTCGGGCTTCTGCCACCGGCATTCCAGCGCTATCCACAAGCCCCGCAGAGGCCGTGCCGTCAGCATCGCAGGTCGCGCGAGCAGACATCGCCTCACCCCTGGCCGCATCGAGCCTCCAGTCTCGCGTTCCCACCTCTGCCGCCGCACAGCCGACGAGCGAATCCGCAGCCGCCGCAAGCCCCGTCCCGATGAACGTCCCGGCAGGTGCCGCTCCGCAGTCGCTCCAACTCCCAGGCCGCGCTGAGCGCACGCTCTCGGCCCTGCCGCTCCCCTCTTCTGCTCCCGCCACGCCATCCGCCTCCGCCGCATCTTCGACAGCGTCAAGTATCGCTGACGCGACAGCCAGTGCTTCCTTTGCGAGCCCGAGCGCCGCGCCGCTCGCCTCTGCCGTGCCGCTCGGCACACGCCTCCCCGAAGTCGCGCTGCCGCGCGCCGGCATAACTTCTGAATCCACCGCGGCTCCCTCGACGGCACCATCCATCGGTTCCGCCGCCGCGCTCCGCTCCACGCCCGCTCCGCTCGCACACTCGAGCACGAACTCATCTCGCGTCGCCTCCGCCGTGCCCTCGCTCCCCGCCTCCGTGATCAATGCCCCTCCTTCTGCCGGCCCCTCCGCCGCGCTCTCGGATGTCGTCCGAGGCGTGTCCTCGCCATCGCGCCTTGCCGATTCCCCACCGCCACTGGCCGCCTCACCCCGGCTCCTTGCCCTCGAACCCGATCCGCCAGCGCCATCACCCGCCGATCTTGCCCTCCGCGATCCCGCAATCCGCGAGCAAGTCCTCGAATCCACCGGCGGCTCGCGCGAGACCGAGCGAGCCGTCTCCGATGCCCTCGCATGGCTCGCGCGCCACCAATCGCACGACGGGCGCTTCAGCGGCCAGGACTTCGACGACGACTGCAACGCCTGCGGCTCGCCCGCCGAGGTCCGGAGCGACACCGCGATGACCGGCCTCGCGTTGCTCGCCTTCCTCGGCGCGGGCCACATCCATACCGCCGAGGGCACGCACCAAGACGCCGTCGCTCGTGCGCTCGGGTTCCTCATCGCCGGCCAATCCGCCGACGGCGACCTCCGCCGCGGCGAGACCCTCTACTCGCAATCCGTCGCCACCGTCGCGCTCTGCGAGGCCTACGCGATGTCCAAGGACGCCCGCGTCGGCGACGCCGCACGCCGCGCCCTCCGATTCCTCGAAGATCGCTCCGCACGACCCTCGAGCGACCCCGCCGACACCGGCGTGCTCGGCTGGCAACTCATGGCCGTGCATTCCGCGCGCCGCTGCGGCTTTGCGACCTCCAACCTCACGCTCGACCGCGCCCGCCGCTGGCTCGCGCAGATTGACCGGGGTTTGGGCCGATTCGCTTACACGCGCGATGGCGAGCCCTCGCCCGCCGCCACCGCCGAGGTGATGGTCGTCAGCCAACTGCTGGGGCATCGCCGCGACGAGCCCGCGATGAAGGCCGCAGCCGAGTTCATTCTCACCGCGCCGCCCGCGTGGAACGGCCGCGCGCCGACGTACTACTGGTATTACGCCACGCTCGCGCTCTTTCAGCAGCAGGGCGAGGCCTGGAAAGCCTGGAACGATCGCCTCGCGCCCGAGCTGCTCGAGGGCCAGCACCGCGACGGGCCCGCCAAGGGAAGCTGGAACCCGCAGGACCAGTGGTCACGCCTGGGCGGCCGAATCTACCAGACCGCCGTCTGCACCCTCAGCCTCGAAATCTACTATCGCTACTCGCCCGTCGGCCTCGACCTCATTCCCGAGCCGCGCAACGCGGAACGTTAGAACATCTTCGCCACAACGACCTAATCCTTCGGATCCCGCTGGAGCTTGATGAGCCCGGCCCCGAGGACGATGACGAGCACGCCCGCCGCGATCGACGAGATCACGAAGAAGAAGAAGAAATCGGCCTGCCCGCCGAACTTCCACGGAAGACTGATCTTGCCCTCGATGATGGGATCGACGAGCGCGGCGACCTTGCCCGCCATCAGGTTGGCGATGAACGATGACATAAACCAGATGCCCATCAGCGTCGAGACGTGACGTGCCGGGGCGGTCTTGCTCACATAGCTGAGGCCCGTGGGCGAAAGGATGATCTCGCCCACCGTGTGCAGGAAGTAGCAGCCGCAGATGTAGATCATGCTGACCTTGGCGACGCCGAGGTTGAGGCGGCGAGCGGCCAAGAACATGACGACGTAGCCCAGGCCCACGAAGATAAGCCCCAGGCCGATCTTGAAAGGCTGGCCAAAGCCCTTGCCGCGACGGGCGAGATTCGCCCAGACGATGCCGGCGATCGGCGCAAAGAGAATAATGAGGAGCGGATTGAGCGACTGGTATTGGGGCGTGGCGACCGTGCCCAGGCCCCAAGGAAGCGTTCGATCGGTGAGCTCGTCGGTAAAGGTCGTGAGCGACGAGCCCGCCTGCTCGAAGCTCATCCAGAAGACGGCATTGAAGAGCATATAGATGAAAATGGTGGCGACCGGACCGCGATCGCCCGGTAGTTGCTTGACGATGAAGTAGATCGAAAAAGCGATGCCGCCGATGATGAGCGCAACCGTGACAATGGGATTGCTCACCACGGCGTCGAGCTTCGCCAGCACGCCGAGGCTCGCCAGGAACGCGACGCCCGCGGCGATAGCGAGCCCGATGGGAATGAAGATAAAGACCTTGGACTTATGGGGCGAATCGGTCTCCCCGATGCCCGCGAGGTAGCGAGGCTTGAAGGCGAGGTAGGTGGCCAGCCCCGCGATCATGCCCAGCGCAGCGGCGCCGAAGCCCCAGTGCCAGCCGTAGGCCTCGGAGAGCCAGCCGCATCCCAGCGTGCCGAGGAAGGAGCCGAGATTGATGCCCATGTAGAAAATGCTGAAAGCCGACTCGCGGCGCGGGTCGCCCTTGGGGTAGAGCTGGCTGACCATCACGGTGACGCTGGGCTTGAAGTGGCCCGTGCCGATCGTGATGATGACCAGCCCGAAGATGAACATGGACATCCCCATGTCGTTCATCGCCATCCCACCGATGCCGGAGAAGCCCAGCGCGAGGTGGCCGATGGTGATAAGGATGGCCCCGACGATCATCGAGCGATGCGTGCCGATGAGCCTGTCGGCGATCAGCCCGCCGAGAATCGGCAGGAGGTACGCCATGCCCGTGTACCAGCCATACAGCGTGTTGGCGTCGGCCTTGAGCCAGGAGCGCCCGCTGTCGATGCGGTTGATGTCGAGGCTGGCCTCGAAGTACGGGTCGCCCGCGGTGCGGAGCGCGTCGGGCGCGATGTTGGTGGAAACGACGCTCGTCGAATCATTCACCTTGAAATAGACCTTGTAGTTCGGGCCGTCGGCGTTCCTCGCATCGGCCTCGATCTTCGCGAGGTCGTCGCCAGGCTTCGCGCTGGCCAACGCTTTGGCCACCCTTTCGTTGAGCTCTCTCTCTTGAAGCGGACGAAGGATTTTGAGCGTGAGCTTGACCTTCTCTCCGGTTGGATTGGTGATGCGATACCGGATGGGGTCGCCTACCGGGCGCGTGCCCGGCTGCGCGATAAAGCCCGCGGGCTCGAAGCCTTGACCAATGACTACGACACCGTCTTTGGCCGCGGCGTCCGGGGCCAGCCGCTCGACTTTGAGCGGGCCGGCCTCGCCGCTGACTGTCGCGGTGGACGCTGCCCCATTCCCGACGGCGACGCTGAGCGGGATGATCTGCGTCCACTTTCGAGCCGTCTCGCCGGCCTTCTCCCGTGCCTCGGTAAGAACCTCAGATTGCTCGACGCGCATCGTGTTGGTATAGGTGCCGGGGGTGAGCTGGTGCGGCGCGAGCGTGGCCGTGAGATAGAGCACGAGCAACGCCCGCATCCCGTAGTAGCTGAAACGCTCCCACATCTCAACGGCAAAGAGCAGGAACAAACCGGGCGGATGGCCCTTGGGCGCGGGCGACGAATCGGGCGAGGAGGTCATGCGGCTCATGGTGGCTCCGAATGGTGTGGCGTGCTGCCAATGTGACAGAATACCGAGTTTGTTCGAGTCGTGCACGGGGAGACATGGCCACATGTGGCCCGCGCGGGCCAGTTTCCGCCTGAGGGCCACGCCCCCATCTGTGGAAAACCCCTGAGCTTTGCCCTCTGTGCGCGCACATTGGTGGACTCTCGGCTATATTGCCGATGACCGTCGATCTGATGAAGGCGGGCTCACGAAGCTCGCTCAGATTCGACGGCGAGGGTTGGAGCCCCTCCGCTGGAAGCATGGATCGGCGCGGAACCGATCCCTGGCGAAAGAGAGCGCCGGAGGCACGAGGAAAGAGCCGACGCCCGAAAGGGTTGAGGCGTTTGTACCTGAATCCGGCGGCCCTGCCGTCGGTTTCGGGCGATCGTTGCCGCTTCCTGTTCTTTGCACCGCAAAGGGAGACCCGTGATGCGAAATCGAGTCGGCGTGGTGGCCTTGTTGTCCGGCGTCGCGACGGCGCTCGCCCAGCCCGTCCTCACCAACCAGGCGGACCCCTGCCGCTACATCCAGCCCTGGCCCATCGGGCTCTCGACGCAAGACGGCTGGACGCAGTTCCAACTCAGCCAGGACTCGCGCGTCGTCTACGTCAGCACCTCCACCGGCAACAACGCCAACTCCGGGCTCTCCGAATCCGCCCCCAAGCGCACGATCTTGGCCGGCTATGCGCTCCTCCGCGACGGCTTCCCCGATTGGCTCCTGCTCAAGAGTGGTGACACCTTCGACGAGGCCTTTCCCTCCTGGAGCAAGGGCGGACGGTCCGAGACCGAGCCCATGCGAATCGGATGCTACGGCTTGGGCGAGCGCCCGCTCATCCGTTCCGGCGACAGCAACGGCTTCTATGCCGCGGCCTATCCCAGCCCCAAGGCCCACCTTGCCATCACCGACCTCCACTTCTTCCCGCACACCTATGCCGGCGACGAGTCATATCCGCCCGGCGGCATCGTCATCCTCAACTACTGGTCGGACGTGCTCATCGAGAACTGCCGAATCGAGAAATACTTCGTCAACGTCGCCGTCGAGGGCATCGCCAACCAGGGCATTCCTCAGAGAACTCGCATTCGCCGAAGCGTGATCGCGGACTCCTTCCGCGTGGGCACCGCAGAAGCCTCACAGGGCCTCTTTTTCGCCGCCAAGGACCTCCTTCTCGAAGAGAACGTCGTCGATCACAACGGGTGGCGGCAGGATGTCGTCGGTGCCGTTCCAACTATCTTCCGCCACAACCTCTACATCCATGACAGCAGCACCGGCACCGTCGTCACCCGCGGCAACATCGTCTCACGCGCCTCGCAGAATGGCATCTCGCAGCGCTGCAGCGGGCTTGTCGAGGGCAACCTGCTCCTCCAGAATCCCGTCCACATCCCCGCCGCGGGCGACGCCCTGACCATCCGTCTAAACGTCTGCCTCGACAGCCGTGATGCGGGGCTTGGCATCACCCTCAACGGCGGCGGTCAGGTCCACGTCTATGAGAACGTCATCGCGCACGGCGTCTACGGCGGGGGCAAGGGGCTGCACTTCGTCGGCACCTACGACCGCCTCAGCGTGCGCAAGAACGTCGTCTATGACTGGGCACGCGATGCCTCTCCGCTTGCCATCGCCGCGCAGTATGAAGGCGCGGGAACCGGGCTCGTCGATTTCGTCGCCAACGAACTCCAGCAGGTCCGCGCCGGCTATCTCATCTCTGACTACCCCCGGCCCGCCGGCTTCGTCCGATACCGCGATAACCGCTACTTCACCATGAATCCCCCGCCCCATCAGATGGATATCAACATGACCTATCCCGCCTGGGTCACCCGATCGGGCGAGCAGGGCTCAACGTTCTCGAGGATCGCCTATCCGGACCCCGACCGCGACATCGCGACCTACGCCGCAACTATCGGCGTCGGATCGAGCGTCGAAGACTTCCTCGCGGCCGCCAAGAAGCAGTCCCGCGCCAACTGGCGCACCGACCTCACCGCCGCCGCCGTCAACGGCTACATCCGCGCCGGCTTCGGTCGCCCCATGACCGCTTGCTGCCCCGTCGATCTCGACGGCGACGGCCGCCTCAACGCCAACGATGCCGTGGCCTTCGCCATGGCGTTTTCCGCCGGCGATCTGCGGGCCGACTTCGATGGCGACCTTGCGTTCACCGTGACCGACTTCGTCGCGTTCCAGATGGGTTATAGCCAGGGCTGCTATTAAGTAGCAGGCTGAGCCTAATTCGTTCGGTGCCGAGAACCTATCGGCACCGGATCCCTGCGCCGAGAAACCAACCCGGCGGCTCGTCGCATCGAGCCCTATCGCCCATGCCGCGCACGCCGTTCTTGCGGCCTGGGTCAGAGTTAGAGGGGGCGCGATGGCATCACCGTCCGAGTCGACCGGATAGCGTGCCGTAGAATTGGCGATTCCTCGATCTGGAATCGAGGCTTAGCCCATGCGAATCACCCCCCGTCGAACGTGCGTGTCTGTTGCCGCCCTGGTTCTTGCCTGCGGGAGCGCGCAGGCCCGGCCAGGGCCCAGCGCCCCCGCCGCGCCGACGGGCGTGGCTTCACGCGTCGGGCCCGGCGGCGTCATCGTTCTCTCTTGGACCGACGCCGCCGAGAACGAGTCCGGTTATCGCATCGAACGCCAACCTGCCTTTCCAGGCGGGCCTTCAATGATCCTCCCCGCCAGCACCACCAAGTTCACGGACCGTGCCGGCCGCGGCAAGTTCTCCTATCGCGTCTTCGCCTTCAACGAGGCCGGTGATTCCGCTCCCTCCGACTACCTCAACGTCTCCTCCCTCGCTTCCTCCGTGCCGAAACTCAAGTCAGGGGGCAAGACGGCCGGCGGCCAAGACGCCACGAGCAAAGCCCCAGCCGCGGCGATCGCGACCGGCGGCTACTCGACCCCCGCCGCGCCCATGACCGAAGCATCGATGGGCGACGCGGGAACGCCGGAGATGGTCGCGCCGCGCATGCCCGCCGACTTCTCCCTCAACGCCGTCCTCAACTCCACGACCCTCAAGTGGACCGACACCGCCGACAACGAGATCGGCTTCGAAGTCATGCGAGAACTCCACGACGGCCGCAACTTCGGCTCCCCAGTCGTGCAGAACGTTGCTCCGAACGCTCAGACCTTTCTCGATCTCACTCCCCACGGCGTCTATCGCTATCGCATCCGCGCCATCAATAACGTCGGAACCTCGCGCTGGACGGGATGGCTCATCGCCGCGGTTCCCGATGGCCCTCAGCAGCCTCCGCCAACGCTCCCGCCCGAAGCCCCGAGCAACGTCCTCGTCACCGACATCGGCAACGGTAAGGCCATGGTCTCCTGGACGGACAACGCCAACAACGAGACGGGCTTCCGAATCACACGCGATCCCGCCTTGAGCGCCGGCGAGATCAGCCTCCCCATGAACACCACCGCCTACGTCGATTCCTGCGGCAACGGCACGTTCACCTACTCCGTCCACGCCGTCAACGACATCGGACCCTCGGCCAGCGTCAACTCCGCGCCCACCAGCATCGCCAGCGGCGGCTCATCCGGAGGCTCCATCAACCCCTCCGGCGGAGGGACCACCGGCGGAGGCACTGGCGGAGGCACTGGCGGAGGCGGCACGGGCGGCGGTGGCACAGGCGGGGGTGGCACAGGCGGGGGCGGCACGGGCGGCGGCGGCACGGGCGGCGGTGGCACCACCACCACGGGCTGGACTCAGTTCACACCCAGCCCCGACTCACGTCTCATCTACGTCAGTGCGTCTGGTGCCGATAGCAATAGCGGCCTTTCCGACCTCGCGCCAAAGCGCACTCTCACCGCCGCTTACGCGCTCCTCCGCGACGGGTACCCCGATTGGTTGCTCCTCAAGTGCGGCGACTTCTGGCTCGAGCCCCTCCCGGCTTGGGGCAAGGGCGGCCGCTCCACCACCGAACCCATGCGCATCGGCAGTTACGGCACCGGCCCGCGCCCACTCCTCAAGACCGGCGAGAGCGCCGCCTTCTATTCCTCCGCCCATCCCACGCCCAAGGCTCACCTCGCCATCACCGACATCCACATGATGCCACACACCTACGACGGCGGCGAGGCCTATCCGCCCTCCGGTGTCACCATCCTCAACAACTGGTCCGACGTTCTCATTGAGAACTGCCGCATCGAGCGCTACTTCGTCAACGTCGCCATCCAGGGCATCCCCAACGAGGGCTGCCCCGACGGCATCCGCGTCCGCCGCAACATCATCACCGATGCCTTCCGCGTCGGACCCAACGAGCACGCCCAGGGCTTCTTCTTCGCGGCCAAGAACCTCCTCCTCGAGGAGAACGTGATCGATCACAACGGCTGGCGCGAGGACGTGCCAGGTGCCACCCCCACCATCTTCCGCCACAACATCTACATCCACGGCGCCAGTTCCGGCACCATCGTGACCCGCGGCAACATCGTCGCCCGCGCCGGTCAGAACGGCATCTCCGGACGCTGCGGCGGCCTCATCGAGGGCAACCTCCTACTCCAGAACGTCGCCAACATCCCCGCCGGCGGACCCAACCTCACCATCCGAGGCAACGTCATCCTCGACTCCCGCACCGAGGGCTTCGGGATCACGCTCAACGGCGGCACCAACGTCAAGGTCCACGACAACGTCATCGCCAAGGCCGAGACGCGCGGCTCCTATGGCCTGCACTTCGGTGCCGAGTACGACACCCTCGATGTCTACAACAACATCGTCTTCGACTGGACCACCAACGGCAGTTCCGAGGCCACCGCCCTCGTCTATAACGGCACCCAGGCGGGCACCATCCGAATCCGTGACAACACCCTCCAGATGGTCACCGGCGGCTACGTCGTCTCCGACTACCCCATGCCCGGCGGGTTCATCCAGTACGCCAACAACAAGTACTTCACCACCAACGCCGCACCCCACCAGATGGCCATCGGCGTCACCTTCCAGTCTTGGACGCAATCGTCGCAGGAAATCAACCCGGCCTGGGGCCGCACCACATACCCCGACCCCGATCGCACCATCTCCACCTATATGAGCCGCATGTCCATGCCCTCCTCGCTCGACGCCTTTATGAACGAGGCTCGCAAGCAGTCGCGCGATTCCTGGCGACAGGACTTCACCGCCTCCGCTGTCATCGGGTACATCCGTGAGGGCTTCGGCCTTCCCGCACAGGTCGGCGGCGAATAACCTCTCCCGCCTCTCTGCCCGATACTCGATCGCCCGCGGGCCGTCATTGCGACGGCCCGCCTTGTCTTTGCAAAGGCCCAGATGATCCGCCTCGGCTACCTCGTTCCAGAGTTCCCAGGACAGACCCACGCCTTCTTCTGGCGCGAGATCGCCTGCCTCGAGGCCCGCGGATGCGAAGTCTCCCTCGTCAGCACGCGGCCGCCGCCGTGGCAGATCATCTGCCACTCCTGGAGCCGCGAGGCCAGCGCTCGCACGACCTATCTCGCGCCGATCCGCGCGCCGGGCCTGTGGCGGGGCGTCCTTTCTCTGCTCCGCGGCGGACCGATCAGACGATTGCAGTGCTTCTGGATGCTCGCTGCGGCCGAGGGGCTGTCAACGAAGGCTCGCCTCCGCGGCCTCGGCCTCGTCCTCGCCGGCGCGATCCTCGCCGATCTCGCGCGCCGCGGCCAGTGGACCCACATCCATGTCCACTCCGCCGGGGACGCCGCGCTCGTCGCGATGTTCGCCCACGCCCTCGGCGGCCCGCCCTACAGCCTCACCCTCCACGGCCACATCGATCACTACGGCCCGGCCCAGCGCGAAAAATGGACCCGCGCCGCCTTCGGCATCGCCGTCACCAACGCGCTACGCGATCAACTCCTCGCCCGCGTCCCTTCCCTCGATCCCGCGCGCGTCGGCGTTGCGCCGATGGGAGTTGATACGGAAGCGTTCCGGCGCGCGACCCCGTATGCCGCGCCCGCCGCGGGTGAACCCTGGCGACTCGTCACCTGTGGCCGCCTGCACCCCGGCAAGGGCCATGACGACGCCATCACCGCCGTCGCCACGCTTCGCGACTCCGGCATCAGCGCCACACTCCACCTCCTCGGCGAAGGCCCCGACCGCCCTCGTCTCGAAACCCTCATCGCCCATCGCGACCTCACCGACCGCGTCCGACTCCTCGGTGCTGCTCCCGAGTCCGTCGTGCGCACCGAACTCGAAAGCGCCCACGCCTTCATCCTCGGCAGCCATGACGAGGCCATCGGCGTCGCCACCATGGAAGCCATGGCCATGGAACTTCCCGTCATCGTTACCCGCGTCGGAGGCGTCCCCGAACTCGTCCGCGACGGCATCGATGGCCTCCTCGTCCCGCCACGCGATCCTTCTGCCATCGCTGACGCCATCCGGCGCACCCTTGAGGCACCCGAAACCGCGCGAATGTTCGGTTGTGCGGGGTCCGCAAGGGTGCGGGATCTGTTCACCAGCCGCCGGAGCGCCGATGAACTGATATCGCGGCTTGGCACGCGCCAATCCGCCGCTCCGACCGACAATTCCGGCCGATAACCTCTCCATCCAACTGTCGTTTGAGTCGCTCCATGCGTGTCCTGCTCATCGCCGAAGAGGCCAACCCGGAATGGACGAGCGTCCCCCTCGTCGGGTGGTCCCACGCCATGGCCATCTCACGCCAGATCGACGCCCACCTCGTTACCCAGGTCCGCAACGCCGACGCCATCGCGCGAACCGGCCTCAGCCCGGATCGGTACACCGTCATCGACTCCGAGCGCGTCGCTCGGCGGCTCTACAAAGTCGCCGACATCCTCCGCGGCGGTTCCGGCAAGGGTTGGACGACCATGATGGCCTTCAATGCGGTCGCCTACCGCTATTTCGAACGCCTCCTGTGGCAACGCTTCGGTGCGGCGATCGCCGGCCGCGAGTTCGATCTCGTCCATCGCCTGACGCCGCTCTCGCCCACGATCCCCAGCCCCATCGCCGCTCGCTGCGCCACTGCGGGCGTCCCCTTCGTGCTCGGCCCGCTCAATGGCGGCGTCCCCTGGCCGCGAGGTTTCGACTCGCAGCGCCGCAAGGAACGCGAATGGCTGAGTTACGTCCGCGGGCTGCATCGCCTCATGCCCCGCTACGCCTCAACCCGCCGCCACGCCAAGGCGATCATGGTCGCCTCACGCGACACGCTCGCACAGATGCCCGAGCAGTATCGCTCGAAGTGCGTGCTGATTCCGGAAAACGCCGTCGAACCTGCTCGCTTTCCCGCCGCGCCATCGCGCCCGCCCCCGCCGCCGCTGCGCATCGCCTTCGTCGGTCGCCTCGTGCCTTATAAAGGCGCGGACATGCTGCTGCTCGCAGCGGCAGAGTTGGTCCGCGCCGGCCGCGCGACCGTTGACATCATCGGCGACGGCCCCGAGATGCCCCGCCTCCGCCAACTCGTCGCCGACGAACGCCTCACCGATGGCGTCCGCCTCGACGGCTGGGTCGATCACGCCAAACTCGCCGCTCGCCTCGGCGCGGCTCACATCCTCGGCTTCCCCAGCATCCGCGAGTTCGGCGGTGCCGTCGTCCTCGAAGCCATGGCCCTCGGCGTCGTCCCCGTCGTCGTCAACTATGGCGGCCCCGGCGAACTCGTCACGCCCGAGACCGGCGTCGCCATCCCCATCGCGCCGCGTGACCTGCTCATCGTCGCCTTCCGCACCGCCTTCGAGCGCCTGCTCGCCGATCCCGCGTCGCTCGCGCCGATGGCCGCCCGCGCGCGGGCCCAGGTCCTCTCCCATCACACCTGGGACGCCCGCGCGAGCCAGACCATCGAGGTCTATCGCTGGGCGCTGGGCCAGCGCGCCCGCCCCACCGCCGCCGACCTCTTCCCAGCCCGCCCAGTAGCCGCTCCGCGCCCCGCGGAGGCTATCGCTTGAAAGTTACCTTCCTCATCCCCGAGGCCAGCCTCTCCGGCGGCATCCGCGTCATCGCCGAGCACGCCCATCGCCTGCGCCAACGCGGCCATGAGGTCCTCGTCGTCTCGCAGCCCGGCACCAGGCCCACCATCAAGGACCGCCTTCGCTCCCTCGCCCAGGGCGACGGCTTCCTCCCCACCGCCCATCGACCATCGCCGACTCATCTCGATGCGCTCGGCGTCCCGCATCGCTCTCTCCCCCGCCGCGGACCCGTCCGCGAACGCGACCTCCCCGACGCCGACGTCCTCGTCGCCACCTGGTGGGAGAACGCGGCGTGGGCGGCAGCGCTTCCGCCTCGCAAGGGCGCGCCCGTCTACTTCGTCCAGGGCGACGACTCCCTCTTCTATCCCGACAACGACGAGTTCCATCGCCGCGCCGTCCGCGACACCTTCGCGCTCCCCATGCACCAGATCGCCGTCTCGGCATGGGTTGCGGGACGCCTGCACGCCGGCGGCGGGACGGGCCGTGTCGCCATCGTCCATAACGCCGTGGACCTCGATCGGTTCCGCTTCGTCGAGCGTGAACGCAACGATCCGCTCACCGTCGGCTTCGTGTACGCCACCTCGCCGCTTAAGGGTGCCGACCTCGCGCTCGCCGCCGTCGAAGAGGCCCGCCGCTCGCTCCCTTCGCTCCGTGTGATTGTCTTCGGCTCGGAGCATCCCCTCGAACCGCTCCCCGACTGGGTCGAGTTCCACTCGCGCCCCGATCAATCCGCCATCCCCGCGCTCTACGCCGCCTGCGACGCATGGCTCTTTCCCAGCCGCATGGAGGGCTTCGGCCTGCCCATCCTCGAAGCCATGGCCAGCGGCACGCCCGTCATCGCCATGCCCGCCGGTGCCGCCCCCGAACTCCTCGCCGATGGCGGCGGGTGGCTCGTCGCTCCCGAAGATTCCTCCGCCATGGCCCGCGACATCCTCGCCCTCCGCTCCATGCCGCCGCGCCAATGGCGTTCGCACTCCGCCCGCGCCCGCGAAGTCGCACAGCGCCACGGCTGGGAGGCCGCCTCGCTCGAGTTCGAGCGCGAACTCGCCGCCGCCGCACAACAACGCCTCTCCGGAGCACGCTAGCCATGTCTCTCCTCGTGCCGCTGGCGATGTTCGGATGGATCCCGGCGCTGCTCATCCTCTTTGCCGCCATGCCCTCTCGCCGCGCCGTCATCGTCGGCTTCCTGGGCGCTTGGATGTTCCTCCCCATGGCCGGCTACCCCATCCAGGGCCTGCCCGATTACACCAAGTCCACCGCCACCGCGCTGGGCGTCCTCCTCGCCACAGCCATCTTCGACGGCAACCGCCTCCTCACCTTCCGCTTCCGGCTCATCGATCTCCCCATGCTCGCTTATTGCACCATCCCGGTCCTCTCGGCGCTATCGGCGGGCTACGGGCTCTACGAGGGCATCTCCTCCATCCTCAACCAGTCCTTCATGTGGGGAATCCCCTACTTCATCGGACGCCTCTTCTTCCGCGACCTCGAATCTCTCCGCGAACTCGCCGTCGGCATCTTCATCGGCGGCCTTGTCTACATGCCCCTCTGCCTCTTCGAGATCCGCATGAGCCCGCAACTCCACAACCTCGTCTACGGCTTCCACCAGCACGACTTCCTCCAGACCCTCCGTGGCGCGGGCTATCGCCCAACCGTCTTCATGCAGCACGGCCTGGCCGTCGGGACGTTCATGTGTACCGCCGCGCTCGCCGGCGTCTGGCTCTGGCGCTCCCGCGTCATCCGCACCCTCTGGGGAATCCCCACCGCCTGGCTCGCCCTCGCCCTTCTCCTCACCGCCATCCTCTGCAAATCCACCGGTGCCACCGCCCTCATGTTCATCGGCCTCGGCACGCTCTTCGTCGGCCAAGCCCTCGGCATGCGCTGGCTCCTCCTCGGCCTCGCACTCGCCCCCGTCGCCTACGTCCTCTTCCGCACCGTGGGCGGTTGGTCAGGCAGCATCCTCGTCGAGATCACTCGCCTCATCAGCGACCAGCGCGCCGAATCACTCCAGACCCGCATCGACAGCGAGACCAACCTCTGGCGTCTCGTCCAGCCAGACCTTTTCCTCGGCTCGGGCCGATTCGTTTACGCCGCCTTGCGAGGCGAGGTCGGCGTCATCCCCGACGGCATGTGGATCATCGCGCTCGGATGCAACGGCCTCTTCGGCCTCGCCGCCTTCCTCGGCGCCATGGTGCTCCCCTCCGCTCGCTTCGCGCGTCGCTACGCCGCTCGCTACTGGAACCATCCCACCCTCGCCCCGGCCGTCGTCCTCGCCGCCGTCTGCGCGCTCTATATGTGCGACTGCCTCTTCAACGCCATGATCAATCCCGTGCTGCTGCTCGCACTCGGCGGGCTCGCCACGCTCGTCTCCAATCCCTTGCCCCGACCTGTGCCCGCCGTCGCGCGCGCGGAGGCCGTCGCCGCATGAGCCCCGACCGCACTCACGGCCCGATGGTTCTTGTCCCCTCGCTCGACGCCTTCGAGCCCGCGCCCGGTCGCGTCGTGCTCACCAAAAAGTTCGTCGAGGGCGTCGCCGAATACGCCTCACGCTGGCCCGGCCCCGTGCGCGTCCTCATCGCCCGCACGCCGGCCCCCACATCCAACCTCGACAACCACGACTACCGCCTCGACGAGTTGCCCTTCACGCTCCATTGGCGGCCCGACAACGACGCCGCACTCATCGATGCCGTCCGCGACGCCGCGCTCATCGCCCCCGCGCTCTACTTCCGCGATCTCGCCTGGCCCGCCATCGGCCGCACGCTCGACATCCCCGTCGTCTATACCTCCGAATACTCCCTCCGCACTCGCCTCCAGATCGTCAGCACCGAGACCGCCAACCCCCTCCTCCGCGCCCGCCGATCCCTCTGGAACCGCTCCCTCGAACGCCGCTACACCGACGCCGTCCGCCGCGCCGACGGCATCCAGTGCAACGGCACGCCCACCTTCGAGGCCTACCGCTCCATCTCGCCCCGCCCGCTCCTCTTCTTCGACACCCGCGTCACCCGCGACATGCTCATCTCGCCCGATCATCTCGCCGCGCGGCTCGCACATCTCCGCGCCGGGGGCCCCATCCGCCTCGCCTTCAGCGGCCGCCTCGCCCCCATGAAGGGCGCCGACGATCTCCCCAGCGTCGCGGAGCACCTCGCGCGCCAGGGCCTCAGTTTCACCCTCGACATCTGCGGCGGAGGCCCCCTCGAAGCCTCCATGCGCGCCCACGTCGAGCGCGCCGGCCTCGCTTCGCGCGTCCGCTTCCGCGGCGTCCTCGACTTCTCCTCCCAACTCGTCCCGTTCATCCGCTCCGACATCGACCTCTTCATCTGCTGCCACCGTCAGGGCGATCCCTCCTGCACCTACCTCGAAACCATGTCCTGCGGCGTGCCGATCGCCGGCTATGACAACGAGGCCTTCGTCGGCGTCCAAGCCGCCTCATCCGCCGGCTGGGCCTCGCCGATGAACGATCCCGCTGCCCTCGCACGCCTCGTCGCCCGCCTCGCCGCCCGTCGAGACGAGATCGCCGAGCACGCGGCCCGCTCCCTCGCCTTCGCCCACGACCATACCTTCGAGCGAACGATGCAGGCGCGTGTCGATCACCTCCTCGAGTGCGCCCGCCGACCGAGCCCCGCCAATGCCTGAGCCGCTCACCATCTTCACGATCCCCAAGGCCTTCACCGGCCACGCGGGCATCATCCAGACCAACGCCATCCGCAGTTGGGCCGCTCACCACCTCCACATCGTCCTCGTCGGCAATGACCCCGGCGTCCAGGAACTCGCCACCGAACTCGGCGCGACCCATCTCCCCGATGCCGCACGCACCGAGCATGGCACGCCGCTGCTCGATTGGGCCTTCCGCCGCGCCGACGAAGCCGCACGCGGCCGCTGGGTCATTTTCGCTAACGCCGACATCCTCTTCCCCGACGATCCCACACCCGTCCTCGATCGGCTCGGCCCGCGCGACGCCCTCGCGGTCGGACGCCGCACCAACGCCGACATCACCACGCTTCTCGACTTCGCCACCAACCGCTGGCGCGACGACGCCCGCGCCGCCGCCGCCAAGGGCCACCTCTTCCACCCCTCCGCCATTGACTATTTCGCCTTCCCCCGCGGCAGCCGCCTCCGCGAACTCCCTCCCTTCGCCGTCGGCCGTCCCGGCTGGGACAACTGGTACTGCGACCGCGCTCTCTCGCTCGGCCTGCCCCTCATCGACCTCACCGACGCCCTCCTCGCTGTCCATCAGAACCACGACTACTCCCATATCAAGGGCGGCGGCGGCAAGCGCCACGACGGTCCCGACTCCCGCCGTAACATCGACCTCGCCCAGGGCCGCTACCGCGAGATCGGCGACGCCACCATGCGACTCACGCGCGACGGCCGCCTCCTCACCAACCACTTCGCCGCGGCCCGCGCGCTCTGGCGACAGCGCTCGCCCTCCGCACGCCTCCACGCCCTCGCCCACCTCGCGCATCCCGCGAGCTGGCCCGATCTTGCCCGCCGCGCCGCAATCGCCCGCCGCGCCGCCCACCCGAGGCCCGTCGCATGACGCTCCTCATCATCATCGTCAACTTCCGAACCCCCGACCTCACCATCGGCTGCCTCCGCTCGCTCGCGCCCGAAGTCGCAGCCAATCCCGGCACGCGCGTCGTCCTTGTCGAGAACGGCTCGGGCGACGATTCCCTCTCACGCCTCGCCGACGCCATCGATCGCAGCGGCTGGCAGAACTGGGTCACCCTCATCCCCTCGCCCGCCAACTTCGGATTCGCCGGCGGCAACAACCTCGGCCTCCGCGAAGGCCTTGCCCGCGCGCCCGCCGACCTCGTCCTCCTGCTCAACAGCGACACCATCGTCCACCCCGGTTGTCTAGCCCACTCCGTCTCCGTCCTCGACGACGCCACCATCGGCGCGATGAGTTGCAAACTCCTCAACGCCGACGGCACCATCCAGAACGTCTCCCGCCGATTCCCAACGCCCGCTCGCCTCATCTGCTCCGCCCTCGGCCTCCCCTGGCGGCTCCCCCGCTTCTTCGAGTGGGCTGACACCGACGACCCCAACTGGGACCGCGACCGCACCGCCCGCGACGTCGATTGGATCGGCGGTGCCTTCCTCCTCATCCGCGCCGATCTCCTCTCCCGCCTCGGCGGCCTCGACGACGCCTTCTTCTTCTACGGCGAAGACATCGTTCTCTGCCATCGCGTCCGCCGCGCAGGCTGCCGCGTCCGCTACGACCCCGGCTCCTCGACCACGCACCTTGGCGGTTCGTCTTCCGACCCGTCGCGCATGGCCGCCAAGCTTCGCAACATCCACGCCTGGCGCGCCCGCTACCTCGTCCTTCGCCGCTGCCACGGCCCGCTCGCCGCGTGGATCGTCCGCGCCACAGACATCCTTTCCTTCGGCCTTCGCACGATCCTCTGGCGACTCCGCGGCCCCGACCAGCCCAAATACGCCGACTCCCGCGACGCCTTCCGCCTCCTCACCCGCCCGCTGGAGGCCTCAAAATGAGCCTGGAAACTACTGCACCTCAATCCTCGCGGTCGCCGGCCGCCCCGACCCGCGCCATCTCCGCCACCGTCCCCGATTGGTCCCGCGAACGGCCCCAGCGCTTCTGGGACCCCGGCCCGCGACTGCTGAAATCCATCCGCGACCGCCAATCCATCCTCTCTAGCGCCGGCAAACGCCCCGGCCCCTTCCGCGCCCTCGCCGCCAAGCTCTGCACACTCCGCCATCGCTTCTGGTCCGTCGTCAGCGGTGCCGATATCCCCCTCACCTCCCGCATCGCCGGCGGCCTCGCCCTCCCACACCCGAGCGGCATCGTCATTCACCCCGACGCCGTCGTCGGGCCAAACTGCTGCTTCTTCCAGCAGGTCACCCTCGGTGTCGGCGGCCCCATCCCCGGCGCACCGATCGTGGGCGGTCAGGTTGATATCGGCGCGGGCGCGAAAGTCCTGGGGGGCGTGCGGATCGGGGACTACGCCCGCATCGGTGCCAACGCCGTCGTCCTCTCCGACGTACCTCCGGGCGCGACCGCCGTCGGCGTCCCGGCGCGGATGATCCCCACGCCGTGACACCGTCGCGTCCCATCCGCGTCCTCTTTGCCCTTGCGGGCCTGCACCGTGTCCGCCGTGGTGCCGAGATCGCCTTCGAGTCCGTCGCCGCTCACCTCGCCTGCATCGACGGCTTCCAAGTCACGCTCATCGGCAGCGGTCAGCCCCGAGCCAACGACCCTTACCGCTTCATCCACGCCCCATGCCGCCCACGCGAACGCTTCGAGCGCTGGCCGCGATTGCCGCTCTTCCGCGATCATTACGTCTACGAAGAAGCATCCTTCCTCCCCGGCCTCTGGCGCGCCTTTCGCCCCGCCGACTTCGACGCCACCATCACCTGCTCCTACCCCTTCACCAACTGGCTCCTTCGCGCACCACGCCCTGCCCCGCGACATCTCTTCGTCACCCAGAACGGCGATTGGCCCGCCCGCGAACGCCGTCGCGAGTACCGCTTCTTCGGCTGCGACGACCTCATCTGCACCAACCCCGAGTACGTCGCCGCCAATCGTGATCGCTGGCGCTGCACCCTCATCCCCAACGGCGTCGATCCCGATCGCTTCGCCGCCGCTACGCCCGACCGCGCCGCGCTCGACCTCCCGCAGCACGCGCCGGTCGCCATCATCGTCGCCGCCCTCATCCCTAGCAAGCGCGTCCTCGAAGGCATCCGCGCGGTTGCAACCATCCCCGACCTCCACCTCCTCGTCGTCGGCGATGGCGAACTGCGCGCTCAGGCCGACTCGCTCGGCCACGAACTGCTCGGGCAACGCTATCGACGGACCACGCTCCCGTTCGAGCACATGCCGATGGCCTATGCCTCGGCCGACCTGCTCATCCACCTCAGCACGGATGAGCCGTTCGGGAATGTATACGTCGAGGCTCTCGCCGCGGGCCTGCCCGTCGTTGCCCACGACCGACCCACCACCCGTTGGATGCTGGGCGACGGGAACCGTCTGGCCGTGCTCGCGGACACCAACGACGCGGCCGCGGCGGCCTCGGCAGTGCGCGCGGCACTCACCCTGCGGTCGCCCGCACTGGCTCGCGAACGCCGCGACTGGGTCGCCTCTCGGTTCGCGTGGTCAACGATCGCCCGCCAATACGCCGATCTCCTTTCCACGGGTCGCGCTCGGGCCCCAGCCGCATGACCCCACCACCAGCCCAACTCGGGTTCGTCGCCATCGGCCGCAATGAGGGCGAGCGGCTCGGGCGCTGCCTGGCGTCGCTGCGGACCATCGGCGCGCCAATCGTCTACGTCGATTCGGGATCGACGGACGGCAGCGTTGATCGTGCGCGCGCGGCGGACGCGAGCGTCGTCGAACTACCCACCGATCAGCCCTTCACCGCGGCCCGGGCCCGCAACGCCGGCTTCGAGCGCCTCATCGCCGAGTATCCGCTGTTGCCGCTCGTCCACTTCATCGACGGCGACTGCGAACTAGTCCCGGGTTGGATAGACGGGGCGCTGGCAGCCCTCGCCGAATCACCCACGCTCGGGGTCGTCTGCGGCAGACGCGTCGAACGGACCCCCGACGCCTCCATTTACAACCGCCTCTGCGACATCGAGTGGGACACGCCAGTCGGTCCCGCCAAGGCCTGCGGCGGGGACGCCCTCTTCCGCGTGCTTGCATTCGTGCAAGTTGGCGGGTTCAATCCCGCCGTCATCGCCGGCGAGGAGCCCGAACTGTGCGTCCGGCTCCGGGCCGCGGGGTGGGGCGTGCGCCGCATCGGGCATGACATGACCCTGCACGACGCCGCGATCACACGGTTCTCGCAGTGGTGGCGACGAACGGTCCGCGCCGGCCACGCCTATGCCCAGGGTGCCGCGCTCCATGGCAAGCCGCCGGAGCGCCACGGCGTCCGCGAGTTGCGCAGCATGTTGGCCTGGTCGCTCGGGCCGCCCGCACTGGCCCTGGCCCTCGCATGGCCGACGCGTGGGCTCTCGCTCCTGGTCCTCCCGCTGGCGTACGGGGCGCTCTTCGTTCGTGTCGCGCGCGGGCAGCGCCGCCTTGGTCGCTCCGCGCCGCACGCCCGCCTCTATGCCGCGTCGATCGTTGTCGCCAAGTTCGCCATGCTCCGCGGTGCCGCAAAGTTCTGGCTCTCGTCCCTCTCCGGCCGCAACCCCGCCATCATCGAGTACAAGCGCCCCGTCACGCCCGCGCCCAAATGACCACGCTCCCCGCGACATCTCCTCCCTCCCCTTTGGCTTCCGCCGGTGCCGGCGCGCCGCGCCGCGCCCTGCGCCTGGCCTACCTGACGAACAAGTACCCCGCGGTGAGCCACACGTTCATCCGACGCGAGATTCTGGAGATGGAGCGCCGTGGGCACACGGTGCTGCGGCTGGCCGTCCGCCGCGCCGATGCCGACCCCGTCGATCCCGCCGACATCGCGGAGCAATCGCGAACGTTCCACATCCTGTCGCTGCCGCGCGGACGGCTGCTGCTCGCGGCGCTCTCCGAGGCTCTGACGCATCCGCTCGCGGCGCTGAGGGGCCTGGCGCTCGCGTTGCGCCTGGCTCGCTCCAGTGATCGCGGCCTCTCGCGGCACCTCGCGTACGTGGCCGAGGCCCTTGTCCTGCTCCCGCGCTGCCGCGCCGCGGACGTCGAGCACCTCCACGTCCACTTCGGAACGAATCCCGCGATGGTCGCGTTGCTCATGCGAAGCATGAACGGCCCGACCTTCAGCATCACCGTCCACGGCCCCGACGAGTTCGATGCGCCCGGCTCGCTCGCGCTCGCCGCCAAGGTTGCCGCCGCGGAGTTCGTCGTGGCGATCAGCGACTTCGGGGCCTCGCAGGTCCGCCGGTGGGCGCGGCCGCGGGACTGGCCCAAGGTCCACGTCGTGCGCTGCACAGTGGGCGACGACTTCCTGGCCGCGCCCACCCCGGCCCCGCCGACCGGCGAGACCTTCCTCTGCATCGGCCGGCTCTCGGCCCAGAAGGGCCACCTCACGCTCATCGAATCGCTCTCGCTACTGCACGCGCGTGGGCACCACGCACGCTTGGTCCTCGCGGGCGACGGTGAGATGCGGCCCGACGTCGAGCGTGCCATCGCCGCCGCGGGGCTCGACGGCTACGTCGAGATCACGGGCTGGATCGACGAGGCCGAGGTCCGCCGACGAATCTCGGCGTCTCGGGCGCTGGTGCTCGCAAGTTTCGCCGAGGGCCTGCCGATGGTCATCATGGAAGCGCTCGCGCTGGGCCGACCCGTCATCGCTACGCGAATCATGGGAATCCCCGAACTCGTCGAGCACGGTGAGAGCGGGTGGCTGGTGACGCCCGGCCGCGCCGACATCCTGGCCGACGCGATGGCGCAGTGCTTGGCAACGCCCTCGGAGCGGCTGGCGGAGATGGCGTTTCGCGGGCACGCCGCCGTCGCCGAGCGTCACCACACCGCGACCGAGGGCGCACGCCTCGAATCACTCTTTCTTCGCGCCGTCGGCGCACACGCGGAGGCTCGATAGATGTGCGGCATCGCGGGCATCATCGGCGGCATCGACCCCGGCCTCGCGCTCGCCGCGAGGACCATGAGCGACTGCATCTCGCACCGCGGCCCCGATGCGCACCGCGCGTTTCACTCGCTCGGGATCGGCGGCACGGGCGCGGGGTGCATCTTCGAGCATCGCCGCCTCGCGATCATCGACCTCAGCGCCGACGGCATCCAGCCGATGACCGACCCCGCCACCGGCTGCGTGATCGCGTTCAACGGCGAGATCTACAACTACCAGGTGCTCAAGGCCGAGTTGTCGGGCCAGGGCCACGCGTTCCGCACCAAGTCCGACACCGAGGTCATCCTGCGCGCCTATGCGCAGTGGGGCTGCGAGGCGTTTGCGCGGCTGCGCGGGATGTTCGCGCTGGCGCTCTGGGACCCGCGCGCACGGGCGGTGGTGCTCGCGCGCGATCACGCCGGGATCAAACCGCTGTACTACACCGTGGCGCGTGCCGCCGACGGGGCACCCGCCATCGCGTTCGCCTCCGAGGTTCGCGCGCTGCTTAAGGCGGGTCTCGCGCCCGCCCGGTTCAACCCGGCGTCGCTGCGCACATACCTCTGGAACGGATTCGTGATCGGGCCCGAGACGATCCTGGCCGGCGTCCGCGAGTTGCCCGCGGGCTCGGTGGCGGTCGTTCCAGTGGACTCGCCAACGGTCGTGCCGGAGCGCTTCTGGCAGACGCCCGCCGCGGGCGGGGACGCGACCGACCCGGACCCCGCGCGCGAGACCCTCGCCAAATCGGTGGCGCAGCATCTCATCGCCGACGTGCCCGTGGGCGTGTTCCTGTCGGGCGGGGTTGATTCGAGCGCGCTGGCGGCGCTGGCCTGCCGCGCCGCGCCGGGCGCGGTCCGCACGTTCAACATCGCGTTTGAGGAAGCGGGCTTCGATGAGTCGGCGTTCGCCCGACGCGTCGCGCAGTCGCTGGGCACGATGCACGTCGAGCTGCGCCTGACGCAGCAGGTGTTCCAGGCCGGCCTCGACGACGCACTGGCTTCGCTCGACCAGCCAACGTTCGACGCGATCAACTCGTTCTTTGTCAGCCGCGCCGTCCGCGAGGCGGGGCTGAAGGTCGCGCTGGCGGGCACGGGGGGCGACGAACTCTTCGGCGGCTACCGCTCGTTCACCGAGTTGCCCCGGCTGCGCCGCGCCAGCCACCTCGCCTCGCACGCGCCACGACCGCTCGTGCAAGCCGCGGCCCGCGTTGCCGCGCGCGTCAAAGGAGGCCGCGCCGGTGTCGTCCCGCTTCAGACCCGCTGGGGCAAGTTGCCCGCGACGCTCGACGCCCGCGGCGACCTCGTCGAGTTGTACCAACTCGCCTATGCGCTCTACACGCCCGAGTTCCAGGTCGATCTCATCGACCTGCCCCCGGACCCCGCCGTCCGCGCGGGCCTGCCCATCGACCGCTTCGCCGAGGCGACGGGCCTCGCGGCACGCTCGTCAGAGTTGGGCGCGATCTCGGTGCTCGAACAGTTGTTCTTCCTGCGGGAGCGGCTGCTCCGCGACACCGACGCCGCCAGCATGGCCGTCTCGCTCGAGGTCCGTGTCCCGTTCCTCGATCCTGTCCTCACCGACACGCTCGCGCCGCTCGACGACGCGACGCGATTCCGCACGCCCGGAACCAAGGCGCTGCTGCGCGAGATCGCGCTCGGCGACCTCGACCCCTCGCTCTTCGATCGGCCGAAATCCGGCTTCGTGCTACCCATCGACGTGTGGGCCCGCCAGCGCCTCAAACCACAGATCGATCGACTCTTCGCCGACGCCGACCGACTCCGCGCCGTGGGCCTTAGCCCCGCCGCCGTCGCTCGCCTCTGGTCCGCCTACCAGGCCGGCGCGCCGGGGCTCTACTGGTCGCGCATCTGGGCGCTCTTCGTGCTCCTGTGGTGGTCCGAGCGCTACGGAGTCACGCTGTGAGCGTCGCCACGCCCGCCCAGCCCAGCCCCACCCCCCGCGCCGAGGCCGCGATCCTCGCCCTCGCGGCGGTGCTCCGCCTCGCCTGGGCCGCCCTGGTCCCGATCGACCCGATCTCGGACTGCAAGGCGTACGACATCTTCGCGCGAAACCTCGCCGCGGGACACGCCTTCGGCTTCGAGATCGACAAGCCCTCCGCCTTCTGGCCGCCCGGCACCTCCTTCCTCTACTCCCTCGTCTACCGCCTCGCCCCGCCGGAGCACGGCGGGTACGCCCTCGCAGCCGGGCTCAACCTCCTCTTCGGCGTGGGCATCGTCGCGGCGTCGATGGCACTCACCCGCGCCTGGTTCGGCCGCCGTGCCTCGCTCATCGCCGGCACGCTGCTCGCCCTCTGGCCCTTCCACGTCCAGTTCACCTCCATCCTCGCCAGCGAACTGCCCTTCACGTTCTTCTGCCTGCTCGGGCTGCTCGCGTGGTCATCCGGCGGGCGGCCATGGGTGCGAGTCATACTCACCGCCCTCGCCTTCGCCGCCGCGACCCTGATCCGCCCCACCGCGCTCCTCCTGCCCGTGGTGCTAGTGATGGTCTCGGCGCTGCGAGGGCACGGCGTGCTCGGGCCGGGCCTTCGCGCCGCCGCCGTCCTTGCCGTCATGGGCCTCTGCCTCGCGCCGTGGTCCGTCCGCAACACCCGCCTCTTCGGGCAGTTCGTGCTCGTCTCGGCCAACGGTGGCTCCAACCTCTGGATGGGCAACAACTCGCAGACCACGGGCTACTACCAGGAACTCCCCAAACTCGACCGCGAACTCAACGAGGCCCAGGTCGACGCCGAACTCGGTCGCCGCGCCAAGGCCCACATCCGCGAGCAGCCCGCGGCGTTCGTGGCGCGCACGTTCAAAAAGGCCGTCCTCCTCCACCGCAGCGAGACCATCGGCGTCGGCTGGAACGAGCGCGGACTCGCCCGGGCCGCGCCCTCCCTCTTTGGCGAGGGCTCGCGCGGCATCTGGCTCCTCAAGGCCGCCTCCACCGCCTATTGGTGGCTCGTGCTCGCCCTCGCTCTCCTCGGCCTCGCCTGGCTCGCTCGCGCCCGAGGCATCTGGCACACGCTGACCCATCCCGCCGCCGCGTTCTGGGCCTATTTCACCGCCGTCCACGCCGTCATCGTCATCCAGGACCGCTACCACTTCCCCGCCACACCCCTGATCGCGGCCCTCGCCAGCGTCCCGATCTCGGGCCTGATCGCATCGCGACTCGCAGCGCGACAACCATCCCCTCCCCTCGAGACTTCCCCATGAGCCCACGACTCCTGCTCATCGCTCCGTGCCGCGACGAGGCTGCCTACATGCGCCGCACGCTCGACTCCCTCGCCGCGCAAACCCGCATCCCCACGCTGATGGTCGTCGTGGACGACGGCTCGACGGATGACACGCCAAAGATCCTCGCCGAGTACGCCGCGCGGCTCCCCTGGCTCCGCATCGTGCGTCGCGACAATCGCGGCACGCGGGCCGTCGGCCCGGGAGTCATCGAGGCCTTCTACGCCGGGCTCGACTCCGTTCGCATGAGCGACTTCGACTACCTCTGCAAGATCGACCTCGACCTCGACCTCCCCCCGCGCTACTTCGAGATTCTCATCGATCGCATGGAACGCGACCCGCGCCTCGGCACCTGCTCCGGCAAGCCCTACTTCCCCCACCCCGCCACCGGCGCGCTCATCAGCGAGGGCTGCGGCGACGAGACCTCCGTCGGCATGACCAAACTCTACCGCGTCGAGTGCTTCCAACAGATCGGCGGGTTCGTCCGGCAGGTCATGTGGGACGGCATCGACAACCACCGCTGCCGAATGCTCGGGTGGAAGGCCCGCTCCTGGGACGAGCCCGACTTACGCTTCGTCCACCTCCGCCCCATGGGCTCGAGCCACAAGAGCATCTTCACCGGCCGCCGCCGCCACGGGTTCGGGCAATACTTCATGGGCACCGGCCTCGTTTACATGGCCGCTTCGGCGCTCTTCCGGGCGGCGCGGCGACCGTACATCCTGGGCGGGGCCTCGATGCTCTGGGGCTACCTCGCCGCCGCCCTCCAGCGCGCCCCGCGCTACGACGATCCCGAGTTCCGTCGGTTCCTCCGCGCGTACCAATGGGACTGCCTCATCCGCGGCAAGCGCGCCGCCACCGCACGCCTCGACGCGACGTGCCAGTCCCGCGCTCGTAACCTTTCCGCGCCCACGCCATGAGCCACCGCGACCGCCTCATCCAGCGATTCGCCTCCCGCAACGCCCGCGTGGCCGTCGTTGGTCTTGGCTACGTCGGCCTCCCCACCGTCCGCTGCTTCCACGACGCCGGCTTCTCCGTCATCGGCTTCGATATCGATCGCGCCAAGATCGACGCCCTTCGCGCGGGCCGTGCCTACCTCAAGCACCTCGGCGAAGACTGGGTCCGCTCGCTGGCTGCGTCGCCCCGTTTCCGCCCCACCGATCAGCCCGCCGACCTCGCCGAGGCCGACGCCGTCATCCTGTGCGTCCCCACGCCCCTTGGCGCGCACCGCGAGCCCGATCTCACCTTCGTCGAGCGCTCCACCGAGATGGTCGCGGGCGTCATCCAGCCCGGCCGCCTCGTCGTGCTCACCTCGACCTCGTATCCGGGCACGACGCGAGAGGTCTGCCTCCCCATCCTCCAGAAGCGCGGCCTGACGCTCGGAGACGACCTCTTCCTCTGCTTCAGCCCCGAGCGCGAGGACCCCGGCCGCGCGGGCGTCACCACCAAGTCCATCCCCCGCCTCCTCGGAGGCCTCGATCCGGCGTCCACCGCCGTGGGGCTCGCGCTCTTCGCGCCCGCCGTCGAGCGAGTGATCCCCACCGACACCGCCGAGATCGCCGAGGCCGCCAAACTTCTCGAGAACATCTACCGCGCCGTCAACATCGCCCTCGTCAACGAACTCAAGCCCACGCTCGCGGCCATGGGCATCGACATCTGGAAGGTCATCGACGCCGCCGCCACCAAGCCCTACGGCTTCCAACCGTTCTACCCCGGACCCGGGCTGGGCGGGCACTGCATCCCGATCGATCCGTTCTACCTGACGTGGAAGGCCCGCGAGGTCCAAGAGTCCACCCGCTTCATCGAACTCGCCGGCGAGATCAACGCGCACATGCCCGCGCGCGTCGCCGAGGCCGTCGCCCGCGCGCTCTCCGACGCCGGCAAGCCCCTCCGCGACGCCGACGTGCTGGTGATCGGGCTGGCGTACAAGCCGAACATCGACGACGTCCGCGAGACGCCCGCGCTCGAGATCATCTCGATCCTGCAGGACCGCGGCGCAAAGGTCTCATACCACGATCCGCACGTCCCGACCTATCCGCGCATGCGCAAGTACGAGCCCCAGCCGCTCCGCTCGCAACCGCTGACGCGCGAGCGGCTGGCCGCGTGCGACTGCGTGCTCATCGTGACCAATCACGACGGGATCGACTACGACCTCATCGGCAGCGCCGCACCGCTCGTTGTCGACACACGCAACGCCATGGCCCGCGTCGTTTCGCCCGCCGCTCGGATCGTCAAGGCGTGACTCGCGCCACAACCAACCCGCCAACCGCAACAAGCCCCACCGACGCAGCCGCGCTCACGCCGAACAGCCCCACGCCGCGCCGAATCGAACTGCTCGGCATCCCGCTCGACGCGCTCACCGCCCGTGAAGCGATCGACCACATCGCTTCCTCGCTGGCCCGCGGCGAGGGCGGCTGGACCCTCACTCCCAATCTCGAAATCCTCCGCCTCCTCACCACCGATCGCCGTTACGCCGACATCTGCCGCGGCGCGACGCTCCGCCTCGCCGACGGCATGCCGCTGCTCCTCGCCAGCCGACTCCGACGCACCCCACTCCCCGAGCGCGTCGCCGGGTCCGACCTCATCTGGTCCCTCACAGCCCGCATGGCCGACGAGGGCCGATCCGTCTTCTTCCTCGGCGGCAATCCGGGCGTTGCCGAAGAAGCCGCCCGCGTCCTCCGCAGCCGCTCGCCCTCCCTCCGCGTCGCCGGGACCGAGTGCCCTCCCTTCGGCTTCGAGAACGACCAGGCCTATGTGCCCGCGCTCGTCGAGCGACTCCGCCTCACCGCCCCGGACCTCTGCTTCGCCGCCATGAGTTCCTTCAAGCAAGACCAACTCATCGCCTCCCTCCGCCCCCACTTCCCGCGCACTTGGTTTGTCGGCGTCGGCATCTCATTCTCCTTCGTCACAGGCCACGTCCAACGCGCCCCACGATGGCTCCAACGCCTCGGGCTCGAATGGCTCCATCGTCTTGTGCAGGAACCGCGCCGTCTCGCCAAGCGCTATCTCCTCCACGGCCTCCCCTTTGCGGCCCGCCTGTTGGCGGTCTCGGCCATGCAGGGACTCACTCGCGGCGGTCACCGTGACGTCTCATAACCGCGACTTTCACCCGATCAGATCGGTGGCCGTTCTTGCCGCACTTGCCGCACTTTCGGACGTATGACAAGCACACTCCGACCTTCGCCTACGATCGCCGATAAGGGAGTCGTACCGGCCGAGGGCGGGTTGGGATCGATTGTTCGGCACCAGTTCGGATCGACTCGGCTGGAGGCGAGGAGTTGGATGACGTCCCGAGCGGACCAGGGCGCTGCGGCGATGGTATCGACTGTCCACAGACGGACCGAGACACCCACCGTGCGCGCGCTGGTGGTGCTCGCCGGTTCCGTGCGCCCTAGTGATCTCAGCCGCGCAATTGACAGTTCGCTTCTTGATCTGCCGGTTGTCGCCGGTGCGACGGTCCTGTCGTTGTGGATTGAGCAGGCGAGGTTGCTGGCCGAGCGCACAAACGTGACCAGCCTGCCGATGCGAGTGGTGATTGATCAGACCGGTCCGGCACCGATGGTCGAAGCGGCGGACGCGCGCGCGCCAGTGACCGTCGAGCGCGACCCGGCGGACTTCCGCGGCACGGGAGGGGTCTTGCGCGACAGCACCTCAACCTATGGCCCGGACGACCGGGTGCTGCTGGCGACGGGCGCACAGGTGTTGACCGAGCCCTTGCCGGGGTTGGTGGATGAGTTGTGGAAACTGGGCGGCGAGATCGCGCTGGTGGCGCACGCCGACGGCACGCCATCGGGGTTGTTTCTGGTGCGGGTGGGCGCGCTGGCGGGAGTGAATCCTGTGGGATTTGTGGACCTGAAGGAGCAGTTCCTGCCGCGGCTGGCCTCCCACGGCGCTGACATCCGCGTGCTGCGGCGGGCGACGGCGACGGGCATCCCGGTGCGCACACTGGATGGGTATCTGGCGGCGCTGCGGAGCCGCGCGAGCGCGGGTGATCAGGGTGTGACGAACCCGTTTGCCGAGGACTGGGCGACGACGTTCTCGCTGGTCGATCCGGCGGCGCGAGTGGACCCGACGGCGACGGTGCATGACTCGGTGGTGCTGCGCGGCGGGGTGGTGGAGCGCGGCGCGACGGTGGTGCGATCGGTGGTTGGGCCGCGAGGCATCGTGAAGGCCGGGCAGACGGTGGCGGACTCGGTGATCGGCGCGGGGCGCGAGCGGACGAGGGGCGCGGCGTGAGCCTTCGACGACTCACCAACTTCGGCTGGACTCGTACGCACGCCTTGGGCGCGCTGGCGATGGCGTGCGTGGGTATCTATGCGACGTGGGGCGCATGGAAGGACATCTACGACATCGCCTGGAACGACGCGGAATCCAGCCACATTTTCCTGGTGCCGATCGTGGCGGCCTGGATGTTCTGGGTTCGGCGCGCGCGGCTGCGGTTCTGCCCGCCGACGGGAACGGTGATCGGCCCGCTGCTGGTGGCGGTGGGCTGGCTGGTGTCGGTGTACGGGTTCAACGCGATGATCCAGGCGCTGCACCACGTCGGTGCGGTGATGGTGGTGCTGGGGTGCGTGCTCTCGGTGCTGGGCAAGAACGTTCTCTTCCGGTTCTTCCCGGCGTTTGCGGTGCTGGTGTTCCTGGTGCCGGTGCCTGGGCGTGTTCGGCTGGCCTTGGCCGGGCCGCTGCAGAACGCGGCGGCTGGGGCGACACAGGCGATCTTTGAGACGATGGGCATCGCGGTGGAGCGCTCGGGCAACTTGCTGACGATCAACGGGGTCGATGTGGCGGTGGCCGAGGCGTGCAACGGGATGCGAATGGTGTTTGCGTTGGTGCTGGTGTCGTACGCGTTCGCGTTCAGCATGCCGCTGCGCAACTGGGTGCGGTTGGTGGTGCTTCTGGCGAGTCCGCTCTCGGCGCTCATGTGCAATGTGATCCGGCTGATCCCGACGGTGTGGCTGTATGGAAACGCGAGCAAGGAGACGGCGGACACGTTCCATGACTACTCGGGCTGGGTGATGCTGCCGATCGCCTTCATGCTGCTTCTTGGCGTCATCCGCACGTTGCGATGGGCCTTGGTTCCGGTGGCGAGGTACAACCTGGCGTATCAGTGATGCACGCCCTTTCGAGCAAGAGCAACTCATGAGACCGTTTCTGACCAACTCGCTCGCTCCGATCGCGGCCCTGGCCCTGGCCATGGGGCTGTGGTTGCACATGCGGGCCTATGGCGCGGAAGACTCGCGCGACGACTTCCACGCGGCGGTGGCGGCGGCGGTGAAGGCGATCCCCGACCAGTTCGACGACTGGGTGGGCTCGGACCAGAGGCTCCCCGAGGCGGCGATCAAGTTGCTGCGACCGAACGCGCTCTTCGCACGCGGGTATGTCAACGTCGCCACAAGGCGCTCAGCCTCGGTAGTGCTGGTGCATTGCCGAGACGTGCGGGACATGACGGGGCACTATCCGCCCAACTGCTACCCGGCGAACGGTTGGACGGTGGCCGCGCCGGTGCGGGAGCGCGAATGGACACTGTGGGGGCGACAGGTGCCGATCGCGGAGTACCGGTTCGCACGGACGGATTCGACGCAGACGCGGAGCGCGGTGGTGTACGACTTTTTCGTGCTGCCGACGGCGGGCGTTCTGACCGGGATGGAGAGGGTGTACAAGGCGACGGGTGATCACCGGGCGCGACCGTATGGCGCGGCGCAGGTGCAGGTCCTGGTTGATGATTCGATTCCGGAGCCGGAGCGGGAGGAGATCGTGCGCGACTTGCTGGAGCATCTGGGCGAGGTGGTGAAGGTGCTGGAGAGTCCGCAACGGGGAGGAGCGTCATGAACGAGGCGCGACGGCGACAGAATCAATCTCCGCACGCGGCGGCGCAGGCGGAGCCGGATTTCACGCGGGCAGGCGGTGGCACAGGGCATGACGGCCACGACACCTCGCCGCTGGTGGTCCTGATGAAACTGCACCGACTGCTGCGCGGGCGCTATCCGCTGGCGATCGGGCTGGCGGTGCTCGGCGCGGCGGCGGGAGCGGTGGGCGGGTATATGTCGGCGACGCCCAAGTTCCAGAGCGTGGGAGCGATCCGGATCCAGCCGGTGATGCCCAAGACGCTGTACGAGTCGGAGGTGACGGGTGTGCCGCCGATGTTTCCGAGTTACGTACGGACGCAGGCGAACCTGCTGCAGGAGCCGCGTGTGATCGATCGGGCGATGCTCTCGCCGGAGTGGAAGAGCGTGGGGCGCGGGTACAGCCCAGAGGCGAAAGAGGAGTTTCGGCAGTCGCTGCAGGTAGGCGTCGATCGCGAAGAGCAGGAATGGATCAGGATTCGGTTCACGGACGTTGAGCCCAAGGCGGCGCAGATCGCGGTGGAGCGGGTGATCGATGCGTACAAGGAGATCCACGGGAAGGATCAGAACATCATCGACCCCGAGTTGATGCCGCGGCTCGAGAGCGACCGGCGGAGGCTGCTGACGGACCTTGCAGAGTACCAGCGGCGGATCCGGGCGCTGACGCAGGAGGCCGAGGTGCCGGACGTGGTAAAGGAGCACGCGGCAAAGATCGAGCGGTTGCAATCACTCAACGACGACCTCGAGCAGTTAGAGATGCGGATCAAGCAGATGGAACTGCAACTCGCGCAGAAGGCCAAAGCGGACCCGGAGAAGGCCGCCAGCGAGCCGGAGGACTGGGAAGCGTCGCTGACAGAGATCGCCAAGGCGGACGAGGCGATCCAGAAGATGGTGGATGATCGAGACGCGATTCGGCTGAGGCTGGACCGGCTTCTCTCGGACGGCTACACGGAGAAGGCGCGGGTGGTGGTGACGACACGCTCGATGCTGGCGAACATGGAAGAGCGGCTGAAAGTGCGGACGAAGGAGTGGCTGGCCGAGCACAACGGGATCTTGCCTGCTGGTGACGGCTCGACGCCCACGACGGCGACCCCCGAGGCGCTCGAGAACCTGAAAGCGAACGTGTCGGTGTTGCGAGGATGGCGTGACAGCATCAAGGAAACAGCGTTCCGGCTCGGCGAGAAGCGCGACCAGATCGCGGCGCTGCAGGACGAGATGCGCAAAACGCAGGAAGAAATCGATCGCGTCGATACGCGGCTGCGGCAACTGGGAACGGAGATCAGGCCTGCGGAGGCCGGCGGCCTGCCCGGGCGGATCCGAATCGTGAGCGTAGGCGAGGTGCCGTTCAAGCCGTCGTCGGACCCGAGGCGGAAGTTGGCGATCTCGGGGTTTATTCTGGGCGCGGGCATCCCGATCGGGCTGATGATGCTCTGGGGGCTCCTCGATCGGCGGTATCGGTATTCGGACGACACGACGGCCGGCGCGAAGCACCCGACGCTGCTGGGTATTCTGCCGTACCTGCCCGAGCGGATGAACGATCCGGAGCAGGCGGGGATCGCGGCCCACTGCGTGCATCAGATCCGCGCCATGCTGCAGATCGGCGCGCACCTGGCGGGGCGGAAGGTCTTTGCCGTGACAAGCCCGACGGCGGGCGATGGCAAGACGAGCCTCTCGCTCTCGCTGGGGCTCTCGTTCGCGGCGTCGGGGGCCAAGACATGCCTGATCGACTTTGACATGATCGGCGGCGGGTTGACGTCGGCGATGCAGGCCAAGACCGATGAGGGGCTGATGGACGCGGTGATGCGCGGGCAACTCAACGGGCACATCCGGGAGTCGGGGTTTCCGAAACTGTGGATGGTGCCGATCGGACGGGACGACGCGAGGGACGTGAGCGCGCTCTCGCCGACGATGGTCCGACGGATCATCGAGCAGGCGAAGGAGAAGTTTGACATCGTCGTGATCGACACCGGCCCGATCCTGGGGAGCCTGGAGGCGTCGCTGGTATGCGCGTCGGCGGACGGGACGATCGTGGCGCTGGGGCGCGGGCAGCAGCGCGGGCAGGTGGATCGTGCGATGGAGGTCTTGCAGAGCATCGGGGCGCATTGCCTGGGCGTGGTGTTCAATCGGGCGGACCCCAGGGATTTCCGCCGCGCGGTGAGCAGCGCGTCGGTGCGGTCGAGGCCCGTGGCGGCAACCGAGGAGCGGCAGTTGCTGCTCCCGGCGATGGGACCGATGGCGCGGACGGTGGCGTCGCACATGCGACCAGAGACCCCGGCAACTGACGGGAGCGCGAATGCGAGCGACGACAACAAGCCCTGAGAGCGCGAGGCCGACGGTCTGGGGGATGGACCCGGTGCAGTTGCACTCGCGGTTCTGGGCGTCGCGCGGGATCCAGGTGGTGCGGCTTGGCGAGCCGTCGGAACTCGTCCGGCACGCGGAACTCTACCTGCTGACCGATCCGCGGACGCTGACGCTGTTCCGGCTCGCGCCGGTGGTCGAGCAACTGAGTTGGCTCGGCTCGGAACTCCTGCAACTGCGATTGCGCGATCAGCGCGACCGCGGGTATCGCGAGTTGGTCCGCACCGGCGTGGACGGGCGGTTCGAGCGGTTCCAGCGCGACTACGGCGGCTCGGACATGCGGCTGGCGCGCGTGGCGCTCACGCCCGAGCGCGGGCTGGCGTCGGTCTGGCAATCGGCACCGGACCCGAGAACCGGATGGCGGAAACTGCGCGAGGCCGTCGGACGATCGGATCGCTGGACGATGTCGGTCGAGGGGCACGTCTACGACCGGCAGGCGGACGCGGAGGTGGCGGCGTTTGTGCATGATCTCGTGAGCACCTGGGATCGACCCGACGCGACGACGACGAACATCCGGCCGGCGGTGCCGCGGGTGTGGACGTTCGGCGAGGGCAAGGTCCCGGCGACGGCGCGGTGCTCGGGACCGATCTGGATCGGGGCGGGGCGGACGCTGCCGGAGGGCGCCATCGCGGTCGGGCCGAGCGTGCTGTGGGACGATCCGGCGTCGCGCCCGGTGCCCGAGGACGTGCGCTGGCTGGACCTTGAGCCGTCGGATCCCTTGAAGTTGCCGGTGCGTGCAGCGCAGCGGACGCAAGCGGGCGAGGCGGTGAAACGGGTGTTTGACATCGTGTTTGCGCTGGCGGCGCTGGCGATCACGCTCCCGCTCTATCCGCTGATCGCGCTGGCGATCCTGATCGAGGATCCGGGGCCGATTTTCTTCGTGCATGAGCGGGAGACCAAGGGCGGCAAGACATTCGGCTGCATCAAGTTCCGATCGATGAGGAAGGACGCGGAGCGGATCAAACGCGAACTGATGACGCAGAACAAAGCGGACGGGCCGCAGTTCTACATCCCCAACGATCCGCGGCTGACGCGGGTGGGGCGGTTTCTGCGCAAACTGCAACTCGACGAGATCCCGCAGTTCCTGAACGTGCTGCGGGGCTCGATGTCGGTGGTCGGTCCGAGGCCGAGCCCTTTTTCGGAGAACCAGTTCTGCCCGCCGTGGCGTGAGGCTCGGCTGAGCGTTCGTCCCGGGGTGACGGGGTTGTGGCAGGTGAAGCGGACGCGGACAACGGGAGTGGATTTCCAGGAGTGGATCCGGTACGACATCGAGTACGTCGAGACGGCGTCGTTCTGGCTCGACCTGTACATTATCTGGCGGACCCTGATGCTGTTGGTCCGTGGAGTCACACGATCATGAGCCTGAAGCCCAAGACGGTTCGACGGCTGTTGCTGGTTGGCGCGGTGGCGGTGTTGCTGATCGGGTCGGTGTTCGCGCTCTTTGTGGTGCGGCATTGGCAGGCCGGAAGGCTGACGGAGCGGCATCGCCAGCAGGGCCTGGCGGCGGTGCAGCGGCAGGACTGGGTCACGGGCCTCTCGGAGTGCGGGAGTTACCTGAACCGGACGCGAGGGAAGCAGCGCGACCCGGAGGTGCTGCTGGCCTATGCCGATGCGCGGCTGAACATCCAGGAACCCACGGGCAAGCACACGATCGAAGCGATCCCGTTCCTGCGGCAGTATCTGGAGGCCAAGCCGGAGGATCGGGAGACGGCGCTGCGGCTGCTGAAGTTGTACATGGACGCCGGCTATTTCCCCGAGGCACGCGACGCGTCGTCGCGGCTTCGACCGATCGATCTGCGCGACGCGACGAAGAAAGACATCGAGGTGCTCGAGATCGAGGCGATGGCGCTGCTGGGCGCGAAGGACGCATCGGATCGGCTCAAGCAGGTGCTGGCTCGGCTGGCGGACCTCGATCCGCTCAATGTGCCCGCGGGGCTCGTGCGGATCGACATGATGAATCAGGCGGGCTCGACGACGGAGGCACGGACCTACGCCGACAAGTTGCTCGCGGACCATCCCGGCGCGCCCCCGGCGCTGCTGCTGGCGGGTCTGGCGCGGCGGGCGCGTCCGACGGTCGAGGGATTGCTCGAAGCGGGCAGACTGCTGGGCGAGGCCGCGGGGCTGGACGCGACGGGCAAGCGAGTGCGGCCACCGGCGTACTCGGACGTGCAGTTTGCGCGCCGGCTGGTGGCGGCGATGGATGCGGTGGGTGCCGGCGACTTCGCGCTCGAAGTGCTGCGCGACGGCGCGGAGCGGTGGAAGGAGATCGACTTCCGCCGGTTGTATGTCCGACGGCTGTGGCAGGATGGACGGATCGGGGACGTGGCGGAGGCGACGACAGACGTAAGCGTGGACGATCCGAAGGCCGACGCCGAGTTGCTGGGGCTTCGCGGGATGGCGCTGATGTCAACAGGCCAGCGCGAGGCGGGTCTGAAAATCGCGGGTGAACTGGCGAAGCGTCGCGGGGATTTCCGCGCGGCCTCGTGGGCGGTCGTGCTCCCTCTCGCGGACCCGCAGACGGGCGTGAAGGCCTCTGACGCGGCGGAGACGCTGAAGAAGGCGGCGAAGGAGAATCCGTTCGAGCCGCTGATCCCGATGCTGCGCGGCGAGGCCCTGGCGTCGATGGGGCTCAAGGACGAGGCCCGCGCGTCGTGGGCGACCGTGACGCAAGTGCCCTCGGCGGCAGGCTGGGTGGTGCCACGGATGCGGATCGCGGAATCGCTGCTGGCGGACGATCGAGCGGCGGAGGCGGCCGACATGGCGACCGAGGCGCTCTTCATGGCGCCGAATCGGTTGGCGGTCAACGTCCTGTGGCTCCAAGCACAGGCGGCGCGAATGATCAAATCGCCCGATGGCGGCTTTCCGCCGGCGGAGATTCTGAAGCGGCTCGATGTCGTGGAGCCGGAGATCGATCCTTCGAACCCCGACCCGAACTTCAAGAGGATGCGGCACTCGCTCGTGCCGGTCCGGGTGTTGCTGCTCTCGCGGACGGGCAAGCCCGACGAGGCGAAGTCGCTGGCGATGGCGGCGCTGGAAGCAGCCGACCCGCTCGACGAGGACACGATCCGCAGACTGGCAGCGGTGAGCCGGAGCGAGCGGCTGGGGCTCGAGGACATCGCGCTGAAGAAGGCCGAAGAGGTCTACGGCAAAACGGCGACGATCGAGTACACGCGGGCGTGCCAGTTGGCGGACGCTGGGCGGCCCGAAGAGGGGCTGGTGCAGATTCGCAATGCCGTGGCGGCCAAGCCTGGCGACTCGTCGATGCGTCTGGCCGAGGCGAGATATCTGGAACGGATCGGGCACCGCGACGCGGGATCGGCGTGGCGCGCGCTGGGCGAGGCCTTCCCCGACGATCTTTTCGTGCAGCGAACCGTGCTCGAATCGGTGGCGGCGACGGAAGATCGCGCGTTCATCGATCGCACGGCCGCTCGCTACCAGAAGGCCCAGGGCCAAGAGCAGCCGACCGAGGACGCGACGATCCGACTGGCGAAATCTCGCGCGCTGATCCGAAAGGGAACGACCAAGGCCGACCGCGATCGGGCGGTGGCGATGCTGGCGGCGCTGGTGGGCGAGCAGCCGAACATGGTGGAGCCGAAACTGACGCTGGCGTCGGCGCTGTCGATGAGCGACGCGGGCAAGGACATCAGGCCGGACTATCCGCGCGCGATCACGCAACTGACGGACGCGCTGAATCTGGAGCCGCGCTCGCCGGTCATCTCGCTGGAACTGGCGCGGGTGTATCAACTCACGGGGAATCTTGGGGCGGCACGCGAAGCACTCGTGCGCGTGGCGTCGGACAAGACGCTGGACATCGGATCGCGACAGGTGGCGTCGGGGATGCTGCTGTCGCAGGGCGATCCGATGCCGGTGGCGGTCCCGACGCTGGCGGAGATCGTGGAGCAAGTGGGCGATCGCGCGCCGGCAGGGCTGCTGGTGATGCTGGGCGAGGCGTATCACCAACTTCGCCAGGACGACAAGGCCGAGGCGATGTTTGCGAGGCTGGTCGATCGGGCCGACGATTCGGAGGCGATCTATCGCACGGCGTCGTTCTTCCAGAAGCGAAAGGACGAGGCACGGACAAAGGCGTCGCTGGCGCGGCTCGACGCGGCGAAACTCGCGCCGGGCGAGAAGGACGTGGTGCTGGGACGGCTCGCCGATGATCGCGGGGACGTGAACGAGGCGGTAGCGCGATTCACCGCGGCGACGGAGCAGGCGGCGGGCGACCCGGTGCCGTGGCGGCAACTGGCGACGTTCCAACTCAAGCGGGGCGAGGCGGCCAAGGCGCTCGAGGCCGCGGAGAAAGGACTGGCCAAGGCACCGGGGGACCAGGCACTGACGATCGTCCGCGAGCAGGCGAAGGTGCTGGCGGCAGGGAGCCAGCAGACGGACCTCGGGCCGCTGATTCAAGCGCTGCAGGGCGGCCCGATGTTCGCGCAGGGCGCGGAGATTATTGCCGCGGTGCGTGACGCCGAGGCCAAGGGCGATCTGGATTCGGCGGCTGGGCTCTCGCGCTTGGCAGATCGTTTCCCGAACGCGATCGAGTTGCAGATGGTCGTGGCGCAGCGGATGCTGCTCTTTGATCCGGATCGTGCGGGGACGCTGGCGATCCGGGCGATGAACGCGGCACCGGCCAACCCCGCGCCGGCGCGCCTCGCGGCGCAGATCTCGCTGGGCCTCGGACGCTGGAGCGAGATGCTGCAGGCGGCGACGGCGTGGCGCGACCGCGACGCGACGCGGAGCCTCGACCCGGACCTGGCCGTGGCGGAGGCGCACCTCAACCTCCGTCAGCCCGACCGCGGACTCGAGACGCTGCGCCCGCGGCTGGCGAAAGTGACCAAGCCGCTCGACGATGACTCGCTGCGCGTGCTGAATCTGATGGCAAGGCTGCTGGTGGCGGGGAATCGCGAGAAGGACGCGCGCGAACTGCTGACGCCGCACCTGGCGGATTCGTCACCGATGCGGACGACGGTGTGGCTCTCGATCGCGGTGCGCGACCTCCCGACGTTCGACGCGAGCACGGCGTGGATCGGACAGGTTCGTGCGGCGATGCCGGCGGACGCGGTGGACGAGCAGATCGCGCTTTCGACGGGCTACACGGTGCTGGCCACGCGCTACAAGGAGCAGCAGTCGCAGATGCTGGCCGAAGCCAAGAGCATCCTGACGAGGCTGGCGGGTTTGCCGCAGACGGGCACGGCGGGGGCGCACGAGGCGCTGGGCGTGCTGCTCCACCGGCAGAACGAACTGGCCGGTGCCGAGGCGGCGTATCGCAAGACGATCGAACTCGACCCGCGGCGCGCGACGGCACTGAACAACCTGGCGGATATCCTCGACAACAAGGGGGAACTGGACGCGGCGGCGGAGTTGGCGACGCGAGCGGTCGCGGCGACCGAACAGAATAACGCGGTGTATCTTGAGACCCTGGCGGCGATCCAGGCCAAGCGTGCGGCGCGACAGGCCAAGGCCGGTGACGCCAAGGGTGCCAAGTCGCTCGCGACGGAGGCGGCGGAGGGGTATCGACGGGTCACGATCGCGAGGCCGACGGACGTGCAGTTGCTTGGCGCGATGGCGAACGCGAGCGAGTTGGCGGGCGAGTTTGGATGGGCGATCGAGGCGTATGAGCGGCTTCTCAAGGCACCGACGCTGCCCGGGGCATATGTCCCGCCCGTGAAAAACAACCTGGCCATGGCGCTGCTGAGGCAGAATCGGAGCGCCGATGACCGGGCGCGGGCCGTGGAACTGGCGTCGGCGGCGGCGAACGAGGGCCAGGAGCCCGAGTTCTTCGACACACTCGGCTGGGCGAATCTGGCCGCGGCGAGGTCGGATCAGGCAGCCCAGGCGTTTCGGCAGGCGAAGCAGCGGTCCGAAGTGAAGAAGCGACCGCTGCCGTCGGCGCTCATCGGGCTGGCAACAGCGCTGGCCGAGGCGGGACCGACATCGCGTGACGAGGCGACGGCGCTGCTCAACTCGATCGACGCAACTACGCTCGACGACGAGTTGAAGGCGAAGATGGCGGCAGCACGCGAGACGATCGCGAAGCCGGCGCGATAACTCGGCAGCCGCACGACTGGAAAGATATCGCGGCAGACTGGTTTGCTCGAAGCGCATCCTTCCGGATTGACACAGGCGAGAGCGCGTGACCGGGGATTCTCGGCGGGTCGCACTTCTCGGCCTCGCGCTCGTGTTCTCGGCACTGCCGACCTCGTCTGATATCGCCAAAAACAAGGGCAAATCACGGGTTTCGCGTGCATTCCCGCGAGCCTGCTGTATCTTCCTTTCACTGGGCTCCCTCGTGGGCGCTCGGGAGGGGTGGGTGGACCGGGACTTGCCGGGAACCCGCACGGATCGCACGGGTCACAGGCAGGGAAAGGGCCAAGACATGAAGAAGATCGCTCTGGGAGTCGCGATGGTTCTGGCGGCGGGCACGGCGGCGAACGCGGTTCCTGTTCTCCAGATGGATATCAACAGTTTCACCGCGCAGGCACGCAACGGCGCTGGCGCGAACGTGGCCTTCGGCGGCACGACGCACACGGGCTCGGTCGCCTTCTCGATGGCCGGCTCGACGATGCTCAATAGCATTGCGATCCAGTCCGTGCAGAACGGGCCGTTCGTCAATGCCGGCTTCAGCGGAAGCCTCTTCAACTTCACGGGTGTCGTGAACCTCGTCAACGGCGCGGTGACAGGCGGCAACCTGGTCGTCTCGGTCAACTCCGGGACCGATAACTACAGCGCCAGCATCAGCAACGGTTCAGGGTTCGTTTCGACCTATGTCGGTGGCGGTTTCAAGATTGAGGCGTTGACGTTTGGCGGGCTGTTCTCGGACGCGAACTTCGGCAATGTGAACGTGTCTCCGTGGTTTGCCGCCCAGACGCCGAACGGCTTGCTTGGCTCGTTCCTGCAGTTCAACTTTGCGCCTGATGCGACGGGCAAGGCGACGGCGGACATGGACCTGTTCGTGGACGTGGTTCCGCTGCCGCCGGCGGCCTGGGCCGGGTTGACACTGATGGGTGGAATCCTCGGGTTCCGCCGGCTCCGCAAGGCCTGATGGGACAAGACTCTGAAGCATGAGTAAGGATTTTGAGCGGGGCCTGACTAAGATCGGGCCCCGTTCGCATTTTTGGGATTGTGTAAAAGGGCAAGAAAAATGTGTTCCTAATCCACCTGGACCTTGACTGTTTGTCGCTTTCTGCTACAACTACACCCACAGCGCAGATGCCGCAGACGTGAGCGGACTGCGCCGAGGATGGACACATCGGCCGGAGAGCGCGGAACGAGGCCGCGGGCCGAAGGGAAAGAAGAGGAAATGACGATGATTACGCGTATTGGATTTGGCATCGCTACCGTTCTGGTGGCCGGCACAGCCGCATCGGCGATCCCGGTTCTCCAGATGGACTTGAACTCGTTCGCGGCGCAGGCCACGAGCAACACCGGCAACCCGGCTGTGAACAGCCCCTTCGGTGGCACGTCGCACACTGGCGCGGTGCGGTTCTCGAAGGGCTCGAACGGCATTCTGGCAGGTATCTTCGTCCAGAACGTCGTCAACGGCCCGTTCACCTCTGCCAACTTCACGGGCAACCTCACCGCCTTCAGCGGTCAGGTCAACCTGTCGAACGGCCAGGTCACCGGCGGCAGCGTGACGATCACCATCAACACGGGTGACACCTACACCTGCAACATCAAGCCCAACAGCGGCGCGGTCAGCACGTTCGTCGGCGGCGGCTTCAAGATCGAAGCCATCACCCAGAACGGCTTCTTCAGCGACAACCAGTACGGCAACGTCAACGTTGCCCCGTGGTTCAACAACCAGGGCGCGACCGGCCTCGGTGGCTCGTTCCTCCAGTTCAACTTCAACCCCAATGCCGCGGGCCTCGCGACCTCGGACATGGACCTCTTCGTCGATGCGAACCCGATCCCGCTGCCGGCAGCGGCGTGGATGGGCATGGCGACCCTCGGCGGCATCGTGGCCGTCCGTCGCTTCCGCCGCTAATAGGCGAGAGTCAGTGCTAATCACCAACGGGAGCCTTTGCGGGCTCCCGTTGTCTTTTTCAAACGATGTGATCCACGAGCGATCTCTTTCGATACAACGATTGGGGTGTCGCGACGCCGGGGATGGAGTTTCGCTGTGCTTGTTCGCGCAGGCGAGAATCATGACTGCGGAGGTAGAGGGAGAAGGGAAGCCCGCCGGGCTCGGCAAGCTTCCTGTGCCGGCATCAGCCGCGCCACCAGGTGCTCCCGCCGAAGACCGCGGCATCGCCCAGTTCCTCGGCGATGCGGATGAGTTGGTTGTACTTTGCGTTGCGGTCGCTGCGACAGGGGGCGCCGGTCTTGATCTGCCCGCAGTTCGTTGCCACGGCGAGGTCCGCGATCGTCGCGTCCTCGGTCTCGCCCGAGCGGTGGCTCATCACCGCGGCGTAGCGGCTGCGCATAGCGAGGCCGACGGCGTCGAGCGTCTCGCTGAGCGTCCCCACCTGGTTCACCTTGACGAGGATCGCGTTGGCGCAGCCCTGCGCCAGGCCCCTTTCGAGGAACTTGCGGTTGGTGACGAAGAGGTCGTCGCCCACGAGTTGCACGCGGTCGCCCAGGCGATCGGTCAGGAGTTTCCATCCGGCCCAGTCACCCTCTGCCAGCCCGTCCTCGATCGAGCGGATCGGGTACTTCTTGCACCAGTCGGCCCAGAGTTGGACCATGTGCTCGCTGGAGACGACCTCACCGGTGGACTTGAAGAACTTGTAGCCGCGTTTCTTGGACTTCTTGTCTGCGGTGGCCTCGTTCCAGAGCTCGCTTGTGGCCGGGTCGAGCGCGACGAAGATCTGCCGGCCCCAGTCATAGCCGGACTTGTCCACGGCCTGCTCGATGAGTTTCAGGGCGTCCTCGTTGGAGTCGAGGTCGGGAGCGAAGCCGCCCTCGTCGCCGACGGCGGTGGAGAGGCCCTTGTCGTGGAGAACCTTGCGGAGGGCGTGGTAGATCTCGACCCCGGCGCGCATCGCGTCGTCGAAGCGCTCGAAGCCCCAGGGCTGGATCATGAACTCCTGGAAGTCGACGGTGTTGTCGGCATGCTTGCCCCCATTGAGAATGTTGAACATCGGCACCGGCAGCACGCGGGCCGCGGACCCGCCGACGTAGCGATAGAGCGGGAGGCGGCACTCGGCGGCGGCGGCCTTGGCGACGGCGAGCGAGACGGCGAGCACGGCATTGGCCCCGAGCTTGCCCTTGTTCTCGGTCCCATCGAGGTCGAGCATGATGCGATCGATCTTCTCCTGCTCGCGTGAGTCGATGCCGCGGAGCGCGGGGGCGATCGTCTTGGCGACGTTGGCGACGGCCTTGCGCACGCCCTTGCCGAGGTAGACGGCCTTGTCGCCGTCGCGGAGTTCGACGGCCTCGTGCTCGCCCGTGGAAGCGCCGGAGGGAACGGCGGCGCGACCGATGGTGCCGGATTCGAGGATGACGTCGGCCTCGACGGTGGGATTGCCGCGGGAATCGAGCACCTGGCGCGCCAGAACCTGATCGATCTGGAAAGACATCGTGGCTCCTTGTGAGATGGGCGGGATGATACCCGGGGTGATCGCCTGTGACGTGGTCGCTGGCTCGCGCGAGGGCGAGGAACTATGCTTGTCGCGTCGTCGGTGCTCGATTCATGCCAAACACGCCGCAAGGTTTCGCGAACAGGCTTCAGCAACTCCGCGCGGAGTTGGGGGAGCAGGCCCGACGCGTGGAGGCGATCTGCGAACGGGCGTTCGAGACGGTGTTCTCAAGGGCACCGGATCAATCGCACGCGATCGAGTTGGCCGATGACGAGATCGATCGGGTGGACGTGGCGGTCGAGCGAGCGGCGGTGGCGCTGCTCTCGGACGCGACGCACGAGGGCGCACGGCTGGAGCCGACGGAACTCCGCGGCGTGCTGACGGTCGTCAAGTGCAACAACGAACTCGAGCGGATCGCGGACTGCGCGGTCGAGATCGCGGAGCAGGCGCGGGCGATCGCGACGGAATCGGCGGCGCTGCCGGACACATTCCGCGTGATGACCAACAGCGTGCTGGGCATCTTGCGTGACATCGGGCGTTCGTTCGAGCGGGCCGATCCGGCGCTGGCCAAGGTGGTGCTCCAGAGCGAGGACTGCGTGCTGGCGTTCAAGGCGGCGATTTTGCGCGACGCGGAGCGGCGGATCGCGTCGGGCGAGATGCACGTCGAGTTCGCGCTGGTGCTGCACGAGATCGCCAACGAGTGCTGCAAGATCGCGGACCACTGCACGAACATCGCCGAGCAGATCATCTATCAGGCAACGGGGGCGATCGTTCGGCACACGGACGCGGGATGGGTCGAGGTGCAGCGGCGAGCGTGAGCGATGCTACGCGGTCGCGGCGCGGGTGATCGATGCGAGTTCGGTCAAGGCAGTGCCGACGTGATCGAGATCGGCAAGCGTGATGAATGGGCCGATGCTGAGGCGGAGCGCGCCGCCTGCGGATGTGGTGCCGAGGGCGGCGTGAGCGCGCGGGGCGCAGTGGAGGCCGGCGCGGGCGAGGATGCCGTGGCGTTCTTCGAGGAGTGCCGCGGCCTCGTGCGGCGAGAGGCCGTCAAAGACGAGTGAGAAGACGCCGACGCGGGCGTCGGGGTCGGTTGGCCCGAGGAGGCGGAGGCCTTGCGCGCCTTCGCGTGGGCCGAAGGCATCGAGCGCGGCGAGGCGATCGAGCATGGCGGCGCGGAGCAGGCGATCGTGCGCATGGAGGTCGCGTTCGCGTTCGAGAATCCAAGCGAGCGCGGCAGAGAGGCCGGCGATGCCGACGGCGTTCTGCGAGCCGGGTTCGTAGCGATCGGGCATGGTGTGGGGCTGGATGTCGAGTTCGGAGCGTGAGCCGGTGCCGCCGGTGCGTGTGGGGCGGATGAGATGCTCGATGCCGGGGCGGATGTAGAGGCCACCGGTTCCGAGCGGGCCGAGGAGGCCTTTGTGGCCTGGGAAAGCGAGGAGATCGACGGCGAGGTCGTCGGCGTACACGGGAATGTGGCCGAGGGACTGGGCGGCGTCGAGGAGGAAGAGGACGCCGCGTGTCCGACAGATTTCCCCCACTGCCGCGGCGGGCTGGATGGTGCCGGTGACGTTGCTGGCGTGGTTGAGCGCGACGAGGACAGTTGTCGGGCGAATGGCGCGAGCGATGGCGGCGAGGTCGATGGTGCCGGTGCGCGGGTCGGCATCAACACACGTCCATTCGAGGCCGAGGTCGCGTTCGGCGTTGAGCGGGCGGAGCACGGAGTTGTGGTCGAGGGAGGTGGCGATGACGTGGATCGGCTTGCCGGGATGGGTGAGGCGGCGGTGCTCGATCGTGCCGCGGATGGCGAGATTCAGCGCGTCGGAGGTGTTGAGCGTGAAGACGATGTGATCAGGGTCGGCGGCGCGGAAGAGGCGGCAGAGGCGCTCGCGGCAGTCACGGATGATCTCGGCGCCGCGGCGGGCTTCGAGGTAGTTGCCGCGGCCGGCGGTGCCGCCGACCTGGGTCAGGTAGTGCGTCATCGCCTCGGGGACGCACGGCGGCTTGGGGAAACTGGTTGCGGCGTTGTCGAGGTAGAGGCGGGTCACGGGGGAGGATAGGGAAGAAGGGAAGAAGGGACGGGGGACGAAGTGGAAGAGAAGAGGAGAAGAAGAGGAAGAGAAGAGGAAGAGAAAGAAGAAGAAGAAGAAGAAGGGGAGAGGTCGGGTAGAAGCAGTAGCCACCGGTCTGGAGACCGGTGCCACGAAAGCACCGACCGCGAGGCGCGGTCGGTGGCACGAAGCGACGCACGGGCATCGACGAAGCGTCGTAGCCCGTGGCACGAAGAGAAGAGACGCCCCGGAGGGGCGGGGTACCCAAGACCTAGACCTGCCGGAGGAAGCGGAGGTCGTTGTCGAAGAGGAGGCGGATATCAGGGATGCCGAACTTGCCCATGGCGATTCGCTCGATGCCGAAGCCAAAGGCGAAGCCAGTCCACTCTTCCGGGTCGATGTCGCAGGCGGCGAAGACGGCGGGGTCGACCATGCCGCAGCCGCCGAGTTCGATCCATCGCGCGGGCTCGTCGGGTCGGAGGGCGATCATCATGTCCATCTCGGCAGAGGGCTCGGTGAAGGGGAAGAAGGACGGGCGGAGGCGGATCTGGGCGTCGGGACCGAAGAAAGCGCGGGCGAAGGAGAGGAGCGTGGTCTTGAGGTCGGCCATGCTGAGGCCGCGATCGACGGCGAGCCCCTCGATCTGATGGAACATGAAGGAGTGCGTGGCGTCAACGGTATCTGGGCGATAGACGCGGCCCGGCGCGATGATGCGGATGGGCTCTTTGAGATGCCCTCCTCCGCGAGCGACGGCATCTTCCATGACGCGGACTTGAACGGTGCTGGTCTGGCTGCGGAGCATGCGCGGGCGGGCTGTGGTCGCGGGATCATCGACGTAGAAGTTGTCGATGGGGTCGCGGGCGGGATGATCGGCGGGGATGTTGAGTTTGATGAAGTTGTGCTCGTCGTCCTCGAGTTCGGGGCCTTGGGCGACCTCGAACCCCATGCGAGCGAAGACCTCGACGAGTTCCTCGCGGACGCGGGAGATGACATGACGGCGGCCGAGGGACTCGGTGCGAATCAGGCCGGGCTCGGTGAGATCAAGCAGCGGGCCGGAGGGTGCGGGCGCGGCAGCCAGGGTCTCTTTGCGTGCGGCGAAGGCGGCTTCGAGGGCGGTCTTGGCGGAGTTCAGGCGCTGGCCGACGGCGGGCTTTTGGTCCTTTGGTACGTCCTTGAGGCCGGCCATGATGGCTTTAAGGCGGCCGGAGGTGCCGAGATAGGCGATGCGCCAGGCTTCGAGCGCGGCCGGATCGGCAGCGGCGGCGAGTTGCTGGAGTCCCTCGGATTCGAGCGTGGCGATCGATTCGAGCATGGGGCGAGTGTAGGAAGAAGGGACGGAGGGACGAGGGGACATGGGGACGGAGTGGAAGAGGAAGGAAGTGGCAGAGTGGCAGAGTGGCGAAGTGGCGAAGTGGCTACAGAAAATAGTGGCGGGGAGAAGAGAGGCAAGGAGATGACTGGCAAAGAGAGGGAACGTGGTCGATTGAAAGGAGGCGGGTGCCCAAGCGGGTCGCTAGTCGGACCATCGCTCCAGAATGGCCGCGAGGTGCTCGGCGAAGGCGATCATGGCGGTGCTGGGGGTGAGCGAGAGGGGATCATCGATGAGCGCGACGCGGCCGGTGCGGAATGCGGGCAGGTCCAGATCGCCGATGCGTCCGAGACGACGGCGGAGCGCGGCGGGATCGAGCGCGTCGGCGGCGTGCGGCGCGGCGGGGTCGCGCGGATTGATCCACACGATCGCGTCCGGCGCGAGGCGCAAGAGGTCTTCGGCGTCGAGCGTGACGTAGGGCGCGCCGGTGACGATCGCGGGCGTGCCGCCGATGCGGACGAGAACCTGGTGGTGGCACGAGCCCGGGCCGAGGGCGGCAGGCGGATCGAGCGATTCCAGGAGCAGCACGCGGCCCGCGCGTTCGAGGCCGGGGTGCAGCGACCACGCGGCGTCCATGCGGCGGGACAACGCGCTCGCGGGCGAGTCAGGAAGTCCCGTGCCGAGTGTCCCGGCAAGCCAGACCGTGGCGTCGGCGATGTCATCGAGCGTCAGTAGGTTGAAGTTCTGGATCCTCCAGCCGTGCTGTTTACCGAGCGTCAGCAGCCGCGGCGGCAACTCGCCGCTCCACTCGGTGAGTACGAGCGTCGGACGGACGCGGAGCAGGGCTTCGTAATCGATTCCGGCCTGGTCGCCGCAGACGGGCATGGCGCGGTCGAGGACCATGTCGTAGCCGTGCCTCCCGACGATGAGCGGTGCAAATCCGAGGTCGCGGGCGATGACGGCGAGCGCGGGGCTGAGGGCGACCACACGCGCCGCGCCCGGCGGAGTCGGCGACGGCTTGGACGTGCCATTTGACCGAAGCAAGACCACGGCCGACAGCCCGAGAACCAGCAATGCCGCCACGATCGCCCACGCGCGCATGGCCCAGAATAGCCGCCACTTATGTGCCGCGGAATGGCGGGCGTCGCGGCATGTGGTATGCTGTGGCCATGTCCAAGGCACGCCGACACGGATTCACGCTCATCGAACTCCTCGTTGTGATTGCGATCATCGCGTTGTTGCTGGCGATCGCGCTGCCCTCGCTCCGGGAAGCGCGCGAGGCGGGCCGCGCCGCGGTGTGCATGTCGAACATGCGGCAACTGGGCATGGCCGCGGTGCAATATGCGCAAGCGCACAAGGACCGCGTGTGGCCGACGTTCAACACGGCCAACGGTCAGCCGCCGCCGGCACCATTCAACAACATCGGCGCGGCGTGGGCGCGCCTGCCGGACACGACGACCAACATGGTGCAGCCGGGGTTGCTCTATCAGTTCATGCAGTCGCAGGATCGTGTGGGCGAGTGCCCGTCGAACAAGAGGAAGCGGACCACGGGAGTGGATGGGAACAACGTCTTCCTCACGGGCACGGCACTCGACTTTGACTACACCTACCTGCCGCGGATGCAGGGGGCGCGGCTGGGGCTGGACACGCTGATGGGGTATCTGACGACGCCACAGACGTACGGCGTTCATGCGTTTCCGCCGGCGACGCTGGCGACGGTGACGCCCGGGCAACTCACGCTCTTCAACGGGCATCCGATCTTTGTCGAGGAGCACACGCGCTGGTACAACGAGGACACGCCCGACGGCAACTGGTCGAACTGGGACCAGGTTGAACAGCGGCACGCGCGGGGCGGGCACATCGCGTACCTCGAGGGGCATGTGAAGTTGTTCAAGCCGCCACGGGGTCAGTATTACGCGATCGAGGAGGCGGCGGACCTGGATGTGAACGACATCTATGTGAAGGGCTCGGGCCGGTGGATTCGGATGGAACTTGGGATCCAGCAGCACAGGCCGTATGGGTGGATCAACAATCCGAAGTAGTGTGAGCAGGACGCCGCGCTTGCCCGCGGAAGCAACACGGATGGCCTGCGCCGGATCGACCATGATCTAAGAGAGCATGAGTGACGCGAGGATGCCGCGCGCCGACCACGCCGCGGTCCTGATCCAGTTGCTGAGCACAAGCCGTCGCCACATCGCCGGATCAAAGCCCCTCGAGAGCGCGGCGTGCAGCGGCATCTGCGCCACGATCGTCGAGAGCCAGATGATCGCCAGCAGCCCAACGCCAAGCCATCGGAGCGCATCGAACACCCCGGACGACGGCGGCACGATCGCCAGCAAAGTCGCCGCGAGCGCCTCGACTCCCATCACCGGCCCGACCACCCACGTCGTCAGTCGTTGGTGCCGGCGTTCATACTCGCGGAAGCCCTCCGCCGGAACCGCGCCCATCAGCGGATAGTGAACAACCTGGACGAACCAGATCAGCCCGACCATGAACCAGGTCGCCGCGGCGTGACTGAGCAGCACCGCCTGCATCAACTGATCCTGCATGCCAGCGCCTCAAGGTCCGGCCGATCTGCCGCGGTTTCATGCCGGTACGCTCGGATCACGCTTCCACGATGGATCACGAACGCGCCCGGCATCTGGAATCCGTCGCCCACCAGCCTTCCGACACCGTGCCCGCGCAGCGCCGAACGCACGCCCTCGACCCAGACGCGCGGGCCGAACAGTTGCAGGAAGCGCCCACGCCGCAACTCCAATGCGCGATACAGCCGCCGGTCCGGATCGGCCAGATACTTCGCCGACGCCAGCCCGTATTGCTCGCCGAACGCGCGGAGCGCGGCTGACGATGGCGACATACCGACGACCGCCACACCCACGCCGGCGCGCTCGATCGTCGCCTGCTGCCGCGCCAGGTCCGCGAGTGTCTGCTTGCAGAACGTGCATCCCGCGTGCCGCAGCAGCACCACCAGCGTCGGCCGCTCGTCCGTGATGGCGCGCAGCGATCGGCCCGCGTCGTCGCGCAAGTCGTCGAGCGCCTGCGCCAGCCCGATCTCGCCCTCGGGCGGTGCCGGCTGCGACGATCGCACCGCGTGCCACAGGATCATCGCAAACGGCACCCACCACAGCAGGTCGTTTGTCACGATCGAGAGGCCGAGCGACCACGGCAGGCTTCCCGCGATCGCGCCCTGCACGAACCCAATCGGCCCGAGCACCTTCCCAAGCAGCCCCACCAGTACGATCGGCCAATGGCGAACCGGATCGCGCGACGCGATCAGGTAGCCGACGCCGTAGACCCCGACGATCATCCCGATACACGCCCAGAACTGCGGCCAGAGTTCGGTGCTCGCCGGCCTGACGCCCAGCAAGCGCAGCGTCCACACGGGTGCGACCGCGGCCGCGCCGCCCCAGGCGATGTTGTAGATTCCCGCAGCCACGAGCCAACGCCGCATCCAAGCGGGCGAGGTCACGCCGCTCAAGGCCCACCTCGGCCCGCCACCGCGGCGCTCGTGGCTTCATGGCGAAACGCGAACATCCGGGCCAACTTCCGCCGCACATGCCCGCCTGCGACGATCTCGCCAAGCCTACCGAGCGGCAATCGATACTCGATCCGGTCCTCCAGCACGCACCGCGACGGCCCATCGGCCCGCACAATGTGGCGATGCGACCAACTCGCGAACGGGCCCGAGACCTGCACGTCCGTGAACTCCCCGCCCTCGTCCCCTCGGTCCACATAGCCCTGATGCCGCGCGACCCAGCGCAACCGCAACGGCCCCATCCGCATCACCAGCACGGCCATCTGGCCATCCGCCAGCGATGCGGGTGCCCGCTCCACAGTCACCGGTTCCCAAGGCGGAATCAGCGCCCTGAGCGCGTCTGGCGAGTTGTGCCAAGCGAACACCACCCGGGCACTGGCGTCGATCACCGAAGACTTGGCGAACGTCGGAATCGGAGGCTCCTTGAAGAGCGACCCGGTCAACCCGCGCCGCATCCTCTCGTACTTCGCCAAGATCTGGCGCTCAGATGCCGCTCGACTCTCCGAACTTTCCGCTCGCGCGTGACCGCGACCGACGCCCTAGAACTCCGCCTGCTTCGGTGCCCTCGGGAACGGGATCGCGTCGCGGATGTTCTGCATGCCGCTGATGAAGCAGACGAGGCGTTCGAAGCCGAGGCCAAAGCCCGCGTGCGGCACGGTGCCAAACCGCCGCAGGTCGCGGTACCACCAGTATTCCTTGGCGGGAAGTCCCATCTCTTCGATCCGGCGGTCGAGGTAATCGAGCCGCTCCTCGCGCTGACTGCCGCCGATGATCTCGCCGATCCCTGGGACGAGCACGTCCATCGCGGCCACGGTGTCGCCACCGCCCGGGCCGTCGGCGGGCGCGCCGTCGGTGCCCGGCGGGTTGAGCCGCATGTAAAAGGCCTTGATCCCCTTGGGATAGTTCATCAGGATCACCGGCTGCTTGAAGTGCTCCTCCGTCAGAAATCGCTCGTGCTCGCTCTGGAGGTCGATCCCCCACTTGACCGGATACTCGAACTTCGTTCCGCCCGCGATGGCCTTCTCAAGGATGCGGATGGCCTCGGTGTAGGGCAGACGGCGGAAGGGAGTTTCCATCACGTGCCGCAGACGCGCGAGCAGGCCCTTCTCGATCCGCTCGTCGAAGAACTTCATGTCGTCGGCACGCTCGGTGAGGGCCGCGTTGATGAGGTACTTGATGAACGCCTCGGCCAGCGTGGCGTCGGCCGCAAGGTCCGCGAAGGCGATCTCCGGCTCGATCATCCAGAACTCGGCGAGGTGCCGGCTGGTGTTGCTGTTCTCGGCGCGGAACGTTGGGCCAAACGTATAGACCCGCGAGAGTGCGCAGCAGTACGTCTCCACGTTGAGTTGGCCGGAGACCGTCAGGTGGGCCTCCTTGCCGAAGAAGTCGCTCGTGTGGTCCACCTGCCCATACGTCCAGGGCGGCATGTTCGCCTTCGCCGCCAGATCCTGGCAGTGCTTCCTTGCCTCCTCGCTCTGCGCGTCCTTGGCGACCCGCGGCAGTGGCCTCATCACGTCCAGCGTGCTCACCCGGAACATCTGCCCCGCGCCCTCGGCATCGCTGGCCGTGATGATCGGCGTATGCACCCAGTAGAACCCGTGCTCGTGGAAGAACCGATGAACGGCCATCGAGAGGCAATGCCTCAGCCGCGCCACCGCACCGAACGTGTTCGTCCGCACGCGAAGGTGCGCCACCTCGCGCAGGTACTCGAAACTGTGCGGCTTGGGCTGGATCGGGTAGTGGTCCGGGTCTTCGACCCAGCCGACGACACGCACCGCGCCGCCAGCAGTGGGATCGACCGTGATCTCGTTCCCGCCCTTGGGGTTCTGAACGATCGTGCCGTCGACCTCCACCGCGCAGTGCGTCGTCAGTTTCGCCACGTCGCTCGCATAGTTCGGCAAGGTCCCGCGACAGACGGCCTGGATCGCGTCGAAGCATGTGCCGTCATGGACGGCGACGAACGACAGCCCGCCGTCCGCCTTGGAGTCCCGGCGGGTCCGCACCCATCCCTTGACCGTGACCGACGCACCGACAGGGGCCTTGAACGCATCGACGACTTTGAGCCAGGGCATGCAGAGACTCCGGAACGGAAGAGGGCTTCAATGTTACGGCGGACGCTCGAAGAAGTGGGCATCATGTGGTGTGCTGGTTTGATGTATGGCCCCAAGGCTCAAGGAGCACGAGAATCGTGGCGGGACGCTGCTCTCAATGCGATACACGGCTTACATGGGACGTAGCGAAAAAGTCGCTCCACGGGTGCATTGCGTGCCCGACCTGTGGTGCATCACTTCGAGTCTGGGGATGGGGCGGTTGGGTGGCCGCTGGTGGTGCCTTCCTCGTCTTTCAGATCGGCTGGCCGCTACTGGGCAGCGCAATCGGGTTCGGATGGTCAACGGCCATCTGCATACCACTCATCCTGGCTTTGCTCGGCGGGTTCTCGTTTGCGTGGCGGGCGACTGTGCGAGCGCGCTTGATTGAATGGGGCCGCGGCCGATGCCCCCGCTGCGGTGGGCAGGCCGAATGTCCGGACGGCAAGCCTTGTGCCGCGTGCCAGCATCGCTGGCGCGATCCGCGCGACCCTCGCGCGGCCAAAGTTCGTCATGGCATCATCCCCTGCCCGCAATGCGGCACGCCGCGGACGTGCCGAAGCGAGAAAGGACCGGGCATAAGCACTTGGGATTGCCACGGATGCGGCGCACGGGTTCAGATCCGACAGACGAGCATCGTCATCACCATACTGGCTGTCATATCCATATACGGCGGGATCGCGCTCCTCAGCGACTGGGCTGGTTGGCCGAAATCCGAGATGCGGGTCGTGAGTGCGGTACTCTTCGTCGTGTTGATTGTGGCGTCAGGGTGGATCGGGCCGTATCTTGGGGCTCGCGTCGTGCGTTGGGGCGAGGGCACTGTCGGCGATGCGGCTATTACCTCGCCGATCTGCCGATTCCCAGGTGCCCCGAGTGCGGCTCAGGCGCGGGATACAAGCCAGATGCCGCTGCCGCGCATCACTGATCCGCTCGGCAAACGCCGGTGAAGCCTGATACCGTCCCTCCGCCTCGCCTCGCCGCGGCATTCGGAGACGCCCCGTGCCCACGCTCTACCTGATCGACGGCTATGCGCAGTTCTTTCGCGCCTATCACGCGATCCGTTCGCCGCTGACGAGCCCGGTGACCAAGGAGCCGACGAACATGACGTTCGGCTTCATCGGGATGCTCCTCAAACTTCTCCGGGGCGACGGCAAGCACATGGCGGGTGAGCCGGGGAAGCCGCCGGGACCCGAGGCCGTCGGCGTGCCGGAATATGTGGCCGTCACCATCGACGTCTCGGGCGATCGCGGGACGTTTCGTTCGCAGTTGTACCCGGAATACAAGGCCCATCGGCCCGAGATTCCCGAGGCGATGCCCGTGCAGATCGAGCGATGCCTGGCGATCCTGCGCGAGATCGGGATGCCGATTGTGGGCGCGGCGGAGTTCGAGGCCGATGACGTGATCGCGTCGCTGGTGACAAGCCTGCGGGCCAGGCACCCGGATTTGCGCATCAGGATCATCGCGAAGGACAAGGACCTGAAGCAACTGCTTGCGGAAGCGGGCGCGGAAGCCGGGACGAACGGCCCGAAGCAACCCGTCGAGATGTATGACGTTCACACCGACACGCTCATTGACGTGGCGGCACTGAAGGCGGAGACCGGGCTCACCCCGGCGCAGGTGATCGACATGCTCGCGCTGATGGGCGACGCGGTGGACAACGTGCCGGGCGTCGAGGGCGTGGGCGGGAAGACCGCGGCCCAACTGGTGGCGCAATACGGCTCGATCGATGCGATCCTGGCGCACGCGGCCGAGATCAAGGGCAAGCGCGGCGAGAACATCCGCGCGGCGGCGCCACTGCTCGACCTCTCGCGCCGGCTCGTGACGCTCCGGCATGACGCGCCGGTGAGCCTCGACCTCGACGCGGCGTCGGTGAAGCGGCTGGACTTGCAGAAACTCATCCCGATCTGCCGCGAACTTGGGTTCAATCGATATCAAGACGAGGCCAAGGCATTGCTGTCACGCGGCGGCGGTGCGGCGACGCCCGAGCGAGAGAAGGATGACCGGCCGATGCCGCCCGGGCTGGTGCCGCCACAGCGATCGCAGCGTCCGCCGGCCGAGGCGGGGCTTTTCGCGGGCACATCGGTCGATCCGGCGGTCTCGCCCGCGGCCGCGCGGCCCGTGGATGGCGAGTATCGCGCGGTCACGACGCGCGAAGAACTCGCGTTACTCGCTAGCAGCCTGCGTGCCGCGCCGGCGATCGCCATCGACACTGAAACGACGTCGCTGCACCCGCGCCAGGCGAAACTCTGCGGCATCAGCGTGACGTGGGAGGCGGGCCGGGCGGTGTATGTGCCGATGCGCTCGCCGACGCCTGAGAAGCATCTTGACGAGGCGACAGTGCTGGCGGCACTGCGACCGATTCTTGAGGATGAGACCAAGCCGAAGATTGGGCACAATCTGAAGTACGACATGCTCGTGCTACGAGCCGCAGGAGTAAGCCTGCGCGGCGCGACCCCGCCGCAAGGCATGGCTCCAGAGCACGTCGCAGGCTTTCCGGGCGGGGACACCATGGTCGCGTCGTACCTCATCGACGCCTCACGCTCGAGCCACAGCAAGGACGCCCTCTGCCTCGCGCTGCTGCATCGGCACAACATCCCGATCGCGGACCTGATCGGCTCGGGGAAGCACCAGAGGAGTTTCGAGACGGTGCCGATCGAACTGGCCACGCCCTATGCGGCGGAGGACGCGGATGTGACGTTGCAACTCCGCGACGTGATGCTGCCGCAACTCCGTGCGATGCAACTGACCGACCTCTGGGCGAGCGTTGAGATGCCGCTCGTCGAGGTGCTGGCGGAACTGGAGTGGAACGGCATCCTGGTCGATCCTGACGAACTCGAGCGTCAGCGAAAGCGGCTTGAATCGCGGATCGAGAGCCTCGCGAAGCAGATCGACCGGGCCGCGATGGAGGGAGTTGGACGAACGTTCAACCCGGATTCGCCCAAGCAACTCGCCGGCGCGCTCTTCAATGCCAAGGACCACGCCGAGGAGCCGGGGCTTGGCCTGAAGTCGATCAAGAAGACGAAAACGGGCCACTCGACCGACATCGAAGTGCTCGAGAAACTGGCGGCGGACGTGACGACGGGCACCCCGATCCCCGGATTGATCGTCGAGTATCGCCAACTCACCAAACTCGTCGGCACCTATCTTGAGGCACTCAAGGAGGCCATCGATCCCGGCACGAAGCGCGTGCATTCGAGTTTCAGCCAGACCGTGGCGGCGACGGGGCGGCTCGCGTCGAGCGATCCGAACTTGCAGAACATCCCGATCCGCACGGAGATCGGGCGCGAGATTCGCCGGGCCTTTGTTGCCGCGCCGGGGTACGTGCTCATCACGGCCGACTACTCGCAGATCGAGTTACGACTGCTGGCGCACCTCTCGCGCGACGCGGGACTGATCGAGGCCTTTCAGCGCGGCGAGGACATTCATGCGCAGGTTGCCGCACAGATCCACGGCGTGCGCGTCGAGGACGTCACCCGCGAGCAGCGCGCCGGCGCCAAGATGGTGAACTTCGGGATCGTCTACGGGATCACGTCGTACGGCCTGGCGCGGCGACTTGGCGTCGATGACAAGAAGGCCGCGGAGATCATCGCGGGGTACAAGGCCCGCTTCTCGGGAATCACGACTTTTCTGGAGGAGTGCGTGGCACAGGCGAAGCGATTCGGCTATGTCGAGACGATGCTCAAACGGCGCAGGCCAATTCTCGGAATCGACGCGCGCAATCCGTCTGAGCGATCGTTTGCCGAGCGAACCGCCATCAACAGCGTCGTGCAGGGCTCCGCGGCGGACCTCATCAAGATCGCCATGGTCGACCTGCACGGGCGTCTCAGCGAGCACGCCGGGCATTGGCGTGGAAGGGACAAAGGAACGAAAGGAAGCAGGGACGGCGGATGGCGACCGCCGGAGATTCCCGGCGTGCGCATGCTGCTGCAAATCCATGACGAACTCGTGTTCGAGGCTGATGCCGCAGTCGCCGAGTCCGCTCGCGTGCTCATCGTCGAGCGCATGGAGCGAGCGATGACCATCGCCGTCCCGCTGAAAGTCGATTCGCACATCGCCGCGACATGGTACGACGGGAAGTAGTCGGGTGCGGTGCAGCGAGCACACCGACGATCATGGTTTCCACGACGCGGGCGCGGGCAGGCTCGGCTGCGCGAGCGAAAGCACGGCCATGGCGGTTCCGAAACTCGCCGAGCGTGCGAAGACGCGATCGTTCCACGAGCCGTCGGGGAGTCGCACCGAGAACAAGAGTTCGCGAAGGCGTCGGCGATACTCCGCGCGCTCGTGCCGCGGCAGGAGTTCGATCGCTCGCGCCGCCTGCTCGTGCGCGTAATAGAAGTAGTACGGTGCGACGGCATACGGCCCCTGGTGCGTCCCGGGCTTCGCGCGGCGCTTGTCGAGCCAAGCCCAGTGCGTGATGAACGCGTCGAGCGACGCACGGACGTTCGCGCGGGTCGATCGGCCCGCAAGAAAGAGCGCCGTCTCGGTCGCCATCATGCGGCCAACGGCCCCCGGCACGCCGTCTCGCTTGCCCTCGCCCGCGCCGGCATACGTCACGCCGCCCGACTCCATGCGCCCGGCTTCGAGCGACCTGATTGCTCGTTCAACGACGCCCGCATCGACCTCGAACCCCTGCCGCTTCGCTTCGAAGAGCGCCAGCAGCGTCGGTGCAGTCATGAACGGAGACGGCGCGGCGACCTTGCCCTTGCCCGCCGGCCGCGCGTAGTTCCAGCCGCCAGCCTGAGGGATCTCGGTCTGCTCGATCGCACGGACGTACCAGCGGATCGTGTCGTCGGCCCGCGCGGCGATGGCCTCGGGAGTCGCGTTCGCGGCCTTCATTCGGAGCAAGAACTCGAGCGCGTAGGTGTAACCCCAGCCGCGGACGTCGTACCCGCCGTCGTAGTCGGGGTTCATGAGCGGCTGCTCGGTGCCGCTGATCACAAACGCCGCGGCACGGGCAACGGCTTCTTTCCGCGCAGCATCCTCGGCGTAGCCCGGCGCGCTCAGCAGCGCCCCGGCGCAAATCGCCGAGCCGCCGATGCGATAGCCGATCGGAATCGCGCCGTTGACGCGATAGACCCCTTCATAGGGCCATTCGGCCTTCGCCTCGCCCTCCTGCATCGCCAGGATGATCTCGACGCCGCGACGGATCGCCTCGTCATCCGTGGGCTGCGCTCTTGGAGTCTCCGCGACCGTGGCATTGGCGGGCGTGGTTGGCGACGCTTCCGGTGGCACGGGTTGATCCTGTGCAAGCAGGAGCGGCGCGAACACGCCAATCGAACCTGCTACGGCGGCGAGGAGGGTCTTCATCCCGACAGCCTACCACGAACCGCAAGCGGCGATAGGATGACGCGATGGCGCTCGTTGCGACCGATGTCCGTTTTGCTTATCCGAGACAGCAATCGACCCTCCGTGACATCTCGCTTGCGCTTGCGCCTGGTCGCATGACGGCAATCCTCGGACCCAATGGCAGCGGGAAATCGACGCTCCTCCGGGTCATGCTCGGCCTCTTGCGGCCCGGCAGCGGGAGCGTGATCCTCGACGGCACGCCGATCGCTCGCTGGCCGGCGCGAGAGCGGGCGCGACGGCTGGCCTATGTGCCGCAGCAGTCGGCACCCGCGTTCGCCTACACCGTGCGTGAGTTTGTGGCGATGGGACGGCTGGCCCGCGGCGGTGGAACGGCGACAACGCTCGGCTCGCCACCGCGGCCACGCTCAGGTTCGCTCTCTCTTCAGGCGGACGATGCGATCGAGATGCTCGGCCTGGGTGATCTGGCAGATGCACCAGTCGCGCAGGTCAGCGTGGGGCAGCAGCAGCGGGCCGCCATCGCGCGAGCCATCGCGCAACTCGACCCTGCCGCCGGCCCCTCGACGTTGCTTGCCGACGAGCCCGCGAGCTCGCTGGACCCGCTGCACTCGCTCGGCGCGATGCGACACCTTCGTGCGATCGCAGAAGGGGGCGGCGCGGTTGCTGTCGTCTTGCATGATCTCGACCTCGCGATGCGATTCGCCGATGACGCGCTCGTGCTCACGGCCGAGGGCACGTCGGTCGGCTGGGGCGCGGTGCGGCACATCATTGAGCCGGGGCTGATGAGCCGAGTGTTCGGGGTTCGGTATCGGGCGGCGACCGCCGCCGATGGGACGTTGATCGCCGACCCGCCCGCCGCAGAGGCCACTACAATGGGGGCGACTTGACTACTCAACAGACCATCAAACTGATCCTGATTCTGGCCTTCGTCGGCTTCAGCGTGATCTCGTGGATCGTGAAGCAGTTGCAGGAGCAGCGCAAGAAGAAGGAGATCCGCGACAGGATCGAGCGCCGCGAACTGGAGATTCTGCGCACGGGCCGCGATGTTGCCGACCAGCCGCCGCCCGCTCCGGATTCCGTGAGCGCCCGCAAGCGGCTCGAGGAAATCGTGCGCGAGCGTGCTGCGGAAACCGGCTTGCCGCGAGAGACTTCACCCCCCGTCGGCACGCCGACTCCGGGGCAGGCGACCGAGCGCCCGATTCCGACGCGCCAGCCACGCCAGCCACAGGCGGACCGCACGCCCCAGCCGAATCGCCAGCCGCAGAAGGCACGCGCGCAGCAGGTGGATCGGCCGCTGGGCGAGCGACCCCAAAGGCCGCAACGCAAGCAGAAGCAGCCCCGATCCACCGAGTCCGCGATTCTGCCGAGCACGTTCGTGCCGCCGGTCGTTGCGCGGTCAGCGGCACCCAAGGTTCTGCACGAGCCGCAGATCGGCATCGTTCCTGGGGCCAACATCTCTGCTTGGAAGCGTGCGATCGTGCTGAGCGAGTTGCTCGGGCCGCCGATGTCGATGCGGGACCGCCCATGAAGCGCTGGCCGTGCCTCGTGTTGCTCGCGGCACTCGGCGGATGCGGACTCGATCTGCGCCCCGGCGCGCCGACGATCATGGAGGCACTCCGCGGGTCGCTCACCCCCGCAGACATGGTCATTCTCGCCCGCGATGAGTACGACGCGAACAACCGACTCATCGGCACGCAGGCGCTCGTTGCCGAACCTTTCGCCAGCGAGCCCGTGTACATCCAACTCTTCATCCTCAACGCCTCGGACCCGGACCCCAGCGTTCGCGGGGCGGCGCTCCGAGGCCTGGCGACCCACGGCGAGGCCACGCACGCCTCGATCCTGGCCGCTGCGCTCAGGGATCAAGCCTCGCCCGTTGGCGTGCGTCTGGAAGCCGCGCGCGGACTGCAAAGGTTGCACCTGCCCTCCGCGGTAGACTCGCTGCTGAACGCGGTCGCCGCGGGGGACGACGCGCTCGGCTCGCTTGACACGCAGGCGGAGGTGCGCGCGGAGGCGGCGCTGGCGCTGGGGCAATATGCCGAGCCGCGCGTGGTCGATGCGCTCATTGCCGCCCTCGATGACTCGGACCTCTCGGTGAACCGAGCGGCGCAGTCATCGCTGCGCACGCTCACGGGCCAGGACCTCGGGATCGATCGGGGCTCGTGGGTGCAATGGCGTGAATCCGGGCAGAGCCTCTTTGCCGCCCGCGCGATCTACAACTACCCGGTTTTCAATCGATCGAGGCGGCTGCTCGAGTACATCCCGATTTTCCCCAAGCCGCCCAACGAGATCACCTCGACGCCTGCGGGATATCCGAGGTCGTAGACGACCGGTGCGCGCCGTCCCTTGTGCGCACATCGCAAGCCGCCTTCCTCGCTGCACGGCTCTACGGCGCATCGCTCACGGCGGGTCCGCGGAGTTCCTCTCGCCACTGCGTGTCGAGTTCGGAGAATGCCACGCCGAGCACGCCGATGGTCGCTGCGTCGAGCGACTGGCCGGCGGCCATCGCGCGGAGCCAGCGATTGAGCGTGGGCCGATCCCATTTCCGCGAGATCCAGCCGGTCATGTGGTGACCCTGCGTGTAGACGTAGTGGCTGTACGCCGTCGCGCCGTTGTGAAAGTCGGCGAGTTTCTCCCACTCCACAAGCCCCTCCGACGCCGCCCAGGCGCGGACGGTGCGATCGGTGCGCGGCCAGCCGCGTGTGTACTTCTCCGCCGACATCTCCGCCACGCCCTCGAGCGCCCACCACGGCATGCCGCTGGCCGCGGGACCAAGTTCGAACGTCGCGCAGTGGCCGTACTCGTGCGCCAGAAGAACACGAAGTTCGCCCGCGCGCGACGAGTTACGAGCAAGGATCTTGATCGATTCGCCAGGCTCGTTCCAACCGCCAAGGCCGTCCGTGTACGAGAGGTAGATGGAATGCTGCAGATGCCTCATCGAAGAATAGAGTTTGATCTCCTGTGTGCGGGACGTGAACGCCGCGTCATCGGCAAGCCCAAAGCCCTCGTCAACGGACGGCCGAACCTCGGCAAGCACCGCTGCCGCACGCTCCGCGAGTTTGCTTGCGCCCTCGTCGATATACATCACCCGCACGCGCTCGGCCTCATGCACGAGCCACGTTTCCCCCGCGTAGCGCCAGCCCACGGGCGTGTTTCGCAGCGTGGCCGGAAACGATACCTGCCGCCCAGCCGAGGCCGACGGCATCCGCCAGCGGAAGGTGAGCGAGGCCAGCCGCCGCCCGCTCGCGTCGCCATCGAACTCGTCCGAGGGCACCAGCAGGAACTCGGCGGGCTTCTTGCGAGCGAGATCCGCCGCCCAGTTCTCCTGTTCCTTGGCGAAGACCGGGTCCGTGCGATCGATGAGTCGAAGATACCCCTCGATGTCCGCGGCGAGCACGGCACGCTCCATCGCGCGAAGCAACTCATCCGGCGTGGCGGGACTGAATGCCACCGATCTCGACGCCGCGGCGGTAGCGGGAGCATCGGCACCGGATGCGGTGGCCGCGCTCTTGGGCCCGGTCGCGGCGCAACCACCCGCGACAAACAGCGCGGTCGCCGACACGATCGCAAACGCATAACTCGGCAGACGTGCAACCATGTGACGACGTTAGGCGCTGGGGCGCGACTCGGATTCCGCGAGTAACAGCCGTCGCGCGTGAGTCATATCAATGGCGGCGGAGCAAGGAGCCTCGAATGCGAACCGTAGCGTTGATGGTTGCGATCTTTGTCGCGGGCCTTTGGTGCGAGCGTGCGGCCGCTCAAGCGCCCGATGCGACGCCGCAAGAACCAAAGAAAGAGGCGGCCAGCGCCGCGGTCCCGAGATCGATGGGAGTGCCCGACGAGATCACCTCCTTGCGCACGCTCATCGGCTCGTGGAACGTGGCGATGACGTACTACTCTCCCATCGGCCAGCCGTTCAAGATCGCGTCGGAAGCGATCATCGAACCAACACTCAGCGGCAACTTCCTGCGCGAGCGGCTTGTCGTGCCGTGGGGACCATTGAGGATTGAATTGGAATGCACGCGATCATTCGATCGCTTTCAAAGCGTCTATCGCTTTGTTTGGTTCGATGATTTCATGTCGCTCGCCGATGTCTTTGAGGGCACGGCCACGGCGGGCATCATCACGGTCAGTAACGTTCGAGTCGGCACGTCGTCGAGGCTGCCCGGCCAGCCCGAGACGTTCCTGCGCATCACGCAGAAGCCGGGCACCACGAACGACGAGTACAGCCTCGTGTGGGAGGCATCGACGGACGACGGCGCGACCTGGCGAAAGACCGCTGACTGCGCGTACACAAGGAAGCCGGAAGCCTTGCGGTAGTGTTCTTTTCGCAAACAACAACGCCGCGGCGCGGGCCACGGCGTTGCGTGAGTATCAGTATCGGACCCTCGGATCAGGCTGTCGGAGCCGCGGCCTTTTCCTTGCGAACCTTCGCGGCAAAGGCCGTCCGCTTGTCGGCGATGCGGCGGCGCGTGCTCGGGTTGCCGCCGATCTCGGGGCCTTCCTCCGCACCGACAAACTGGATGACGCACAGTTCCGTGCCATCGCCCACGCGGTGGCGGCCCAACTTGACAATGCGGGTGTAGCCGCCCGGCCGATCGCGGAAACGCGGCGCGACATGCTCGAAGATGTGCTTGACGAGTTTGGGCGACGTGCGCACCTCGCCGTATCGATTGCGCTCGACGCTGGAACTCTCGGGCACGTCGAAGAACTGAGCCGCGTGATCGCGGAGTTTCTTGACGGCCTCCTGCTCCTGGTCGGACGCGTCCTTGGGCAAGAAGAGCCAATCGAAGGCGCGGATGTCGCCCCCCAACTTGGCGATCACGAGGCGGCGGGCATGGAGGTCGCCCCGCTTGGCCAGCGTAATGATCTTCTCGACCATGGGCCGCACCGCCTTGGCCTTGGGGATGGTGGTGACGACCTGCCCGTGCTGGAAGAGCCCGGCGGCGATGTGCCGCAAGGTCGAGGCGCGGTGCGCGGTGGTTCGGCCCAGTCTGTAGCCTGCACGACGATGACGCATGGGACACTTCGCTTTCGATCAATCCGCGAGGGCTAAGCCGAACGCGGGGTGGTGCTGACTCCATCAGGCACGTCCATGCCAAGTTCCAGGCCCAGGTCCTGCAGTTTGCGCTTGACCTCGCGGAGCGACGTGCGCCCGAACGAGCGGAGTTTGAGCAGTTCCGCGTCCGTCTGCGACACGAGTTGGGCGACCGTCTCAATCTGTGCCGATTCCAGGCAGTTGCTCGCGCGAACCGAGAGTTCCAGATCGCCGATCGGCATGTTGAGTTTGCGGATCAACTCTTCGTCGACGCCCGCGGCTGCGGCGGCGGCCTCGCTCACGTGGTCCTGGCCGATGTCGAAATACTGCACGAACGGGTTCAGGTGCTTGCGGAGGATCTTGGCACCCTCGACGAGCGCCATCTCGGGCGTGACCGTGCCGTTGGTCCAGATCTCGAGCGTGAGCCGCTCGTAGTTGGTCCGCTGACCCACTCGTGTGTCCTCGATCTTGTAGCGGACGCGCTGCACTGGGCTGTAAATCGCGTCCACCGGGATCACGCCGATCTCTTGGTCCTCTCGCGTGTCCACCTGATCGGACGCGGGCACATAGCCGCGGCCCTTCTTGACCGTGAACTCGGCCTCGAACTCGCGCTTGTCGGTCAGCGTCGCCAGAACGAGGTCCTTGTTGAGGATCGTGATGGCGGTATCGGCCTCGATGAGGTCCGCCGTCACCTCGCCCGGGCCCATCGCCGCGACCTTCATGGTCTTGGGGCCATCGCCCTCCATGCGGACGACGAGGTTCTTGATGTTGAGGATGATATCGGTGACATCCTCCATCACACCGGGGATCGACGTGAACTCGTGCGAGGCACCCTTGATCTTGACCGACGTGATCGAGGCACCCTCGAGCGACGAGAGCAGCACGCGGCGGAGGCCGTTGCCGACGGTGGTTCCGAAGCCGCGCTCGAACGGCTCGATCATGAACCGACCGAAGGTTTCGGTGCGGAACTTGGAATCGGTGCTGATCCGAGACGGCAGTTCGAGGCCTCTCCAGCGAACTCTCATGCAAGACACTCCAGACAGGTCAGCAGGTCATGCCGCGCTGCCGGTCATCGAGCGAGCCCCTACTGCTGATCCAGGGGTGCCCTTCACTCCGGCGGACGGCGGGTTGGATCGATCCTAGACGCGACGGCGCTTGGCCGGTCGGCATCCGTTGTGTGGTACGGGCGTGTGGTCCTCGACCGCGGTGACGCGAAGGCCGGTGCTCACGAGGCCGTTGACCGCGGACTCACGGCCCGCGCCGGCACCGCGAATACGAACCTCGATCTCGGACATCCCGATCTTGCGGGCCTTCTGCCCGGCTGATTCGCCCGCGCGGGTGGCGGCAAAGGGCGTGCTCTTGCGAGCGCCCTTGAAGCCGATGGTCCCGGCGCTGTCCCAGCAGACCGTCTCGCCGTTCATGTCAGTGATGGTGACCAGCGTGTTGTTGCCGGTGGCGCGGACGTGCGCGATGCCCCGGACGACGTTCTTACGGACTTTCTTGACCTTCTTCGCCATGCTTCCCTCCGCGGATCATCGGACCCGGTGGGCCCTACCCGCGATATGTCGCCTCTACCACTCCGTCCCTTCGTGCCTTCGTCCCGCAGCCCTTCTGCTTACGCCTTGGCCTTCACGCCCTTCTTGCCGGCGACGGTCTTTTTCTTGCCCTTGCGGGTGCGGGCGTTGGATTGCGTCCGCTGGCCGCGAACGGGGAGGCCTCGGCGATGACGGTCTCCGCGATAACAGCGGATGTCCTTCAGTCGCTGGATGTTCTGCTGCACCTGGCGACGCAGCGCGCCCTCGACGATGTACGTTGAGTCGATAACGGCGTTGATCGCGGCCAGTTGGTTCTCATCCAACTCGTTGGCGCGCGAATCCGGATTGACCTTCGTCTCGGCGAGAATATCCGCCGCGAACTTCGCGCCGATCCCGTGGATGTACTGCAGCGCGTAGAGGATCTTTTTCTTGTCGGGGACGTCGATGCCGGCGATACGGGGCACGCGATTCTCCTTAGCCCTGGACCTGCTTGTGCTTGGGATCGGCCTTGCAGATCACGCGCAGTTTGCCCTTGCGGCGAACCATCTGGCACTGCCCGCAGATCCGCCTCACACTTGACTTGACCTTCATGACTGACCTCGATCCATGCGTTGCCCCGACGAGGCACCTACTCGGCGCGATGCGCGGGGCCGCGATTGTAGCCTGCCCGTTCGGCCTCGTCACTAGTGGCGGTAGGTGATCCGCGCCTTTGAGAGGTCGTACGGGCTCATCTCCACCGTCACCTTGTCGCCCGGGAGGATGCGGATGTAGTTCATCCGCATCTTGCCCGAGACATAGGCGAGCACCTCGGTCTTCTGCTCGTTGGGCAGGCGGACCTTGAACAT
>JBJXFQ010000069.1:0-3339 GCA_046155605.1 Phycisphaerales bacterium
CGCCGAGCCCCACGCCGCTCCCCAACTCAAGCCCGCGCGCTTCGGCGAGCCCGCCGCCTCCCCGCCGCCCGGCCCGCCCTCGCGCCGACCCATCGGCTCCGCGCCCGCTCGTCGCGGCGACGCCTGCCATCTTCGGCCCCTCGCGCCGGCGGATCGTGCCATCGCCCGCGCCGCTTGCCCTGGTGCGGCTCACCGGCGACCTCGCGGGCCGAGAGTTCCAGCACCGCTTCGATGGTGGCCCGCCCCATCACGTCGATCGCCTCATCGGCCAGCGCCCGGCTGCCGATCTTCCCACCCAGCATTTGCTCGCGTCCGACGACCCTGTACCCTGAGCATTTCCACAAGGGTGCGCGATGTCGCTGCGCGAACGCAGTCCGCACTGGTCGGGCGGTGGCCGAGTGAGTTGAGGTGCCGGCCGACGCGAGGCTGCCGATGCCCGGCGCATTGCTCACGCGCGAGTACCGGGGCCGCACGATCCGCGCCCGCGTGCTCTGCCGAGCGGCTTCGACTACGAGGGGACGGTCTTCCGCTCGCTCTCGGCTGTGGCGCACGCGGTTAGATGAGACACTGGACCGCCGGGGGAATGCGGGTAGACTATCGGTGTGGCCGGCCAACCGGACCGCCGCGACGGGCATGCCCCCTCGTGAGGCCTCCCTAGCTCAGTTGGTAGAGCAGCTGACTCTTAATCAGCGGGTCGAAGGTTCGAGTCCTTCGGGGGGCACTTTCGCAGGAGATCGCACCGGGCCGCAAGGCTTTGCACCGGGCGGACTTGCGCGAGATGCGTTCAAACGGTCGAATTGGCGACGCCGCGACGATTGCGGCTCGGTGCGACGTGGTGCGTGGCGGTGCTGCAGCGCATTTGCAGCGCGCTGTTGAGCGGAGGCATCGAAAACAGGCTGAAATCGCATTGCCGCTGTGGCTCGACGGCGTGCAAAGATCAGCTGCTCAATAACAGAACGCGATGCGTGACGGTTTCGCAGGGCGTCGGAATTACGACTACGCCGCACCTTCAACAACCCGCAGCCGTGCCGAATCGGTGATGCCCGCGGCCTTCTCGTACAACTCGCTCGGCACTTGGAGATAGTGCCGCACGCTGACGGCCACGCTGTGCCCGATCCAGGCGCTGACGGCGTGTTGCGGCACGCCCATCATCGCGAAGTCGGTCTCGGCGCTGCGGCGGAGCGTCTGGAACAAGTCGGCCCATCTCGTCAGACCCGCGCCCGTGATGGCTTCGACCACAGTCCGGTGGAGGTTGTTCGTCGAGAGCGTGATGATCTCCTCGATCTCGGGCTCGCGCTCGCGCAGCGCGGCCTCCAGGATGACGCGAAGCCTGGGGACAACCGGCACCGTGCGTGTGGTCCCTGTCTTCGGCGCGAAGACCCTCATCCTCCCGCGCGCGAGGTCCAGGTCGTCCCAGCACAAGACGTGCGTCTCGCTCGGCGTTCTGAGGCCCGCGAAGCGTGCGAGGGCAAAGACGAGCATCCACTGGTTGTCAGGCAGCACAGCGAGGACGGCCTCGGCTTCGGCGATCGTCACGTACCGCTCGCGGTTGGCGGCGATGGAGCCGGTCGGCAGGCCGCGGCACGGGTTGCGCGCGATGAGTTCGTCGTCAATGGCGGCACGGAAGATCGCGCGGGCGTTCCTCGTGTGGACGCGAACCGATGCCTCTGACAAGCCTTCGTCGAGCATCGCCGCCCGCCACTGTGCCGCGCCGTCGCGGGTAATGCGGTCCAAGCGCGTGGCCGAGCCGAAGCGAGCGATGAGCCGTGTTTCGGTCAGGCGAAGCGATCGAATGCTGGCGGGCGCGAGGTCGCGTTCCTTGCCGCCAACGTATCGCGCGATGAATGGCCCGAGGGTCGAGACGTCGTGCTCGCGGCCTTCGACGAGGCCCGCGCTGGCAAGTTGCCGGTGCAGACCCGGGTCGAGGCCGCCGATCCACTTCATCATGTCCGCGTCGGGCTGCTGGTTCAGCCTTCGACAGCCGACCAGCGTCTCCATCCGGTCTCGGAACCGCTGGGCCGATCGGTCGCTGACCGCGCCGAGGCGGATCGTGCGGCGGCCGCCCGCGCACAGCACCTGCAACATCAATGTCTCGCGCCCGCGTTCGGTCTTTTTGAATAACGTCGCCATCATCGAATCTCCATCGCGCCCGCCGCGGCGCGAAGCCGAGGCGAGCCGTCCATCAAGGCCAGAATGTCGCGCAGGGCAAGGCCGACGGGGCGTGAATCGCCATGCTTGCCGTGGGAGATGACGCTCCGCGGACGCGCCCCCGTTCCGAAGTTGCACGCGAGGCTGTCAAGAGCAACCCTGCTGTTAAGCTCAGGCCACCCGTCAACCAGAGAGCGCGAGAGTCCGAAAGAGTTGCTGACGGTGGGGCGAGAGCAACCGTGGGGGTTGCGGTTGGACCCCGAGCCTCGCCTTCAAGACCGAGAGCGCTGGCGTCAAGCAACGAGGCTCGAAAGCGCTACAAATCACGGCGTTTCCGCGAGGTACCCGAGAGGTCTGAATTACGACCCGGCCGTAAACCAAAACGCCCCCGCGTTTCCGCGAGGGCGTCGGCAACTCCCCGAGAGCAACCCTCTTCGGAGGGTTGGGAGGCCCCGAAGCAGGTCAGAAACGGTGCCCTGGCGATTTGTCCCAATCTCGCACCGGGACGAGGAGTTGGCCGCGTGTGAGTGGGCGACCTCTCGGGGTGGCCGGTCAGACCAACCCACTTGTTTTAATCCGCGCCCGCCCGTAGGCGGGCGACGCCGGCGGTGCCCGTGCGTTGCCCGACCTGGCTGTTTCAATCCGCGCCCGCCCGTAGGCGGGCGACGTGCCGTTGCCGCCGTATGTCCCGCCCGCGAGGTTTCAATCCGCGCCCGCCCGTAGGCGGGCGACGAGGGCGGAGGCATCGGCGATGGGTCGATCATCGTTTCAATCCGCGCCCGCCCGTAGGCGGGCGACCGCGCGGATCCGCGTCGAGAAGTCGGACCCGAAGTTTCAATCCGCGCCCGCCCGTAGGCGGGCGACAGGCCCGAGAGCGTGAGGCCGTCGGAGCCGTTGTTTCAATCCGCGCCCGCCCGTAGGCGGGCGACATGCGTCAGGCGGATCGGCCAGCGACGGGGCTTGTTTCAATCCGCGCCCGCCCGTAGGCGGGCGACGGCCGCTGACATCGCGGTGGTAATCCAGAAGCTGTTTCAATCCGCGCCCGCCCGTAGGCGGGCGACGAGACACCCGCATGGCCCGTCGTCTGTCTCGTCGTTTCAATCCGCGCCCGCCCGTAGGCGGGCGACGTCAGGGCGGCAGCACGCGCCGAAGGCGCAGATGTTTCAATCCGCGCCCGCCCGTAGGCGGGCG
>JBJXFQ010000086.1:0-13660 GCA_046155605.1 Phycisphaerales bacterium
GAACCGCCGCGTCGGCACCCGCTACGACAAGCTCGCGGTGAACTTCCAGGCGTTCCTCGACCTGGCCATCATCCGCCGATACCTCCGCCTCCTGGCCCCGGGCGATCCGTCAGACACAGCCTAGAGCTCGTGCAGAACGTCGCCGATTACATCTGCTTCCTGAATCGCTACGCCACCGGCTGTTCTTGAACTCGGGCGCTTTGCGTCGCGAGGCGCAGGACGTTGGCCTGGGTCATCTCATCGCCGCGGAGTTCGCCCGCGAGACGCCCCTCGGCGAGCACGAGCACACGGTCCGAGAGCGCCAGGAGTTCGGGCATCTCGCTGGAGACGAGCAGGATCGCGGCACCGCGGTCGGTGGCTTGTCGCACGAGCCGATGGACCTCGGATTTCGTGCCCACGTCTATGCCGCGGGTTGGCTCATCGAGCAGGAGCACCCTGACGTCGCGGCCCATCCAGCGCGCGAGCAGGAGTTTCTGCTGGTTGCCGCCGGAGAGCGCGCCCGGCCCGATCGCGGGGGAAGCGGCCTTGATCTGGAACTCGCGGATGCGGTCGGCGACCAGCCGTCGCTCGGAAGCGAGGCTGCGAATGCCCAGGCGTGCGAGGATCGTCATGATGGGGACGAGGATGTTCTCGCCGACGCCAAGTTGGAAGAACAAACCCTGGAGCCGGCGATCCTCCGGAACGTAGCCGATGCCTGAAGCGATCGCGCCGCGAACATCGCCCGGGCGCACCAGCCGCCCGCCGACACGGACCTCGCCCGAAGCCGATGGGTCAAGGCCGAAGATCGCGTCGAGGGTCTCGGAGCGACCCGCACCGACGAGGCCGCCGAGGCCGACGATCTCGCCTGGGCGGACATGGAGCGAGATGGCTTCGAGTTTGCCGGGGCTGCTGAGGTTTCGAATGACCAGTGCGGGCTCGGGTCGGGAAGAGCCCGTGACCCCGGCAGGGGCGCGTCGCTCGGCGGCGGCGATACGCCGGCCGATCATCTGCTCGACCAGCGCCGGCTCATCGATCTCGCTGGTGCGGCTGGTGGCGACGTACTTGCCGTCGCGGAGGACGGTGATCCGATCGCAGCAGGCGAAAATCTCGGCCATGCGGTGGGAGACGTAGAGCACCGTAATCCCGCGGGCCGCGAGTTGGCGGATGATCGCGAGGAGCCGATCAGTCTCGGCGACGGAAAGGGAACTGGTCGGCTCGTCGAAGACGATGACGCGGGCTGGTTGCGCGTGCGGGTGGCCCGAGGGCGGGCGCGGGTCGAGGGCCGCGGCGATCTGCACGATCTGTCGATGCCCCGGCGAGAGCGACCCTAGCGGCGATTCCGGGTCGATCGAAGGCTCGAGCGGATGCACGAGTTCCGCCGCACGCGATCGCATGACGCGGTGATCGATCGTGCGGAGGCGCGTCGTCGGGAGGTCATGCAGGCAGAGGTTTTCCGAGACCGAGAGATTCGGGCACTGGGCGAGTTCCTGATGGACGATGCGCACGCCGGCGTCAAAGGCCGCCCGCAGCGATCCCGGGGCGAGTTCCGTGCCTCCGAGGGTGACCCGGCCCTCGTCCTGCCGATGCAGCCCCGCGATGACCTTGCCCAGCGTGCTCTTGCCGGCGCCGTTTTCGCCCATGAGGGCATGGACCTCGCCCGCGGCAAACGAGGCGGAGACGCTGTCGAGCGCCTGCGTGATCCCGAACCGCTTCGAGATGCCCTCGACGCGGAGGAAGTCACCGGCGTGTGAGGGAGAGTCGGTCATTCGTGGTGCTGAGAAAGCGGTGTCACTTGGCACTCATGTTGATTCTGGCCGCACACCGACCGCTCCGAGCAGCGGTCGGTGGCACGATCGGGGCGAGGCGGGACGAGCGCGCTACTTCTTCCCGCCGTCGGGTGCCCACTTCTCCCAGTTGCGACCGTATTCGTCGACGTTTTCCTTTGTGACGCGAACGAGGTCGGCCTTGACGATCGGGTCCGCGGGCGACTTGCCGGAGATCACCTTGTTAGCGAGGAGTTTCACGGACTCATAGCCCCACTCGTAGACCTGCTGACCGAGGAGCACATCGACCTGCCCGTTCCTGACATAGGCGAGCATGGGCCGGAGCGCGTCGACCGATACGACCTTGGCCTTCCCCGCGATGTTGCCCAGCGCGTTCTCGGTGTTGAGCGGCCAGCCGCCGACAAGCGCCCAGCCTGTCACCTGCGGGTTGGTCCGCTGGACTTCTTCCATCTTGGCCACAGCGTCCTGCGGCGTCTCCTTGTGGTAGTAGGTGTCGAGCACCTTGATCTCCTTGAACGCGGCGAGGCCCTCCTTGACGCCCGCGACGCGCTTCTGGAGGTTGGGCGCGGTCTGGTTGCCGGCGAGGATCGCCACGACGCCCTTCTCGCCCATCGCCTTGGCGAGTTCAAGGGCGACCTGCTTGCCGCAGGCGAGGTCGTCGGTGCCGAAGTAGGCGAAACGCTTGCTGTCGGAGGCGTCGGAATCGAAGCAGGCGACGGGCACACCCTTATCGACGGCGGAGTTGATGGCGGACTTCAGCGTCTTGGCGTCGGTGCAACTGATGGCGATGCCATCGGCCGAGGCGGATAGTTGCTCGACGTAATCGGCCTGTCGCTGGGCGTCCTCGCTGATGGGCGTGCGCCAGTCGATCTTGATCTCGACGCCGAGGTCCTTGCTGAGCGCCTTGGCGGCGTCGATGGCGCCCGTGCGTGCGGCGACGAAGACGGGGTTGCTCGCGCTCTTGGCGATGACGCCGAAGACGTAGGTCTTCTTCTTGGCCGCCGGCGGCTGGGCCGACGACGAGGCGGTGGCGGCGACGGCGACCGCGGCCACGAGAGCGGCGGCGCGGGCGAGACGAGTACGCAAACTGCTGGACATGGCTCTACTCCGTGGAGGGTGCGGTGCGACCGCCCCGTGACCTGGGCAATGCTATCTCCGGCCCGAGAAGTGGACCTTGGATTGATCGATGACGACGGCGAGAACGATGGCGACGCCGATGATGATGAGTTTGTAGTTGGGATCGATGTGGAGGATGACGATGGCGTTCTCGATGAGTTGGATGATGAGCGCGCCGAGCATGGCACCGAGGGCGGACCCGCGTCCGCCGCTGAGCGACGCCCCCCCCACCACCGCGGCGGCGATGACATTAAGTTCGTAGCCCTGGCCGGTGTCGGATGAGGCCGCGCCGTAGTAGCCGACCATCATGGCGGCGGCGAGGCCGGCGAGCGCGCCAACGAGCGCGTACATGCCGATCTTGACGCGGCCCACGGGCACGCCGGCGTAGCGAGCGGCGATCTCGTTGCCGCCGATGGCAAAGAGACGCCGACCGAAGACGGTCCTTGCAAGGCACCAGACACCGAGGCCGGCGACGAGCGCCATGAGCGCGAGTGGGACGGGATTGACGCCGGCCGTGACGATCTTGAAGAAGCCGCCGGTGTAGGAGGTTGGCGCGCCGGTGACGGATTCACCCTTGGTGACGACGAAGGCGATGCCGCGATAGATGGCCATGCCCCCGAGCGTGATGATGAAGGGATGAACGCGAAGCCCGACGATGGCGGCACCGTTGACGAGCCCGCAGAGCCCCCCAACGCCCATCGCCGCGCCAAGGCCGACAGGCAGCGCGGCGGCGAGGGAGGCCTGCTCGTCGAGTGAGGAGAGAGCCATCGCGCCGGCGACCGCGGCGAGTGCGTAGATCGAGCCGATCGAGAGATCGATGCCTCCCATAACGATGACGCCGGTCATTCCGACGGCCATGATGGCGGTGAAACTGGCTGCCGTGGCGAGGCCGACGAGGTTTTGGGCGTTGAGAAACCCGTTGACCTGCCGCGAGCGAACGATGAGCGGGGATTCGCCGGGGCTTTCCTGAACGGTGTAGCCGTCCGAGGCGAGATAGGTGGTGGGCGTGCCGCCGGGGCGAGAGATGGTGAAGCCCGTGTCGGTTTGTGCGACGACGGAACCAGCGGGCGCGCGTTCGACACTCCGCTGCGTCACCGGATCGGCACGCAGGGTGAGTCCGAGCATGACGAGCGCGATCACCAGGACGAGCCCGGACTCCTGTGCGGAGACGAGGGCCGAGAGGAGGGTTCGTCGGCGTGCCGGCGTGTGGGCGCTCATCGAGGGTGCCGTCGCGTGTCAATCAATCGTCTGCACGCGTTTGGAGCGATTCTTGTCGATGAGGTTGATGTTCTGCGGGTTGGTGCGTCCGTTGGGGTCGGGGCTGCGGAAGAAGGTGTCGTGGACGTTGTCCTTGATCCAATCACCGTGGCCGTCGCTGAAGACGTAGTTCGCGCCGCGGTCGCCGTGGTTGTCGACACGACCGTACCACCCGGCGCTGCGTGCCTGGGCGAAGGTCGCCTCTGGAGTGACGGTTCCCGGCGCGGTCTCGCCCGCGCGATACCAGGCCTTGGTGCCGACGTCGGCGCAATCGGTCTCATCGCCCCAGATCGGCGCGGGGTTGATGATGGCCGACTCGTCGGTTTTGAGGCCGGCGATATACAGGTACGACACGTTGTAGTGGATGACGTCCTGATCCTTGCCGGGGGCGTCGGGCTTCTTGATGATGCTCGCGCCCGGATAGGCAAAGTTGCTGGTGGTCGCGGCGACGTAGGCGAGGTTGAACCACCGGTCCTGCTTGTCGGCGGGGCACGTCAACACGCCGTACGCATCGAGGAAGGGCTGCATGAGCGGCGTGCGGTTGCCGTTGCTGTATTGATCGCCGCCCGGGGTGTTGCCGCCATAACACTTGTTGGAGCCGTCGCCGACCTGTTCGAGGCTGAAGAGGCCTGAGACGCCGCCGTAGAGGCTCTGGCTGCTGAAGATGTTGGCGGAGGTGGCGGGTCCTGGCACGGGAAGCACGGGGTACCAACTCTTGAACTCGTTGGCGTAGAGCGTCATCGAAAGCCCGATCTGCCGGTTGTTGGCGAGGCATTTCGTGAGTTGGGCCGTGGCTCGCGCCTTGCCGAGGGCGGGCAGGAGGATGCCGATGAGGAGTGCGATGACGGCGATCACGACGAGCAACTCGATGAGCGTGAAGGCGCGACGAGCATGTGAACAGGCTTGCATGTGATGTCCCGGGTTCCCGGATGTCGAACGCTGGCGCGCGAAATGGCGCCTCCCTTAGTGTATCCGACGCGGCAATATCCTACCGATGCCGCCGACGCGAGGATGGTGCCAGGTTATTAGCCATCAGTCATTCTGGGGTTCTCTCCCCATGCGAAGTGTCGGCGTGCTTTTGGCTCGTTTGCCTACCATTCAGATGTCCACATGCTGGAGCCGGGAGAGTCCGTACTTCGTATCGGATTGCTCCAGCGGACGTGACGCGGGCATGGTGTCGCGCGGCAGGTTTGGTCAGTGAGAGGGAGTCATTCCATGAAGAGCGTGAAGTGTTTGTCCGCGGCCGCACTTGTCGGCCTCGCGGGCCAGGCGTTGGCGCAGCCGATCATCGACGGCGTGCGTGATGATTCGTTTTATGGCACCACCCCGCTGTGGGTGCAGAACCAGCCCACGGGCTTCGGCGACAACTCCGCCACGTTGCCCTGCGATCCCAATGCCGTCAACAACCCGGGCGGCGTGACGACGGGCGTCGAGTTCCGCATCCCGCTCGCGGCCCTCGGCGCGGGTGCGAGCGGTGCCACCGTCAAGGTGATGGCCTTCATCACGTCGAAGTTCGGCGACTTCTCCTCGAACCAGTATCTGCCGGGGCTCCCGGCCACGCAGTTCAACCTCGGCGAGCCGCGGGTGATCGATCTTTCCGCGATCGCGGGCGGCATCGCCGGGAATCAGTTCGTCATCGGCGCGATGCCGGCGGCCGGCGCGATCACGATCGACGGTACCCGTGACGCCGGCTACCCGGCGATCTCCGCCGCGCAGACCGCACGCACCGGCTTTGGCGACGCCAACACCGGGACCGTCGGCCCGTGCAACGGCTCCGAGGCCGACGGGCTCTATCTCGCGTTCGACGCCACCAACCTCTACGTCACGGTGACGGGCAACCTCGAGTCCAACGGCAACCGAGTCGTGCTCTTCATCGATTCGCTGGCGGGCGACGGGCAGAACCAACTCGTGGGCACGAATCCGACGACCACTGCCGCGGGCTCGCTGGCTCGCATGAGCGATGATCCGAACACGGTTCCGATCGAGGGGATGAAGTTCGACGCCACGTTCAGCCCGGATCGCGTGGTGTTTGCAAGCCTTGAGGACGTCGGCGCGGGCCTGCAACTTTTCGTTGACTTCGCCGAACTGCCGGCGGCCGGCAGCGGCAACTCCTGGTTCGTCGGCACGGGCACGGCCGGCGGCGGCGGCGTCCTCACCCCGGGCGACCCCGGTGCGCCCGCCATCGCTGTCGATGTCAACAACTCGAACATCGCCGGCGTCCCGGGCTTCTGCCCGCCGCCCACGGGCAACCCTGATATCGCCAACGGCTCCGAGATCGACGGCATCTACCTCAAGGTGGCGAACGGCAGGCTCTACGGCTTGGTCACGGGCAACATCCAGAGCAACTACAACAAGATCAGCCTCTTCTTCGACGTGGCCAGCGGTGGCCAGAACCAACTGCGCAGTGACAACCCCAACGTCGACTTCAACGGCCTGAACCGCCTGGGCAACGACGGCACGGGCAACGGTCTCAAGTTCGACGCCGGATTCGAGGCCGACTACTTCGTCAGCCTCACCACCGGGCTCAACGGCCTCACGCCCGCCCTCTTCGCTAACTCCGCCGTCCTCCGCACCGACGGCAAGATCGTCAACGGCAACGGGTTCTCCCTCGACTACAGCAGTTTCGACGGCGGCGACAAGCCCGCCCAGGCCCCCGCCATCGACTTCAACGGCCCGCTCCTCCAGCCCCAGACCGGATTTGTCCCCAACCCAGAGTGCAACTATGCACCACGTGGCGCGTCCACCGAACTCCAGGCCAACCCGACCATGCCCTCCGCCACGGGCCTCGGCGGCAAGAGCCTCCACTGGCTCAACAACTCCAACCTCGGCGGCGTCAGCGGCGTCGACGTCAACGATCCCATGGCGACCGGGACCGTCACCGGCGCGCCCGCTGTCACCACCGGGTGGGAGTTCTCCATCGATCTCGCCGAACTCGGCGTTCCCGGCGGCAATCCCAACTCGACCATCAAGGTCGCCGGATTCCTCAGCAATGGCGGGTACGACTTCCTCTCGAACCAGGTCGTCGGCGGCATCCCGAACACTCCGGGCCGCGCGTACGCCGTTAACCTCGGCGAGCCCCGGGTCGTTGACTTCAGCGCTCTCGCCGGCGACCAGTTCGTGACGCTGTCGCCAGGCCCGACCTGCTATGTCAACTGCGACGGTTCGACCTCCGTCCCCTTCCTCAACGTCAACGACTTCGTCTGCTTCCTGAACCGCTTCGGTGCCGGCGAGAGTTATGCCAACTGCGACGCCTCGACCACCGCGCCGATTCTCAACGTCAACGACTTCATCTGCTTCTTGAACCGCTTCGGCGTGGGTTGCACAGCCCCGTAAGCGGAGCCTCGGCTATCACGGCATTCACGACGCGGACCTCGCCTTCGGGGTCCGCGTTTATTTTTCGGCTCCGCGCGCCGGACCGCGTATCGACATCGCGGCTACGGTTGCTACACCATGATCCGTGCCATTCTCGCCGTCGTGCTTGCGCTCCTTTCCGTCGGCTCGGCCGCCGCACAGGAGCGTCCGCTGGTCATCATCGTTGAGGATCGCGCCGGGCTCGCCAACGAAGCCTCGCCGATCTATATGGGCTGCAACGCGAACGGCTGGAGCCCTGCCGACAAGCAATACCGGCTGGTCGGGCGTTCCGATCGCCGCTGGCAGACCGTGATGCCGTGGGTCAAGCACGATCCGCCGCTGCAGTTCAAGTTCACGCGAGGCACCTGGGAGACCGTTGAGATTGCCGCGGACATGACTGACATTGTCAATCGGAAACTGCCCGACGTCGATGTCTCCAAACTCAAGCCGGACGAGCCGATCGTGGTCGAACTGGTGGTCGAGGCCTGGGCCGATCAGCGCCCGGAAGCGATGGCCAAGAAGGCCGCCGATCCGTATCGCACGATCGCGGCGCGCGGGCGACTGCAACGTCTCTCGGTCGTCGGTGGCGGCACACCGGGCCGATCGCGTGACGTGCTCGTCTGGCTCCCGCCGGGCTATGAGCACCGCGCGAGCGCGGAGCGTCGGTATCCGGTGTTCTACCTGCACGACGGGCAAAACCTGTTCGAGCAGATGCCGGGCGTGCCGGGCGAGTGGCGAGTCGATGAGACCTGCACGGAGATGATGTCCGACGGCCGCGCCGAGCCGTGCATCATCGTCGGGATCCCGCACGCCGGCGCGGGTCGCCGCGAGGAGTACAACCCGCCGGGCGGCGTTCCGGCCTTTGACGCCAAGGGCGAGGCCTATGTCCGGTTCATCCTCGACGAGGTTCGCCCGCGCGTTGAGCGATCGTTCCGTGTGAAGCCCGGCCCCGAGAGCACGGCCATCGGGGGGTCGTCGATGGGCGCGCTGATCTCGCTCTATGCGGCAACGCGCCACCCCGAGGTCTTTGGAAAGGTCCTCCTCGAGAGCCCGTCGATCGCATGGGACGAATGGCGGGCCGTGCCGGGTCTTGTCGCCGGCGTCTCTCGCTGGCCCGGGCGAATCTATGTGGCGATGGGCACCAAGGAGACCGCCGACGCCGCGGCCAGCGAGCGTCTCGTCGCCGCAGCCAAGGGACTCGACGCTTTCCTCGGCGAGCGAGGCGTGACGGATCGGATGCTCGTGATCGAGCCCGATGCCGCCCACGACGAGAACGCGTGGGCCTCGCGGTTCCCCGCCGCACTCAAGTTCCTGTTCCCGGCAGATCCTAACGCGCCGCTCCCGCCTGTGATGCCGCAGAAGGGCGGCCCGGCACCCGCGCCGCCGAAGTGATCCCGATGCGTCTGCGCTGGCTGCTTCTCACGCTTGTTCTTGCTGTTCACACGGCAGCGATCCGCGCGCAGGTGATCGATCGCCCAGTCGCCGACGAGGTGTGGTATTCCATCATGCCCATCGCGTGGCGCGACTCAAACAACGACGAGTACCGTGACGGCGATATCGGCGGCCTCATCGACTCGCTGCCTTACCTGCAGACGCTTGGGATCACGGGGCTCTGGCTCACGCCGGTCTTTCCGTCGCCCGCCTATCACGGGTACCAGCACGCCGAGGCCGACCGAATCAACCCGACCCTCGGCGACACGGAGCAGTTCCGCGACTTTGTCCGGCTGGCGCACGCTCGCGGAATCAAGGTGCTCATCGACTTCGTGGTCTACGGCATCAACCGAGAGAGCGGGATCGCCCGCTCCGCGCTCGCCGATCCCACCGACCCGTCCCGTGGCTGGCTGTCCATCGACGCCAGCAGCGGCAAGCCCGTCGGCTATTCCTTCAAGACGTGGACCGGCGACACCGTCGGTTTCGTCAACTGGGACCTTCGTCAGCCCGGCCCGGTCGATCTCGTTCGCACATGGTCGCTCCTCTGGCTCGATCCCAACGGCGACGGCGATCATTCCGACGGCGTCGATGGCTATCGCCTGGACCACGTCTGGCACCGATACGACAAAGGCCCCGATGGACTCGGCTATCACCTCGTCGAGTTCTGGGAGCCCTGGGGGCGCGCCGTGCGTGCCGCACGCCCGGGTGCGTTCGCCGTCGCGGAACAAGCGCAATGGGAGACGACCGGCGCGGCGTTGCTCACGCCCGATGGCTTTGACGCGACGTTTGCCAAGCCGCTGCTGTTTGCGATTCGCGAAGGCCTGACGACCGGCAACGCCGAGCCGATCCGTCGCGCGCTCGCGATCGCGCTCGCCGAACTTCCGCCGGGCAAGACCTATCTCGCCACGCTCGGCGACCACGATGTTGATCGCATCGCGTCGGTGGTCAAGGGAGACGCGCGAGATGCCGAACTTGCCGCCGCCATCCTTTTGACGCTGCCATTCCCGCCCGTGATCTACATGGGCGACGAGATCGGCATGCTCGGCACCAAGGGCGATTTCGGCAGCGACGCCAACGACATTCCCCGCCGCGAACCGTTCAAGTGGAATGCCGTTGCCGGCCCGCCGATGAGCGACTACTCGCGCCGCCATGCCGGCGCGTATGACGCCCGCGCCGCGCGCGACCGCGACGGCCGCAGCGTGGAAGAGCAGAAGGGCCGCCCCGATTCGCTCCTTGAAGCGCATCGCCGGCTTATCCGGCTTCGTCTCGCCGCACCCGCACTTCGCCGGGGTACATACACCGAAGTCCCAGGCACGCTTAGCGGCGTCTTGTGCTTCGAGCGCTCGACTCCCGAACAGCGGCTGCTGATCGCCATCAATCTCTCGCATGAATCGGCCGCTGCGCCTTTGCCGCCGGGTGTCGCCCTTCGGGACGCCGTTACGGGCACCGCGATTGACCTCGCCTCAGACAATCCGCTCCCGATTGCGCCGCGCGAGTACCGCATCGTCGAACTACTCCCGCTGCCTTAGGTGGAACTGCCCGTGCGCATTGTCGCCTGGAATCTGATGCATGGCGGCAATGCTCGCCGAATGCCCGAGATCGCCCTCACCCTCCTGGAACTCAAGCCCGACATCGTCGTGCTCACCGAGTTCCGCCCGGCAGCCGGAGGCCAGATCGCCGGAGTGCTCGCAGACCACGGCCTGATCCACCACGTCCAGAACAATCCGCCGCGCGGCAGCAACGGACTGCTCATCGCCGCGCGTCCGCCGCTCCGCGAGATCGCTCCGATTTCTCTCGGCGGCGTCGGGGTGAACTCGCGCGCCGCCCGCCGACTCATCGAGATCGAGACGCCCGGGCTCGCGCTCGTGGGCATCCATGTCCCTCCGGACGCCTGGACCGACAACCCCGCCGACACCTCGGCGCGCGAGCGAGTCTTCGCCCGTCTCATCGAGATCGCGAGCGCTCGCCGCGACAGGCCGTGCGCGCTCGTCGGCGACTTCAACGCCGCCCGGCGTGATTCCGGGGGCGATTCTCCGACGCCCACGGGGAGCGCCTCGCTTGGCAAACTGGCCACATTCGGCTACGTCGATGCCTGGCGCGTCACGAATCCCGGCACGACCGAGCCGACGTGGGTTGGGCACGATGGCCGCGGCGTGCGTATCGATCATGCCTTTCTTTCCGCACCGCTGGCTCGTCGTCTGGCCGCGTGCCGATTGTGGCACGAGCCGCGGCTTGCGGGCCACTCCGATCACTCGATCATCGTCGTGGACCTCGACGGCGTCGAGAGTTGATCGATCGGCATGGTCGCAAAGGCTTGTACATAAGGCATTTATGGCGTGTCAATCGATGCATGCGTGATCGCCTCCTCATCGACATTTGAGTACCTGTGGAGCATCGGATCGTCCCGCTTTCTTGCCACCGCGTGCTACCAGCCGTTGTCGAAACTGTGCAAACTGCGGAAAAACCGCTAGAAAAACCGATGAATGGCGGTAAGTGGACTTGCTTGTGCGCGCGGAGCGTGTTACAACAAGCCCAAGAAAGAGGCGGGAAAGGATCCCCGCCAACACCGACTCTGTGGAGAAAGCAATGGCGAAGAAGACGAGCAAGCCTGCGAAGAAGTCGGCCGCGAAGCCGGCCGCCCCCAAGCCCACCAAACTCACGCCCGCCGGAAAGCAGCGGACCAAGGGCGAGGTGTACCGCATCATCGCCGAGCACACCGGCCTGGCCCGCAAGGAGATCGTCGGCGTGTTCGACACCATGGCCCGCGTCATGTCGGTCGATCTCGCCAAGCCCTCGCCCGACAAGCCCAAGGTCTTCGTCGTGCCGGGCCTGATGAAGGTCACCGCCCGCTTCAAACCCGCTCAGCCGGCGCGCAAGGGCATCGACCCCTTCACCAAGCAGGAAAAAATGTTCAAGGCCAAGCCCGCGTCCACGGCCCTGAAGATCCGCCCGCTCAAGGCGCTCAAGGCGATGGTCTGATCGCAGTAGCGGCCTGATCTTGAGAATGTTGTAGTTGCACTTCAAGCCCCCGAACGCACGTTCGGGGGCTTGTTCATTTAAAGCATCTCGGCTCATGCCTGGGCGAGCAACTCACGGGCGTCAACGGCTATGCTTTGCTCGATGCGCGCCATCGTCGTCACCAAGCAGGGTTCGCCGGTCGCTCCGAACATCCGGTACATGACGGATTGGCCCGATCCCGCGCCGCCGGGGCCGGGGCAGGCGCTCGTCGCCACGCTCGCCACCGCGTTCAATCAGATGGATCTCTGGGTCGGGCGTGGCGTGCCGGGTCTTTCGCTGACCTATCCGCGCATCTCCGGCTGCGACGCCTGCGGCATGGTGGTCGAGGTCGGCGAGGGCGTCGATCGCGGGTGGATCGGTCGCCGCGTCATTGTGAATGCCGCGACGCGAATCCCGCCACGGGTCGCGCCCGACGATCCGCCGGCATCGACCCTCGCGCCCGAGTATCAACTGATCGGCGAGCACCATCACGGCATGCTCGCGGAGCGATTCGTCGTGCCCGCGGCGAATCTTGCCACGGTTGGCCAGGACGCCGATCCGGCTGCGGCGGCCGCCTTCGGGCTCTGCACGCTCACCGCATGGTCCATGATGGTCACCAAAGGCCAACTTCGACCAGGGCAATCCGTGCTCATCACCGGCATCGGCGGGGGCGTCGCCACCTCGGCGCTGGCGATCGCGCGGCACTTCGGCTGCCCCATCGCCGTCACGAGTCGCCACCAATCGAAACTCGATCGAGCGAAGGCGCTCGGCGCTTCGCACGGCGTACACGATCAGGGGCAGGACTGGTCGAAGGAGATTCGCGGCTGGACCGGCAAGCGCGGCGTGGACATGGCCGTCGATTCTTCGGGAAAGGCCACGCACCTCAACTGCATCAAATCGCTCGCCCGCGGCGGGGCGTATGTCACGCCCGGTTGCACGAGCGGCCCGGATGCGACGACCGACCTCGCCCGTATCTTCTGGAACCAGATTCGCATCCTCGGCTCGACGATGGGCTCGAACGAGGAGTTCCACGAGATCGCCGCGCTCTTCCGCGCGGGGCGGCTGGCGCCCGTCGTCGATCAGGTGTTCGCGCCGGAAGACTGCGTGAAGGCGTATCAGCGCCTCGAGGCCGCCGATCAGTTCGGCAAGATCGTCATCCGCTGGTCTTGAAAGGCCTTTCCAGTCCACTTCGGGGCCATCAGGTTGACGACGAGCATGGCGACGATCATCGCGGTGCCGGCAAAGGTCAGTCCGCGTCCGCCGACCGTCGCCATGGTGTAGAGCAGCATCGACGCCGTCACCGCGCCGACTCCACCCGCAATGGCACCGGAAAGCAGCGCCATGGCCCAGCGCCAACCGAGCAACCTCGCGACGGCGATGCCATTGATGATCCCGGCGACTGCGAAGTAAACGCCGCACATCATGACGATGCCGAATGTCCCGAGTGAAGCCGGGCGTACGGGCTCTTCCAGCGATTCCTTTGCCTGAACGAAGATCGGGAGTGCAACCAAGGGAATGGCGGCGACGACCTGAACAACTTGCCATATGACCAGAACCATGAGGGTCTCCGCGGCGTCATGCCGCATCTGCACATGCGACAAATGCCACAAGAGCCGCTAGAGCGGCTTCAGTTCGAATCTGGCGCCTGTACGGCGCACGTTCGGTTGCGCTATGGCCGACGTTGATGTAGTTTCCTCTGGGCGCGCGGGGATGTGCCCGAGAGGAGCCGGGATGGCAACGCCGTA
>JBJXFQ010000098.1:0-105188 GCA_046155605.1 Phycisphaerales bacterium
GAGACGGAGAGGTTGAGGAAGGTGGTGGGCAGATGAGCGGCGAAGCCATACTCGGTTATTTGTTAGAACTCGGCCGAGCTCAGCGTCCACACTATGAAGACAATCGCTGGAACTGCAACCATCAACACTGCTGCAACGCACAGCCAGAGGCAGATTCGGAACAGCCGCTTTCGTCGGCCCCTGGCGGCCGCTGGATCGATCGCCTCCTGCATCGATACCGCGCGAGTACCACACTCCGGACATATCGCGCCCGAAGGAATGCCCTCAATGTTGTAGCCGCAGGTCAAACAGAGACGATTTTCGCCCACGCACGATCGTACTCGCTGCCCGCAACGTCAGATGCCCGCTGCCTCACATGTTCTCCACAGAAAGATGAAGCCTGCGGCGATGCCCGTCGTGATGGCTATGGCGATCGTGATTCGCCATCGCTGATTACGGGAGCCGCGGTGATCGAAGGCGTCTCGTTCGTCATAGGCGGGCTTGCCGCACTCGGGGCAGGGCGAACCCGTGGCCGTCTCGCCGAGGTCGTAGCCACAGGAGATGCAAGGACGCGCGCGGTTCGTCACGCGCGATCGTATTCACGACGATGGAGATGGCTTTGAGAAGGCATAGAAATGAAGGAGGAGGAGAGTTGGGAGGAGGAGAAGGTGTAGAGAGGGTAGCCACCGGTCCGGAGACCGGTGCCACCATAGAGCACGCAAGCTTGGAGTTTCGATGACTGAACTTGCATTGCTTGAGATCGCGCCGCCGCGGGCGACGCTGACGCTGAATCGGCCTGAGGCGAGAAACTCGCTCTCGCTCGAGCTGCTCGCAGCGCTGCACGCGCGGCTCGGCGAGCTGGCGGCCCGTGCGGACGTGACGGTCCTGATCGTGACCGGCGCGGGCAAGGCTTTTTGCGCGGGGATGGACCTGAAGGCCGTGGCGAGCGACGAGGGGTTGGCGGCGCGGCTGCCGCGGCAGTTGCTGTCGTCGCTGGGGCGTCTGACGGTGGCGCTGCGGCGGCTGCCGATGGTGACAGTGGCGCGGGTGAACGGTGCGGCGATCGGCGGCGGGTGCGGGCTGGCGACGGTCTGCGACATCGCGGTGACGCACGCGGATTCGAAGATGGGATTTCCGGAGGTTGATCTGGGCGTGTGCCCGGCGGTGGTGGCGCCGTGGCTGGTGCGAAAGATCGGGGCGGGGCGGGCGCGAAACGTGCTGCTTTCGGGGGGCGTGATGACCGGCGAGCGAGCGCGAGCGCTTGGGATCGTGGATCAGTGCGTGCCGACGCTGGCGGATTTGGACGCGGCGGTGGAGGCGATCGCGGTTCGGCTCGCGACGGGCGGGCCGGGGGCGCTGCGCGCGACCAAAGCGCTGCTGAATGAGCTGGATGGGTCGTTGGATGAGGAGTTGGTGGAGCGGGGCGCGAAGTTGTCGGCGGACGTGCTGGCGACAGCGGAGGCACAGGCCATGCTGCGGGCGAAGATGGGGGGGTGAGCAAAGAGGGACGATGACGAAGAAGGCACCAAGGCACGCGGCATCAAGGCATGTGGCGTGATGCTGCGGCATGGAGGGACGCTGCCTACACTCCGCGCGAGTGAATCCACGCGGTTTTTGATCGCTTTTTCCGCCCCCTCCTCTCCAATGAACGCTGAGTCATTTCCCATCCACCGCGAAATATCCGGCCCGTTTGCGGGCGTGGTGATGTTTCGGCTCGAACAGCCGGGCAAGCCCGTGGTGGTGCTCGATCACGACCTATTTCGGCGGCTGGAGGCGACGCTCAAGGCGCTGCCGCGGGACGCGACGGGGCTGGTGATCGCGTCGGCGTCGGAGCGGGTGTTCGTAGCGGGTGCCGACCTGAAATCCATCAGCGATCTCGACAACGCGGCGCTCGACAACTACCTCGCGTATGGCAGCGCGGTCTTCGGCATGATCGCGGAACTGCCCTATCCGACGGCGGCGGCGATCAACGGCGCGGCGCTCGGCGGAGGGCTCGAACTGGCGATGCACTGCGACGGGCTGATCGCGTCGCCTCCCGCGAGCAAGGACGGACAGCCGGGAAGACCGTATCCGGTCGGGCTGCCGGAGGCGGGGCTGGCGATTTGTCCGGGCTGGGGCGGGACGAACCTGCTGCCGGCGCGGATGCAGCCGATGGAGGCGATCCGCCGAACCGCGAGCGGGCAGACGATGGCGTTTGACGAGGCGGTGTCGGCGAGGCTGTTCGATCGCGTCGCGGCGAGCGCCGGCGAACTCATCTCGACGGCGCAGGCGTGGGTGATGGAGCAGCGGCCGCGCGGGCGCGGGGAGCGCAACGGCGCGCCGTGGCGATGGATCGGGCGCGGCCCGGTGGCCGCGAATGTCCTCGCGGCGCTGGATGAGGTGCGGGGGGATTTGCCGACGACTGCGGCGGCCTCAGCGGTGGCGGATGCGGTGGACGTCGGGCTCGCGCGGGGATGGATGGCGGCGCTCGAGTGCGAGCGGAGGCACCTGATTCGATTGCGGCACACGCCCGAGGCGCGTGCGGCGCTGGAGGCGTTTTTCTCGAAATCCAAGCGGTGAAGCCGCTTTCCGGGGTTGTGCGCGGCGTGCCGCGAAGAAGAGGCGAAGCACATGGCTGATCTGAAATCGATGAAGATGGCGGAGAAGGACCGGAAGTTGATCGAGGACGCCGAGTCGCTCCTCGGACCCGAGCCGTCGTCGATGGGGTTTGTGAAGAACCTCTTCTGGGGCAACCTGCGCGACGAGATGGTGTTCCCCTATCCGCAGATGGAGGCGAAGGAGCAGGCCGAGTGCGACCAGTTGCTGGCGCGGCTTGACGACTACCTTCGCAACGAGCATCCGTCGGTGCATATCGACCAGGAGCAGGAGATCCCGGACTGGGTGATCCAGCGGCTCTTCGAGTTGGGCGTGCTCGGGATGACCATCCCCAAGGAGCACGGCGGGCTCGGCATGGGCATCACGAGTTACAACCGCGTACTGGAGCGGATCGGAGCGAGTTGCGGGTCGACGGCGGTGCTCGTCTCCGCGCACCAGTCCATCGGCTGCAAGGCGATCATGCTCTTCGGCACCGACGAGCAGAAGAAGCGCTGGCTGCCCCGCCTGGCGAAAGACTGGCTCAGCGCGTTCTGCCTCTCGGAGCCCAACGTCGGCTGCGACGCGGGCGGGCAAGAGACCCGCTGCGAGTATGACCCGGCGACTCAGACCTACATCCTCAACGGCGAGAAAAAATGGGCCACGTCGGGGGCCATCTCAGCGATCTTTACGGTCATGGCGCGGCAGAAGATCGCCGACCCGAAGACCGGCAAGGAGTCAGACAAGGTCTCAGCGCTCGTCTGCACGCCCGACATGCCCGGCATCGATATCTTCCAGAAAAACCGCAGTAAGTGCGGCATCCGTGGGACGTGGCAGGCGCGGATCCGGTTCAACAACGTGCGCGTGCCCAGGGCCAACCTCCTGCACCAGGAGGGCCGGGGGCTGAACGTCGCGCTGACGTGCCTCAACTATGGCCGCTGCACGCTCTCGGCGGGGATGCTCGGCGGCGCACGACGCGCGATGGATCAGGGCATCAAGTGGGCGCAGACGCGCTACCAGTTCCAGCGCCCGCTCGCCGATTTCGAACTCGTTCAGAAGCACATCGCCTCGATGGCGGCGCTCTGCTACGCGATGGACGCCGTGCTCTACATGACCACGGGCATGCTCGACCGCAAGGACGAGGACATCATGCTCGAAACCGCCATCTGCAAGGTCTTCTGCTCCGAGATGGGGTGGCGGGCGGTCAACAGTTCGCTGCAGATCATGGGCGGCGAGGGCTATATGACCGAGAATGAGGTCGAACGCATCTTCCGCGATTCGCGGATCAATCTCATCGTCGAGGGGGCCAACGAGGTGATGCAGTCGTTCATCTTCGCCTATGGCGGCAAGCAACTCGCCGAGAAGATGCTGACGGTACAGCAGGCCGTGGGTTGGAACAAGGACGAGGGCTTCGGCGGCAACCTCTCGCGGATCATGCGAAACCTCTCGAGGCCGATGGTGATGAAGGCGGCTGTGCCGCTGGGGATGGAACTCTTCGCGGGCATCCGCCGGCGCGTGCCGAGCGTGCGGAAGATCCACCCGAGCCTTCAGGACGCGGCGGCGCACTTCTGCCGGACCGTCCGCGAGCACAGCCACCAGTTCAAGCAGGCAAGCAAGCGATACGCCGAGGCGATCATCACGCGGCAGGCGGTGCAGGCGCGACTCGCGGATAACGCCGTGTGGCTGCACGCGTGGGCCTGCACGCTCAGCAAACTCGATCACGACCTTCGCACGCAGAACGGCGGGACGGCCGGCGGCGATGCGGAGTTCGAGCGGAATCGCGCCGCGGCGATGCACTTCTTCGAGATCGCCGAGTGCGCGATCCACATGAACTTCCGCGAACTCTACGAGAACGCGGACGAGACGATGCTGAAGGCGGCCTCGGCAGCGATGAAGTACACCGACACGCTGCCCAACGCGGATTACTCGATCCCCGAGCGGACGCCCGCGGCGGGCGCGCAGGGCACGGGCCGACACCGCAAGCAGGACGCGATCAAGCAGTTCCCGGGCGATGGCCACACCGCGCACGAATCGGCGGAAATGGCGGCGCAGAGGCAGTAGGAGAAAGGGACGAGGGGACGAAGGGACGAGGGGACGAAGGCACGAAGGGACGCTGCGGCTCGATGTACGAAGACTGAGACGCTTCGGCTCGGTCGTGCTTCCGTGGATCAGGGTGCTTTGCAGAACGCTGATGTTCACTCACGACTGACAGCCAGTCTGGTCCGTCGTGGTGCCGTCAGATCACCCTTCACATTCGCATCACTCTCGGCACATGACATTGTGCCGGACGGTCGGATCAGAACCGCATCGAGATACCGGCGAACACGCCGAAGTCTTCCGCGGCTTTGGTCAGGCCCACGCGGCAGCCGCAGTCAAGCTGGACATCGGGCGTCAGGCCATAGGTCAGGCCGGCGTCGAAGTATCCACGGTAGTCCTCGTCGCGGTTGAGGTTACAGAAGCCTGCGTACTCGAGGTAGCCGCCTAGTTTGCCGAGGAGATTGCGGCCAACGGTCGCCGTATGCACGAGGTCCACGACGTAGCGATCGTCGGCCCCGCTGCGATTGAAATCGAACTCGATCATGAACGTCGAGGAGAACTCGTTGGGAAGTTCGATGGCTAGGATGGAGATGAAGCCTCCCTCGATGTTTCCGTTGCCGAGGTCGCCGTCGGCTGTAGGGAACTTGACGAAGGGCATGAGGGCGAAGGCCGTCTCGCCTCCGTCGTTTCCCCAGAGGTTGACCTTGAGCCGCGCGACCGTGTCGCCGAACCCTTCGAGCGTTTCGGAAGCGTCCGATGTGCGGTCGGTGGTCTTCTCTCGCGTGTAGGGGTCGATGCCGATCTGGAGATCCACGTTGTTGAGCAGGCCGACCTTGAAGAGCACGGGTGCCACGGCGAAGGCGTGTCGGGTTTGCGAGTCGCTGTTGGTGCGGTCGTAGGAGAAGTCCGCGAAGGACATCTCGATCTGGAGGTGCCCAGCATCAACCGTGTAGGGGCTCTCGGTGGTGTCGGGGCGGTCGGTGCTCATTTCCCGCATCAGGGCGCGGGGCGTCGGATTAAACAGTGTGTACCCCGACTTGTCGGGCTCTGGCGGTGCGACCTTGGGCTGGCCCTGGGCGCTCGCGGCGGCCGCGCACCCGGCAACTGCTGCCATGGCACCGACAGCGCAGGCCTGTCGCACGCGGATCGGCGGACGCGCGAGGGGCGCAACGACAACTGGGTTGGTGCGTTGGGGTGCATGTACCATGATTGATAAGTATAACCAGAAAGTTTGAATAGTCAAACTATATCTAGGCGACCAATCACCGGTGAGATCGAAATGTCGAGCGACAGAGCCAACGCCACCGAAGTCCGATGCGGACTTCGATGGTTCAAGGTGGCGAGACAGAGATTGACCTCCCGCGAGGCCGGATTGCCATCATCGAATTCGGCGGATCGACTTCGATGGCATAGGTGATGGCACGATGAGCTCCAGCCGCCGTCCGCCGCGCTGCCCGCGCCGGTAGCCGGTCACGGTGCCGAGCACCCGGCGGCACAGATGGACATGAAGCACATGAAATCCCCAACGTTCAGAACGGGTGGTATGGTCGAAGCGTCGCAGTTGGCAGGGCTGCCCAGTTGCTGGGCCTGGGTTTCGGTGAGCGCGGTGACGTACAGGTTCTGGAAGCAGATGAAATCGTTGACGGTGATGTAGGGGACGATCGTGCTCTCGTCGCAGTTCGCGGGGCAGTTCGGGGTGTCGGGGCCGGCGGTCCGGGGCTTGGCCTCCGGGGCGCTTGGCCGCGGCGACGTGCTGATCGCCGCGACGCGAAAGCCGGGCGCGGCATGCACGGGCGCTGCGGACATCCCCGCGAGCACACACATGGCGGTGATTCCGGTTCCGAGGTTCAGGATCGTCTTCATGGCTCGTTCCTTGGTGGGCCTCTGGCCCGATCGTGGATGGCTGGAGTCGCCCGACGCAGGCCGACCGCTGGACATCATGTATGCGTTCCACCGCCCGCTACCTGAACTCTGCGACCGATGGCACTGTGTTGACCCGTGCCACCGACTTGGTCGGCTCTGGGAGCAAGTCGGTTCTGAATCCCAAGAACACCGACTTCGCCAGGCCGAAGTCGGTGGCACGACGAGTCTCTACCACCGCTTGCCGCCCCGCGCGGGTACGCTTGCGCCCATGCGAATCGGGCTGACGTACGACCTGCGCGACGACTACCTGGCCGCCGGCTGGAGCGAGGACGACACCGCCGAGTTTGACTCGATCGACGTCGTTGAGGGGCTCGAGGGCGCGCTCCGGCGTCTGGGCCATGAAACAGATCGCATCGGCTCGGTTGGAGCGTTGCTCTCGCGGCTGCGCGAGGCCACCCATGCAGCGAGCCGGGGCGTCCCCGCTTCTTCCACGCCGCTCAACGCGCCGCCGCCTTGGGATCTCGTCTTCAACATCGCCGAGGGTCTGAGTCAGACCGGCATCGCGCGCGAGGCGCAGGTACCGATGGTCCTCGACCTCCACGGCCTCGCGTACACCTTCTCCGATCCGCTGGTCTGCACGCTCTCGCTCCACAAGGCGATGACCAAGCGCGTCGTCCGCGACGCGGGCGTGCGGACGGCGGCGTTCGCGGTGGTGGCGACGCCGGAAGACGTGGCGCGGGTCGATCTGCCCGTCCCGCTCTTTGCCAAGCCGGTCGCGGAGGGCAGCAGCAAGGGCGTGACCGCGTCGTCGTGGGTTCGCCGGAGTGAAGACCTTGCCCGCGTCTGCGAGGAACTGCTGGAGCGCTATCGGCAGCCGGTCTTGGTCGAGGAATACCTGCCCGGGCGCGAGATGACCGTCGGGATCGTCGGCACGGGCGAGCGGGCGCGGTGCATCGGCGCGATGGAGGTACACCTGACGGAGAAGGCCGACCCCGGCGTGTACTCATTCGACAACAAGGAGCACTGGCGCGAGCGCTGCCGCTATACGCTCGCAGAGGGCTCTGTGCGCGATGCGGCGTTCGAGGTGGCGCTGGCCGCGTATCGAGCGCTCGGCTGCCGTGATGCGGGGCGGGTGGATGTTCGCGGCGACGCGGCGGGCCGGATGAACTTCATCGAGATCAACCCGCTGGCTGGGCTGCACCCGGTGAAGTCCGACCTGCCGATTCTCTCGCGGATGGCGGGCATGGGCTACGACGAGTTGATCGCGGCGATCGTCTCGTCGGCGTCTGAGCGTGTGGGCTCGCGACGGCTGGAGCGTGCGATCCCCGGGATTGGACGGTAAGGTGTCGCGATGAAACGGGCATGGCTGTTGCACGATCGAGTTGGGCCGGACTCACCGCCGGATGATCTGGACGTCTTGGAACAGGTCGCGGCGGTGGAGTCGGCACTCGCGGCGCTGGGGTGGGGCGTTGAAGTTGTGCCATGCGACCTGAACCTCTCGCCGCTGGCGGAGAGGCTGCGAAGCGAGCGGCCGGAGTTGTGCTTCAACTTGGTGGAGTCGCTCGGCGGGCACGGACGGCTGGCGGCGGTGGTGCCGGGATTGCTCGAAGCGATGGGCGTGCGATTCACCGGCTCGGGCTCGGCGGCGCTCTTCACGGCGACTCACAAGACGCTCTGCAAGCGGCTGCTGCGAAGCGCCGGCGTGGCGACACCGGAGTGGTTCGAGGCGACCGACTTGGCGGCGAGGCGAGAGACCGGAGAAGTGCTTGGCACACGGGTGGAACATTCGGGCGACGATCGGCGAAGCGTCGCGGGCCGATGGATCGTCAAGTCGGTGTGGGAACACGCCTCGCGCGGACTGGATGAGGATTCGGTGATCGAGGTCGGCGGCGGGGCCATCGGCGCGCGCGCGCTGGGAGATGCGCTGGCATCGCGGCGCGAGTCGCTGGGCGGCGAAGGGTTTGTCGAGCGATACATCGAGGGCCGCGAGTTCAACATCGCCGTGCTGTCGGGGCGGGTGCTGCCACTGGCCGAAATGCTCTTTGAGGGCTATGCCGCCGACCGGCCGAGGGTGATGGGGTATCGGGCGAAATGGGACGAGTCAGCACCGGCCTATCGCGACACGGTTCGGCGGTTCATCGGCGCGGAGGAGCCAACGCTGGCCGGCGCGATCCGCGACGTGGTATCGAAGTGCTGGTCGGTGTTCGGCTTGCGTGGGTGGGCACGCGTCGATCTGCGAATCGACACGCATGGCGTGCCGTGGGTCATCGATGTGAACGCGAATCCGTGTCTGTCTCTCGGGGCGGGGTTCGCGGTGGCGGCGTTGCAATCGGGATTGACGTTCGACGATGCGATCGCGCGGATCGTGGAGGATGCGGGATGAGCGGCCCGTCATGGCTTCCATCCTCCTCTGGCTCGTCGGACTCGATCGCCGATGAGATCACGCTGCGCGACGAGCCGCGCGCCAGTGACGCCGTAGCGATCCGGCGGATCGTTGCCTCGACCGGGTTTTTCCACGATTTTGAGGTTGATGTAGCGGTGGAGTTGGTGGAGGAGCGGCTCGCGAAGGGCCTGGCCAGCGAGTATTACTTCCTGTTCGCGGATCGAGGCACGACCAAGCACGAAGCCGGCGAGTCGATCGGCTACGCGTGCTTCGGGCCGATCGCGTGTACGGTCGGGAGTTTCGACCTCTACTGGGTCGCGGTGCGGGCGGATCGGCAGGGGCACGGCCTCGGCGCGCGATTGATGCAAGAGGCCGAGCGGCGCATGGCGGCGGGGTTGATCGGACCCGGTGGCACGCCACTGGCACCGGGCCGGCGGGTGTATGTCGAGACCTCATCGCGCGACCTGTATGCGCCGACTCGGGCGTTCTACGCGCGCTGCGGCTATGCGGAAGAGGCGCGATTGCGCGATTTCTACGCCGTCGGCGACGACAAGGTCGTGTACGTCAAAGCCATCGGCTGATGGCGGTCAGTTGCTCGCTGGCCTGATCTCGGCGGGGGCCTCGATCCGCCAGATGCCCCATTGCTTCCCGCGGTTCGAGACGAAGTAGATGCTCTTGCCGTCGCGGGGGATCATGGGAAGGCGATCGGCGGAAGGGTTGGTGGTCAACGCAATGATCGTTCCGCTGCCATCAACCGGGATGGCGAAAATATCCTCGTTGGGCCGGCCTTCGGGATCGGCACCTCGCATCGATGCGAACACCACGAAGCGACCATCGGGCGTCCAGGTCGGGTTCGCGTAGGGTGTGTAGAGGTGGTCTCGCTCGTACTGGTCGAACCGTTGCTGGTCGAGCGGGTTGCTCAGCCTTTCGCGGTAGCGACGTGCGATGTCCTCGGCGTCGGTGGTGAGGCGGAGGATATTGCTGCCCTCGATATCACGGACGTAGAGGTCGCCCTTGATGATGCAGGCGAAACGCTTGCCATCCGGGGAGATGGCGGGCTGCACACCCTGGCCCAGATTCGTGTCGTAACCCGCGAGGCCCTTGCGGGCGATGATGCTCGAATCATCGAGGATCGATGCGTCCTCGAGCATCAGATTGAAGATCAGCGCATCGCCCGCTGCCTCGGTGGGACGCATCGTGGCCTCGGAGCGCGAATAGGTGGTGATGGTGCTACGACCGCCCTGGCGCGTGGCGAACTGGCGGAAGATATCGGTGAAGCCCGGACGCGAATAAGTAGCGACGTAGACAACGTTCTCGCCGTCGGGCGAAAAACTCGGGTCAAAGGTCAGCCGCTTGGGATCGCTGATCGGCTGCTCGGCACCGGAACGCAGCACGACGGCCCGAACCTCACTGGTCGCGACGGGCGTCACCGCGGCCTCGAGCGGATCCGGCGGCGGCTCGTCCTTCTTGCGCGTCTTGACGGCCTTGGGATCAGGAATCGATGCGGGCTTGGCCTTGAATCCGGCAAACACGATGCGATCCCCACCGGGCGAGATTCCCGCCCCGCGGATGCCGTCGAACCCCTTGAACGTGTAGACACGATCGGGAAGGAGCGAGTTGTCCTCTGTCTCGATGGTGTAGGCACGCTTGCGGCTCTTGACGGCGACCCATCCGCCACGCTTGGGGTCGTAGGTCGCCTGGAAATCGCTCATCTCCACATAGGGCTTCTCCTCCAATTTGATGAGCAGGTCTTTGGTCGAGCCTGAGCCGGGCAACTTCTCAACGTCCGCTCGAGTCAGCGTCACCAGCGTGGCCTTGTGGTTCTCGGTGGCGTCGCCCGTCGGGCTTGCCTTGATCTGGTACTTCGCCAGCGAGTCAGCGAACGACAGCGTGGCTTCGGTGGGCGCGGGGCGCTCTTTCGAGAGCGCATTACCGTCCGATTTCTCCACTGAAACCAGCGATGAAGCCGGCTCTGTGGAAATACGAACACGAAAAGCACTCGACGGCGTGCAACCGGCGAGCAGGAATGCACCAGCAACAACAGCCACCAAACGCCATCCGATCATGGTCAGTTCCTCCGTCGTTTCACCGAACCCGTGAGAGAGCAGTGTATCAGGCGTTGGCCATCGCTGCAGGCGAGTCGGCGGGTGTTGCAGGAAGCGCAAAGTCTTGTGGCCAATGAGAGAGGGCTCATCGCTTCCTTGTCTGTGGATAACGAGATTGGGCTATGATCTGGACGTCTGCATCTGTTATGGCGGGCGGTGGGACGCTCGTGGAAGGGTTTGATGTGCTTGGTCAACTGCGAGCAGGTGTAGCCGTGATCGTCGCGGCGGTTCCGACCGCTTCGGCGTCGGTGTACACCTGGAACTTCAACGCCGGGCAATCCGGCGGCAACTACGCCATCAGCAATGCCGGCGGTGCCTACTCCAAAGTTCGGTCGACCTACGACACTGTCACGCAGCGGCTGACGTTCTCCGTCACTTTCGGCGACCGCGTCACCAAGGGGTTCGCGTTGGCTTTGCGGGGCGGCTCGAGCATCAACGGCACCGCCAGCGAAGTGGCGATGCTCTATTTCGACGCGTGCTCGATGGCTTCTCCCAAGATCTCGGTGTATGCCTACAACGGCGCCAACTCGATATCGAGTTGGAAGGACGGCGATGGAAACACCCCCGGAAACCAAACGCCCGATCGAATCGTCTCCAGCGGCACCTCGGGATTCGTGAACTCCGCGACAGCACGAGATATCGACGGCGGACGAGAGATGACGTTTGACATCAACGTGGCGACGATCAACTCGCATGTGCCGATGTACGGCTCCGCGCGACCCTGGCGCGGGCTTCGGTTCGGGCAGAATGCGAGCATCTGGATGCACCAACTGGGGGCGCTGACCACCACCTACGGATCGGCGGGGCCGGTGAACGGGTACTTGACCGACTGGACAATGGGCGGGGCCGGGTACTTTGTCGGCAATAACTTCTACGCGAGCGCGTCTGGTGTTGTCCCCTTGCCGAGAGCGGCATGGGTCGGCCTCGCCGGGCTTGCCGGCGCGTATGTGATCGGCCGCCGTAGAAAGATGTAAAGCCCGGGAACCGGGCGCTTCGGCAGAATAACGCGCCGATGCGTTAATCTGGGCAGTATTAGCACCGCTCTTGCGCTGATTCTTGTTAGGATTTCGCGCTGCGAGTGTAGTGCTCCCTTGCATTTCCTGCGAACAGCCCTAGACTATGCATGAGCGGCTGGCCGACGCAGTTGCCATCCGCGCGCACGCAGGAAAGAAAGAGGAGTAATTCATGCATTTTCGTACACTGGCGGTGGTTGCGTTGTCGACATTGGCCGGCTCGGTAGCCTCGGCCACGACCTATTCGTGGAACTTCACGGCGGGTCAGCCCGGTGGCAACTATGCCATCAACAACACCGGCGGCACGTTCCAGACCGTGCAGTCCACATACAACAACGCGACGCAGCGACTGACGTTCTCCGTCACCTTCACCAACCAGATCACCAAGGGCTTCACGCTCGCCCTGAACAACGGCCCGAACCCCAACGGGCTCGCCGGCGAACTCGCCCTGCTCTACTTCGATGCGACCAACGTCGCGTCGCCCAAGATCACCGCCTATGGCTACAACGGTGCCAACCTCCAGACCAGTTGGACCGATGGCAACGGCGGCGTCGCGGGCAACCAGACCCCCGATCGCATCATCTCGACCGGCGCGGCGGGCTTCACCAACTCCGCCTCCGTCGTTGACGCCAGCGGCAAACGCACCATGACCTTTGACATCAACGTTGCCGCTATCAACGCCTTCAGCCCCACATACACCGCCGGCAACCCCTGGAAGGGCATCAAGTTCGACAACAAGGTCGGCATCTGGATGCACCCCGTCAAGTCGCTCGCCAGCGCCTATGGCTCGTCCGGCGCGACCAACGGGTTCCTCACCAACTGGAACATCGGTTCCGGCAACGAGGGCTTCTTCGACGGCACGAACTTCGACACCACCTCGAGCATCCCGCTTCCCCCGGCGGCGTGGGCCGGCCTCATCGGCCTGGCTGGCGCGTTCGTCGTCGCCCGTCGTCGCAAGGCCTAATCACCTCGCTTTCGGACAACTCGTCATTCAACGCAGCCCCGGTCTCTTGGCCGGGGCTTTTATTTCGGCAGCGGCAGTGACTGGACTACCGCCACGCGAGATTCACAAGCCGCGGCAGCACCTCGCCGCACTGCCCGCGGAGCGACCAATCGACGGCACCACTGGCCGGCGTCTCATCGAGGTTGATCTCGACGGTCGCAGCCCCCGCTCGTGCGGCGACATGCACCAGGCTCGCCGCGGGCTGCACCACCGCGCTCGTCCCGACGCTCAGAAAGACATCGGCCGATTCACACGCCCGCAGCGCCGCCGCGATCGTTTGCTCAGGGAGCATCTCGCCAAACCACACGACGTCGGGCCGCAACAGCGCCCCGTCGCAGCACGGTGCGGGTGACGGAAAGTGCGGCATGGGCTCGCGCTCCGGCGTGAGTCGGCGGGCGCACGCCGTGCAGCGCCACTCCAGAATCGTGCCGTGGAGTTCGACGACGCCCATGCTCCCGGCCTTCTGGTGCAGGCGATCGACGTTCTGCGTGATGAGTGTGAGCGTGCCGCCGCGCTCGCCGAGCCGCCGCTGCATGTCCGCCAATGCGAGGTGCCCGGCGTTCGGCTCGGCCGCCAGGCACCCCAATCGCCTCCAGTCGTACCAGCGCGAAACCATCGCGGGGTCGGCGGCAAAGGCCTCGGGCGTCGCAAGCCGCATCGGATCAAACTCGGCCCAGAGCGCTCGCATGTCGGCGGGAAGGTCCGAAGCCGTCGCGCCGCGGAACGTACGCAAGCCGGACTCCGCAGAGATTCCCGCGCCCGTCAGCGCGACCACGGCGTCCGCCGCGAAGAGCAACCGCGCCACGCGGGCCATCGAGTCTGCCATTGAACCTGTGAAATCGGTCATGGCTAGTCCTTCCGTTCACACTACTGGTGGCCGCGGTGCCCGACGAAACACACCACGGCGCAACGCTCGCTCAACGGGGCTTCTGGAGACGTGCGATCTCGACCTCGGCCGCGATGAAGCCAAAGGCCACCCAGTTTGGCCCGCGGAGCACGCCGCGCCACATCTGCTCGGCCTGCTTGCGGTCACCGCGGAGCCACCAGTACATGCCGAGCCCATAGCCGATTGTGGCGTCCGCGATCTCGCCCTCGTCGCGTGCCGCTGCCACTTCTTCGGGCGTGATCTCGCCCTTGAAAAGCAACAACAATCGGTGGTACGCGCTGTTCTCCATGATCTCCATCGTCGGTGTGATCGCGGCGAGCAGCGCGGCCGCCTCGGCATCGTGCCCCAACCGACGATTCGTCAGATACAGCCAGTACGTCGTCGCCACCAGCATGTCGTCGTTCACCCGCGCGTACGGCAGGCCTTCCAGGTACGCGTTGTGCGCCACGGCGAACCGCCGGCTCAGGTAGTGAGCGAGGCCCAGGTGGTAATAGATGTTGGATTGCGTCGTGCTTCGAGGCCTGTTCGCTGGATTCGGCGCGCCGTCGGGCTCGATCTCGTCTGGCGCTCCGCGAGCGAGATCGGCGGCGCGAGCGAGATCGTCCGTCGCGCGATCGAACTCGCGCAGCGTGATCCAGCGGTGGCCGCGATGGCGGAGCAGACGATAACTCGCTGGATGATCGACGAGCGCCAGCGAATAGGCGTCGATCGCCTCGCGATACCGGCCCAGATACGCAAGCCGACGACCACGCCAGATCGCGGCATCTTCGTCGCGCGGGGCCGCGGCGAGCGCTGCTTCGGCGCGGGCTAGGTCGGCCTCAAGCGACTGCCGTCGACCCGTCGGAGGCTGAGGCGCGTCGAGCCGCCGATTCAGCAGCGACCACCCCTGGAAGCGGCTCCGCGTCGCGCACGCGGGGAGGAGGCATAGCACCACGCCTACCAGGACGACGGCAGCAACAAGTCGATTCATGCCGGCAGTCTACTTCGTGAGAGCGGCGAGCATCAAGGCGCGAGCAGCGGAGCCAACTCGCGCGCGATCTCGACTCCTTTGTCGGAGCGTGCGTCGAGCGTGACGATGCCGCGCAGACGGCGATCCGGCCCCACGACGATGATAATCGCGGCCGCGTCAGCGGAGAAGCGCTCGATGGAGTTGGCGGCGGACGGTGCCCACATGAGCGCGTCGGCACCACTCTGCGCCGGGCCGGAAGTAGCACGGTCGCGAGTGATCGTGCCCAAGCCGCGTGCGGCCTCGTCGATTCGCTCCGGACGATACTCGCCGAGTTCGATGATCGAGGCTGCGACGGACTCAAAGTCGCGTGGGGCCGTAGACGGCTCGCCCCCGGGAACGGGCTGTCCGAGTTTCATCGCACGCAACACCGCCAGGCCCGTGCGCGCGTCGCGGGTGATCTCGGCGGCTCGCTCCGGAGTACTCGGGCTGCGGAAGAGCAAGATGGCGAGCGGCGTCGTCGAGTCGAGAGGCATCGCCGCGTTGAGTGACCATGGAGTCATGTCATCGCGGGTGAGCGTCAGATCGGGCATCGGCTGGCCAGGCGCGATGCGCTTGGGTGGGCGAGATGCGATCAGTTCCGCGAGCGTGGCGACGGGCTGGCGATCGCCCCGTTTGATCTCCCACGTTGCGGGGTCGCCGGCGTCGATGGCGCGGACAACAAGTTCGATGGTGACCGGATCGTCGCCACCCCTGAGCACTGCGGCGAAGGTGCGCAGCCGCGCCGAGACGAGATCCGCGGTGAGCGTCACCGGGCCGTGCGGCGTGCTCCCCACGAGCGACATGAGCGGCGGACGCTCGGACTCATCGGCGGAGGCGGAAGTCCACGACACCGGGCCGATGAATGGCAGCGGACTGCTCGCGGCATCGGCGAGTGCGAGTTGGGGCACGAACACCGGCGGCACCGCGCGGGCGATGGTCGCAAGCGTGATGGGGCCATCGAACGTGGCTTCGAGAATCTGGTCCGTGTTGGTGGAATAGGTTGCGGCGATGCGACCGCCGCCGAGCCAGAGGCGGAGCGAGCCGAGTTCGAACAGCGCCTGCGACGGCGAACTGGAATCGCTCGCGTCGAACTTGAGTCGCACGATGTAGGCCTCGGTTCGTTCAAGCCGTGCAGGTCCATTGAGCGTGACCGTGACCTCGTCCGCTACGACGGCGCGATACGCGTCGCGGATGTCATCAAAGGCGACGGCAACTGGAACATCGACCGGCGGCTCGGGCCGAGCGACGATGGCCACGAGCGAAGTGAGCACGATCCCGAGCACGGTCATGGGTTGTTCCCTTGGTCAGTGGGCGTGAGGGCGGCGAACAAGTCGCCGATGGATCGGCCGATCCCCGGCACGACAACGTCCGCAGCGATCTCGGCGAACGGCGCGAGAACAAACCAACGCTCATGCAGCCGCGGATGCGGCACGGTCAGGCCCGGCTCGTCGATCGTCCACGGGCCATAGAGCAGAAGGTCGAGATCGAGCGTTCGTGAGCCCCAGCGACGCTCGCGGAGGCGGTCGCGGCCATGGGCTCGCTCGATCGCCAGAAGCGAATCAAGCAGCGCTCGCGGCGAGAGCAAGGTCGAGACTTCGATGACCGCGTTCAGGAACGGACCCGTGGCCACACCGCCGATGGGGTCGGTCTCGATGATCGAAGATCGTCGGATGATCACCGTGCCGGGCAGCGAAGCGAGATCGGCGAAGGCGGCATTGATCAGCGCGCGGCGATCGCCGAGGTTGGAACCCAGGGCAATGAATGCGCGGCAACACGGATCGTCCACGGGGAACGGTAGTCGGGAGGCGACAGCCCGAAGCGGCTACTCGACGGGTTCGAGTTCGGGCGAGCGATTCTGCATGTGGCTCTTGAGCCGCAGCAGGATCGAACTGTGCATCTGGCTGACGCGCGACTCCGAGAGGGCGAGGGTCAGCCCGATCTCCTTCATGGTCATGCCCTCGTAGTAGTAGAGGATGACGATGAGACGTTCGGCGCGGCTGAGGCCACGGGTGATGAGGTCCTTGATGTCGCGTCGCTGCATTTCCTTGAGGGGGTTGCCCTCATCGTCCTCGCGCACGACGTCGATCTCGCGCGTCTCGCGGGTGCCGTCGCCCGCGTTGAACTTCCGCGTGATGCTGTGCGTGCTGACCGCGGAGCCGTCGCGCAGCACCTTGTCGAACTCCTCGGCTGGGAGTTGCAGGTGCTCGGCGAGTTCCGCGTCCGTCGGCCAGCGGCCGTGGCGCATGTGGAACTTGGTCCGTGCCGATTCGACCTTGGCGGTGCGATGGCGCACCAGCCGCGGCACCCAGTCCATGTTGCGGAGTTCGTCGAGGATCGCGCCGCGGATGCGCTGGGCGCAGTACGTTTCGAACTTCACGTTGCGCGCCAGGTCAAATGTCTCGATGGCGTCGCGGAGCCCGAAGACGCCCACGGACATCAGGTCCTCAACATCCACCTCGTTGGGAAGCCGCGTGTGGATGCGCTCGGCGTTGTACTTCACCAGCGGCAGATACCGCTCGAGTAGGAAGTTTCGGATCGGGTGCGATCGCTCTTTTTCTGCGCGGCATCCTTCGAACTCACGCCACACGTCCTGGATCGGTCGCTGCGCGAGCGGCACGAGTTTGCGTGGCACCGGCGGACGTGAAACTTTGGTCGTGACGCGCTGCTTCGACTGCCTTGTCGCTGTCATGGTCGGCTCCTTGACCATCGGTTGCATTATCGGCCGCGTGAAGCGGCCTTTCGATCATCCTGCAAAACCTGACCCGTCCTGGGTCGCCTTCAGTATACCAACTTTCCGGCAGATGCAAGCCGGTAGTTGCCTTTACGCCTTTACCACCGGACTCTCACCGGTTCCGGCACCCTTGGGCACCGACTTGCATCGCTCCACATGCTCGCTGACGACCTGTTCGAACACCAGCCCGATCGCCACTCCGACGACGAAACACACCGCCAGGCTCACGAGCGCCTGACGAATCACCACCTGAGTCGGATTCCCCACCGCCATTCCTGAGATGACGGCGATGGCGAAGGCGCTGAGCGCGAATATGGCAGCCATGACTCTGGCCGAGACGCCCAAACTCATCCTTCTTCACTCCTTCGCGCCGGGAAACGGCGCGGCGATCCCGCCGGCCACTTGATCGGCACGACACCCTTCTTCATTCAATACGACGGGTTGCAAGTCACGCTCTTTCATCACATTTCAGGGTTGGAACCCCACCTCGCCGTTATGACCGGCATAAACCGAGCCTCGCCCAAATCCCGTGCGGACGCTCCGATTTCACCTCTGCACCGCTCGACCAGAATCGCTTCGAAAGGCCGGCACCGATATTTTGCAAGCCCTTGGAAAACAATGACTTGGAATCGTCAACGAGCAATGGCCGCCGCCGCCGCACGGCCAGCCCAACTTCACGATCGACTGGCAACCAGCCGAGCATCCCAGGCTGAAATCCTAAGAATCGGTGTGCCACGCTTGCGATCCGCGCATGAACGGCCGTCGCCTCCTTGCCGTCCTTCGCCTCGTTGATGACCAGATTCAGGCTTCCGCACTCACGGAGGGCGGCATCAGCGAGCGACGCGCACTTGATCAACGCATACGCATCCGCCACCGACGTCGGCTCGGGCGTCGCGACCACGATCGCCACATGCGCGAGACTCATGAGCATCAGGATCTCGGCACCGAGGCCCGCACCCGTGTCCACGATTAGGATGTCCGCGTGTTGGTCGAGTTCTTCGAGCCCGCGAACGAAGCGCAGCCGCTCTTCAGGACGTAGGTCGGCTACGCGAGCCACGCCCGCCGCGCCGGGGATGAGTTTGAACCCCCCCGGCGCGTCGATGGCGATGTCGGCCAGCGAGATCGCGTGTTGCTCGCCCGCGCCGCGAAGGGATCGAGTCTGGTCGAGGCGTCGGGCAGGGGTAAGCCCGCAAAGGACGTCGGCGTTGGCCATGCCCAGATCGGCGTCGAGCAGCATGGCCCGCTTGCCGGCTCGTGCAAAGACGATGGCGAGGTTGACCGCGATGCTGGTCTTTCCGACTCCGCCCTTGCCGGAGGAGACGGTCACGATCCGAAGTCGCGACGGGGCCATCCTCGCGGCGACGGGCGCAACGATGGCGCGCAGGCGCGCGGCCTGATCGCCGGGGAGCACGCCGAGCCTGGACATCGAGGCGACCGGGGTCATCGCTTCTCCGGTCCATCGAAGATGAGGCGGGCGAGGCGATCGGGGTCGCCCACCTCGATGTGATCGGGAACCTCCTGCCCGGTCGTGATGAAACTGAACTTCAGCGCGAGTTTCTGCGCGACGGCCATCAGCACGCCGTAGTTCACCGCCTCGTCCAGTTTCGTCATAATCACGCGATTGGGTCCGACCGGCTTGAATCGCTCGGCGGCCTCCAGCACCACGGCCTCGCTCGCGGCGCTCGAAAGCACGAGATGCGTCTGGTGTGGGCGGGCGGCCTCGATAAACGCTCGGAGTTCGTCGAGCCGCGCCGCGTCACGGGGCGGCCGGCCGGCCGTGTCGATCAGCACCACCTCGCAACCCGCCAGCGACTGGCACGTCGGTCCCATGTCCCGTGGTGTCAGCACGACCTTCAGCGGCAATCCAATGATCTCGGCATATGTACGGAGTTGATCCACCGCCGCGATGCGGTAGGTGTCCGTGGTGATAAGCCCGACGCGACGGCCTTGGCGGAGTTTGTACGCCGCGGCCAGTTTCGCGACCGTTGTCGTCTTCCCCACGCCCGTAGGCCCGATGAGCGCGATGGTGAGCGGACGGCCATCTGCGGGACGGGCGATCGGGGCCGCGCCATCGCCGGGCAGGAGCGACGCGATTTGACGCAGAATCGCGGCATGTACGGTGGACTCATCACGCAGTTCTGCGGCCGAGAGTTGCTCGCGCACGGTCGCGACGATCCCGTCGGCGATTTCCGTCGCGACATCGCCCTCGAGCAGTCGGAGGTACGAGTGCATCAGCGCGTCGGGCATCGCCGGCGAGGGACGGGCGCGATCGCTCACGACGCTCCGCGTCGCCTGGAGCACCTGGCCGACCAGCCGCTTGATGGTGGCCAACTCGGAATCGATCGCGAATTCCGTGCGAGGCTCGACCATGCGCGAAGGGGAATCCGCCGCCGGCCCGGCCGCGATTGAAGGGCGAACCCGGGGAGCCGCCGGCGCGGGGCGCTCTCCGAACTCGATCGGATCCGCAACCGCGGCAGCTCGCGCCGCCATTGGTCCGGCAACAGCGGCGTACGCCTCGACAGGCCGCGGAACCCGCGCACGCTCGGTTGTTGGGATCGACGGCTTGATCGGCGGTGTCGTCGCTCGGGCTGGCTGCTCGCCCGAAGGTCGCGGGGCGCTGACCCGCGATTCCACACTGGGCCGAGGCTTCACCAGCGGCTTCTTCGCGAGGTTCGCGTCGTCCGAGGCCGTGATCTCGACGACCGACTGCCCGCCTAATCCGAGCCAACCGCCGACGGTGAACGTCTTGGTGTGGAGGATAACGGCATCCTTGCCGAGGTCACGTTTGACCTCTGCGAGGGCTTCGCCGATCGTCCGTGCGCGATACGTCTTCAGGTTCATGCGCGCCATCCTGGCTTAGCAAACCAACCCGGCGTCCTGCCGAGAGCGTGCAGCATAGCGACCTTTCAGGTAATTGCAAGGCGCATGAGCGACTCAGGCCGCCCGCGCCGCCCCCGGAGCCTTCACCTCCTCCGACGAGACCAACGCCATGGATTCCACCTCCACGGTCGGAACGATCTCGTTGTAGCCCAGCACCGACACCCCCGGCACATGAGCCTCGACAATCTGCCGCACCACCGACCGCACCGACGGCGACGCGATCACCACCGGCGGGTGCCCGGCCGTGGAAACCTTGTTGAGCGCCGAGACAATCGCCCCCGCGACATTCGCGCCGACCGCCGACGGCATGCGCAGGATCGTGCCCGAGTTCGTTCGCTCGATGTACCCCTCGATCAGGTCATCAACCGCCGGATCGAGCGTAACACACACGATCCGCTGCCGTTTGGGGTCATTCGGCGAAGGCGACGAATGCAACTGGCAAATCGTGCGCCGGAGGGCATTCCGCACATATTCGGTCAGCACGTCGAGGTCTTTGGATTTCGGTGCCCAATCGGCGAGCGTCTCGATGATCGCCTCCATGTCGCGGATCGGGATCCGTTCGCGGAGCAGATTCTGGAGCACCTTTTGCAGTTCGCCCGGCTTGACGAGCGACGGCACCGCCTCTTCGACCAGTTTGGGGCTTCGCTGTTTGAGTTGCTCGACGAGGTTCACGACTTCCTCGCGCGTCAGCAGTTCCGACGCGTGCCGCTTCACCACCTCGGCCAGGTGCGTGCCCAGCACACTCACGGCATCGACAACGGTGTAGTTCATGGTCTCGGCGCGCTGGCGCTGCGCCGGCTCGATCCATCGCGCTTCGAGCCCGAACGCCGGCTCGCGCGTGACCTCGCCCTCGATCGGCCCGCTGGCGAGCCCGGAATCCATCGCCAGGAGTTTGCCCGGGCGCGTGTGGCCATCCGCGACGGGGCTGCCGCGGACCTTGATGCGATAGTCGGTCGCGCTGAGTTGCATGTTGTCCCGGATGCGGACGGGCGGGAGCACCATGCCCAACTCGGTCGCGAGTTGGCGGCGGATGGCGCTGATGCGCCCGAGCAGGTCGCCGCCCTGAGCCGCATCGACAAGGCTCACGAGCCCATAGCCGAGTTCGAGTTCGAGCACATCGACCTTGAGCAACGTCTCGACCGCCGGACCCTCCGTCCCTTCCTTCGTCGCGGCCTTCTCCTGCTCGGCGATCTTCGCGCTCGCGGCCCGGCGACGCGTGCGAGACATCGCCCACGACAGCGCCGCCAGCCCGCCACCGCTGACCACGAGCGGGATGGTTGGCAGCGGGCTCAACGCCAGGATGAACAGGAACCCCGCGGTGATCGCCAGGCCCCGCGGCTGGCTGATGAGTTGGTCGGTCAGTTCGTCGCCGAGTTGCTGCTTCGACCCCGAGCGCGTCACGATCAACGCCGAGGCGATCGCGACGACGAACGATGGAATCTGCGACGTCAGCCCGTCGCCGATGGTCAGCCGCGTGAAGACCTCCGCGGTCTTCATCGGATCGTCCCAGCCGCGGACGATCATGCCCACGGCGAACCCGCCCAGGATGTTGATGACCGTGATGATGAGGCCCGCCACCGCGTCGCCACGCACAAACTTGCTGGCACCGTCCATCGCGCCGAAGAAGTCGGCCTCCTGCCTGATCTGCTCGCGCCGCCGACGCGCCTCCGCCTCATTGATGACCCCCGCGTTCAGGTCGCTGTCGATCGCCATCTGCTTGCCGGGCATCGCGTCGAGCGTGAACCTCGCGGCGACCTCGGAGATTCGCGTGGCGCCCTTGGTGATAACAACAAACTGCACAACGATGAGAATCAGGAAAATGACCACGCCCACAAAGAGCGATTCGCCGGCGACAAAGTCCCCGAATGCCTGGATGACGTGGCCCGCCGTGCCCGCGGCCTCTTCCGGCGTGCTCGCCGTCGTCGAGAGGATCAGCCGCGTCGAGGCGATGTTGAGCACCAGCCGCAGCAGCGTGAGCGCCAGCAGCAGCGACGGAAACACGCTGAAATCCAGCGGGTGATCCATATAGATCGTCGTCAGCAGCACGATCACCGCGATCGTGATGTTCGCGCAGATCAGGATGTCCATGATCCACGTCGGCACCGGCACCAGCAGCACCGCCAACAGCGACACGAACCCGATCGGCACGACCAACCCACGATGCGAACGCAGGCGGTGCATCCACGACGGAAGCATCGCGACACGCGGCGACGTTGGTGCGATCACGGGTGGCATGCTCTAATCGCCGTCAGGCCGCCCTCCCGTTGATGCGATACACATACGCCAGCACCTCGGCCACCGCCTCGTAGAACTCCGCCGGCACCTCGCGACCGATCTCAACCTCCCAATACAGCCCTCGCGCCAGCGGCGGACGCTCCACGATCGTCACGCCCGCGGCGATCGCCACCCGACGGATGTGGAACGCCATCTCGTCCGCGCCTTTGGCCACCACCTTCGGCGCTCGCATCTTCACCGGGTCATACCGCAGCGCCACCGAGAAGTGCGTCGGGTTCGTGACCACCACATCCGCCCGCGGCACCTCCGCCTGGATCTTGTGCATCAGCAACTCCCTCGCCATGCGGAAGCGACGCGACTTGATCTCGGGGTCGCCGTCCATCGACCGGCGCTCGTCCTTGACCTCCTGCCTCGTCATGCGGAGGTCCTGGACATGACGCCAGCGATGAAAGATCAGGTCCACGATGCCCATGATGATGAGCAGCAGCAGCAGCCACAGCGTCAGGTCCAAGGCCATGCGGAGCACCACAAGCGAGCCGGCAAACAACGAGAGCCCCGGGAGGGCCGCGATCTTCGGAAGATCGCCCGCCAGCACGAGCGTGGCGACGCCGATGACCACGACGAGTTTGGCCGAGTTCATCGCCGACTTCAGCAGGCCGCGAACGCCGAAGATGCGCTTCAGCCCCGCGGCGGGGTTCAACTTGTTCAGATCGGGCGTCAGCGGCTTGAGCGTGATCAGCCAGCCCACCTGAAGAAACTGCGCCACATACGCGACGGCGAACATGATCGCCAGCGCCGGGCCGACCACCCAAGCCGCCGTGATCGCGGCGTTGATTCCCGCATCGCGCAGCGCGCCAGGGTCGAGCAGGTCGCCCATCTCCCCATCGAGCCCGTGCCGCATGAGCGTGCCGAGGATGCCCGTGCCCGCCGAGCCGAGCAGCGCAAGCAGCGCAACGCCCGCGGCGAGTTCGACGGCGGCCGAGAGGTCGGTGCTCTTGGGAACCTGCCCGCGCCCGCGCGCCTCCGATCGGCGACGTGCCGTCGGAAGTTCCGTTTTGTCGCCCAGATCCTCCGCCATGGTCCGTCCTTATGCCGCCCTTGCCCACTGGTCCAACAGCGTCAGCACCCGCTCGAGTTCGTCCGAAACCGCGTTCTGCGTCACCGCGAGCGAGCCGACGAGCATCGCCAGGCCCGCGAGAATCTTGACGATGAACCCGACGCTCATGACGTTGATCTGCGGCATGGTCTTGCTCATGAATCCGAGCGCGACCATGATGAGGAAGATGACACCCGTGACCGGGGCCGCCACGCGCACCGCCAACTCCATGCCCGCGCCGAGCACGCCGACAACCATGTCAAGCGGGGTGTGCCGGAGCGCGAGGCCCCCGATGGGAATGGTCTCAAACGTGCGTGCCAGAATGAGCACGATCGCCTCCAGGCCGTCGAGCGTCAGGAACACCGCGATCGCCACGAACATCAGAATCTGCCCCAGCACTTCCGAATCAACGCCCGCTTCCGGATTGAACACCCGCGCCAGCCCCAGCCCCATCTGGTGGCCCATGATGAAGCCCGCCAGTTCCAGCGCCAGGATCGGCAGCACCGCGACCAGCCCCATCGTCCAGCCGATGACCGCCTCGCAGACCACCATCCCCAAAAGCCCGAACATGTCCACGCGCTCGGGCATCTGCATGATCGGCATGACGCCGGGATAGATGGCCGCGCCGAGCATGAACGCCAGCAACGCGCGGAACCGCGCCGGCGCCATGCGATTGCCCAGGATCGGCGTCAGCATGAAGAGCCCCGCCACGCGCGCAACCACCAACAGCAGCGGCACCAGGTGCGGGAGCATGGCGTTGAGGAACGTGGCCATCGGTCGAATCCGCTACGCGCCGGCGAGCGAGAGCATTTGCCCCGCGTAATCCACGAGTTTGGCGATGATCCACGGCAGGAGAACCGCCGCCGCCACGATCATCGCCACGACCTTCGGAACGAAACTGAGCGTTTGGTCCTGGATCGATGTGATTGACTGCGCCAGGCTCACGAGGATGCCGATCAACAGCCCCGCGGCCAGGATCGGCGCGGCGATCTTCAGCGATACCGTCAGCATCTCGCGCGCCATCGACACCGCCGCCTCGTCGTAGTGCATCCGTGACTCCTTCGGGCTACGCGTATCCAGTGACAAACGAAGCGACCGCCACGACCACGTCCGCCCGCGCGAAACTCCCGATCAAACTCCCCACCACCAGCGTCCACCCATCGACCAGCACGAAAAGCAACAGTTTGAACGGAAGCGTGACGAGCACCGGCGGCAGCATCATCATGCTCATCGAGATCAGCATCGTCGAGATCACCACGTCGATCACCAGGAACGGCAGATACAGCCGGAATCCCATCATGAACGCCGCCTTCAGTTCGCTCAGCATGAATGCGGGCACGAGCGAGACCATGTCGGCATCGGCACGCGTCAGCAACGACGGATCACTCACGTCGATGCCCCGGTGGCCCATGATCATGTACAGGCTCGACCAGTTCCCCGTCGCCTCGATCTGCGCGAACATGAAGTCACGCATCGGCTGCTTGGCCTTATTCCAGAGTGTGTCATAGTCCGTGATCTGCCCCTGCCTGAAGGGCACCACTGCTTCGGCATGGATCCTGTCCACCGTCGGTGCCATCACCACCATTGTCGCCATCAACGCGAGGCTGACCGTCACCTGCGGCGGCGGGAGCGACTGCGTGCCCAGCGCCTGCCGCAGCAGCGCCAGGACAATCAGGATGCGCACAAAGCAGGTCCCCATCAGCACGATCGACGGTGCCAGTGTGATCACCGTCAACAGGAGCATGATGTTGAGAACCGGCGAGAGGCCCGTGGGCCGATCACGATCCGGTGAGGCCGGTGCCTCAACCCCAGAGTACGTTCCGGGTCCGTACTGCCCAGCGAGCAGTTCCCCAGCCCTCGCCATCATCTCCAGTGGGTTGATGGCGCCGCCAGACTGTTGCGTGAGCGATGCGGGCAGCGCGGCCCGCGGCACGCGCGCGATCTGTGTTGGTACGTCGTAGGAACTCCCGCCCCCGCTCACACCCCCACCTCTTGTGGGCTGTGCCGCGGCGGGAACAGCGATGAGAACCCAGGCGATCGCGGCAAGTGCGACAAGGAAGCGCATCATCCTCCACCTGCCTTGCCGCCCGTGCGGATGGCCGCGAGGCGGCGCGAGAGCATGCCTTGTTCGCCTGGTCGGCGGGTCAGATCAACGACGGGAATCCCGCCGCGCGAGGACGTGGTCGTGCGCACGCCGACGGTTGCCTCGTCGCGCTCGGCCGGAGCACGATCGAATCGGTCAAGCAGCGACTGGAAGCGTCTGGACATGGATTCGCCCTCATCATCTCGGGTCTTGACGAGGAGCGAGGCGACGTCGTCGGGATCGGCGACCTCGCAGAGGGTTGAGAAACTGGACGAGAGCCCGAGCCGACCTCCGCTGGATTGGGACAGGAGGAGAATGCGACGATCAAGGCGGAGGAGGACGAGCGTGGCACCTCGCGCGACGGGATAACGCCCCAGCACCTCGACAACGCCGGCGGGAGCGCGGCCGCCCGCGCCGAGAGCGGCACGCAGGCCGGGACTTCGCTTCGCGAGCACGCGAAGGCCCACCCCGACGCCGAGGGCAAGGGTGATGACAACGGCGAGGGAACCAACGAGACGCCAGGAGCCGCTCGCGGGATCGGCGGCACGCAGAGATGCAGGATTGACGGCAACAGGCCGGGCTGGGCCGAGGCGGGCTCGTTCGATGTCGCCGGGAGTGTCTTTGCCGGCATGCACGGCGGTGGCCAGTGACAGAACCACCGCGAATGCCCAGCCTCGAATCCTCACATCGCCCTCCTGGCGTTACTGGGGAGGCTCCGCTCCCACACCACCCGCGAACTCTCAACCCTTGGCTTGCTTGGCCTTGGCGGCGGCCTTTTCGTTCGAGTCGGCACCGATGATCTCATGGATGCGGACGCAGAAGTTGTCGTTCAGGACGAGCACCTCGCCGCGCGCGATGTGGCGATGGTTCACATAGACATCGACGGGGTCACCGGCGAGTTTGTCGAGTTCGACAACCGCGCCCTCGGTGAGTTTGAGCACATCCTCGACCAGCATGCGGGTGCGCCCGAGTTCGATCGTGACGTTCAGGTTGACGTCGGACAGCAGTTCGATCCCTTTGGCACCGGCACCGTTTGAGGCCGGCGCGAAGTTCTCGAGTTGAACCGGGGCGGCCTGGGCCATGGCCTCGGCCATCGCGGCTGCAACGGGGTCTTCGTCCTCCGGCACGGCGGCTGGAGGCGGGGCCGGCTCAGGATCGTTGAGACTGGCGATGGCGGCCTGTGCGGCGGCGAGCGCTGCCTCGGCCTGCGTGCTCGCTGTTGATGCCTGATTTGGTTGGGTTTCGGCCATCCTGGCTACCTTCCGCGCGACAGGCCAACTCCGTGGCGGGCGCGATTCGGTCATCGGACATCGCCGCTCACTCGCGCCAGTTTTGACCGGCAACGCGCAAAGTCTGCGGGCGGAGGGCGCAAGGGACTGCGTCGCTGCTCCAACCACTTCCCGACCGCCAGACGCCAGCCACCGCGTGACGTACGCAAGAGGCACTCTCGCGATCACTGCGGAGCGTGCTCGCCATCGCAACCGGCGGTGCAGCCAGCCTGATAAAAACACCGACCGCCAATCACAGCGGTCGGTGACCTGTCGTCGAAATGTCGAGCGTTTGCCGCGGCCCTATGGTGCCGAGCAACCCGCTGCAAAGACGTTGAGGAAGCAGAGGAAGTCGTTCACGTTCAGCACCGGCGCCGTCGTGCTCCCGTCACAGTTGGCTACCGGATCGTTCGCGGCAAACTTGTTCAGGAAGCATGTAAAGTCGTTGACGTTGAGGAACGGAATGATCGTGCTGCCGTCGCAGTTGGCGTAGCAGGTACTGGTCGACGGCGTGAAGACGCGAAGTCGAAGGATCGCATCGCCGACATCGGTACCCGTGCTGCCGACGCCCGCCGTGGCCGTAAACGTCGCGCCGAAGTAGAGCCAGCCGTCGTCGGTGAGGAAGACGTCGTCATTTCCGAACGTGCGGATGTAGACGTTGTCGTCATAGATGCCGTTGTCGTCGAGGTCGATGGGGTCGCCCTCGCGCGCCACCACGCTGCGCACGCCCGCGCGGTCGAGCACGAGCACGGCGTTGTTGGTCAGTGCCGCGTCGGTCACGCCGCCAATGATGTAGTCGCCCAGACTGTTGCCGCACATGAGGAAGAAGGTCGCGGTGAAGTCGGTGTTGCCCCACAGTTCGGCCCCACCCGCGATTGGATTCAGCGGGTGTCCAGCCTTGCGGCAGGCGATAACCACGCCGTTCCGCACCACATAGTCCTCGTCCACGTCCGTCGTGTTCCCGCGGCAATACCAATCGCCACCGGGCGACATGGCCGCCTCGGTCAGCCCGGCGGTGCTCGTCGCGGGCAACGGATTGGCGAGCGTCGGGATCACCGTGGTGCCCTCGCGCAGGACGACCGTGCCGTTGACAACAACGATGCCGTCCGTGTTCGTGACCGTCGACTCGTCGCCGAGCACGAGCCAGTTCGCGCCTGTCGCATCGACATGCAAATCGCCGGCGAAGCAGGTCTGGAAGGTGTTGACCCCGCCCGTGAAGGTCGTCGTGGCCTCCTGCGCCAGCGCGTTGGCCCCGAGCAGGACGCATCGGTCGTTCGTCGTGGTGACCGGCGGCGTTGTCGCCGCGTCGACAAACAGGTTGACCACCGCGCCCACGTCTCCGCCGTTCGTGATGTTCGCGCTGTCGATCGTGATGCCGTAGCGCGCGCCAGTCGGCAACGGCGACTGCGTCGTCGCCACGCCCTCCCGGCATGGCAGCGAATCAAACACCGGCCCGCCCGAGAACGTGTACTTGGCGATCAACTCGTCATCGGTCGTCGCACCCGCGATGTCGTTGGCAAACACCACCGAGCCCGAGTTGTTCACGCTGCAACGCTGATCGAAGAGGCCCCAGTTGCGAGTGCCATCAAATGGCGTGAGCGTTCCCTCTCGCGCGACGACATAGCCGCAGCCCGTACCGGCACAGGAAAGGTCCACCAGCAGGATCACATCGTCCTCGGTCGTCGCCAGATTCGACGATGCCTTGATGACCCAGAACTGCCCGTTGCCGCTGCGATACGGACGGTCGAGCGCGGCACCCGCGGTAGTGGACTCAAAGACCGTGCCCGCCACCAGCCCCGGCACCTGCCGCTTCGCCAGCGGCGCGGTCGCGACCTCCGTGAACACCACCTCCGGCCCGATGGTCTGGGCCGCACAGGGCAAACCAGCAGCAAGAGCGAGAGCGACGCCGAGCGGGAACGACTTCGTCATGTTGGCCTCCTCACGCCCGCCCCTGCGCGGCGGCAAGGAGGGCGGTGTTGCACCACGCACCGAGGGAAACTGCCCTCCCGGCGATCGGTGTCGCATCCAGACTACCCGAAAACCTGCGTCGGGTCAAGATATTGATTGCATTTCATTCCAAATGTCACCCGACAAGCCGCCGTTGCCGCTGGTTGGCACGTTCCAGCCTCAGACGTCAGGCATCAGAGCCTGATCCGACTGTGAAGTTCTGATAAAGCCCGAGCCCTGAGTTCGCAGCCGCGCGCGGCACACGCCAATGCGTCCGTCCGACGCTCGGCCACATCGCTGACCTGTTCACAGCCGCCCGCCACGGCCCATCTACCATCCCCCGTGAACACTCGCGGCAAGGTTCTGGTGGCCATGTCAGGCGGCGTCGATTCTTCCGTCGCCGCGGCGATCCTCTGCCGCGATGGCTGGGACGTTATCGGCTGCTTCATGCGCCTCGGGACGCCCGGCGAATCGCTCGAACCCGAATCTCACGCCGGCACCTGCGCAACCCCCGACCGTGCCGACAAGACACACTCGGTCGGCCCGCGCCGCGTCCCGCTCAAGGTCCAGCACCGCGGCTGCTGCTCCGTGGGCGATGCCGCCGACGCACGCCTCGTCGCCGCGGAACTCGGCATCCCGCTCTACGTCTGCAACTTCCGCGACGACTTCGGACGCATCATCGGCTACTTCGCGGACGAGTACGCCCGCGGCCGAACGCCCAATCCGTGCGTCCGGTGCAACGACTGGCTCAAGTTCGGCAAACTCCGCGATTACGCCCGTTCGCTCGGGGCCGATTTCGTCGCCAGCGGCCACTATGCCCGGATCGAGCGCGATTCCGATGGCCACGCAACGCTCCTGCGCGGGCTCGATGCCGCCAAGGACCAGTCGTATGTGCTCTTCGGGCTCAGCGGCGAGGCGCTCGCCGGCATGATGCTCCCGATCGGCGAGATGGCCAAGCCCGACGTGCGCGCGCTCGCACGCGAACTCGGGCTGCCCGTTTCGGCCAAGCCCGATTCCCAGGAGATCTGCTTCGTCCCCGACGACGACTATGCGGGCCTCGTCGAGCGGCTTCGACCCGAACTCGCGGCCGAGGGTGAGGTAGTCGATGAAACGGGGCGTGTGTTGGGCCGACATCGCGGACACCATCGGCTGACCATCGGGCAGCGCCGCGGCGTGGGCACGGCGCTCGGCGCACGCACCTATGTCGTCTCCAAGGACGCCGCCACGAATCGTGTCGTTCTCGGACCACGCGAATCGCTCGCTTGCTCCGCTTGTGAAGTCGGCGAGGCCAACTGGCTCTCGGCGGGCTGGCCGGGCGGTGAGTGGCGGGCGTGCCTGGTGCAGTATCGTGCGCACGGAGAGGCTCTGCCGGCGCGCGCGCGCGCGCTCGGTACCTCGTCGCTTGAGACACCATCCGGGCGGCGCGAGCGGTTTGAGGTTCAGTTTGACGCGGAAGCCACGGCCGTCGCGCCGGGTCAGGCGTTGGTGGTGTACGACCACAAGAGGCCCGAGCGGCTGTTAGGCGGAGGCTGGATCGAGCGAACGGCCTGAGCGCGCTACGCCAGGTTATCGACGCGCTCGATGCGGATGGTGTCGGCGGAGACCGGCGCGCCGACGACGGTGCTCAGTGTGACGCGGAGCGAGTTGCCGGTGATTGAGACAACGCCGAGGTCTTCGTAGCCAAGTCCCGAGATCACGCGATCAACCGGCGCGGTGCGTTGGTCAACCTCGACGCTGGAAACGATGGAAATGCCGTTGGCGATGGTGTAGGAGGCGTTCTGCGCGAGCGTGGTGCCGGGCTGCCAGGTGGCCAGGACACGGTATTGGCCCGCGGTGATGCCGGTGAAGTTCCAGGTGGCGCTCCCGACGCCGGTGGTGCCGGAGCGAAGGCTGTCGGCCCCCGCGCCGCGGGCGAGCGTCGACCATGTGCCGACGCGCGAGAATCCCGCTGCGCCGTCGTCGATCGATCGTGTGACCGCCGAGGCGGTGGCGGTGACATTGAACGCGAAGTCGCCCTCGTCGGAGTCGTTCGAGTGGACGACGATCTGGCCGGCGTAGGTGCCTGGTGCGCCGGCATTGAAGCGCACGGCGAACGTCGCGGAACTGCCCGGCGCGATCGTCGAGACCTCGGGTGCGGAGACGAGGGAGAAGCCGGTGGGCAGATCAATGGCGTTGCCGAGCGTGAGGTTTGTGTCGCCGACGTTCCGGATCGTGAAGGTCTTCGTGACGGGGACGCCCGAGGGCGTGCTGCCGAACGCGACCGTCGTCGCCCCGGCGTTGACAAGGCCCGCGGCAGCGCGCACGCTGATCTCCGGACCGCCGAAGAGGTTGTCGAGCCGCTCGATGCGCACGGCGTCAGCGACGACAGTCCCCGACATCGTGTTGGCGACGCGCACGACGATGCGAGACGTGCTCACGTCATACACGCCGAGGTATTCCCAGTTCGCGCCGGATGCCGTGAGGTCGTTGGGCGCGATGCGCTGGCTGAGCGTAACGGCGTCGAGTTGCGACAAGCCGTCGGTGATGGTGAAGGGGGCGTCCACGGCATACGCGGTGCCGATGGGGAACGAGACCGAGATCGCGTACTGGCCCGGATCGAGATTCGAGAAACTCCAGGTGGCGGTCGCGGTGCCCGCGCCGCGCGCGGCGACGCGTGAGTCGGCGGTGTAGCCGCGCGTCGTAACACTCCATGTGCCGGTGGTGGCAAAGCCGCTCACGCCGTCGTCGAGGATGCGGGAGAAGGTAGTCGCGGTGCCACTGACGTTGATGCGGAAGGTCGGCTCGTCGCTGTCGTTGGTGGCGAAGGTGAACTGGCCGGTGGCCGCGCCCGCCGAACCTGCGTCGAAGCGCACACGGAAGGTCGTGGAGCCGCCTGGAGCGACGGTAGAACTCGCGAAGTTCGAGACGATCGAGAACCCGTCCGGCGCGGCAAGGTCGGAGAGGGTCAGATCTTCCGGGCCAGCGTTGCGCACGGTAATGGTCTTGTAGACAGGCGTGCCGCTGGGCGTGGTGCCGAAGGCGACCGTGCCGGAGTTGTCGGCGAGTTCCGCCGTGCCGTTGAAGACGCGGACTTCGGAGCCCGTGGTCGGAGCCATGGCCTGGATCTCGCGCGCCATCGCCAGCGCATCGACACGGCGATAGGTCTGGTTCGTGTTGGTGACGTTGTCGTTCTCGTCGTCGCCGTCGGTGATGGAGACGCCCGTAGAATGGAGCAGCGTCCGCATCTCGGCGAGCGTGAGGCGGCGACCCAGGAGTTGGTCGGAGAGTTGCTGCGCGAGGACGACAAGGCCCGCGACGTGCGGCGAGGCCTGGCTCGTGCCGTGCTGCGTGAGCGTGCCGCCGGTCGGCCCCGCGCCGGTGACGGGCGCGCCGGGCGCGAAGACCTGGCCGAACGCCGTGGTGCGTTGCGAGAACGGCGTGATTCGATCGGCGGCGGTCGAATAGGCCTGCGCACCGGAGGCGTATCCCATGCTCCCGATGTTGCGGTCATAGACCGCGCCGACGGTCAGCACATTCGGATCGGCCGCCGGATACGCCACGCCCTGCGTGTTGAAGCGGGAGAAGTCGTTGCCCGCCGCGGCGACGACCATGACATTCGATCCGGCGAGCGCGGACAACTCGTCGCCGATGCCGTAGAGCGACCGCTGGGAGTTGTAGTTGCCGCTGTCACCCAGCGACATGTTGATGCTGACGATGTTGTAGGTGGAGGCGTTGGCGACGCACCACTGGAGGGCACGCTCGACATAGGTGAAGTTGCCACCGCCGGCGTTGGTGAAGACCTTGAGGTGGATGATGTTGACGCCCGGGGCCATGCCGCGATAGGTCGCGTTCTGGGAGCCGATGATGCTGGAGACGTTGGACCCGTGGCCGTTGACGTCGGAAGCGTCGGCGTCGTTGTCGGCGAAGTCATAGGAATAGACGATGCGGTCGGCGATGCCGTTGCTGTTCGAGTCCGGCCCGAAGAAGGAGTGGTTGCGGTCGATACCGGTGTCGAGGATGACGGCGGAATAGCCGGTGCCGGTGATGCCGGAGAGGCCGGGGTCGGCGCGAAGGTCGTCGATGTTGATGAGCGAATCGGCCGTGGCGTCCTGCGTGTGGGCATCGGCGACGGATTCGGGCGCGATGATCGGCGCGTCCGAGGCCGTGGTCGAGATGAAAAAGGGCGAGTTGTATACCGAGGCAGACATCAGCATCCGCGGCTCGAGGGACTCCAACTGCGTGTGATCGCCGGCGAAGGGCTGAGCTCGCATACGGACCTCCTGCGGCGATGGGCCGCTGGGGGAGAGATGCGAAACGAGGGCTCGGCGGGCCAGCGCCGGCGTGGGCAAGGCGGCCCGAGGCAGGTTCTCGGGCGGTGGCGATCGTCATTGCCCGCACGCGCGGACGCCCCTAGATTTGAGCCCCAACGGTGGAGGTCCGACAATGACGACGATCCTCGATCAGCAATGGCAGCCCCAGCCCGAAGCCCAGAAACTCGTCGATGAACTGCTGGCAACCGTGCTGTCGAAGTGCGACGGGGCCGTGCTGCTCTCGAAGCGGATGGTCCACGACACCGGCACGCGGCTCAAGGATTGGCTCGACACGATTGTCGCGCCAAAGACCCCGGCACTGCGCTCCCGACTGCTCGACGTCGGCTTTGATCGACGCGCGATGCCCGGCGCGCCGGAGTGCTTCGTCCACGAGGGCGGGCTCTTCCCGCGGATCGTTCTCGAAGACGGCAACGACACGCGGATCTTCGTCAAGGTCGATTCGGTGATCGACTTCCTCGCGGCGTGGAACATCGCCGACACGCCCGGCACCAACGATGACGATGTCGAGGGCGACCCGCTGAGCCCGATGCGGCAGGCGCGGGCGTTTCGCGGCGAGCGAGCCGAAGTCTGGGTCGTCGAACGGCACGGCTATCGCGGGTTCGTCGCGCCCAAGCCCGATGCCGATCGCGGGTTGTTGATGATCCGGCACGCCGAGGCGTTTCGTCGTCGCGCGCGGGACTTTGACACCGAGGCCGCGGGATTCGACCACCTCGATCGGCTGGTTGACGCGGCGATCGCCGACCTGGGCGAGGACATCGCGTGCGCCGCGTTTTTCGCCGCCGAGCGCGAATACTGGCAGCGCCGCAACCGCGCGGCACAAGTGCAGAAGTCGCGGCAGGACAAACTGGGCCTGGGCTGGGCCAACCACGACCACCACACCTATCGCTCGTCGCGCGAGAGTTTCACCCGGCTCGTCGGGCTGTTTGAGAAACTCGGGTTCAAGGCGCGCGAACGGTTCTATGCCGGTGAGGAGGCGGGCTGGGGAGCGCAGGTGCTCGAACAGCCCGAATCCGGGATCGTGATCTTCGCGGATGTCGATCTGTCTCCGGAAGAGGTCATGGGTAACTTTGCCCACGAGCCGCTCGAGCCGCGAAAGGAACTCGGGACCGTCGGCCTCTGGTGCGGGCTGCATGGCGAGGCGATCCTCCAGGCCGGGATGCACCACCTCGAGTGCCAGTTCGATTTCGAGGCGCTCAAGGACCAACTCGAGGCCGCCCACATCGACACGATGGACCCCTTCACCAACTTCCCATTCCTGCGGCAGGCGTTCACGGCCGGCGAGCGCTGGCCCGTGGCCGAGAAACGCATCGCGCGGCTGCTCAGCGCCGGCCTCATCACTCCCGCTCAGGCGGCGCAGTTTCGTGCGCAGGGCGCGATCGGCTCGCACCTCGAAAACCTCGAACGCAACGATGGATTCAAGGGCTTCAACCAGAAGGGCATCAGCGAGATCATCGCCAAGACCGATCCTCGCCGCCAGGCTCAACTGATCGGCGCGTAGCCCACCGCGCACATCCCGCCACTCCACTCCGGCCCGTGACGGCGACTCCGACACGAGCATCCGCGCCCGACATCAAAGCAGTCCATGAGCGACACCAACCAACCTCCCGCGGGCCTCTGGACGCGGTTTGGCGCGATGACCACCATCGTCATGACACTGCTCGGGTGGTCGAGCGTGCCGCTGTTTTTGCGACACTTCTCGGGCATGATTGACTTCTGGACGAGCAACGGCTGGCGCTACGGCTTCAGCGCGCTCCTCTGGCTGCCCGTGCTCATCGTCGGGTTGGCGAGGCGCAGGCTGCCCCCGGGCCTTTGGCGCGTGGCGCTCGTGCCCGCCGCGATCAACTGCGTCTCACAGATGGCCTTCTGCTGGACGTTTTACAAGATCGATGCCGGGCTTGCGACCTTCGGCCTGCGATCCAACATCGTCTTTGCCACCATCGGCGCGGCCATCCTCTTCGCCGCCGAGCGACGCATCGTCCGCGCCCGCGGCTTCATCCTCGGCCTGTGCATGGTCGTCGGCGGCACGCTCGGCACCATGCTCCTGGGTCGAAGCCTTCCCAAGGGGGCCACGCTCTTTGGCGTCGTCCTCGCCGTCTGCAGCGGCGCGGGATTCGCCGCCTATGCCCTGGCGGTGCGGCACTACATGAAGGGAATCGACGCCATCACCTCGTTCGCCGCCATCAGCCTCTACACCGCCTTCGGCATGGTCGGGCTCATGCTCGCCTTTGGCGACGACTTCGGCCTGCCGGCGCTCACGCTCCTTGACCGTGGGCTCACGATCAGCGGCATCGCCATCCCCGGCGGGCAGTTCTCGCTTCTCCTGCTCTCCGCGATCATCGGCATCGCGCTTGGCCACGTCTTTTACTACTACAGCATCAGCCGCCTGGGCGTCGCCGTCTCCGCCGGCGTCGTCCAGTTGCAACCCTTCATCGTCTCGATCGCGTCATACGGCCTCTTTGGCGAGCGACTCACGCCGCTGCAATGGGCCTGTGGGTCCGTCGCGGTGCTCGGTGCCGGTGTTATCCTGTTTGTGCAGCATCGACAGAAGCGCCGCGAGCGTCAGCCGTTCGCGCAGTTGCCGCCGGATTCGGTGGCGGCGGCGGCGCTGGCGGCGTCGGATCGTCCCGCACGATGAGCGTGCCCAGCGTCCGAAGTTGAGGCCACGCCAGCGCGACGCCGGCGACCACAAAGAGCGTCCCGATGCCGCCGCTGACCACGCTGATCATCGCGCCGGCGGTCTCGCCATACCAGCGACCGGCGACGCGGGCGACCGAGCCGGACTCGAACCCGCCCAACTCGTTGCTGCACTCGATGAAGACGCTGTTCACCGTGCCGACCCGCCCGCGAAGGTGATCCGGCGTGCGCGCCTGCACCAGCACGTGACGGATCACGACGCTGATGTTGTCGAGTGCGCCGCCCAGGCCCAGCGCCGCCAGCGAGAGCAGGAAGTTGCCCGAGATGCCGAAAACGAACATCGACACGCCGTAGCCCGCGACCGCCAGCAGCAGCGTGGCGCCGGAGCGCTTGAACGGCGGGCGATGGGCGAGCACGAGCGCCATCAGCAGCGCGCCGACGAAGGGTGCCGCTCGCAGGGCCCCATACCCCACCGCATCCACGTCCAGAATCTGCTCGGCATAGATCGGGAGCAACGCCGTCGCGCCGCCAAAGAGCACCGCGAGCAGATCGAGCGTGATCGCGGCCAGCACGACCCTTTCGCGGCGGATGTGGTTCAGCCCCGCGAGCGCCGAATCGACCGAGAATCGGGCCGTGCTCGGGGCCGAGGCGCGCGGCTCGAGCAGGCCCGCCGTGAACGCCAGCGCCCCGCACAGCACCGCGGTGCAGACGTACACGGGCCAGGAGGCATTGGTCCATTGCAGGAGCACGCCCGCCGCAAGCGGTCCGACGATCGCGGAGAACTGGAACACCCCGCTGTTCCAGGTGATCGCGTTATGAAAGACGTCGGCGGGCACGAGCGCGGGCAGCAGCGACGAGCGCGTCGGGCCGTTGAACGAGCGGGCGCACCCCGCGATAAAGATGAGCAGGAAGAACGCCCAGATCGGCGCATGCGCCCACGACGCGACGGCCATCGCCAGCGCCGCCAGCGCGAACGCCAGTTGCGTGACGATCAGGATCGCCTTGCGCGGCAGCATGTCGATGAGTTGCCCCGCCACCAGTGCCAGCGCCACAACCGGTGCCGCCCGGACCAGCCCCACCAGCCCCAGAAACCACGGGTCGTGCGTCCGTTGCCACACCTCCCACGCCACCGCGGCGCTGAGCATCTGCAACCCCGTGCTCGAGCACACGAACCCGCTCGCAAACAGCCGATAGTTGCGAATGCGGAGCGCGGCATACGGATCGTGCGCCGCCGCGCGTCCGCCCGCTTCTCCCGAAAGCCCCCGGTCGCTCCCGGCCACCTCGTCAACGAAAACCTCCGGCACCAACTCCGATCCGGATGCTCGGCGTTCCTCGATGGGCTCGGGCTGATGGTCCGGCGGCACGACAACGAAGCATACCGCTCGCGTCCTACCGTTGCGCCCTTTCGAGGAGTGTTCACATGCCCGACGACCGCGTTGTTCTTCCCGCCGACTCCAACCAGGCGCTCGGCCTGGGCCAGTTTGCCGTCGATTTCATGCACAACGAACAGGGCCGCGCGGGCGATCCCGATCCTGCCGTCCTCGAGCGAACCAACCTCTTCTTCGTCGATTCGGTCCTGTGCGGCGTCTCGGCCATCGCCCTGGGCACCAACGCCCCCACCATCCTCCGCAACGAAGCACTGAGTTATCGCGTCCCGCCCGCAGGCACCGGCTCTCTTGCCGGGGTCCTCGGCTCGGGCAAGCATCCCGCGCTCCGCGGCGGCGCGCCGGTCTTCGGTTCATCCCTCGACGTCGCCGTCGAAAAGGCCATCGCCGCCAACGTCGCTGCCGTCCGCGAGTGGGACAGCAACGGGACGAACTTCGGCTATAGCGAGCAGCGCCCCCACCACCGCGCCGGCGAGTTTGGCCATAACGACTTCTACGCCGTCGCCGTCGCCGCCGCCCAGATGGCCGGCCGCGATGGTGCCTTCGCGCTCAAGGGCATGGTCCTGCTCGATGAGATCCGCGGCCGCCTCGCCGAGGTCTTCAGCCTCAAATCGTACAAGATCGACCACGTCGTCCACGGTGCCATCGCCTCCGCCGCCACCTTCGGCGCGATGATGGGCGCGACGCCCGAGCAAATCGAGAGCGCCATCGGCATGGTCGTCGCGCACGCGATCCCGTTCCGCGCCATCCGCCACGGGCACCAACTTTCCGACAGCAAAGGTGCCAGCGCCGCCGTCTCGACGGAGTTCGCCATGCTCTGCATGAAGCGCTCGATGGCGGGCTTCGTGGGACCCAAGGACATCTTTCGCAACCCCGAGGCCATCTTCCGCCTCTTCGAGGGCCCGGGCGCGCTCTTCGAACGCCGCGGCGGGAAGCCCAGGCAAGACGACGCCCCCGGCAAGGGCCGCGACGCCTCGCCGTTCGACCTCGTCCTCAGCCGCGCGGGCAAGGACTTCACCGTTATGGGCATGCACTTCAAACTCGGGCTCTACGAGCACCAGTCCGCGGGCGCTCTCCAGGGCCTTATCGACCTCCTCGCCGCTCACCCCGACCTCCTCGACGACCAGACCGGCGACCGAATCAAGCGCATCGTCGTCCGCGCCTACGAGCCCGCCTTCTCCATCATCGGCGACCCCCACAAGCGCGACCCCCACACCCGCCAGTCCGCCGACCACTCCATGCTCTACCTCGTCTGCACGATGCTCCGCAAGGCGCTCGAACTCGGCGCGCAAGACCGCCCAGGCCCGCACGGCAAGAGGCCGACGCTCGGATTCAAGGAACTCATGCTCGCCCCGCACGACTTCGACAAGAACGCCATCTTTCATCCCGTCACACGCTCGCTCATGGACAAGATGTCATTCGAGCACGGCGGCCCGGACTACGACGCCAAATACCCCGACGGCATCCCCACCTCCATCATCATCATCGACGAGAGCGGGCAGTCCCACGATTCCGGGCTGGTGATGTATCCCTCCGGCCACGCACGCAATACGACCGCCGACCTGCACGGGATCCTGCGGCACAAGTTCGATCTGCTCGGCGGACTCGCCGTCGCCAAGCCCGAGAAACTCGTCAAGCGCCTCAGCGACCTCCACGAGAAGCCGGCCGAGCGCGTCGCCGACCTCTATGACTTCGAGATCGTCCATAGGGGGAGGTTTGAGTAGCCGAGACACTTCATGAGCAAACGGCAGCGACGATTACTGCTCTTGCTGGCTGCAGCGATCGTCGCCATCGCGGGGCTTTGGTTTACCACACCGTACGACGGCTACAGCGCCGGCTCGCACGAGTACTTTCGCGCCGTTCGCGTCAATGGGCAGTGGCACGCTTTCGATCCTGGCGAGCGGCCGGACCTTGACGGTGCCGTGCTCATTGAACAAGCAGAAGCCGTCGCCGACTCGGCAGACTTCTTGACGAGAGTCAAGAAGTCTGCCGAATGGCACGCGGTCAACCACTCATTCATTTTTGTTGTTGGCCCGTGCTCCGTCGAACGAGAACAGGTTCAGCTCACTCGGCACCACGGCATTCCATGGCTGCGGCGACTCGTGGTGGAGATCGACGGATTCGCAGCACGCGAAGTGCTACCCGGCGAGGCTCCCCGGCACATCGAGCTGACGCACGAAGACCTCACGCCCGCGCTCCATGCCATTGCTAATTATGTCGATCTTCACGCGCCGCGCAAGAACCTAGGCCATGAGCTGCGCAAGGGGCTCGGTAGTACATACGAAGTGTACTGGCCCCAGTGGCCGATACTGTTGCTCCACATACTCATCATTGCTGGAGCAGGCTGGCTCGTTGTCTCTGCATTCCGCAGCGACGCTGCCAAACAGACGATTCGAGCATCGCCCCAGAATGTTGCAAACCGATCAAAGCCAAACGAGATGTAATAATATCGGCCTCACACGACCCCTGCCCCCGCTCCGCACGCGCCGTCGCCCGCCTCGCTCAAGCCCGGCCCGTGACCGTCTCCACGGCCCCATTCGCCTCGACCATCGCCATCGGCTCGACCCCATCTCCGGCCACACCATCCTCCGCTCGACGCGCCAGCCGCACGCGAACGCCCAGCTCCCTCTCCAGCAGCCCGCTCTTGGCCTGCGACCCCCACACGTCCACGCTCGCATCCCCCTCGGCCTCGACGTCCAGCATCAGCACGCCATCCTCGATCCTCGCTCTCACACCTCGCACCCGCTGCATGTGCGTCCGATCCAGCCCATCGGCCACGCGCAGCACGCCCGCCAGCAGCCGCACCAGTTCCTGATCCTCTCCCGGCAGGCTCGCAAAGTTTGAGTGCCCCGCCTTCGGCTCCGCACGCCGGTGATACCGCGCCACGTTCGCCACCACGCGAATATCGCGGTTCGTCCATCCGGGCAGATCGCTGTGCAAAATCAGGTGATACCCGTGCTTGTGGTGCTTGGCATAGTTCACCAGGTACCCGATGTCGTGCAGCACGCCTGCCGCTTCCAAGACCCGCCGCGCCTGCGATCGGTCCCCCACGCGCGGTCCACACGGCGCGTCCATCAACTGATCGAACATCGACAGCGCCAACTTCGTCACATGCTCGCTGTGCTCGCGCTCATACCGGCACGCCTCGGCAAACCGTCGAACCGACGCCATCGCGTCCGGCGGCGCGATCGCCGAGCCCGTCATCTCCCGCGCCATCGCGATGACCAGCCCGTCGCGCACCCCCTTGTCATGCACCCGGAAGAGATTCACGCCCAGGTGCTTCAGCACGCGATCGACGATCGACACGCCCGCCACGATGATGTCCGCACGCTCCCGCGGCAGGCCCGGCACACGCTCACGCTCCGCCTCGCTCAGCGAGCGCAATCGCTCCAGCATGTGCTTCGCGTCCGCCCGCGTCGCCTCCAGCCCCGCGATCGGACGATCCCACAGCGAACTGTCCGCCGAGCCGCTCTCGCGATGCACCAGCATCGCCGCGAGCGTCGTGAACGTCCCACCCGTGCCGATGACGAGTTCCGGCCGCGTCGGTCGTTCGACCGTTTCCAGCAGCGCCCGATCCACGCGCCGCCGCATCGCCTGGTAGCCCCGCCCGGCCACCGCCTCCGAGCCGCCGTGCCGATCCGTCAGCGAGACCGCTCCCAGCGGCACGCTGCGCACCACCTCCGGCACGCCGTTGGTCGCGATGACCACCTCCGTGCTGCCCCCGCCGATATCCACCACCGCTACGGTCCGGCCCGCGAGATCGAACGACGCCGCGACGCTCGCAAACGCGAGCCGCGCCTCGTCCTCCTCCGAGATCACCTCGAGTTCGACCCGCGCGACATCACGGACCAGGGCGGCGAACTCGTCGGCGTTCTTTGCAAGCCGGCACGCCGCCGTCCCGATCACGCGGATCGGCCGCGCCCCATATCCCTCGGCAATCGTCCGCATCCGCGCGATCGCGCTCGCCGAGCGCCCCATCGCCTCGCGCTCCAGTCGGCCTGTTATGCTCAACCCCGCGCCAAGCCGGGACGCCTCGCGCTCGTCGTCCAGCACCCGGTGCGTCCCGTCGTCGCGCACCTCCGCGACCAACAGGCGGATCGAGTTGGTGCCCACGTCGATCGCCGCGCACCGCCGCGAGCCGACCGCCGCCGCTTGACCGTTGACTCCGGCCACTGCGGGCAACGCTGCAACACGAGGTGGCGCGACGGCACGCTCGACCCGCGCCAACACCGCCGTCAGACCGGTTGATCCATCCGCGAGCGCCACCTGCGCCTCCGCCAGCCGCCGATCTCGCAGGGCTTCCGCACGCCCCACCAGCGCCGCGACCTGCGGGCGGCTCGCCGAGATCAACGGCCGCAACGCTTCCGCGAGCGCCGCCGCATCCCCGCACGAACCCAGCCCAGTCTGCAACCGCGCGAGTTCACCCGCAACCCCCCCCAGCGCCGGCAGCGCGTCCGCGAACACTTCCGCGCCATACCGCAACTTCTTGATCGCCAGCCGCAACTCGTGCAGGTCCTCCGCGTCCGTCGCGCCCTCCAGCGCGCGCACCTCCGCGGCCAGCCCCGCCACGCACGCCCTCGCCGCATCAACGACCGTCGGCGGCGGGTCCGCGCGGCGCCGCACACGCCGCCACGCGAGCCGCAACTGATCCGGCGCGACGCGGCGGCATCGCTCGCGAAGGCGCCCCTCGGCGCGCGCACGCTCGCGCCCGATCCCCTCCACCAGTTCTTCGATCGTCTCCCGGAGCGCGCCCCCGGCGTGCGCCGCAACCTCACCGAGCAGCGCCGCACGCACGTCGGCGTCCCGGACTCGGCCCGCCGCGCGCCGAAGCATGGCCAGCCGCGCGCGCACACGGCGGGTCGCACCACGCCGCAGCACCCCGCCGAACGCTCCGAGCGCCGCTTCCGTGCGCCGCGTCGACACCCGCAACTGGTGGATCGCATCGGCATCCGTCGCTGGCCCATCGGCGAGGATCGAGCGGAGTCGCTTCAGGCGCGCGCGAACGACCTTTCGCGCGGCATCGCACGCCGGAGATTGCGGATCGAACTGTGTGGTCTTCGTCGCCACGCCTTCGGCCCCTTCGCGATCTATTGTAATCCGCCTTGCGCCGGCCTCCGACGCCGGCTTCGGAGCGAACCGATCCCGTGACGCACGCGCTGAACATCACCGGCCTTGAGTTCCGCTACCCGCAGTCGGAGCCGGATGGGCCGCCGGCGGTGCGGGTCAACTCGCTCCAACTGGCCAAAGGGGAGCAGGTATTGCTTGCGGGCGGCTCGGGCACCGGGAAGAGCACGCTCCTGCACCTGATCGCGGGGCTGCTCGACCCGACCGCGGGCACGATTTGGGTCGACGGACAGGCTGTTCATGCGCTGCACGGCCCCGCACGGGATCGGTTTCGTGGGCGACGAATCGGGATGATTTTCCAGACATTCAACCTTCTCCACGGGTTTTCCACCATCGAGAACGTGATGGCAGGACTGATGTTCAGCGCGATCCCGCCGCGCGAGCACCGAACGCGGGCCGCGGCGCTGCTTAATGAACTGGGCCTAGCGCGGCACGATGCACCGGCGGATCGGCTCAGCGTTGGGCAGCAGCAGCGGGTGGCGGTGGCGCGTGCGCTGGCGTGCGAGCCGGCGCTGGTGCTGGCGGACGAGCCGACGGCGAGCCTCGACCCGGAGAACGCGGCGACGGCGATGGACCTGATCCAGACGGCGTGTCGGCATCGCGGCGCGGCGCTCCTTTGCACAAGCCATGACCCGGCGATGCGGGATCGCTTTGAGCGTCGCGAGTCGCTGGCCGAACTCGCGGGGAGTCGTTGACATGGCGCTGACGGATTTCACGATCATCCGCCGGAGCCTGACGGGGCGGCTGTTCTCGACGATCACGACAGTGCTGACGGTGGCCGTGGCCGTGGCGCTGCTGCTGGTGCTGCTGTCGATGCGGGACGCGGGACGGCGAGCGTTCGAGCGTGGCGGTGGGAACATCCACCTGCTGGTGAGCGCGGATGCCGACCCGCTGACGGCGGTATTGAACGGAGTGTTCTACGCGCGGCCACCGCGGGCACCGCTGACGTGGCGGCAGTACCAGACGATCGCCGAGGGCTATCCGCTGGACTTTGCGGTGCCGATCGCGCAGGGGGACAGTTTCCGTGGGTTTCCGGTGCTGGGGACGACGGAGGAGTTCTTTGCGAAGGTGACGCCGCTGCCGGATCGAGGCTGGTCGTTCGCGCGAGGCGAGGCGTTCAAGGGCGACTTTCAGGTGGTGCTGGGCGCGGAGGCCGCGCGAGCGACAGGCAAGAAGGTGGGCGACACGATCGAGTTGACGCACGGGACGCCGCAGTCGCGCGCCGCGATGGAAGCGGCGCTTGTGCATGAAGAGTTCCGGTTCACGGTCGTCGGCGTGCTCGGGGCCAACGGCACGAGCCACGACCGGGCGATTTTCACGAGCCTTCAGAGCCTATGGATCATCCATGTTCAGGACCGTGTCGCGAAGGCCGAGCCTGGGACTGGTGCTGCGAAGAAGGAACACGGCGAGCGACTCGCCACGGCGGCGGATCTCACCGATCGCGATCGCCTGCTGACGGGGATCTACCTCCGGGTAGCGACGCGGCCTGGTCAGAACGCGACGGCGATGCTGCCGGTGGTCTTTGACCAACTGCGCAAGCAAGGCGGATTCACGGTGGCGCAGCCGAAGCAGGAGATCGATCGTCTTTTCGCCATTGTCGGCAACATCGACCAGATTCTCGTGGCGATGGCGGGCGCGGTGATGGCCTCGAGCGGGATCGCGATCATGCTGGCGCTCTACAACTCGATGGAGCAGCGCCGGCGGCAGATCGCGGTGCTGCGCGTGCTCGGGGCGAGCCAGGGGCGGGTGTTCATGCTGGTGCTGACGGAATCGGCGATGCTGGGGCTGATGGGGGCGGTGCTCGGCTTGCTGGCGGCGTCGGTCGGCGGGCTGGTGGTGGCATCGGTGATGCGTGAGCGACTGGGATTGATCGTGGATCCGCTCCTGCCGCTGGATGTGGCGCTGCCGATCGTGATGCTGGCGGTCGCGTTGGCGGCGGTAGCGGGGCTGGTACCGGCGCTGCTGGCGTATCGGACGAGCGTGGGGCGTGGGCTGAGGCCCGTGGGATAGCGGCCTAGTTGACATAGGATTGAGCGGCGGGCGAGCAGAATCTGGAGCGCTGGAATGCGAGTTTTCTGGGCGTTAATCTTGCTCTTGGCGGCGGGCGCTGGCGTGATGCTGTTCCGCAAGCCGAGCGTGCCGGCGGATGTGCCGGCGACGCGCGGACGCGGAGCGGCGGCCGCTGCGCCGGCGAGCGCGTCGAAGCCAGTGTCGTCGGAGCAGGCGAAGCCGATGCCGACGGAAACGAAAGCGACCGAGGCAACGAGGCCACAGGAGTCGGGCGCGGCCGAGCCGAAGATCGTTCCGCCGTCGGCTGGCGCGGCTGCTTCGGCTGCGTCGGCACCGGTGTCCGTCGCGCCACCGATTTCCGAGGCGCAGGTGCCAGGCACGGACAACTCGAGGGCAAAGGCCGCGGAGCCGAATGCCGTGGTTGAGAGCGGCAAGGCGATTCCGACTGGAACTCAGGCTGTGCCGAAGGCAGAGATTCCGGCTCCGAAGATCGAGCCGCCCGCCCCGAAGCCGGTAGTGCCCGAAGGTGCGACGCCACTTGCACCAGTGACGCCGCCTGCTTCGGCACCGGCGACACCGGCACCAGTGACCGTGCCGAACGCACAAGACAAGCCTGTGCCGGCGACTCCATCGGCACCGGGAACGAGCCTTTCTCCCGCGGAATCGCCGAAGACGGTGGGCGAACCGAAACCGGCCGTGGCCGAGCCGAAAGTTGCTGAAGGCGGAGCGGCATTGCCCGACGGGCAAGCAGTCGCGGGCGACGGCCCATCGCCGGCCGCGAGCGAAATGCCCGAGATCGAGCGGCGCGAGGACGGGTCGATGCTCGTCGAAAAGAAGTATGTGATGCATGGGAAGGGAACCGCCGAGGAGCCGTATAAAGTTACATGGGACCACTTGCTCTCGGCACAGGAAGATTATGTGCCGCGCGAGGGCCGCAAAAAAATCCCCGCGAGGATCGCAATGCTGCACGAGAAGCATGTGGAGGTCGCGGGGTATGTGGCGTTCCCGCTGATGGCGGATTCGGCGGACGAGTTGCTGTCGATGATGAACCAGTGGGACGGGTGCTGCATCGGCGTGCCGCCCACGCCCTATGACGCGATCGAGGTGCGGCTGGCAAAGGTGGTCGAGGGCAAGGAGCGGCAGACAACGTTCGGGATCGTGCGCGGGCGGCTGCTGGTCTCGCCGCACCTGGTCGGCGGGTGGCTCGTGGGGCTGTATGTGATGGATCAGGCGACGCTGAAGCCCGAAGCGTTCAACGGGTTTGCACCGTAGCAACGATCGAGCCGGGCGGTTATGGACGATTGAAGAGAGGTGGCGCGGCCCAGCGCATCTTGTCGACGAGCGTGCTCCAATAGGAGCCGCGGGGATTGCGTACAAAGACGATCGGTCGCTCGTCTCGGCGTATGGTGATTCGCTCGCCCTCTTCGAGGTGGGTGCGGACCTGTCCGTCAAGCACGAGCGCGGTGCCGTGCTGGACGGCGCTGCCGCGGTTGATGCGTCCGACGGCGAGTTCGACGGTCGAGCCCGCGCCGACGACGATGGGGCGGAACGAGAGCGAATGAGCGGCGATGGGCGTGATGACCATGGCGTCGACGTCGGGCGCGAGGATGGGGCCGCCGGCGGAGACGTTATAAGCGGTGGAGCCGGTGGGGGTCGAGACGATCATGCCGTCGCCGCTGATGGTCGGTCCGTCCAAGCCGTCGATGCGGAGCGTGAGGGAGATCATGCGATAGGGCGGGCCGGCGGTGACGACGGCCTCGTTGAGGGCGGCATCGGAGAGGCGCACACCGGAGCGACCCGCGACCTCGACGCGGAGCATGCGGATGGTTCGTGTGACGAGCGCGTCACTGGAGAGGAGCGTGGCGGCCTGCTCGCGCCATGACGCGCGGTCGAACTCGGCCAGGAAGCCGAGTTTGCCGAGGTTGACGCCGAGCAACGGCAGCGCGAGATCAGCGCAACGGCGGGCCTGCGAGATGAGCGTGCCGTCGCCACCGAGGACGACAATGAGGTCCGCTCCGCGCATCGCGTCCGTGGCTGGCGCGCCCACGGCGGCGTCGAGTTCGGCGACGAGCCGGCCGTGACGTTCGATGAGCGCCCGCGCCTCGGCGGCGGCGTCGGCGCTCTCGGGCTTATCACGGTTGACCAGCAGCACGACGCCTCGGCGCACGAGAAGGCTCCCTTAGCGATCGACCGCGTGCTCGGGGGCGGGCGCTGGCGCCTGGTGGGCGGCGCGTCGGCGCGATCGCTCGCCCGCGCGACGGATTCCTCGAGCGATGCCGGCGGCATCAAGCCCGACCTCGGCGAGTTGGCTCGAACGCGAATCGTGATGGACCCATGAGTCGGGCAGCCCGAGGCGCACGACGCCGGAGGCATCGAGGCCGAGTTCCTGGGCGGCATCGACGATGGCCGAGCCGAAGCCGCCGATGAGTGAGTGGTCCTCGAGGGTGACGATGGGCACGCCGCGAGTGAGCAGGTCGCGGACGAGCGCGACATCGACGGGCTTGGCGAAGCGGGCGTCCCAGACGCCGACGCGGTACTCGGCGGCGAGGGATTCCGCGGCCTTGAGCGCGTCGAGCGCGGGCGTGCCGAAGGCGAGGACGGCGACATCGGGATCGCCGGCACCCAGCGGCCACGAGCCGCCGAGGAAGCGAGCGCGGCCGAGTTCGAACGCGGGGCAGGCGGAGGCGGCAAGGCGATCGGAGACGCGATCGCGCGGATAGCGGACGGCGCTGAGGCCGTCGTCGTACTCACGCATGAACTCGATCGCGGCACGGAGGCTCGGCTCATCGATGGCGGCCAAGAGGCACGCGCCGGGCAGGGTGCGCAGGAGTGCGATGTCGCAGAAGCCGTGATGAACCGCGCCGTCACCGCCGACGAGGCCCGCGCGATCGAGGCAAAGCCGGACGGGCAGGCTCTGGAGCGCGACTTCCTGAAAGGCCTGGTCGAAGGCACGCTGGAGGAAGGTGCTGTAGACGGCGAAGAACGGGCGGTAGCCGGTCTTGGCGAGGCCCGCCATCATGTCCATCGCGTGCGACTCGCAGATGCCGGTGTCCCAGGCGCGATCGGGGTGCTGCGCAAGGGCTCGCGTCAGGCCCGTGCCATCGGGCATGGCGGCGGTGCAGACGACGACCTTGGGATCGCGGGCGAGGAGGTCGAGCATGGCGTCGCCAAAGGCGGCGGTGAAGGATCGGCCATCGCTGGAGAGTTCGACGGAGTCGGGGTCGGTGGGCTCGACCTTGAAGGCGGGCGGCGAGTGGAACCGCTGCGAGTCGCGCTCGCTGAAGCCGTAGCCCTTGCCCTTGATCGTCTTGACGTGCAGGACCATGGGGCGATCGAAATCGCGGGCCCAGGAGAGAAACTCGACGAGCGCGGGCAAGTCGTGGCCGTCGATGGGCCCGACGGTGACGAGTCCGAAATGCTCGAACCAGGCGCCTTCGGAAAGCATGGCCTTGGTCGCTTCGCCGGCCTTGTGATAAGCGCCATGCAAGAGCGAACCGCCAGGAACATGGCGCAAGATTTCCTTCGCGCCGCGCTTGAAGTCGGCGTAGAGGTTCGACATGCGGACGCGGTCGAAATACTGAGCGACGGCCCCCTGCGGGCGGCTGATCGACATGCCGTTGTCATTGAGGACGATGAGGAACTGCCGCGCGAGGGTGCCGGCGTTGTTGAGGCCTTCCATGGCGACGCCGTTGACGATGGAGGCATCGCCGATGAGGACAGCGACGCGGCGGCCGTCGGGGCGGGACTTGGGATCGAAGGACTCGTTGTTGAGGGTGTCGCCGCGGGCCATGCCGACAGCGGTGGAGATGCCGGTGCCGGCGTGTCCGACGCTGAAGAGGTCGAAGGGGCTTTCGCGCGGCTCGGGGAAACCTGCCATGCCGCCTTTGGATCGGAGTTTGTCGAGGAGGTGCTGGCGACCGGTGAGCAGTTTGTGGGGGTAGCACTGATGGCCGACGTCGAAGAGGAGCCGGTCGCGTGCGAAATCGAAGACGTAGTGCATCGCGAGGGTGAGCTCGACGACGCCGAGGTTTGGGGCGAGGTGGCCGCCGGTGCGAGAGACCTGGGAGCAGATGGCGTCACGAATCTCCGCCGCGATATCGGGCAAGCGCTCGAGCGGGAGGTTTCGCAGGTCGGCGGGAGAGGCGATGGACGACAGAAGTGTCATGGTTCCGGGCTTTTCGATCATATGCCGGGCGTCGCGCCGGCCGTGGTCCGTCGATCGTGTGTCAGGATTGCCGCAGTGCCAAGGTTGTGGCGAGGCTCGCCAGTCCCACCGCGGCATCGCCGAGGGGAATGAGCGCCGCGCGCGCGTCGCGCTGGAGCGTGGCGACCTCTTGCCGCGCGCCGTCGATGCCCAGGAAGCCGGGATAGGTGAGTTTGCCCGATGCAGCATCCTTACGGGTGCGCTTGCCGGCCTGTTCGGTGGAGGTCTCGACATCAAGAAGATCGTCAACGATCTGGAACATGAGCCCGACGGCCTCGCCGAAGCGGGTGAGAGTGGCGAGTTGCGCTATCGACGCCGACCCGCTCATCCCGCCCATTCGGACGGCGGCGCGGATGAGCGCCCCGGTCTTGTTGCGGTGGACGAGGCGGACCCGGTCGAGGTCCGATAGGCCCGTGGGCAGGCCGCCGAGCGTGTCGTAGACCTGTCCGGCGATCATGCCGCCGGTGGCCGTGGCGAGTTCGCCAACGAGGGCGGCGGAGAGCGCGGGGTCGTCCTCGCCGTGGGCGAGGTGCTGGAAGGCGAGGGCGAGCATGGCGTCGCCGGCAAGGATGGCCATGGACTCGCCGGCGTGGATGTGGAGCGTGGGTTTCCCGCGGCGGAGGTCGTCGTCATCCATCGCGGGAAGGTCGTCGTGAACGAGGCTGAAGGCGTGGATAAGTTCGATGGCGACGCCGGCCGGGAGCGAGCGAGCCGGGTCGCCGCCCGCGGCAGCGCAGGCGTGCCACGCGAGCGCGGGGCGGAGTCGCTTGCCGCCGCCGAGCGCGGCGTATCGGATGGCGGCGACGAGAGAATCCGGGAGCGGAAGGCCGTCGATGAAGCGTTCGAGGGCGTGTTCGATCTCGCCCAGACATGCCAGCGGGTCCGAGGTGGGCCCGGTGCGGGTCAGGCGCGGCCTTCCTGACTGGCGAGGAGGGAGTAGATCTCCGCAGCGGTGATCGCGGCATAGACGCGCTGGCGGAACTCATCCATCATCATGATGCGGCTGATGCGGGCGAGCGCCTGGATGTGGTCGCTGGTGCGATCGGGCGGGCTGGCGAGCAACACAACGAGTCGCACGGGTTGGCCGTCGATCGCCTGGAAATCCATGGGCTGTGCGGGCTTGCCGATGGCCATGGCGAGGCTGGACATGCCGGCGCACTTGCCGTGAGGGATGGCGAGCCCGTGCCCGATGCCGGTAGTGCGAGTCTGCTCGCGCGTCCAGACAGCATCCTTGAGCGCCTTGGCGTCTGCAACGCGGCGGATGCCCGAGAGGAGATCGACCAACTCGTCGATCGCCCCCTTCTTTTCCGTCGCCACCAAAGGCGCCTTGATGCATTCGGGGGTGATGATGTCCAGCAGGTTCATTCGGCTCGCTCGCTCCAGAGGAGGCAGAGTGTACCACGGCTATCCGAGCAGGGCGTGATAGGAGCCGTCGGCATAGTCGCGCGGGTCGCCGCCGGGCTTGCCCCGAGGAAGCCGCAGCGATTCACGCTCGACGCGGAGGCCGAAGCGATCGGCCATCCACGCGGCCTGGCTTTGGTTCTCGTCGCGCTCGATGCTACAGGTGGCGTAGAGGATGCGGCCGGAGGGCGACCGTAGCCGCGTACCCATCGAGATGATCTGACGCTGCAACTCGACGAGGCGCGCGAGTTGCGTGGGGCTCGCCCGATATCGCGCTTCGAGGCGACGCGCGAGGACGCCGGTGTTCGAGCACGGGACGTCGAGCACGACGAGATCGGCCCTACCGCCGGCCCGTGATTCGATGGCATCGAGCGGCACGACCTCGGCGCGCGGCTGATCGCTGACTGCGGCGCGAAGGGTGGCGAGGCGATCAGGATCGGCGTCGGTGGCGAGGACTCCGGCGTTTGGGAATGCCGCTAGAAGTTGGCGTGTCTTGGTGCCCTGGCCTGCGCAGAGATCGACGATAAGGGTCGGCGTGAGGTCCGTAATGGCGGCGACCGATGCCGACGAAGCGGGATCCTGCACCCATACGTCACTCCCCGCCCCCACCGCCGCGCCGAGTTCGGCGCGCGGACCCGTCCAGACCGCGGAGCCCGGCGAATCGTGCGGCGAGCATCGTTTCGGCGGCGTTCCATGCGCGATATTGAGGATGGTCGGCGGCTCGATGAGCGTGTGCCGCGCCATGTGCCACGCCGCGACCGCACCGTGCTCGGCCTTCCAGCGATCGATGAGCCACGTCGGGAGGCTGAACGCCGCGGCCCATCGTTTGGATTCGTCGTTGGGCAGGTGGGTGGATCGCAGGCCAAGCGCGCCGCCATCGGAGAGCGGAAGGCGATCAACGGGAACGTCGCCCTCATCGGCCCATATTGCGGCGCGATCGCCTCGGGTTTCGATGACTCGACGGAGGACGGCATTGACGAGACCGCCCGCACCGGGGCGGATGAGCCGTTTGGCGAGTTCGACCGATTCGTCGATGATGGCGTAGGCGGGCAGACGATCGAGCAGAAGAGCCTGGGCGGCACCCGCGAGGAGGACGGCACGCAGGGGCGCTTCGAGCCGACGCAAGGAGGGTTTGGCGAACGCCTCGAGGACGTGCTCGAGCGTGAGCCATCGACGAATCGCGGCGTCGTAGATCGCGCTGGCAAGCGCGGCATCTCGCGGCGCGAGCGCGGAATCGTCGGGCCTGAGCGGCAGGAGGTCCGGAAACCGCGTGGTTTGTCGGCCCAGGGCGAGCGTCGCCGCCTCGCGTGCTGAGGTCGGTCGTGTGCTGGTGGCGGGTTCGGCGGTCATCGTGGGGGTATCCTCAACCTGTCCGAGCACGATGGCAAGCGCCCATGCCGCAAACCGCGTCACATCAGGCCAGTTCTCAAGCCGCCGAGCCGACGGCCTGGCCGCCGCAGAAGCCGCGACGGACTCGCCTTGCCGGGGGGATGCTCGGATCGATGCGAGTGCGCAAGAAGGTGCTGATCCTGCACACGGCGTTCTCGCTGGCCGCGGCGATCGTGCTGGTGGTCCCGTTGCGTCCGGCGATCTCGGATGTCGTGGAGAAGGCCGAGTTCACCGAGGCGAGGGCGCTCCTGCGGCTGGTGCTTGCGGACACGGAGGCGAGCACGACAACGGTCTGGAGCAAGGTCGCTCCGGAAGCGGACATTCGCACGGGCACGGCGGGCGATCTTGGCGTGAGCGAGGCGGTCGACGCCCAGGCTCGGGCTCAGCCGCGGACGCCGGTGACGATGCGGACGGCGGACGGCTCGACGGGAGCGGTCGCATATGTGCCAGGAACGACGCCGGAGGCCGACGCCTTTGTGCGTGTCGCGGTTCGCATCCCCGAGGCGAGGCAAGCCGTCTGGGAACTCTACGGCTTGACGGCGGTAGCGCTGCTGGCGATCTACGCGCTCGTCGCGGCGGCGCTGGAACTCTTCATCCTGCCGCAGAATGTCTACGAGCCGATCTCGCGGATGCTCGATGCAGACGCGGCGGTACAAGAGGGCAATGCGCCGGGCGAGATTATCCCTGAGAACCTGATTCCGTCCGACGAATTGGGCGAACTGATGCGGTCGCGCAACAGCGCGATCCTGGCGCTGCGGCGGCAGGAGCGGGCACTGGCCGAAGCGCTGGCCGAGTTGGAACGTGCGGCGACGGACCTGAAGCGAAAGAACCACCTGCTGGAGACGGCGCGCCGGAACCTGGCGGATGCCGATCGTTTGGCGAGCCTGGGGATGATGTCGGCGGGGATCGCGCATGAGTTGAACACGCCGCTGGCGGTCGCGAAGGGGCTCGCGGAGCGGCTGCACGCGGACCCTCGCCGCGGACTGAACTCGGCCGATGCCGCGCTGCTGGTGCGCGTGCTGAGTCGGCTCGAACGGCTCGGCGAGAGCCTGCTTGACTTTGCGCGCGTTCGCCCGCCCAGGACACATCCGACCGCCATGCGTCCGCTGGTTGACGAGGCGATCACGCTGGTTCGCCTTGACCGGGATGTGGCCTTGGCGGCGTTTGACAACCGCGTGCCGGAGTCGCTGGTGATCGAGTGCGACGGCGATCGGCTGGTTCAGGTCTTCGTGAACATCCTCCGGAACGCCGCGGACGCCGGGCCGGGCGCGGTAACGATCGAGGCCGAGTCGTCCGACCGTGAGGGGCGACTGTGGGCCTCGATCAGCATCGCTGACGAGGGTCCCGGGCTGCACCCCGATGTGCTGTCGCGACTGTTCGAGCCCTTCGCATCGACGAAACTCGACTCGCGGGGAACGGGGCTGGGGCTCGCGGTGGCCGAGGGGATCGTGCGTGAGCACGGCGGCCTGATCCTGGCGCGCAACCGCATCGACGCGCGAGGCGCGATCTTTGAGATCATGCTCCCCGTCAGCACGCCGATCGCCGATGCGACGCGGACCGCGGACGCGGTGCCGGCCCGAGCGGATGCCACGGTGCTCGAAGCGAAGCCGCGAGCGGGCACTTCGAGGCTGACCGACGGCACGACAGGGGAGCCCGCGCATGCCTGAATCGGCTCCCGTCACGCTGCCGCCGCTCGCGATCCTCGCGCTCGACGACGACGAGGACTTTCGTCAATACCTGCACACGCTCCTGGAAAGCGACGGACACAGCGTTCGGACAACCGCGACACCGGAGGAGTTTTTCAGTGCCGCCGAGGCATCGCTGCCGGACGTGGTGCTGCTGGACATGAAGATGGGCCGGCACTCGGGCGAGGAAGTGCTGGCGGAGATCCGCCGACGCTGGGCTCGGCTGTGCGTGATCGTTGTCACGGGGTATCCATCGCTCGACAACATGCGGCAAACGTTCAAGCAGGATGCGTTCGATTATCTCGCCAAGCCGTTCTCGCTCGGTGAGTTGCGCAACGTCCTGACTCAGGCGGCGGCCCGGCACGGGCTGGGACAGCGCCCGCAGGATCGGCTGCGGCTCGAACTCGGTCGGCGAATCAGACAGGATCGCACCGATCGCGGCTGGACGCTGCGTGATCTCTCGGATGCTTCGAGCGTCTCGGTCAGCCAACTCTCGTCGATCGAGCGCGGGACGCACCTGCCGAGCCTCGAGTCGCTGCTCGCCATCGCCGCGGCGCTGGGCCAGAAGCCCTCGGCATGGGTCGCGGACGCGGGGTTCTAGCGGTTGACATCCGCGGTTCGGGTTCCTTGACTGCACCCCGTGCCCGCCAGACCCGACACAACAAAGATCCTCTTCACGGCGTTTGAGCCCAGCGGCGATGACCACGCCTCGACCGTGATCGCGGAACTGCGGCAGCGACACCCGGCACTGGCTATCTTCGCGTGGGGCGGTCCGAAGATGGAGCGAGCGGGCGCGACGATCGTGGAGCGGACGGGCGACGACGCGGTGATGGGCCTGCCGGGGCTTCAGAAGATCCGCGAGCACGGACGGATCAATGAGCGGATCGAGACCTGGATCGAGGCTCATCGGCCGGCGGTGCATGTGCCGGTCGATTCGCCCGCGGCCAACTTCCCGATCTGCAAGATCGCCAAGTCGCGCGGATGCCGAGTCGTTCATCTCGTCGCGCCGCAGATCTGGGCGTGGGGACGATGGAGGATCCACAAACTGCGTCGTCTGACCGATCTGGTGCTCTGCCTGCTGCCGTTTGAGGAGAGTTTCTTTCTGAAGCGGCATGTGCCGGCGAGGTTCATCGGGCATCCGCTGTTCGATCACCCGCTCGACGAGGCCGATCTCGATCGTCGTGCGTCGGCGTTCGGGGGCGGGAGTCCGAGGATCGCGCTGATGCCAGGCTCCCGTCCGGCCGAGTTGGCGAAGAGTTTTCCGCTGCTACTGGCCGCGTATCGTGACTTGAAGGCGGACCTTTCGGGCACGACGGGTGTGGTTGCGGCGACGACGGAGGCGGTGGCGGCGCGGCTGGAAGCGAAGGCCAAGGCCACGGGGGGATGGCCCGAGGGGCTTTCGATCGCGGCGGGGGACACCGATGCCGTGATCCGCTGGTGCGACCTGGCGCTGGTGAAGAGCGGCACGATCACGCTGCAGATCGCGCGGCAGAATCGACCGATGGTCGTGTTCTACAAGACCAAGGCGATTCCGTACTTCCTGTTCGGGAAGTTGATCCTTTCGACGAAGTTTTTCACGCTGCCGAACGTGCTGGCCCATCGCGAGATCGTGCCCGAGTTTGTGCCGCACTTTGGCGATCACAAGCCGATCGTCGCGGCAGCGAAAGTCCTGATCGCGGACAAGGTAGCGGCGCGGACGCAGCGTGAGGAGTTGAAGCGGATCACCGACCTGTATTCGGGACGGAACGCTGCGGCGGCGGCGGCCGAGGCGATCGCGGGGATGGCGGGGCGATGATCGCGGCTCGCTCGCTCAGGGCGTGAGAATCGCGACCGACGGTTACGAGCCCGACTTGTTGATGCGTCCGATGACGGTCTGCGTGCCGCCCTCAAACGAAACGAGCGCTAGGCGGCCCCGTTCGAGCCCGGCCTGCTCGCCATTTAGGCTGATGCCGATGCGCTCGATGCCCCCGCTGGAGGTGAACTCGCGGAGGACGTTGACGACCTTGTCGTTCTCGTCGAGCACGGCGACACGGAGCGTCTGCCCCGGCTTGGTCGAGATCGAGTGGCAGAAAAACTCGGCCTCGTGCCACTCTGGATTCACAAAGAGCGAGGCTTGGCCGCCGAAACCTTCGGCGGGTGCAAAGAGCACCCGCGTGGTATCGCGGTCGAAGAGCACGTCGCGCACGAACTTGGAGCCGAACTCGCGGCCGAGGCCTTCGAGCAGCGTGTCGCTCTTGACTTGCTGGGCGAGACTCTCGTATTCGGAGACGAACTGGAACGTGGCGATCGAGAGGATGACCGAAGCCGCGGCCAGGCCCATCGCCGCCGCGCGCCACACGGGAGAGACGCCCCGGCTCTTCAGGAGCGGAGGAACCACGGCCCGGGACGCACCGGCGATCTCGCGCCGCACGGCCTCGAGCACCGCAGCCCGCATGCCGGCAGGGGGTGCCTCGTCCGGAAGCAGCGCTTCGATCCGGCACAGCCGCGTCTGCTCCCGACGCACCTGCGCCTGCACGGCGGGAGGCGCACCGGCAAAGGCAGAGTCGAACGCGCGCCGCTCCTGATCGTCCAAGAGGCCCAGCGCGTCCAGAATCGACATCTCGATGAGATCCTGCAAGTTCATGACTGGCCTTCCACCTGTGGCGTCTCACGCAGGCGCAGGAGCGCCCGACTCAACGCCGACTTGATCGTCCCGATCGGCGTGTTCAACTCTTCGCCGATCTGTCTTAACGTCTGCCCACCGAGATACGCTCTTGTCACCACGATGCGCTGGAGTTCCGGCAGTTCCGCCAGCCGAAGCCGCAACGCCTTGAACCGTTCGTCGTCCTCGATCTGCCCCGCGTCAAGGGGCGCCGGCGTGCGGTCCGGCGATCCGATCTGCATCGGCCCGGAGCGAATCCGTGCGCTGCTCCGTCGGAGTCGATCCACAAGATGTCGCCGCGAGATGAGCATGATCCACGTCACCAGTGCCGCACGCTTGGGGTCGAATCGCTTGGCTGTCTGCCACAGGCGAACGAAAATCTCCTGCACCGCGTCTTCGGCGTCGGATCGAGTTGGCATCGCCTGCAACGACATGCGATAGACCAGCGACCCGAAGCGGTCGTACAACTCCTCGATGGCGTCCTCGCCGCCCTCGGCAACGCGACGCATCAGTTCCACATCAGCATCCGGAACAGGTGGCTTCGAACGAGCCATTTCAGACCTCACAAAGTCTACCACAACTGTCCATCATTTCAGCGAGAGATTCGCAGGCCGGGGCGGAAGGTTGCCGTCCCGAGGTCGTTATCCTACAAAAACGTTCGCATTCTGATCGTATTGCGGGTATCTCATAGGGCTTTGACACCATCTTGTATGCGGGGAAGAACCATGGTATGCTGATTCAAGGCAGTGGAGACCGCTCGTGCGAGCGCTCGTGTGGAATGTCGGATCTTCGTCTTGTCGCCGAACGGCGTCGGCGTTCACTATTGTCGACGTGCTGGTGTCGATGGCTGTTATCGGCGTGCTGATCTCGATCATCGCACCTTCGCTCGATCAAGCCAACAAGACCGCGAGACAAGTCGCCTGTCGTTCCAACGTGCGGCAACTGGGCATCGGAATCGCCATGTATGCCGATGAGCACGGGGATCGCATCCCCAACTCGACCAACGTTGGTGTGGCTGTCGGCAACACCAGCGACCAGCCGTGGAAAACCATGACGCTGCGTGTCCCCGGCAATCCTGGGCAAGCGGGCCGATGGGACGGGCTTGGGCTGCTCGCCGAGGATTACCTGACAGCACCCAAGTTGTACTACTGCCCGTCTCACACCGGCGATTTCCGCTTTGCCGACGTTGTCAGCGCATGGAACTCCGAAGCCATGGAGGTCGTGGGCAACTACCAGTATCGCGCTCGCGGTCCGATGCAGGCTCCGACATCAGCCTCGCCTGTCCAGTTAACGCGACGGCTGAGCCTGATCGCGCCGGGTGCCGCTCTGGTGGCGGACGGGATGAGGACGCAGGCCGACTTTAACCACAAGGTCGGCGCGAACGTGCTTCGTGCGAACCTATCCGTGGTCTGGTATTCGGATCGAAGCGGCAAACTCGCGGCCGTGATCCCCACCAACGAGACGCAAGCCACAGTCGTTCGCATCGAGCAAGCGTGGTCGAACCTCGACGCGCCGAACTAGGGCCATGCGTCAACGCCGAGGATGACGGAAGAAATCGCGGCCTTTCGGGCGCGATGGCCGTTCCTCAGCCGGATTTCGATCGAATCAACCGATCCCGCCCTTGAGGTTCTTGGCACCGAACTTCTCGCGGAGACGGCGAAGTTCCGGCGTGACCTTGGTGATCTCCTCGATCGGGCGGCCCTGCATCTCGCGCCCGCGCCGGCCACCCTTGCCTCCCCCTGGCCCGCCCCGGCCCGGCCCGCCTCCGCCACCACCCGCAGCGCTCTGCTGCGGCTCAGGCGGGGGCGTGAGGGCCTTGATCGAGAGCGAGATTCGCCGCGTCTCAGGGTCAATCTTGAGCACCTTGGCCTTGACGACCTCGTCCTGCTTGAGCACCTCGTCGACCTTGCCGACGCGGCGCCAGGCGAGTTCGGAGATATGCACGAGACCCTCGACGCCCGGCGAGAGTTCGAGGAACGCCCCGAACTCCACGATGTTCTTGACCTTCCCCGTGACCTCCGCGCCCTCTTTGATATCGCCCGCGGCCTGCGCGAAGGGGTCCTGCTGAATCTGCTTGATCCCCAGCGACAGCCGGTCGGCCTCCCAATCGACCTTCAGCACCTGCACGCGGACCTTCTCGCCCTCCTTGACGTATCGCGCGACGAACTTCTCGCCGTGGCCCGCGCGATCGTGCGTGAGGTCCGAGATATGCACGAGCCCATCGACGCCGCCCAGATCGACGAAGCAGCCGAAGGGCATGATCTTGCGGACGGTGCCCTCGACCACCTGCCCTTCGACAATGGTGGCCTTGACCTTCTCGGCTTGCTCGCGACGCTCGCGCGCGAGGACATTTCGCCGCGAGAGCACGATATTGCCCTTGCCGGATCGGTCGAGGCGAGTGACCTCGCAGGTGAGTTTCTGATCCACAAAGACCGAGAGGTCGGCGATGTGCTCGCCGCCGATCTGGCCCGCCGGCATGAAGGCGCGATGACCCGCGACTTCGAGTTCGAGTCCACCCTTGTTGATGCCCGTCACTCGGGCCTCGATCACCTGGCCTGGTTCGAGGAGTTCCCAGTCGGCCTTCTGCACCGACCCCGGAAGCACGCAGGCGCGAAGGCCGTCAGAATCCGGCGCGTTGACCACGACCTCGATGACGTCGCCCACGCCCGGCAGCCCGGCGTCGCCCGGCCACTGAAGCCGCGGCACCACCCCGAGGTCCTTGGGGCCAAACTCGATGAAGACGTCGGCGGGTCCGACGCTCACGACCTTGCCGGGGCGCACCTCGCGGCCGGCCTGGACGACGCGGGGCCCGCGGATCGCCGAGGGCTTGCCGCCCGCGGGCTTGTGCGCGTGCGCCTCGCTCATCTCTTTCATCGCCATGTCGATCTCGGCGTTCACCTCCGCCGACAGTTCGGCACCGGAGGCGTTGGGGAAGGGTCGATTGGACTCGGAAGTGGTGGACATTGCCGATGACACTCACTGCGGGAAGGGGATTGTCAGACCGAACAACTGGACGTGATGCGGGACAGGAAGAGGTCGATGGACGCCCGACTCGATCGAAAGGCCAAGGGAATGGCCACTAGTCTACCACATGGCGGCGTCAGCGGAGGGCCGCGGGCACCCCGCTCGGCGCGATGGGGATGGGGTCGGCACTGGCGGTGTTCTCCCGGATCGCACGCACGATCCGTTCCGCGGTGCGCACATTAGCGAACCCCGCCTCGGCATCGATCACCGGACGCCGACCCGTGCGCACCGCCTCGAGGAAACTTTGGATCTCCATGACGATCGGCTCGGCATCGTCGATCACCAGCGGCTCGACGTTCACTAACTCGTGCCAGTTGAGGCTGGTGAGGTCAGAACCGCGCCGGAGTTGCTCGCGGATCTCCTGCATCTGCAACTCATTGGCCCGACGCCTGATAATCGTGCCCGCCTTGGTCGCGTAGTCGATCTTGATGTACCCATTCTCGCCGGTGATCCGCGTCACCCGCTCGGTCTTGAGAGCCAGCCGGCTGGCGGACATGTTGGCCACGCACACCCCACGATCGGTGGTGAACTCGAGCCACGCGTTGCAGATGTCCTCGTGCTCGGTGACCACTGCCACGCCTGCAGCGCGAATCCGCTCGGGTTCGCGCCCGCCCATGAGCATCAGCACGACGTCCAAGTCGTGAATCATCATGTCCATGACGACGCCCACGTCGACCGAGCGGAAGGTCATCGGACTCACGCGATGAACCTGGATGAACCGCGGGATGATCTCGTGCCCGCCCTGGGTGCTCGCCTGCAGCGCTCGCAGGATCGGGTTGAACCGTTCGATGTGCCCGACCATGAGCGTCGCGCCGACGCGCTCGGCCTTGTCCTTGATCGCCCGGGCCGTCGCCGCGTCCTGCGCCAGCGGCTTCTCGATCAGGCACGCCACGCCCGCGTCGAGGAGTTGGTTGGCCACGTTCTGGTGCGCGGTCGTGGGCACCGCGATCGACGCCGCATCAACCCCCGCCTCGATCAGTTGCTCGACGCGCTCGAACGCGCGGCAGCCGTGCTTCTCGGCGATCTGCTCGCGCCGCGTCCGGTCATCGTCCACCACGCCCACAAGTTCGCACTCGGGGAGCGTGGCGTAGACGCGCGCGTGGTGACGGCCCATGCGCCCAACCCCCACCGCACCGCATCGCATCTTTCGCCCGGTGAATCGATCCATCTCATTCCGTTCAGGCCGCGATTGTCCCGCCGCGCCTCGTTCGTTTGGCGCGCCCCGCTCAGGCGTGCGCCGTGGTCCCGATCAGTTCCTTGAGCGCCTTGGTCAGTTCGTCGCGGCTGGTGAGCCCAACGAACTTCTTTCGGACCTGCCCGCCGGAATACAGGATGACCGTCGGGATGGCCGTGATGTTGTGGTTCGCCGCCACCTGACGGTTCGCGTCGGTGTCGACCTTCCCGACCGAGACCTTGCCCGCGAACTCTGACGCCACGGCCTCGATGGTGGGCGTCAGCATCCGGCACGGCATGCACCATTCCGCCCAGAAATCCACCAAGACCGGCACCGGGCTCTTGACAACCTCGGCATCGAAGTTCGCGTCCGTGAACTCTTTGACATTCGTGCTGGCCATGCGTGCTCCCGTCGGAAGCGGATTCGCCCGGAAAGAGGCTCTCCGCCCGTGTCTACGTTACGGGCCGCGCCATGTCCAAGGCAAGTGCAGCGCAGGCAGCCCGAATCGCCGCAACCTGCTCCGCCACGTCGTGGACGCGGAAAATCCTCGCCCCGGCGACCAGATGGGCGATGGAGAGAGCCAGCGACCCCGCGAGCCGCTCGTCTGGCGTCGAGTCGCGTCTGAGCGAAACACGACCGACGAAACTCTTCCGGCTCGCCGCGCTGAGCACGGGGTAGCCCAGCGTCAGGATCTCGCCGGTTCGTCGCACGAGGTCGAGATTCTGCTCGACCGACTTTCCGAAGCCCAGGCCGGGATCGAGAACGATGGCGGAGGCGAGTACGCCCGCGGCGATCGCATGTGCCACGCGCGCGCGAAGGAACTCACGCACAGTCGCCACGACATCGTCATACGACGGGGGCTCTGAGTATCGATCTGAATACTTGTCGAGCCTCGGCGGCGCGCGCCTGTGCATCAGGACGAGCCCCGCGGTCCGCTCGGCAGCCAGCGAGAACAGCCCCGGATCATCCGTGCCTGCCGAAACGTCGTTAATCGCATCCGCACCGGCATCAAGGGCGGCGCGAGCCACAGCAAGTCGCGTCGTGTCAACGCTGATTGGAAGTCGGGCGGCGGGCGAACTCAACCGCCGGATCGCTTCAATCGCGGGCACGACGCGCGCGATCTGCTCGTGCTCGCTCACACAGTGCGCACCCGGGCGGGTCGATTCGCCGCCGATGTCGAGCATTTCGGCGCCGTTCGCTTCGGCTCGTTCCGCCGCTGCCGCCGCCGCGCCGGGATCAATCAGGCGTCCGCCGTCAACGAAACTGTCGGGCGTGATGTTCAGAATCGCCACGATCCGCGGGCGTTCCAGCGTGAGCGATCGGCCGTGTGCCATATGCCACGTTGCGTTCACCGCGGCGGCCTCCCGGCTCGCCCTCCACGCCTGAAAAAAAGAAGCGGGCCCGGGGCCAGTGGCACGCGGGCCCGCAGGGGGGGGCTGGTTATTCGGGTAGTATAGCGTTAGAACTTCGGTTGTCCAGTCTTCTCCGGCGCAGGTTCCTCGCCGCCACCTTCCTCGCCTTCCATCTCATCGATCAGTTTCTTGATGGACGAAATGACCTGGTTGGGGATAACGACGCTCGCCCGGAGCCCGCCGTCTGCCGGGACCGCGCCGATCCCGATGGGCGGCAAGTCCTTGGGAACCTCGAAGTTGGCCGGGCCGCCACCCATCATGCCCAAGAAGCCCACGGCGGTCTCCATGATGGCCTTGACGCCGATGTACATTTCCATCGAGCGGCCCGCCGGGAGCCGCTCCGCGACCCCCTTGACGCCCGCGTCCGAACCCATCCCGTCCCCATTCTGGGACGCCTTCATGGCCTGCTCAAGAAGGGCCGAGTTCTTGCTGTAAGTAACGACCACGCCGTTCTTGACCGGCGCGACGTAGCCGCTGAGTCCCGAAGGCCCGAAGAGCATCATTTGCACCTGGCCCATCATCGCGGAGTTCGGATCATCCGGGTCCATCGCCATCTTCATGCCCCAGGCATCGACCGCCGACTCGGCCACTTTCGACGCGCCGGCCTCGTACGAGGTCGTGAACGTCGTGCCCTCGACCGTCTGACCGTTCATCTTGGCGAACGTGTCCTTCATCATCTTGGAGTAGCCGGCCGGGTCCGAAGTCTTGGCGAACATCGTGGTGTTCAGGAAGAGCCCGCCCATGAGCGCCGGCGACTGCCCAAGACTGAAGCCAATGCCATCGACCTTGTCGAGCATGTCCATCGGGCCGATGCCCCCGAACATACCGGCGGCCTGCCCGTTCATGGCGGACATTTTCTTCATCATCGCCCGCACGCCCGGCGCGCTCGTGTCCATCGCCATGGCGAAGAGGAACGGCTGATTCGGAAGCGAGTTGGCCAGAGCGGTCGAACTTCCGCCGCCGGCGCAGAAGCCCGCCATTTCGGTGCCCGGCTTGAACTGCGCGCCGAAGTCCATGCTCACGCCGAAATCGGTGGCCTTGAAGCCCATGAACGCGGCCGAGGCGTCGCGGAGGAAGTCATCGGCGAGCGACATCATGCCGGCCAACTGGTCGGCCTGCGCGCCGCCCATCTGGGCCATGTCGTCCTTCATCTTTTTCATGCCCTCTTTCGCCTTGGGCGCGAGAGCCGCGATGTTCGCCGAGATGAACGTGTCCGAGGCGTCGGCGATCTTCTTGCCGACGGTCCCCATCATGGCCTCGTGGGCCGCGCCGTTGCCGCCCTTGCCCGCGAAGGCCTCGACAACTTCCTTGAGCGGACCGATCGCGGCAAAGCCGCCGCCGATGTCCTTGATGAATCCCTTCTCGTCGCCGAAGTTGACCTCTTCGAGCCCGGCACCCTTGCCGCCGAGCGAAGTCGCGTAGGCCGCGTAGTTGCTGACGGGCAGAATCATGACCACTGGCCCCTGGCCGTCCTTCTCTTCGAGCCCCATGATCGCGATCGCCGCGGACCCATCCTTGTTGAAGCCCTGCATGCCGATCATGTCGCCCATCTTGGCGAAATCGCCCATCGCGTCCGCCGGGATCCGCAGGCTCTTGGCCATCTTGTCGAGGCTCGCGTAAAACGCCCCGACGTTCTTCATCGAGATCGAGACCACCGCGTCGCTCGGCACGCGATCTTGCGCCGGCGTCACATCCCCCAGCGCCACGCTGACCCACGCCATCGGGGCCACAAGCCCGGCCATCAACCACGTGCGATGCTTCATCGATCCAATCCTTTCAGTATTCCGTTTGGGTGTCGGAGGAACCACGGCCCCGCGCCACCTTCTGATCACTTGCGACCAACTCCCGACACTATAGGAACCACGCCGCATCCAGTTTTTCGGCCAGAATGCAACGCGGAACGAGCGCGCGACCCGCGCCGACTTGTGTACGCCTGCCGGACGGGTACCGTTACGAACGTCGATCGTCTTCGTCATCCTGGAAGGCGTCGGGGAAGTCGTCCGCGGCCAGTTGCGACTCCGTCTCGTCAACGATGCGCACGACCTCGTTCGCCTCCGCGGTGTCCCTCGCGCCGACATCCGGGCCCGTGCCTGTCGCACCGGCAAAGAGGTCGGGCTGCTGGGCCGCGGTCGTGGCGGCGGCCGCCCGATCGGCCTCCGCCTGCTTCTTCATCGCGTCCCATTCCTCGATCGTGATCGCCACGTCGCGGGCCACGGAGCCCTTGTGATCGGAGATGATCCCGGCGATGCCCATGAGATCGATGAGTCGGCTCGCACGCGTGTAGCCGATCGCCAGCCGTCGCTGAAGCAGCGACACGCTGCCTCGCTTGGTCTCCAGCACGATCTCGACGGCGCGATCGAAGAGCGGGTCTTCCTGAGCCGCGGCCAGCGATGCTGACGAGTTGTTCTCCGTCTCGGTCAGTCGCTCGTCATCCGGCGTGTTCTTGCGAATCTGGAGCAACTGCCGCTCAAAACTGGGTTGCGCGACATCCCGCATGAAGCGCACGACCTTGCGTATCTCGCCGTCATCGACGAGCGTGCCCTGGGCCCGCGTCAGTTTGCTCGACCTTGGCGAGAGATACAGCATGTCGCCCTGGCCTAGCAGCAGTTCGCCGCCCTTCTGGTCAAGCACGATCCGGCTGTCCATCCCGCTCGCGACCTTGAAACTCACGCGGCAGGGCATGTTGCTCTTGATGAGGCCCGTCACCACGTTGGCCTGCGGACGCTGCGTCGCCAGGATCAGATGGATGCCCACGGCACGGGCCTTCTGCGCGATGCGGATGATCGAGCCCTCGACCTCCTTGTTCGTCATCATCAGGTCCGCGAGTTCGTCGATGATGAAGACCATGTAGGGCAGCCGGCGCGGGATTCGAGCCTCTTCCTCGGGCGTTTTCGGATTGAATCGCTCGCGGAGTTCCTCCCAGGGCAGGTCGTTGTAGGCCGCGATATCGCGGCAGCCGGCCTCGGAGAGCAACTCGTATCGCTCGTCCATTTTGCCGCAGGCCCATTCGAGGATCGCCGCGGCCTTGCCCATCTCCGTCACCACCGGGCACATCAGGTGCGGGATGTCCTTGAACTGCGACATCTCGACCATCTTCGGATCGACCAGCACCAGTTTCAGTTCGTTGGGCTTCTTCGTGTACAGGAAACTAATGATGATCGTGTTCATGCACACGCTCTTGCCCGAGCCCGTCGTGCCCGCGATCAGCATGTGCGGCATCTGCGTCAGGTCCGCGATCAGCGGCTCACCCGATGCGTCCTTGCCGAGGAACATCGGAAGTTTCATCTTGGCGAACGTGTCGCTCTTGCTCATGAGTTCCTTGAGACGAACCTTCTCCTTCGTCGTGTTGGGCACCTCGATGCCGATCGTGTCGCGGCCCACCATGTTGGGCACGATGCGGATGTTCACCGCCTTGAGCGAGCGCGCGATATCGCTCGCCACGGCCTGAATCTGGGCCACTTTCGTTCCGGGCGCGAGTCGCACGTGATAGAGCGTGATGACCGGGCCGGATTCGATGCCCGCGACCTCGCCGTCGATGCGATACTGCTGCAACGCCGCTTCGAGCGCCTCGGCCTGCTCGCGGACGTACTCCTCCAGTTTCGTTGAGAAGTTCTCTTCCGGCGCTTCCAGCAACTCGAGCCCCGGAAACTTATATCCAGGCAGGTCCGCCACGCCTTGCAGGTCGCGGAGGTCGTCCTCGGTCGCCACCTGTCGTGTGTCGTGCCCGAAAACGATCGGAAGTTTCGCGATCTTCGCACGAAGCGCGTCGGGATCAAAGACCTGCGGCGCGCCGGGCGTGTCGTCATCGTCTTCGATCCGCTCGGCCTTGTGATCGTCGTCATCACCGACTTCACGGTCCGCGACCCCGCCGAGACCGGCGTCGGCGATCGTCGCTTCGGGCGCTTCGTCAGCCTCTTCGTCTTCCGCGATCAACTCCGCCCTTGCGCCACGTCGCTTCGAGGGCTTTGCGGCATCCTCGACCACCACGACCTCGTCCGGGACACCTTCTCCCGATTCTTCCGGCTCGATCGGTGCCTTCGCGCGCTTCCCGCGCCGCTCCGCTTTCACGATCGGGTCATCATCGACGTCGTTCAACCGCGGCGACGGGCTTCGCACCGCCCCCGGCAGCCCCGCCAAGAGCCCGCCTCCGAGCCGACCCGCGGTCGAAGCCGTCGCGCCGACCGCCGTCGCCGTGCGTTTCGCCATCGGGCCGCCGACGCCGATGATCCATGCCGGGGCGAGGAAGACCCATTTGTCAAAGACAACGATGCCGCCGACCGCCGCGAGCAACAGGAGCCACACGCCCGCGCCGACCGGCCCGAAGCGTGCGCCAAGTTCGACCGCCGCCGCCTGGCCAACCACGCCGCCCGCGAGATCGGGGATCGAGCCCGTCCGCGAGAGCAGCAGCGCCTGGAGCCCCCCCACCGCCGCGGCAAGCATCACCACGCCAACCGCCCGCAGCCCGGCATGGCTGACGCGACGGCCCGCCGTCTCCAAGATCGCCCATGTCGCGACAAGAAGCGCTACGACCCACGCCCCGAGGCCGACGCTCGACACGAGTTGAAATGCGACCCACGCCCCCGCCGGGCCGCAGAGGTTCTTGACGGGGCTGTTGACGGGCCAGACCGCGTGCGTGGGCGGATCGCCCACGTCGAACGTCGCCAGCGAGACGGCCACGAAGGCCGCGATCGCGCACAACACCGCCGCGAGCACCATGCGCCCTATCGGCGGCCGTTCGTGTGCTGATCGGGCTGATCTGACCTGTCGACGCGCAGAGTGTGCCATATCGCGGGATGTATCGGCGATTGGGGGCCAAATGGGCCAGTTCCCTCCCCCGCTGCGCTAGTCTCTTCGATTTGCACGCAAAGTGTGGGCGTCCCTAAACCATCGAGACAGCGACTTGTCGCCGACTGATAGAGTGCGCATTGTCGCCAGTAGCTCAATCGCGGAAACCACCAGCGTTTCCGCCTTCGACCGCACGCCCTCGGCTGAGATGACGTATTCGAGTACGACGTCCGGCATCGATGCGACTGGAACAATCTCCAGATTCTCGTCTTCCCGAAGGGAGACTTCGACTGCAATCGTCGCAACAGGAAGGTGCGTGCCAGAGTGAATGACATCATTTGCGCCACCTGCCAAGCTGAAATCTCGATAGCTCGACGGCAAATGCGGAATGCGCTTCAGATGAGAGTCTTCAACCAACCACTTCCCACATGACGGCATCATAAGTCGGAGAGCTGGAAACTTGGCGATTCCACGCCCTTGGTTTTCAATCCCAAGAAACAAGCGATAGCGGGCAAGAACCATCGGCTCATGGCCACGGTAATCGGGGATGGACGCGCGGTCTACGGAAGCTGCTGTGTTCAGCACTTTGAGATACAAAGCGGGTCGGGGCTGCCGACCAAACAGGTCGGATATTTCCAAAGTCGTCATTGGGTGGTGACCGACCTCTGAGCGACGGTAGAATTGCCCGTGCCCCCCAAGCGCCCGATGCGCCCCATGGCTCGCTGGAATGTACGTCTTGATGAATCCGTCGCCGGCAGGAAGCAGGATCGCTTGATGTTCCACTCCGAGTACCGGCGGATCGGACGATGTTCGTGTACATTCCTTGAGTTTCGTGCAAACGGACTCGGCATCTCGGATTGGCGCAACACAACTCGCGCAATCCACACCCGCCTCATTCTTACTAGTTTCAATTCCCCACACGATCACTCCGCCGGCACTGTTTGCAAAACCCGAGGAGGCTTTGGCTAGTTGCCCCGCGTAGTGTCGCTCGAGCCGCTTGAACTCAATGTTTAAATCCTCTGGTCGCTGCTCAGCGATCCATCGTTGAATCACTTCGAGATTGACTGAGTCGTATAGCGATCGCAATTCAGCGTTGTCATCGTCTTGTACCGGGTGCATCTGTCATTCTACACATTGAAATACTTCGCCTCCGGGTGGTGCACGATGATCGCGCTCGTGCTCTGCTCCGGGTCGATCTGCCAGTTCTCGGTGAGCACGCAGCCGATCCGTCCCGGCTCCAGGAGCGTGAAGAGTTTCTCCTGATCGCTCATCTCCGGACACGCGGGATAGCCGAAACTGTACCGGCTCCCGCGGTAATGCTGCGTGAACAGTTCCGTGGTCCGCGGCGAGTCCTCGCCACCGAAGCCCAGTTCCTGCCGCATCCTTTTGTGCCAGAACTCGGCGAGGGCCTCGGCGGTCTCGACGCCCAGGCCGTGGAGGTAGAGATACTCGGTGTAGTCGTTGCGCTCGAAGAGCCGGCGCGCGACCTCGCTGGCGCGCGGGCCGACCGTCACGCAGTGCATGCCGATGACATCAACCTGGCCGCTCTCGATGGGGCGGAAGAAATCGGAGATGCACAGGCGTCGGCGATCCGGCTGGCGGGGGAACGTGAAGCGGAGTCGCTCGCGCCTTGCTTCTTGGCGAGCCCCTTCACGAGCCCCGAGTGTCAGCGAGGAGTCGGTCCGCTCGCTCACGCTTGCGGCTCGTAAAGAGTCGTGCTCCCAGATCACGAGGTCATCCCCGTCGCTGTTGCATGGAAAGTAGCCGTAGACCACCGCAGGCTGGAGGATGCGCTCGTCGCGGCACTGCCGCTTCAGCCGCTCGAAGACCGGCTCGACCTGGTCCTCGATCAGCGCGTCGTACTCGGCATCACTGAGCGCGCCCTTCTTGACCTGCCACTGCCCGCGGAAGAGCGCCACGCGGTTGATGAACGGATAGACGTCCTCGACGCCGATGCCCGTCACGACGCGTGAGCCCCAGAACGGGGGCGTCGGCACCGGGTTGTCGGTCGCCACCGCCGAGCGCACACGCCGAGTCCCATTGTCGATTTCTGCGACGTCGCTTCGTCGCTCCGTCGCTCCGCCGCTCTCGCGTGCCGCTCGCTCCGCCTTGCTCTTGACGATCATCTCCTCGGCCCGCGAGCGCTTCCCCTGCCGCTCCTCGATCTCGCGCACGAGCACGGCGGTCTGCCCGCCCACGACGTGGTCCATGACGCGCAGCCCGTCGAACGCGTCCTTGCCATAGAGGCACTCGCCCTGGTACGTCGTGCGGAGGTGTCCCTCGCAGTAGTGCCGCGTGAGCGCCGCCCCGCCCAGGATTACGGGCGGAGTCAGGCCCAGTGCGTTGAGTTCCTTGAGGTTCTCCTCCATGACGTTTACGGACTTCACGAGCAGGCCGGACATCCCGATCGCGTCCGCCTTGTGCTCGCGCCAGGCCCTGATGATGTCCGCGATCGGCTGCTTGATGCCGATGTTGTGTACCGTGTACCCGTTGTTCGAGAGGATGATGTCGACGAGGTTCTTGCCGATGTCGTGTACGTCGCCCTTGACCGTGGCGAGCACGATCGAGCCCTTGGTCGTGCCGCCGACGCGCTCCATCAGCGGCTCGAGCAGCCCCACCGCCATTTTCATCACCTCGGCGGATTGGAGCACGAACGGCAGTTGCATCTGCCCCGAGCCGAAGAGGTCGCCGACGGTCTTCATCCCATCAAGCAGGTGGTCGTTGATGATGTCGAGCGGCTTGTACTTCAGCAGGGCCGCGTCGATCGTCTCCTTCAGACTCTCCTTCTCGCCGTCGATGACGTGCGAACGCAGGCGCTCCTCGACGGTTTGGGCCGCTTTCTCTTTCTTGGCGACGCCCGAGCCTTCGGCGTCCTTGAAGAGATCAATGAACCGCGCGAGGGGGTCGGCCGACGAGCCCGTAACGCCAGCGTGGGTTCCTCGCTTGTCATACACAAGGTCGAACGCCGCGTCCCACTGCTCATCCGGAATCTTGTTCCGCGGGAGGATCTTGCTGAAGTGGACGATGGCGGTCGTCAGCCCCGCGGTGAGTAACTCGTGAAGAAAGACGGAGTTGAGCACGACTCGGGCCGCGGGTTTCAGGCCGAACGAGACGTTCGAGAGGCCGACGGTCGTCTGGCAGTCGGGGAATCTCGCCGCGATCCGGCGCACGCCCTCGATCGTCTCCAGCGCTGAGCGTCGGTCGCTCTCCATGCCCGTCGAGATCGGGAGCACCAGCGGATCAAACAGCAGATCTTCGGGTGCCATGCCGTGGTGCTCGACCGCGCGCTGATACCCGCGCTCGGCGATGCCGAGTTTGCGGTCCGCCGTGCGCGCCATCGACGCCTGCTTGTCCTCGTCGATCGATCCGATCACCACGGCCGCGCCGTACCGCCGCGCCAGGCCGCAGACGTGGTCGAACTTCTCGTCGCCCTCCTCGAAGTTGGCGCTGTTGATGATGCCCTTGCCGCCCGATCGGCACAGCCCCGCCTCGATCGTCGCCAACTGCGTCGAATCGAGCATCAGGGGCACGTTCACCTGCCGCACGACTCGCGACACGATCTCCGCCATGTCCTTCGCGTTGTCGCGACCGGCGTAGTCCACGTTCAAATCCAGAACGTGCGCGCCCTCGTGCCGCACTTGCTCGCGCGCCAGCGAGACGATCCCGTCCCAGTCCTCGGCCTCCAGCATCTTCTTGAACGCCCGCGACCCCGACGCGTTCATCCGTTCCCCGATGATCAGGAACGAGTTGTCCTGCCGGTACTCGGTCGGGGAATACAGTGACGTGACGCTCGCGCGCGGCCTCTGCTTCTGCGGCGTGCTCACCACCGGCGAGCCGCGCGTCCGCTTCAGGCCTTCGACACCGTCCACGAGAGCCTTGATGTGCTCCGGCGTCGTCCCGCAACACCCGCCCACGATCCGCACCCCGTGCTGATCGATGAACTTCAGCAGCGCATCCGCGAACGGCCGCGGCGTCAGCGGGTATTCGGTTCGGCCATCGACCAGGATCGGCAGCCCGGCGTTGGGCATGCACGACACCACGCGCCCATCATTCTCCGAGCCCCCGCGGATCGTTCCCCAGTGCTTGCCCAGCCATCCGACGTGCTCGGCCATCTCCGTCGGACCCGTCGCGCAGTTGAGCCCCAGCGAGCAGATCGGGTACTGCGAGAGCGCGTGCGCCGCCGCCGCGATCTCCGTGCCCACCAGCATCGTGCCGGTCGTCTCGATCGTCACGCTCGCCATGATCGGAACGTCGTCGGTGGTCTTGTTCCGCTCCGCGATCGCCGCAAGGCACGCGTTGATCACGCACTTGACTTGCAGCAGATCCTGGCAGGTCTCGATGATGAACAGGTCCGCCCCGCCGTCGAGCAGCCCGCGGGACTGCTCGAGGTAACTCTCGAACATCGCGGGCCAGGTCGTGTTCCCGAGCGTGAGGAGTTTCGTCCCCGGTCCCATCGATCCGGCGACGAACCGCGGGCGGTCCTTCGTCGAGTGCTTGTCCGCCGCGGCCCGCGCGACCTCCGCCGCCAGTTTGTTCAACAGCCGCGTCTCGCCCTCGATCCCGAACTCCGCGAGCACGAGCCGATTCGCGCCGAACGTGTCGGTCTCGATGACATCGCACCCTGCGGCAAAGAACGACTCGTGGATGCTCTGGATGACATCCGGGCGCGTTTTGGGAAGGATGTCGGTGCAGTTCTCGCAGCCGCAGTAGTCGCGCTCGACGTCAAGGTCGTGCGTGTGGATCGACGTGCCCATCGCGCCGTCAAAGACCACGACGCGGCGGCCGACTTCGGTGAGGAACCTGCTCGCCATGCTCAAATATAGCACGAGTTCATCCGCATATCCGGATGATTGGATGCAAATGCAGTTATAGGACTATTACGGCGCGGCGAATCCACCTGTGCGCAAAAGTGCTAAGACGAGCCAGCGATGCCGAGTTGATTCCGCAAATCAGCGCCAGCGACGGCGGGCGAGCAAGGCTAGGCCGAGGCCAGCAACACCGAGCAGCAGCGGAGTGGGCAGCGGCACGACGGATTCGGGCTGTTCAAACTCGAGATCATCGATGGAGAAGAGCGGAGCGCCGCCACCAGCGAATTGGATTTGGGCGGACTTGATGAGCCCCATGCCGGTGATGGCAAAGGAGCCTGCCGTGAGGCCGGCGGGCAGGTTGGGAACGGCGCTCGCTGCGACGGAAGCCAGCATGGACCCGGCGGTGTCGTAGAGGTTGATCGTGGCCGCGGAAAGGACAAGATTGGTCGAGTTGAGCGAGAACCGGAGCCCGAGGATCGACGTTGGCTGGTCGAAAGCGAGCGTGAGGATGCCGGAAGTTTCGCCGACGATCTGGGCGTTGCGGTTGGAGGGGTTGGCACCGGGGAGATTGAGGGCGATGTGAGCGGCGGCATTGCCGACGTAGCCGAAAGCAACGCCGTTGGTGGCGAGGCCGGTGACGGGCGTGCCCGCGGCATGATTGTCGAATCGGATGGCGACCTGGCCTGCGGTAGCGAGGCTGCCACTGATTCCGACGACGATACTGGCGATAGCGCAACGAATGCCGAGCACGCGGGATCCCCTTCTTCCTCGAACCGGGGATCAGTTTACAGCCAAGCGTCTGCGTGTCAATGACTTAGCGTGCAAATGATGCGACTTGTAGAGGTTTCAAGGACCCAGAACCAGATCAGTGCCGGTTATCGGGCAACGGGGTGGGATTCCCGGTTTTCTAGGCCTTTTTCTTGTCTTTGAAGTAGTTGCCCTGGAACTTGCGCTGGAACTTCTCGACGCGGCCGGCAGAGTCCACGAACGTCTGCTTGCCGGTGAAGAATGGGTGGGAGCCTGACCAGACTTCGACGTGCAACTCGGGCACGGTGGCCCCGACGGTCATAACGACCTGGCCGTTGTGATAGACCTTGCAGGAGGGGTAGTACGTCGGGTGGATGCCGTCTTTTGCCATGGCGAGACTCCGGAACTGGGTGGGGAGTGTAGGAGGGCGAGGGCCAGGATACCAAGTGGTCAAATGGCCAGAGGGCCAGAGGGGGAGCAGACGGGGTGGCGGCGAAGGATCGATGTGGCAGGTGTGTCGCGCATCGACTACGCTGGAGTTGACGCTCGACAAACGAGCGAGGAGCGTACCGCGACGACATGCCCAAACGCGACGACATCAAGACGATCCTGGTGCTTGGGTCGGGTCCGATCGTGATCGGGCAGGGTTGCGAGTTTGACTATTCGGGGACGCAGGCGTGCAAGGCGCTCAAGGCCGAGGGCTATCGGATCGTGCTGGTGAACTCGAACCCGGCGACGATCATGACGGACCCGCAGTTCAGCGATCGGACGTACATCGAGCCGATCACGCCGGAGGCGGTGCGGAAGGTGATTGAGAAGGAGGACGCGGAGGCGAAGCGCGCCGGTTGGGAGACCGGTGCCACCAAGCGAGCGGCCCAGGGGATCGATGCGATCCTGCCGACGCTGGGCGGGCAGACGGCGTTGAACTGCGCGTGCAAACTGTGGGACGACGGGACGCTGCAGAAGCACGGGATTGAGATGATCGGCGCGAGCCGGGAGGTGATCCATCGCGCTGAGGATCGGCAACTCTTCAAGGACATCGTGGAGGGCTTGGGACTCAAGATGCCCAAGAGCAAGACGGTCACGAGCGTCGAGGACGGGCTGGCGTTTCTGGAGGCGATCGGGCTGCCCGCGATCTGTCGGCCGGCGTTCACGCTCGGCGGCACGGGCGGGGGCATCGCGTACAACCGCGAGGAGTTCCGCGACCTGCTGTCTCGCGGGCTGGCGGCGTCGATGATCGGGCAGGTGCAGGTGGATCAGAGCGTGATCGGGTGGAAGGAGTACGAACTCGAAGTCGTGCGGGACAAGAACGACAACTGCATCATCGTGTGCGGTGTCGAGAACATCGATCCGATGGGCGTGCATACAGGCGACTCAATCACGGTGGCGCCGATCCTGACGCTGAGCGACAAGGAATATCAGGCGATGCGGGATGCGGCTTTCGCGATCATGCGGGCCGTGGGCGTGGAGACGGGCGGGAGCAACGTACAGTTCGCAGTGAACCCGGACCCCACGCCCGTGGTCGGCCCGGACGGCCGATCGACCCGGCCCTTCGAGATGGTGGTGGTTGAGATGAACCCGCGGGTGTCGCGGAGCAGCGCGCTGGCGAGCAAGGCGACGGGGTTTCCGATCGCGAAAGTCGCGGCGAAACTCGCGGTGGGCTACACGCTCGACGAGTTGCGCAACGACATCACGGGGACGACGAGCGCGTGCTTTGAGCCGGCGATTGATTATGTGGTGACGAAGATTCCGCGCTGGACGTTCGAGAAGTTTCCGGAGGCCGACGAGACCCTCACGACGCAGATGAAAAGCGTGGGCGAGGCGATGGCGATCGGGCGGACCTTCAAGGAGAGTTTCCAGAAGGCGATCCGCTCGATGGAGGTGAAGCGGTTCGGTCTGGGGCTCGACAAGAACGACAAATGGCTCGCCGCCATGCGCGCGGTTGAGCGGGGCGATCTCGTGCTCGACGTGACCCCGGGCTCGAAGAGCCACACGGGGCTGCGCACGGCCGACGGGCAGGCGATCGAGTGGCCGATCCCGCTGGAGAAACTGACGCGGAAACTGGCGGTGCCGTGCGTGGGGCGGCCCTATTACATCCGGTACGCCCTGAAGATGGGCTGGACGATCGACAAGATCCACGACCTGACGCGGATCGACCGGTTCTTCCTCGATCAGATCGCACAACTCGTCGAGTTCGAGGACGTGCTGTGCTCGTATCGCACGCTGGAGGAGGTTCCGGCGGAGGTCATGTTCGAGGCGAAGCGGATGGGGTATAGCGACGCGCAACTGGCGAACTTATATCTGGGTGATATCAACACGGACGCGATCTTGCGGGTGCGGCGGCATCGCAAGGGCCTCGGGATCGAGCCGGTTTTCAAGATGGTGGACACATGCGCCGCAGAGTTTGAAGCGGCGACGCCGTATTACTACAGCACCTACGAGCGCGGCATTCGGGATTCGGCATTAGGCATTCGCGAAGAGGCGGGGGAAACGCCAACGAATGCCGAGTCACGAATCACGAATGCCAATTCATCGGACGAAGTCCGCGTCACCGACCGGAAGAAAGTCATCATTCTTGGCGGGGGGCCGAACCGCATCGGGCAGGGGATCGAGTTTGACTACTGCTGCTGCCACGCGGCGTTCGCGGCGCGCGAGATGGGCTTCGAGAGCGTGATGATCAACTCGAACCCGGAAACGGTGAGCACGGATTACGACACGAGTGATCTGCTGTTCTTTGAGCCGCTGACGCTGGAGGACGTGCTGAATGTGGTGGAGAGGTTGGATGGCGGCGGACGAGCCCTGAGCGTCAGCGAGGGGAGCAAAGACCCGTCGGCTGCGTGCCGGGCACGTTTGGTCCACGGCCTCATCGTGCAGTTCGGCGGGCAGACGCCTCTGAATCTGGCGCACGGGCTGGTGAAGGCTGGCGCGCCGATCATCGGCACGAGCGTGGAATCGATCGACATCGCCGAGGACCGCGAGCGGTTTGACGCGATTCTGGAGCGGCTCAAGATCTCTCGCCCGGCGAGCGGGATTGCGCGGTCGCTGGATGAGGCCGTCGCGGTAGCGGGGCGGATCGGGTATCCCGTCCTCGTTCGCCCCAGTTACGTCCTTGGCGGACGCGGCATGGAGGTCTGCTCGGACGAGCGGACCCTCCGGAACTACGTCAACACCGCGCTCAAACTCAGCGGCGTGGACGACGCGCCCGTGCTCATCGATCGCTTCCTTGACTCGGCGATCGAGTGCGATGTGGATGTGGTGGCGGATTACGGCAGGGACGAAGCGACGCAGGGACGAACGGACGGAGGGAAGAAGGAAACGGGAAACGGCGGCCGTGCGGTCATCTGCGGCTTGTTGGAGCACATCGAGCAGGCTGGGATTCACTCGGGCGATTCGTCATGCTCGATCCCCGCGTATTCGCTGCCGGCGAGCGTGCAGGCGAAGATTCGGCAGATCAGTCGGCAGTTGGCCGAAGCGCTGCGGGTCAACGGGCTGATGAACGTGCAACTCGCGATCAAGGGCGAGGAGGTTTTTATCCTCGAGGTGAATCCGCGGGCGTCGCGGACGGCGCCGTTTGTCTCGAAGGCGACGCACGTGCCCTGGCCGGCGATTGCGGCGAAGGTGATGATGGGCAAGACGCTGGACGAGTTGGGCGTGGTCGAGCGCGAGCCGCTGCCGGAGCATGGATTCGCGGTGAAGGAGTCGGTGTTTCCGTTCAGCAAGTTCCCGGGCGTGGACGTGGTGCTCGGGCCGGAGATGCGATCGACGGGCGAGGTGATGGGGATCGATCGGTCTTTCGCGGTGGCGTTTGCAAAGGCGCAGATGGGTGCGGGGTCGGCGCTGCCCCGAGGTGGCGGGGTGTTCCTGTCGGTGCGGGAGGGGGAGCGGGGTTCGATCGTTGAGCCGGCGCGAATGCTCTCGGCAATGGGATTCAAGCTCTACGCCACCGAGGGCACGGGCGGATTCCTGGACAAGCACGGGATTTCGGCGGTGATCCTGCAGAAGATCGCCGCAGGGGCGCGGCCGAACGTGCTCGACCTCATGCACAACAAGCAGATCGCGCTCGTCATCAACACGCCGACGCGGACGGGGTGGCAGACGGACGAGGGACGCATTCGTGCGACGACGGTTCGGCTGGGGATCCCGATGATCTCGACGACGGCGGGGGCGCACGCCGCGGCGCTGGCGATCGAGGCGTTGCGAGCGGGCGAGTGGGGCGTGGCGGCGCTGCAGGACTATGCGGGAGCGCGGCGCCGATGAGGCGCGTGGCGTGGATCGCACTGCGCGCTGCGGCGGCATCGGTGGTGGCAACATCGGCAAAGGCACAGACGCTCCCGCCAAGTCCGGCGAGCGAGCCCGAGCCGGCGCGGGTCGAGGGCGTGGTGATCCGCGTGGCGACGTTCAACGTGCAGGACGTCCGCACGGCGGACCTGATGACCGGCGATCACCCCCGACTCAAGCGGCTTGCGGAGGTATTGCAGCGAGTAAGGCCCAACGTGGTGCTGCTCAACGAGATCGCGTATGACGGCCCGGGCGGGCCGGGCGCGACGGAACCACACGGGCAGAACGGGCGTCGATTTGCCGAGAAGTACCTGGCGGTGCCGCAAGCCGAGGGGCTCAAGCCGTTGGCGATGCGATCGTTCATGGCGGCGGTGAACACGGGGATGCCCAGCGGGCTCGACTTGGATCGCAACGGCCGAGTGGTGACGGCGTTTCCGGTGCCGGGGTCGTCCGCGGGGCCTGGTGCGCCCCCCGAGCCGACCGCGGAGGGCCGAGACTACGGCGGCGACTGCTGGGGCTTCGGCACCTTTCCCGGACAGTACGGCATGGCGCTCCTGGTCGATGAGCGGTTGGAGATTCGCACGGAGGAGGCACGGACGTTTCGTCTGATGCCGTGGTCGTACATGGACGGCGCGTTGATGCCGACCGCGGCCGAGGGAACGGCGTGCTGGTGGCCCGGGGCGACGTGGTCGCTGGTACGGCTGAGTTCAAAGAGCCATTGGGACGTGCCGGTGCGGCTTCCGACGGGTCAGGTGATGCACTTCCTGTGCAGCCATCCGACGCCGCCGGTGTTTGACGGTGAGGAGAAGCGGAACGCGAAACGGAACCACGACGAGGTGCGGTTCTGGGCGGACTATCTGGAGGGCGCGGGGTACATCGTGGACGACGCGTCCAAGGGCGGTGGGCTGGCGCGGGATGCGTCCTTCGTGATCCTGGGCGACCTCAACGCGGACCCGGAGAAGGGGCAGTCGCTGCGGAACCCGATCGGCATCCAGTTGTGCGGCGCGCCACGAGTGAACTGCGCGGTGGTGCCGCGAAGCGAGGTCGATGTGCCGAAGTTGACGGCGTCGGACACGGCGTTTTTCGGACTGCGGGTTGACTATCTGCTGCCGTCGCGTGATCTCGGAGTTGTGGCGGCGGGCATCTGGCGGCACGCGCCCGAGGGTAGCGGCGGCGAGTTCCCCAGCGACCATTTCCCGGTGTGGATGGACGTGCTGGTGCCGACGGCGAAGTGATGGGCAAGTGCTCGCGGCGAGTGCAACGGTCGGCTATGATCGGCCCTCTCGCTGGAAGCGAGCAGCCCCGGGACGAAGGAACGTGGCGTGAGCAGATCGGCGCCGGCAACCGTCATCGAAGCGATCGAGGCCCGATCGCGGCTCCAGCTTGCCCGCGCGAAGGCCGGCGCGGTCGTCGAGGCCTCAAAGCCCGGCATCACGCGCCTGGTGACGATCACCTCGGCGGTCGGTTTCGCGCTGGCGGCGGCGGGGCGTCGCTGGGAGGCCGGCGAGCTCGCGGTGGTGGCCGTGGCGTGCCTGCTGGGGACGGCACTCTCAGCGGCGGGGGCGAACACGCTCAATCAGTGGATGGAACGGGCGCGCGACGCGAGAATGCCCCGGACGCAGCGGCGGCCGATCCCGCGCGGGAGCCTGAGCCCGACCGCGGCGAAGTGGGCGGGCGTGGCGATGGCGGCGCTGGGCGTGGTGGTCCTCTGGGCGGGCTGCGGGTGGGCACCGGCGGCGGTCTCGGCGATTACGACATTAATCTATCTCTTTGCGTATACGCCACTCAAGCCCGTGACGCCTTGGGCGACGCTGGTGGGCGCGGTGCCCGGGGCGCTCCCGCCGGTGATCGGGTACACGGCTGGTGCCGGTCCGGCGGGGTTTGGCGAGCCGATGGCCTGGCTGCTGTTCCTGATCATGTTCGTGTGGCAGGTGCCGCACTTTCTGGCGATCGCATGGCTCTATCGCGAGGACTATGAGGCCGGGGGCTTCCGCGTGCTGCCGGTGGTCGATCCGACGGGTCGGCGCACGGCGCGGTCGATCCTGGCCTGGAGCGTGGCGCTGATTCCGGTCTCGATCGCGCCGGCGTTCTGGATGGACGCGGCACCGGGCGCGGCGTTCGGGATCATCACCGGGATCATGGGCGTCGCGTTCCTGATGCTCGGGTTGCGGCTGGTGCGAACCCAAGAGCGAGCGGACGCGCGGCGGGCGTTCTTTGCGTCGATCATCCATCTGCCGCTGCTGCTGATCGCGGTGGTGGCGTTCTCGCTGGTCTCGACGATCGCGTAGGGCACCATGCAGCGACTCATCCTGCCCATCATCGTCGTCGCGGCGGTCGGGCTTGTGCTCTCGATCGTCGGGCTGGTGATCACGGCGAAGCGCATCTCGTCGACCGCGGGCGCGGAGATGACGCCGGACCCGGCGGTGGCGGGGTTGCGGCTGCCGGAGTTTGTGATGCGGGACCAAGCGGGGGCGGAGCGGACGCACGAACTGTTTGAGGGACGAGTGACCGTGCTCGACTTCACCTTTACGCATTGCCCTTTCGCGTGCCCGATCATGACGCTGGCGATGCAGGACCTGGCGAGCGAACTCCGCGGGACGGCGGTGAGGTTTGCCAGCATCAGTGTTGACCCCGTGCGTGACACGCCGGCGCGGCTGACGGAGTATGCACGCGAGAAGGAGATCGACCTGTCGCGGTGGACGATGCTGACGGGCGATCAGAAGGACGTCGAGCGGATCGTGATGGGGTCGTTGCAGTTTGCGCTCGCGCCGGACCCGGAGCGGACGATCCCACTTCCCGACGGCACCACGATGCAGAACATCACGCATCCGACGCGGCTCATTCTCATCGGGCCGGGCCGCGAGGTGCTGGGGATGTATGACCCGAATCGGCCGGAAGAGATGGCGACGCTCTCACGGCGTGCGCGGCGGATCGCGGAAACGCACAAATCTGGAAGTTGACCGGGCTTCGGACTGGAGTTCTTTCTGGAACGCCGAGGATGAGTGAGGCTTCCCGAATGAATCCTCGGGTCGAACGTCCCGAGCCTTCGCTCGTGGACTCGCTCAGACTCGGCGTCGAACGAATCAGCGTTGAGCGCTTCGCATCATCGCTTCGACGGCCCGGACGGTCTTGGGGATGGCGGCGGTGAGATTGCGCGAACCGCGAGGCGTCACGAGGATGTCGTCCTCGATGCGGATGCCGAGGCGTTTTTCGGGGATGTAGATGCCGGGCTCGATGGTGACGATCATGCCGGCCTTGAGCGGGCCGTCGGGCGTGGAATCATGGACTTCGATGCCGAGTTGGTGACCGATGCCGTGAATGAACTGGTCGCCGAAGCCGGCGCGATCGATGACCTTTCGCGCGGCGGCATCGACGGCGGACATGTGAACGCCCGGACGCACGGCCCGGATGCCGGCCTCGAGCGCGGCGAGCACGACTTCATAGACCTCGCGCTGCTCGGCGGTGAACTTGCCAGAGACCGGAAGCGTGCGGGTGACGTCGGCGGTGTAGCCGCCCACACGGGCACCCGCGTCGATGAGGATGACCTCGCCGGCCTGGGCGGTGGCGTTGTTGGCCATGTAATGCAACACCGTGCTGTTGAGGCCCGCGCCGACGATGGAGTTGTAGCCCGTGCCGCTCGCACCGCCCGCGCGAAACCCGTCCTCGACGGCGCGCTGCACGTCGCGCTCGGCAACGCCGGGCCGGATCATTCGTGCGGCAGCGGCATAGCCGGCGGCGGTGGCGCCGGCGGCACGTTCGACCTCTCGCACCTCGCGCGCGGACTTGACGGCCCGCATCGATGGGAGCAGATTCGTGAAGTCCTTGATCGCGACGCCGATGCAGCGCTCGGCAACCTTGCGAAAGACGGCGAGATCGAGCGTGATCGGCGCGTCATACACAGCGAAGGGATGAAGGCAGGCGAGCGTGCCGCGTCGGCGGGCGATGGTTGTGAGCGTTCGTGGCAGGGCGTAGGTGCGCATCACCGAGTCAAAGCCTGATTCCTGCTTGAGAGCCGTTGAGATGCGGTCGCGGTAGCCATCCCAAGCCTCGATCTCGGGGTTGAGCGGCTTGAGAAAGAGGACGCAGCGGCGGAGGGGGTCTTCGGCTCGCGGATCGAAGAGGACGGCCGCGCCGGGCTCGTCGCGGATGCCGGTGAGGTAGTAGAAGTTCCAATCGGGCTCCCAGAAGCCCGAGAGCGCGGGCGGGCCATCGCCGGCAAAGACGACGCCGATCGCGCCGTTGAGCGCCTTGAGGACTCGATCGCGCCGCGCGACGAACTCGCGCACGGAAATGCCGTCGCCGATTCTCATGGCGGTGAGTGTAGCGAGTGACGTCGGCGAATAGGATTCGCCGATGACCTCGCCGCGTCGGCCCATTCGGCCGCTTCCCGAACTGCTCGTAAACCAGATCGCCGCGGGCGAGGTGGTTGATCGCCCGGCGTCGGTGGTGAAAGAACTCGTGGAGAACTCGCTGGATGCCGGCGCGACCCGGATCGCCGTGCGGCTCGAGCAGGGCGGGATCGAACTCGTCGAGGTCAGCGACGATGGCGTCGGGATTCCGGCGGCCGAACTGGGTACGGCGCTGATGGCCCACGCCACAAGCAAGATCGAGATCGCGGCGGACCTTGATCGGATCGGGACGCTCGGCTTTCGCGGCGAGGCACTCGCGTCGATCGGATCGGTGGCGCGAGTGGGCATCCGCTCACGCACGGCCGAGCAGGTGGAGGCGGCCGAGATCGTGTGCGAAGGCGGCGAGTCGGGCGCGGCGCGGCCGGCGTCGGGGCCGGTGGGCACGACGGTGCGCGTGCGGAACCTTTTCTTCAACACGCCGGCGCGGCGGAAGTTCCTGAGGACCGTGGCGACAGAGCAGGCGCGGTGCCTCGACGTGGTGCGGGACTTGGCGCTGGCGCATCCAGCGGTGGCGTTCGTCGCGACGACGGACGGCAGGCCGGCGCTGGATTTACCTCCGGGCCAGTTGCCGCGGGAGCGGGCGCTGGCGGTGCTGGGGAAGGAACTGACGGATCAGGTGTTGGAAGTGAGCGCGGACGAGTTTGACGACGCGCGCGGCGCGACGCTGTGGGGGCTGGCAGGGCTGCCGGCGATCGCGCGGGCGACGAACCAGGCGCAGCATGTCTTCCTGAACGGCAGGCCGATCCGTGACAAGACAATCCAGCACGCGATCAAGGAGGCGTATCGGGGCCTGATCGAGCCGGGACGCTATCCGACGTGCGTGCTGATGATCGAGATGTCGCCCGCGGCGGTGGACGTGAACGTGCATCCGGCGAAGACGGAGGTTCGATTCCGCGATCCGTCGATGGTCCACACGCTGGTGCTGCGATCGCTGCGCCGGGCGCTGCAGGCGGCTGACCTGACGCCGACACTGGCGGGCGCGGGGCCGACGATACTGGGCGGGCGCGAAATTGGACCCTCGAATGGGCCGTCGAGCGCGGCATCGCTGGCGGAGCGGCTGCGGGCGTTTCAGGCGTCACCGGCACCGATTGATTACGCGGCGGCGCGCGAGGCGCTGGCCGATCCATACAGCGGCGGACTGCCTCCCGACCCCAAGCCGACGACGCCCATGCCCGCGCCGATCCCCGCTTCGCGTGTCTTGCAGGTGCATAACTCGTACCTCGTGACGCAGGACGAGCAGGGCGTGGTGATCGTGGATCAGCACGCGCTGCACGAGCGGGTGATGTTCGAGCAACTTATCGCGCGCGTCGCCCGCGAGCCGCTCGAAAGGCAGCGGCTGCTGACGCCGTCGGTGGTGCCGGCGACGGCGGCGCAGATCGCGCGTCTGCCGGAACTTGCGGCGTTGCTGGCGCGGATCGGGATCGAGGCCGAGCCGATCGGACCCGAGGCCATCGGCGTCCACGCGTTCCCGTCGTTCCTCTTTGAGCGCGGGGTTGATCCGGTCGAACTCATGTCCGATCTGCTCGATCGCTCGTCGGAGTTCGCGCCCGACAGCGAGGAGGCGCTGCGCGAGGTGCTCGACATGATGGCGTGCAAGGCGGCGGTCAAGGCGGGCGATCGCATGAGCGAGGGCGAACTGGCGCAACTGATGACGCTGCGCGACGAGGTCGAGCGATCGAGCAACTGCCCCCACGGGCGGCCGACGTCGGTGCGGCTGACCATCCGCGAACTCGAACGGCTCTTCAAGCGGAGTTGACGCTGAACCGGGCACGCGAACAACGCACGGCAGCGGTGCTCCTCGTCGTCGCGGGGGCGCTCCTGCTTGGGCTGGCGTTGCGCGCTGCGGGGCGCGCCGAATCGCGCAACACGGGCGATTTCGTGCATTTCTACCTCGCTGCCAAGGCCGTGCGCGACGGCACCGATCCGCTGGCGGCGGGCATCGGGGGCTACATCTATCCCCCACTGCTTGCCGTGGCGATGGCCCCGCTTGCGGTGCTCTCGGAACTGTCGGCGGCGCGGCTGTGGATTGCCGTGAATGCCGCGCTCATTGTGGCGACGCTGTGGATCGGTGTGCGCGTGCTGGCACGCGAGTGGGGTGAACGGTCGCCGGCGCGGCTTGCTGGCGCGGTGCTGCTGGCGATGGGGTTGACGCTCGAACCGCTGCGATGGGAACTGGAACTCGGGCAGACCGACACGCTGGTGCTGCTGGGCATGGTCGCGTCGCTCGCGTGCTTATCCCGCTGGCCGTCGGCGGCGGGGGCGTGGCTGGGCTTCGCGGCAAACATCAAGTACGTCGCGCTCGCGGCGCTGCCATGGATGGTGCTGCGTCAGCGCTGGCGGGCGGCGACAGCGACTGTGGCGTGCAGCGTGCTCATCGCGCTCGCGCCGGCGGCGGTGATCGGGTGGGAGAAGAACCTCGACTACCTCGGTCGGGCTCTCGGCGGGCTGGCGGGATCGATGGGCGTCGCGCAGCGGGCCGAGGGGCAGGTCGCGCCGCACGGCTTGACGTGGCATCGCAGCGTTTCGCTGACAAGCGCCGCGGGGCGGATCGCCGAGGCGGGCGGGCTTGGGTTCAACGGATCGGTCGCGATTTCGGCGGCGTTTCTGGGCGCGGCGCTCCTTGCGGTCGCGCTCGTCTATCGGCGGCGGCGCGAACGGCTGCTCATGCCGCGCGGCCGACACGACGCGCTCGAGTGGTGTGCCGTCATCATGGGCCTGCTCATCTTCGCGCCGCAGACGACGACGCGGCACATGTACCTCATGCTGCTCCCCAACCTGGCGGCGGGTCTGCTGCTGCTCAGGCCCGGACGGGGCAAGTGGCCGCTGATCGCGGGCGTTCTCGCGTTCCAGTTGGCGACACGACTACCGCCCGGGGGCGGGTCGTTCCAAGATGCGCTCACGGCGTGGAGGTGGATCGGCGGCGCGTGCTGGGGTCTGCTCGCCATGCTGCTCGGGTTCCTCGCGACGGGCCTCGCGCAACCCGGCCTCAGCCGACCCGGCGATGCACGCTGATGAGCGATGCACCCAGCGGCAGATTGAACCGCGTGAGCAGGTGTCGCTCGAAGGCGAAGGTCTCGCGGAGTATCGCGTTGAGCGGCGCGAGCAGCTCGCGGATATCCCCGCCGTGCGCGCCCGAGGCGCGATCGCGCCCGAGGAGTTTCTTGCCGAGGCGTGCCGCGGCCATGACGGGGAAAGGGCCGGAGTTGTAGTAACTCAATCGCGCGGGACGCAGCAATGGCAGGTCGAAGAGGCGGGCGAACTCGGCTCGCCGGTAGCGGCGAAAGTGGCCGTGGTACTTGTCTCGCTCCGTCCACATCCACGGGTGGGCCGGAACGGTACACACCATGATCCCGCCGACCACGAGACGAGAGGCGGCGGCGGCGACGGACGCGGCATCGGCCTCGACGTGCTCGAGCACGTCCGACATCACGAGCGCGTCAAACGGCCCGAGCGGCAGACGATCGGGCAGATAGGCATCGACGACTTCAAGCCCATCACGCGCGGCGAGTTCGCGCGCCAGCGGCGAGGAGTCGGTGCCGAGCACGGTTGCGCCGACGGCGCGGAGATCGCGCAGCAGCCCGCCGCTCCCGCAACCCACGTCGCAGACGCGGGCGTCGGCGAGCGGGCGATCAAGGTATCGGCGAATGAGCGCGAGGATGATCCGGCGTTTGGCGACGAACCACCAATAGCGGTTCTCGAGCGCCGCCATCTCCAGGTACAGGCTCTCGTCCATGAGGATCGCTCCAGCCGGATTGCTCGGCGATGAGATACAGCGGGCGGGCCTGGCCGTGCGTGAAGACCTGGCCCAGGTAGTGCGCGATGATGCCGAGCATGACGAGTTGCACGCCGCCCATGAAGAAGATGCCGCAGGCGAGGAGGGCGTAGCCGCGCGAGGCGGGGCCGATGAAAAGTCGCTCGGCGACGACGGTGAGGGTGATCAGGATGCTCAGGGCGACCGCGGCGGCCCCGAGCCAGACCGAGAGTCGCAGCGGCGCGAGCGAGAATGCGGACAGGGCTTCGAGCGAGAGCCTGAAGAGTTTGCGGAAGCCGTATTTCGTCTCGCCGGCGTGGCGCTCGTTGCGGTCGTAGAGCACGGCCCGCTGCTCGAAGCCGACCCACGCGACGAGCCCGCGGACGAAGCGCGGATTCTCGCGGCATTGGCGGAGGGCCAGCACGACGCGGCGATCCATGAGTCGGAAGTCGCCCGTGTCGCGCGGGATGGGCACGTCGGTGAGCCTCGCGAGCAGGCGATAGAAGAGCCAAGCGGTGAGCCGCTTCATCGCGGGCTCGCCGGGTCGATGGCGGCGCTGCGCATAGGCCACGTCAACGCCGTCACGCCACGCGGCGACAAGATCGCGGATCACCTCCGGCGGGTCTTGCAGGTCGGCGTCGATGAGGACGACGGCATCGCCCTCGGCGCGGTCAAGGCCGGCGGTCGAGGCCATCTCGTGCCCGAAGTTGCGGCTGAAGGCGAGGAACTTGACACGCGGGTCGCGGCGGGCGAGCGCACGGACCGCCGCGAGCGTGCCGTCGGTGCTCCCGTCATCCACGAAGATGATCTCGTGATCATCGGCACACTCGCGGAGCACGGCGTCGAGACGCTCGTGCAGCGCGGTGATATTGCCCTCCTCGTTGAAGGCGGGGACCACAACGCTGATCGTCAGCGCGGCGGTGCGGGGTTTGGATTCGATCTCGGCGTTGATGGGGATTGTTCGCGCGCGGGCTCACGGCGTCGAGGACTTATCGGCGGCAATGGCAACTGCGGCGCGAACGTCCGCACGCCAGTTGTCGATGACGAATCGCGACTCCATCGGCAGGAACGTGAGGTTCAGGCCCGCGTCCGATAGCGCGCGGGCGGCCGGTGAGGCCTCCGGATTCTCGTGCGGCGCACGAAGCAACACGATCACCGGGGCATTTGCAGCCTCGTCGCGCAGCCGTTCGATGGTCCACGGCGGCACGCCGCCGGCAACCGCGGCGGTTTGCACGGGGAAGACCGCGCGGCCGAAATAGAAGTCGAGGGCCGGCGTGTAGAACTCGAAGGAGGCGACGCGCGCGGGGTCGATGCCGCGGGCGAGCAGTTCGCCCGTGAGCGCTCGCGGAGATCGCGGCCCGGACCACGCCTCGCGGCCATAGCCGAACCACGCACCCTGTCCGACGGCCAGCACCGTGAACGCGATCCAGAGCGCCGGACGCCGCGGGCCGACGGCGAGGCGCGCGATGGCCGCCCCGCCGAGGATCGCCACGCCGGGCCAAAGCGGCGTGAGATAGCGCGGCACGCCCTTGCCCGCGAGCGAAAGGAGTGCAAAGCCGAGCACCACCCACGCGATCATGATGCACGTCTCACGCGACGGCGATGTCCTCAGTCGAATCCAGGAGAGCAAGCCGGCGACCAGCCCGAGTGACCCGATGCCGCAGCCATAAGCAAGGGCTTCGAGGTTCCTGATCGGTGCTTGGGGAACGAGCAGTTGAAGGTCGTTGTCCACTTGCTCTGCCGCGATGGCGGCGATGATGGCGGGATCAACCTGACGCGACGCGAGGTACCACCAAGCGGCATAGGCCGCGAAACCGCCGCCAAGCACGAGCATGGGATGCGTGTGCGAGAGGTCACGCCAGAGTATGCGAGTCGTCGCGCGGCGCGCGAGCAGTGGCGCGAAGGCACCGAGCATCGCGGCGAGCGCGATGAGGCCGAGCACGCCAGGAGCATCCGCCCATTTCATGCCGCGCCAGAGCATGAAGCCAAGCACGGCTGCCGTCGCGAGGATCGCACTCGCTGCTGATGCCCTTCGTCCGCGGCACGAAGGCGGATCGAGCATCACGGCGTGGATCGCCATGCCGCCGTAGCACGCCAGGCCGATCAGGGCGACGGCGGGCGGCCCCTTGGTGAGGCCCGCAGCGGCCGTGGCGACCGTGGCAAGGGCCAACGGCACCGCGCGTCGTCGCAGCGGTTCAGCGGCGCGTCGCCACGCGACCACGACACCGATGACCGCGACCACGGTGAAGGGCGCGAGGAGGATGTCAAGTTCGCCGACGCGCGTCGAGCGGACGTAGAGCAGGCCGGTCGCAAGACAGAGCGCGGCGATCATCGGCACATCGGAGCCATCGCCGACGAGCAGCCGGGCTGCGAAGAGCGTCAGCAAGACGCCGGCGAGCCCGGCGGCCGCGACGACGAAGCGAAGATCGAAGAGCCCGACGCGCGCGCCGCGCAACTCCGCCAGCCCGATCTGCGCCCAATAGATCATGGGCGGCTTGGCGAGATAGGCCTGACCGCGAAAACTGGGGACGAGCCATTCGCGGTGATCCTGCATCTCTCGCGCGACGACGAGGCGCTGCGATTCCTGCCAGTTCGTCAGGCCGTGCGTCGTCAGCCCGACGAACGAGCAGAACACGCACGCGACGACGAGCACGCCGATCTGCGCAAGCGGATGGCGAGTCATGGCGCGTGATCGCTCACGGCGGCGCGGCCTGCTCGCTCATCGACGAACCCCATCAGCACAAGCCCAGCGAGGAAGAAGGCGCTGAGCGAGAGGATGCCGACGGTCATGCCGAGCGTCTCGTCCTTGAACGCGGACGTGAGCGTGCCGAACGTGAGCACGCCGACGAGCCCGGAGAGTTTGTAGACCATGCCCCACAGGCCGAAGAATTCAGCGGCGCGATCGGCGGGCGTGAAAAGTCCGACGAGCGCGCGGCTGGCGGTGCCGATGCCGCCCAGCGCCATGCCCACACCGGCCGAGACGAACCAGAAGACCCCGGCCCCCGCACCGAGCCAGTACGCCAGGGCCATGCCCAGCGTGCTCGCGACCCACAACGCGAGAAAGAGGCGCACCGTGCGGCGATGGCCGAGTTTGTCCTGAAAGCGTGCGACCGCGGCAGACGTCGCGCCGGCGGCCAGCGCGATGACGAGCGCGAAGATGATGAGCGAGCCGAGCGTGTCGCGGTCGCCCTTGCCGCGGACGAGGCTCTCGCCGATGAGCCCGAGGAAATAGATCACGGTCTGCGTGCCGAGGCTGTAGACGAAGAAGACGCCGAGGAATCGCGCGAGTTGGCGATAGCGGCGGGCCTCGCGCACGCTCTGCGCCAGCCGCGCGATCGCATGCACCACCACCGAGCGCGCCGGCCCGGGCGCGGGCGTGGCGGCCTCGCGAAGGAAGAGCGCCGCCGGCAGAATGCCCAGCCCGAACCAGAGGCCAGCGACAACAAACATCGGGCGTATCTGCGCAGGGTTGGCACGATCGAACGCGAAGACATAGAGCCCCGTGAGCGCGAGCAGGAGGAGCGCGCCGACATAACTCATCGTCCAGCCGAGCGCCGAGACGAACCCGACATTCCTGGGCGTTGAGATTTCGGGAAGAAACGAGCCGAGAAAGTTCTCGCCCAGGCCGCAGCACACGGCCGCGGTGACATAGATCGCCGCCCCGAGCCAGACCTGCCCCGGCTCGAGGAACGCGAGACAGGCCGTGAGCGCCGCGCACACGATGCCCGTGCTCAGGAGCAGCCGGCGCTTCCAGGCGCGGTGATCGGCGAGTGCCCCAACCACCGGCGAGAGCACCACGATCAGCAGCAGGCTCGCGCCCGCCATCTGTGACCACACGGCGTTGCCCGTCGTCGCGTCCGCGACCAGCACTCGCTTGACGAACAGGCTGAAGAGCAGCGTGTTGATCAGAAGTTGGAATGACTGGTTGGCGAGGTCGTACATCCCCCACGCCCACACCACACGAGCATTCGGGAGCGATCGGAATGGGTTCAGCGATGCGATGGCGTGGCTCCGACGCGGCGTGATGCGGGCGGGACGGGGCGGGACGGGGGCGGGAGGCCGAGGGACAGCGAACGAACGGCCTACAGGCTATCCGGCGGCGTCGGTCGAAGGTGCCGCTTGAAGAACTCGGTCTGCGCGTTCTTCGCGTCGTTGGAGTGCCGCCCGAAGCCGGAGTGCTCCTCGGGCGCGCCGGTCGTCGGCCAGGTCACAACCTCGATCTGATCCGGGTCCGCCGCCGCAGCCGCATACCGAGCCCGCAACTCGCCCACAAACTCCCGCATCGTCTCCACCGGCACCACCCGATCCGCCTCGGAATGCAGCGCCAGCAGCGGGATCGGCCTCCAAGCAGCCAAGTGCCGCGACGGATCGACGCGCTCCAGAATCCCCGGCGAAGGCTCGCCCCAGCCCGCCCGCGACGCGTACATCCGCGTCAGACAGCCGGTCGCGGCCTCGACGGCGGCGCACACGAACGGATGCGGATCGCAGAGCCGACGCAGCGCGATCATCCCGCCCGCGGACATGCCCCCGATGGCGAGCCGCGAGGTGTCAAACACGCCGGCCCAGCGTGATTCCGCGAGGCAGCCAAGCACGACATCGATCTCCGGCAGGGCACGCTCGATGAGGAGCGGCGCGGAGCCGGGCCGATGGAGCGGGTGAAGGGGGGGGTTAGGAGGGGGGTGAGAGGGGGGGTCGAGCCGCTCGCCATGCCCCGGCAAGTCGATCGCGCACGCCGCGATGCCCGCGCGGAGCCACCGCAGATAGCGGCCCGGGTCCAACTCCTTCGAGACCGTGCGGCCATGCAGCCACAGCACCACCGGCGCGGGCGACTTCCAATCCGGATGGGCGAAGAGGGCCGGAACCTCGCCTGCGATCCGCTCGGAGCGGGCACGCGAAGCGAGCGCGGCGGGAAACTGCCGGAAGCGCGACGGGAGCGATGGGACGGGCGGAGGAGGGGGCAGAGGAGGATCGATCACGGGCGAGGGTAGGGAGGGGGCGGAGAGTCGCTTGCGTTCCTTACGAATGCCGAATCACGAATGCCGAATGCCGCTCTCAGTCAGGCGAACGGCCTTCGGTTGTCTTGCCAGAGGAAGGGGTTCTTGAGAAAACCCCTTCCTCCGGACCTCCATCCCCAGAAGATGTCGTCCACGGTTGCAAAGCCTGTCACACGAGGCGAGGCTGCGCACTTTCCCCTATTGGTCCTTGGAGCTGCGATGCGTTCCTGTGATTTCGTGTGCTGAGAACAGTTTGCTGGTGAGGGCCGTACTCGTTCCCGCGAGCTCCTCCGGAGCCTTAATGAAGACCCGAATCCAGCTGGCGAACGATTGGGTTGGGAGTCGGTAGGTGCCAGCCTGCCCGTCCTTTGTCAAGATGATGTTCCGCGTCTTTAGTGCAGCGAGCGCGTTCGTGAGCGTGGTTTCTTTCAGCCCCGTGGCCGCACGTATTTCTTTCTTTGTGATCCACGCCGTACCGACCTTGGCCATCTCCTGCAAAACCTTCCGGTACTCGTCCGAGCCGATCTTGTCGAAATAAAGCTCGCTGAAATACTTGACCCCAAGCTGGTAGAGCCCGCCGTTTGCCCCATAGATTCCATTCGCGACATCGCGGACGTCGATCACTCCATCGGTGTCCGCCTCGAATGCGCAGTACCCAAACTGCTGAATGAAATGGGGAAATCCCTCCGAGCTTCCGGCCAGAAATTCTTCAGCATTCTCTTCGATGGTCGTCTTCTGCCCCCCTTCTTTCTCCGAAATGGACAGCGCTCGGCGGATTACGTCCTTGCACTCGTCTCGCTCAAGCGGTTTCAGGTACAAGTCCTCGAACACTCGCGGCGCAGACTCGTGACTGTCCCGCAATCGCTGGGTCAGGTGGGGCAAGCCGGACAATCCAAGCAAGACGCGCGGGCAGCCCTTCTTCGTGAGTCGCTCCGTCATGAGCTTGCAAAATTCGCCCAGATTCGCGTCGTTCGGCTTGTCGGCCTCATCTACCGCGATGACGATGCCGTCGGTGCAGGCGTCCAACCGTGTCATGGCCTGAGTAATAGTGTGAACCAGATCGTCGAGCATCTCGCTGGGGTCGACCTGATCAGCGTCTTTGGAATACTTGACCCCACCCAGCTCCCAACGCGCCAGGAAGTCGAAACCGCTCTTGAGAAGATGCCGCGCCGGCTCAAAGCCGCGGACTTGTCTATTGAACTCGGATCCCACGCGGCGCACCAGCTGGTGATAGGTCGTGGCGGGTTCGAGGTCGATGCCAACGTAGATGAACTTGAACGTCGGACCGTCATAGATAGACGTGATATTTCCTCTCGCGACCTCTTGCAGGAGGTAGAGAAGCGACGACTTTCCAATGCCACGCTCGCCACGAATCGCAAAGTGCAACGGGTTGCCTGCCCGGGTCTGAACCAGCGCTCGGTCAAGCACCTGGATCTCATCGATGCGTCCGGCAAACATCCCCGGACTAACGATCTGTCCCGGTCGAAAAGGATTAATTCGCGCGAACATCTTTGACCCTCAGCGTTCCTACGGCAAAGTTTCAACCACGAGGTGGGTGCGGATCTGGCCCGTAGCTGAACTTCTCGCGGACTTTGCCGTTCTCGCCTTGGATCGAGAGTTCGGATCGCTGGCCACGGGCGATGGGCTTCGCCGCATTGATCGCGGCCTGCTGCGTCCTGTGATTTGATACCTTCGTGGCACCGACAGTGACCTTCCATCCCCCGCCTGACTGTGGCCCAACAATGACGTTCTTCTTTCCCATAGCTGAAGCCTCCTTGCTCGCGCAGTATACCCCACGGGATGCGGGATGGCAGCCTGCTGGCAAGGGTTGCTATTGTCGGGCCGCTGGCATCGAACCTTGCTGCGGAAGAGACGCCATCTGCGTCGGTCTTGCACGGGCATGGGAGAGGAACAATCCGCATTGACGCCGGGGGCGGAGCGTGGTACTCTGCGTTGTCTTCGGTGCCCGTAACCCGCCCGCTGTGCGGAAGGTGAAGGGCTATCCAAGGGAAGAGCGGTGACGGCCGATCGCAAGTTCGGCCCATTCCGCCGCGGACGCGCCGCCGTGAGGGGCTGATCCGCTGGTCCACAAAGGCCACTGCCAAACCTCGATCAAGAGGCGGGCGGGAAGGCGGACCGGCGGGCTCGCAAGAGCAGGCTCCGAGCCGGAAAACCTGCCGAGGACTTGGGGCTCCGGACGTTCCGGGGTCCGAGCATGGCCGCCCTCGCGTGGCTCAACGATTGAGCCTGGGGCGCCGGCGAGTCCGCGTGCCGCTCTCGGCGCGGATCGGACCGGCGAACCACCCCCGCGAGGCGCAAGGTCGATCACCGAGAGCCGTCCCGCGCGATTCGGGACGCGAAGGGCCATTCCCCATTTTCTGGGGCACGCCCGGAGGTTCGTCGTTATGCGTTATCGTTTGAAGGCTGGCCGCACCGGCATCGCTGTGGCGTCGGCTCTCTCGGCGTTGTGCTCGCACGCCCATGCCGTTCCCTATGGCTCGAGCGTCGTCGCCTACGCGCCCGGAGTCGGCGCGACTTCCGGGTACACGAATCCCGCCTCCGCGCTCGGCGAGCCGAGCCGATTCATCGCCGACCCCGGCTTCCCCGGTGCCGTCACGCCCTTCAACGCTCCTTATCTGACCGATCAGGTCGTCTCGATCGGCGTCGACGGCTCGCTGACGCTGGCCTTCGATCAGCCGGTCACCGACGACCCCAACAACCCCTTCGGCATCGACATGCTCGTCTTCGGCAACTCGTTCTTCTTCGACCCCATCCTCTTCGAGCCCATCGCCCGCGCCATCTCCGCGGACGGCGGCACGGTCGAGGTCTCCGCCGACGGCCAGACGTGGTTCCTCGTGCCGGGCGTCGCCGCCGACGGGCTCTTTCCAACGCTCGGATATCAGGACGTCACCGATCCGTTTTCCTCGCCACCTGGCAACGTCCTGACGGATTTCACTCGCCCCGTCGATCCCGCGTTTGCCTGGCTCAATGCCGACCTCGCCACGCTCGTCGCCGGCTACAACGGCTCGGGCGGCGGCGCGGGCATCGATCTCGCCTCGGTGGGCCTCGCCAGCGTCTCGTTCGTGCGGCTGAGCCTTCCCGTGGGCGCTTCGGGCAATATCGAGATCGATGCCGTCTCGGATGTCACGGCCGTGCCGAGCCCCGCGACGCTCGCGGCGTTTGTCCCCTTCGGCCTCGTCGCCTTCAGGCGTCGACGCTCATGACGCGAGCAACCTCCCAGATCGCGGTGGCCCCGTTTGCGATGGCCGCACTACTCGCGCTTGCGGGCGCGGCGCCAATCGCCCGCGGCGACGATTGGCCGATGCTCGCGCGCGATGCGAATCGCGTGAGCCTCGGCAACTCGCTCCCGCCGCTTGGCACGCCCGCCTGGATCGCATCGACCGATCCCGCGGGCGCGGCCGTCTCGTTCCCAGGCCAGACGGGCGTCGTCGCCGACAACAAGCACGTCTACGCCATCGGCACCGTCGGCGGGCAGACCCGCGTGCTGGCGTATGACGTGGTGAGCGGCGCGCCCCGGTGGAGCGCCGCGGTCCCCACGCCGTTGCTCGAGTCCTGGGCCGCTCCGGCGGTCGACGTGAAACGCGATCTCGTCATCGTGGGAACCGGCTTTGTGCTCGCGGCCATCAACGCCAACACGGGCGTGGTCGAATGGCAGACCCCGCTCCCTCGGCCAGTCGTCAACGCGTCGCCGGTCATCACGTCCGATCGTTTCATGTCCGACCGCGCGCTCGTCACGCTCTTTGACGGCTTCGCCTCCGACGGCCGGCTCGTCTGCGTCAACGTCGATCCCTTTGACGCGACGTGGAATCCCTACATCCCAGGCCAGATCGTGTGGTCGATCGTCATCGGCGGCTCGTCGGGCAACTCGCCCGCGTATGCCGACGGCGTGGTCTACGTCGCGTCCACTGGGGCGCCCTCCGGCGGCGAGCGCGGCCAGATCATCGCCCGCCGCATCGACGACCCGCCGACCGCACCCAACCTCTGGACCTTCGAGAACCCGCAAGAACTCGGCTTCTTCGGCGGCGTGTGCGTGGGCAGCAACGCCGACAACACGCCCTCCGTCTTCGCCGCGTCGTATGCCTTCGCCGGCGGGCTCGATTCGGCGAACCTCGTGAAACTGAGCGCTTCCACGGGCGCGTTGCGCTGGTCAGTGCCGTGCAATCGCACGTCGAGCATCCCGGTCCCGCTGCCGGGAGGTTACATCCTGCTCAGCGGCGGGCTCTCGGGGTTCGGCTCGGCCCCCAGCGTGGAACTCTTCAAGGATCTCGGCTCGTCGGCCGAACTCGTCTGGAACTCGGCACAAGAGACATGGATCGACCTCAATGGAAACCAGGTTCTTGATCCCGGCGAGTACCTGCGACTGGGCGGGTGGACGCAGATGCCTGTCGTCGTCCCCGCGCCGGATCGCGCCAGCGGCCCAGACAGCCACCTTCGCCTCGGACCGCAGTTTCATGCCGCGATCGGCGCGATCCCGATCGGGGCTAGCACTTCCACTCCGAGCACCGATTTCTATGTGATCGATGTGGCTCGCCGGCCCGGGCAATCGGGATTCATCAAGGCCTCGTTTCCTAACGCGGGTGCCTCGCCGGCACTCGTGGAATCCGGCACCACGACGCGCCTCTTTTCGATCGGTGCCGCCGGGTTGCATTGTTTCGCCAGCAGCACGACGTGCTACGCCAACTGCGATGGAAGCACCGTGCCGCCGATCCTCAACGTCAACGATTTCATCTGCTTCATCGGCCTCTTCGCGGCGTACGACCCGCGGGCCAACTGCGACGCGAGCACGATCCCGCCGACCTTGAACGTGGTCGATTTCGTGTGCTTTGCGAATCGATTCGCGGAGGGCTGCCCATGAGCCGCCGCCACGCGCGAGCCTTCACGCTTGTCGAACTGCTGGTTGCGATCGCGATCATCGCGCTGCTGCTGGGGCTGTTGCTCCCGGCGCTCGCCGGCGCTCGTGCCGCCGGGCGACAGGCCGCGTGCCAATCCAATCAGCGGCAACTCGTGCTCGGCTGGACGCTCTATGCCAACGCGCACGCGGGGATGGCCATGCCCCTGGCCGATGTCACGGGCCAGCCGGTCTATTGGTGGGGCGCGGTCGTCGGCAACACCATCGACCCCGCTCGCGGCTTTCTTGCTTCGAGTCTCGACGCCCCGCTGGGAGAGAGAGGGGTGTTTGAGTGCGCCGCGCAGCCCTGGGGGACATACCGACCGCAACCAGCGTCGGTGTCCCCCGGGCTGCCGACGAGCACCTACGGCTACAACGGCTACTACCTCAGCCCGCCCGCTACGCCCGGTTGGAGCATGCAAATCGGCGGGCAACGCTGGAAGCGGATCTCGGACCTCGAAAGGCCGACGGAACTCTTTGTGTTCGCGGACACGCTGCTGCCTGGAAACCCGCCGAAAAACTGCGCGCTCCTTGACCCGCCCCTGCTCTATTCCTTGGGATGCCACTGGACCTCGAATCTCGCTCCGACAACGAGTTTCCGGCATCAGGGCAGCACCGTGAGCGCCCGTGGTGATGGGAGCGTGAGGGCCGTTGCATCGAGGCCGGAATGGCTGACCCATGCCGCGCTCCGCATCGGCTCGGTGGGCGTCGAGAATGGGCCGCACTATGTCCCCGACTGGCGGCGCTGGCGCTAACTCGCAACGATCCGGCATGGGGCCACACACACCAGATCCTCTGCCGCCCGCGTCACCCTCCGACCCCGTGTGGTGCTGCGTCTGCCGACAGGTTCCGTTCGCTCGGATTCTCGCGGCGCACGACGGCGGGAGCGGCGACATCCCCGAACTGCAACGAAGAACCGGGTTCGGAACCGGATGCGGGACGTGCGTGCCTTACGTCCGCCTCGCGCTGGCTACTCGACGCGCCAGGCTCCCGATTCTGTCGGCGTCTCAACTCGACGCGGCACTCGCTCGAATCTCGGAAGCGGCCAATCGCGACGAAGACGCTCGACCCATCGGGTCACCCTCGTCGATGCCCGAGCGCGCGTGATCTCACGCCAACCCGCAGAGTTTATAGAGAATGCGCGCGCCGACATTCGCGTCCCACGCGCCGCCGTCCGCGCCGGGGCACACTTCAACAAGGTCAAAGCCCATGATTACGCGGCCCGAGCGTCGCAGCGCGTCGAGCAGCAGCGACGCCTGATTGAACGACAGCCCGCCAGGCACCGGCGTCCCCGTGTTCGGGCACAGCGACGGGTCAAGCCCGTCGATATCGAATGAGACATACACCCGCTCGGGCAGGGCATCGATCGCCCCCGAGACGAGTTCGGCGAATCGCGTGCCGGCCAGCATCGCCTCCGCCCATAGATCATCAAAGTGCGTCCGCACGCGGTCCCCGTGCTCGCGGGCCGCCCGAATCTCGCCCTCGCCCATGTCGCGGATGCCCACCTGCACCAGCCTCGTCACGCCCGGCACCGTTGCCATCACGTTCCACATGATCGAGGCGTGCGAGTACCGGAACCCTTCGAATGCATCACGCATATCCATATGCGCGTCGACGTGAAGGATCCCCATCGGCCCGGTTTCGGCGCACGCCCGGATCGCGCCCAACGGCGTCGAGTGATCGCCCCCGACGAGCCCAGGCACCTTGCCCTCGCGCAGGACCGCCCGCGCGCGCTCAAACGTGAGCGCCGCGACCCGCTCTCCCGCCGCCTCGATGGCCGCGAGCGCGCGCGCATCGCCGACCCCCCCGCCGCCACGCTCGATGATCGGGGCCGCCAGCGCGCGCGCATCGGCGGACAACCCCGCCACCCACGCTTCTTCAGGCTCCATATAGATGCCGCGCTCGTAGACCCGGCCCATCCGGCGATCGAACAGGTCCACCTGTCGCGAGGCGTCGAGGATCGCCGCCGGACCGCGGGCAGTGCCGTGCCCGTAGGAGGTGGTCGCATCGAAGGGCACGGGAATAAGGATCACGCGACTGTCGGCGCGCGCATGCGGCAGGCCAAAGATGCCCGAATCCGGGTCCCCGGCGGCATCTGGATCGAACGCGTGCTGGTTCATGCCCGACCATAGGACGAGCGGCTGCGAGGAAGCGCTGCAGGCACACGAACCCGAGCGAGAGCACGAGAATGCTGCCGGGCAGTTGGGTACGCTAGACCCCGTGCCCGATCCGCGTGACACCCCGGCGATGCGGCAGTTTGCACGCTTCAAGGCGGCCCACCCGGGGTGCGTCCTGCTCTTTCGCATCGGCGACTTCTACGAGACCTTTGACGACGACGCGGTGACGCTGCACAAGGCACTCGGGCTGACGCTGACGCGGCGGACCGAGGGCGTGCCGATGGCAGGCGTGCCGCACCATCAACTCGAGGTCTATCTGCGTCGGCTGATCGCGCAGGGATTTCGCGTGGCGGTATGCGAGCAGGTGCAGGACCCCAAGGACGCGAAAGGAATCGTCGAGCGTGCCGTGACGCGGGTGCTGACGCCCGGCACATTGGTGGACGAGCAACTCCTGGACGAGGCCGCGCCCAATCGGCTGGCGTGCGTCGCGCCGGCGTCGCTGCGCGATCCGGGGTTGGTCGGGGCCGCGATCGTTGAGGTTTCGACGGGTACGCTCGTGGTCTTTGAGTGCCGCGCCGAGTCGTTGACGGACGAGTTGGCGGCCCGAGCGGCGCGAGAGTTGATCTATGCGCGCGGAGACGACGAATCGCAGGAGCCTCCCGCGATCGCGGCGGCGTGCGCGACGCTGGGGATCTCGGCGACGCCGCGTCCGGCGTGGCACTTTCGTGCTGCCGAGGCGTTCGAAGCGCTCCGCGAGCAGTATGGGGTGTCGTCGCTGGCGGGATTCGGACTCCGCGATGACCAACCGGCGGCCATCGCGGCGGGCGCGCTCGTTCGTCACCTCCGCGAGACGTTGGGCTCGGCATCAGGGGCACCGAGCACGCCGGGGGCGAGCCTCGGCACAGGCGGCATTGGTTCCCCTCGCCGTGGGCTGGCGCACCTTTCGCCACCGCGGCTCGACGATCGAACGGCGTCGTGCGTGCTCGACGCGATCAGCCTGCGGGCGCTGGAGGTCGAGCGGACGCTGCGCGGGCAAAGCACGGATGGCTCGCTGGTGGGGCTCTTCCTGCCGCTGTGCCGGACGTCGATGGGGAAGCGGCTGCTGCGCGAATGGCTGGTCAGGCCGCTGATCGATCGCACGGGGATCGAGGCGCGGCACGCGTGCGTGGCGACGCTGGTGGAGGATCGGCGAGCGGCCGGTGACGCGGCGGGGGCACTGGAGGGAATCCAGGACGTGGCGCGGATCGCGGGTCGGCTGGCGATGGGCCGGGCCACGCCGCGCGATCTGGTCGCCCTCGCACGCTCGGTTTCGAAGTTGGACGAACTCGCGGCAGCGGTCTCGAACTCGCCGGCGTTTCGAGCGCTGGCCCAGGAGTTGGCGTCGGTGCGCGAGGCGCTCGCGCCGAGCGCGGCGAGAATCCTCGAATCGTGCGTGGAGGCCCCGCCCTCGCACATGCGTGAGGGCGGGCTGATCCGCGACGGCGTGGACGCGGAACTCGACGAGGCGCGGCTCCTGCGACGTGATGCGTCGGCATGGCTCGCGGCGTATCAGGAACGGCTCATCGCGCAGCACTCGTTGCCGGGGATCAAGGTCGGCTTCAACCGCGTGTTCGGCTATTACATCGAGTTGACGACGGCACAGGCCCGCACCGCGCCGGAGAGTTTCACGCGCCAGCAGACGCTCAAGAACGCGGAACGCTACAGCACGCCCGAACTCAGACAGTTTGAGTCGCGGGTGAGCACCGCCGAGGCGCGGTCACTGGAACGCGAGCAACGGCTCTTTGCCGAACTGTGCGAGATGGCGGCGGCGACGACGACGGCGTGCGCGCGGTTCGCGCAGGCCGCCGCCGAGATCGACTCGCTCGCCGCGTTCGCGGAACTCTCGCAGCGGCGTGGCTGGACGCGGCCGGCGCTGGCCGAGAGCGGCACGCTCACGATCCGCGGCGGACGACACCCTGTGCTCGAGTCGCTGCTCGCTGATCGATTCGTGCCCAATGACCTCCGCATCGGACCCAAGTCGGGAGAGCAAGGCGGCGGTTCGCCATCGCTCGCGCTCATCACCGGCCCCAACATGGCGGGCAAATCGACGTTCATCAGGCAGGTCGCGCTGATCGTGCTGCTCGCGCACGCGGGATCGTTCGTGCCCGCGGAAGAGGCGGTGATCGGGCTGACCGATCGCATCTTCACTCGAGTCGGCGCGGACGACGCGCTGCATTCGGGCCAATCGACGTTCATGGTCGAGATGACGGAGACAGCGTCGATCCTCAACAACGCGACGGCCCGGAGCCTCGTGATCCTCGACGAGATCGGGCGAGGGACGAGCACGCTCGACGGGCTCTCGCTGGCGTGGGCTGTGGCCGAGCACTTGTCGGCCCTTGGAGGCCCGCGGACACTCTTTGCGACGCATTACCACGAACTGACATCGCTCGCCGAACGCGACGACCCGCGCGTGCAGAACCTGCACGTGGCGGTGCGCGAATGGGGCGACGAGATCGTGTTTCTGCATCGCATCCTGCCGGGCCACAGCGACCGGAGTTATGGAATTCACGTGGCGAAACTGGCGGGCATCCCCCGGCCGATCATCGATCGCGCGAGCGAGATTCTGGCGTCGCTGGCGGTGGAGCACGACGCGGCCGGTGGAGCGAACCATCGCAAACCCGACGCGGCTCGGGTTCCGCCGGCATCGCCGCCCGCGGGGCAGATGGGGCTGTTCACGGAGTATCTCGACCATCCGGCGCTGGGCGAACTGCGCGAACTGAAACTCGACATGCTCAGCCCGATGCAGGCCTTTGATGCGATCCGTCGGCTTCGTGCGATGCTCGATCAGCCGTGAGCACGAGGCGGCAGAGCACGAGGCAAGGCCGGCAGCGCACCCGGTCGAACGTGCTGCTCCGGCCTATGCTGAATGCATGTCCGTTGTTGCCGAGAGACCGACGCGCGAGGGTCCGTATCGCCGCTACCGCGCGACCCTGCTCAGCACCGATCGCGTGCGTGAGTTGAGCCGCCTGCGCGTGTGGCGGCCGGTGGTGGATACGGCGTGGAACTGGGCGCTGATCCTGGCCGCGTGGGTCTTTGTGACGATCTATCCGACGTGGTGGGCGGTGCTGCTGGCGATTCCGGTCGTGGGCACGCGATATTACGCGCTCTTTATCATCGGGCACGACGGCATGCACCGTCGGATCTTTAATCGAGTGCGTAGGAACGACCTTTTCACGGACCTGCTCATCCTCGGGCCGATCGGGGCGATCACACGCATCAACAATCGCAACCACCTCGAGCATCACAAGCACCTGGCGACGGAGGCCGACCCGGATCGGCACAAGCACGCGTGCTTCAACAAGGCGACGAGGCCGCGATACCTGGCGTTTCTGTCGGGATTGGCGAACCTGTGGCCCGTGGTCAAGCATGTGTTTCTGCGCGATGATGGCAGGGACCATCACGAGGATCATGGTGCCGATGCGAACATCGCCGCGCGCGGCGCATCGAAGCCGAAATACACGTTCCACGACGTGGTGATCCTGCTCGGCTGGCAGGCGGCGCTGATCGGCGGGCTCACGTTCGGCGTCGCATGGTGGGCGTTCCCCCTGCTGTGGCTGGTGCCGGTGTATGTCTTTGTGTACCTGGGCGATCTGGTGCGGTCGTTCCTTGAGCATTCGCACCCTGAGGCGGACGACAAGGCGGACGAGCATCGGCTGATTACCTACACGAGCAATCCAATTGAACGGTCGTTGTTCGCGCCGATGAACATGAACTATCATGTTGCTCACCATCTGTGGCCATCGATACCTTATTATAATCTGCCGATTGCGGATCGCGAGATTCGCGGCAAGCCGGAGGCCGAGGGGCTGGTGTGGCGGCGGTCCTATCTCGGCTATTTGCTTCGTTATTATTTCGCGTTGCCGCTGCCGGAATGCCGCCGGGGCGTTGCGTGAGCGGGCCTGAGTCGTTGCCGATCCCGTCGGAGATCGCACGCTCGAGCGCACCGATGATTCCCACCGAGCCAGTCGGTAGGTGCCCGGTGTGTGCCGCGGTCGATTTCGCTCCTTTCGCGTATGGCTATGACTACGAGTCACTGACCTGCCGCAACCAGTGGAGGTTCGTGCGGTGCGCCGCGTGCGGGCATGTGTGGCTCGACCCGCGACCGGCCCTGAGCACGCTCGCGACGATCTATCCGCCGACCTATTACGCGTACAACTACGCGTCGCAGGTCAACCCCGTCGCGCGGCGGGCGAAGGCGTGGCTCGATTCCCGCAAGATGAAGCGCATCGTCGCGGGGGTCGCCCGGCCGCCCGCCTCGTTCCTCGACGTCGGTTGCGGCGACGGACGTTTCCTGCGGGTCATGGAATCGCGCGGCATCCCGCGTTCGCGGCTCTACGGACTCGAACTCGACGAGCGCGTCGTCAGGCCGCTGGCCGCGGAGGGGTTTCAGGCGTTCTGCGAGCGCGTCGAGGACTGCGAGCGAATCCCCGAGGGCTCAATCGATCTCGCGACGATGTTCCATGTGATCGAGCATGTTGATGATCCTGGGCGCGTGTGCCGGGCCGTCGCGAAGTGGCTTGCGCCGGGCGGTGTCTTCGCCCTCGAAACGCCGAATCTTGACAGTTTCGACGCACGGCTCTTTCGGCGGACGTACTGGGGCGGCTACCACATCCCGCGGCACTGGAACCTCTTCACGCCCGGCTCGCTCAAGAGGCTGCTGAGCGACGCGGGCCTCACGCCGTTTGCGGTGCGGTTTCAGACGGGCCATTCATTCTGGATGTACTCGTTTCATCACTGGCTGCGGTACGCGGAGCGGCCGCCGCTGCCGCCGCCGATGGCGCACCGACTCGCGCGGGCGTTCAATCCGCTCCGCGGCCTGCCGCTGCTGGCGGCATTCACGGCGTTCGACCTGGCCCGCGCCACGCTCGGGGCGCAGACGTCGGCGATGCTGGTGATGGCGCGAAAGCAGGCATAGCGCCGCGAACGGCGGGCCTTCCGCGAAGCACGGCTGCTCGGTATCCTTGCCGCGTGAGCAAGAAGCACAAATCGCCGCCCACGCCGGCCGAGGATCGGCCAGCGCCCGCCGAGAAGCCCGCGAGCCCGCCGCACGCGGCCGCCAGCCGCGCCAGGCCGTCGGCGCTCCTTGACACCCGCGTCATCTACTGCGGCGACAACCTCGAGCAACTCGCCAAACTGCCGGATGCATGCATCGACCTCATCTACATCGACCCGCCGTTCAACAGCAACCGGAACTACGAGGTCTTCTGGGGCGAGACGAAGGAGAAGCGGGCCTTCGAGGACCGGCACGCGAGCACGCAGGCGTACATCGACTACATGCGGCCGCGGTGCGTGGAACTGGCCCGCGTGCTGAAGAGGACCGGCTCGTTCTATTACCACTGCGACTGGCACGCGAGCCACTATGTCAAGTGCATGCTCGATCAGTTGTTTGGAGAGAACAACTTCCTCAATGAGATCATTTGGAAGCGGACTCATTCACATGGCGGAGCGAACCGTTTCGGCCCAGTGCATGACACCATCTTTCTCTACGCGGGATCAGACAAGTGGACGTGGAACCCCCAGTACAGCGAGTATTCTGACGACTACAAGGAGAAGTTCTTTCGGTTCGCCGACGCCGACGGGAAGCGTTACCGATTGACAATCCTCACGGGCACCGGAACGCGAAATGGATCATCCGGGAAGCCTTGGAGGGGCGTCGATCCGAACAAGTCAGGTCGGCACTGGGCTGTACCGGGCTATGTGAGGCCGCTTCTGCCCAACCCTAACACTAAGACGGTCCAAGAGGCATTGGACCAACTGGACAAGATCGGGCGGGTGGTGTGGCCCTACAAGAAGGACGGAGTACCAGCTTTCAAGCAGTACTTGGAGGACATGGAGGGGACGCAACTCCAATCGGTGTGGATTGATATTCCTCCGATCAGCGCACAAGCGCAGGAACGCCTCGGCTACCCAACACAGAAGCCGCTCGCGCTGCTCGACCGCATCATCAAAGCCAGCAGCAACCCTAACGACATCGTCCTCGACGCCTTTTGCGGCTGTGGCACGGCACTCGTCGCCGCGCAGAACCTTGGTCGCCAGTAGATCGGGATCGATATCTCGCCCACGGCCTGCCGCGTCATGGCCAAGCGGCTCAAAGATGTCTGCGGGATGCGCGAGAGCGAGCCGGGGCATCGCGCCGGCGACGCCAACTGCTTCATCGTGCGTGACCTGCCGTGGACGATCGCCAAGCTGAAGGCGATACCGCCGTTCGAGTTCGAGAACTGGGCCGTGATCGCGCTGGGCGGCGTGCCGAACAAGGTGCAGGTCGGCGACATGGGGATCGACGGGCGGATTTTCCCGGTGGGGAGCAAGCCGTCGGAAGAGGGCTCGAAAAAGACGAAGACGGGTCACACGGGCGCGAGCATGTTCGCCGGCGACTGGTTCCCGGTGCAGGTGAAGCAGTCGGAGCGTGTGGGTCGGCCGGATGTCGATTCGTTCGAGGCGGTGATGCACCGCGAGGATCGCGCCAAGGGGTTTATGGTCGCGTTCTCGTACACGGCGGATGCCGAGGCCGAGGCCGCGGCGTTCTACAAGAAAACCAAGCGGCTGATCAAGCTTTTCACGGTGCAGGAGATTCTCGACGAGCAGCATGTGCAGAAGATGTGAGCGCTGAAAGCCCGCACAACGCCGCGCCGCCATCACGTCTGTCGCCCGTTATGCCATCCGCACCTGCCCCTTGCCCTTGACGATTTTGCCGATGACGTGGACGCGTTCGCCGGCGCGGGAAAGTTGCTCGGCGACGGAATCGGCGAACGCGGGGCGCACGATGAGCGTGTAGCCGATGCCCATGTTGAAAACGCGGCGCATCTCGTCGTCGCTGATCTTGCCGTGCTGCTGGAGGAACGGGAAGACCGGGAGCGGCTCCCAACTCGCCGGGTCGATGACGGCATCGACGTCGCGGTTGAGCGCTCGTTCAAGATTCCCCGCCAGGCCCGAGCCGGTGATGTGGGCCATGCCCGAGATCACGTTCTTGACGGTATAGGCGCGCAGCAGTTTCACGATCGGCTGCACATAGATCCGCGTGGGAGTGAGGAGCACCTCGCCAAGCGTCGGCGCTTGCTTGCGTGCCGACCCGTTGTTCGACGCGCCGCGCCGTCCGCCAGGCTTGGACCGAGGCGCGGCGAGTTCCGCGTATTCGCGGCTCAGGTCGAGCCCCGCCGTCTCGACGACCTTGCGCACGAGCGAGTAGCCGTTGGAGTGGATGCCGTCGGACTCGAGCCCGAGGACCACATCGCCCGGGCGGACACGGAGCGGGTTGATTGCGCGCTTCAACTCGACAACGCCGACGGCGAACCCGGCCAGATCGAACTCGCCCGGCGGGTAGACATCGGGCATCTCGGCGGTTTCGCCGCCAAGGAGCGCGCACCCGGCCCGCTTGCAGCCCTCTGCCACGCCACGGACGATGTCGGTGAGCATCGCCGATTCGACCTTGGCGACGGCGATGTAGTCGAGGAAGAGCAGCGGCTCGGCACCCTGCACGATCATGTCGTTGACGCTCATCGCGACCAGGTCGATGCCGATCGTGTCGAACACGCCGAGTTGCCCCGCGAGTTTGACCTTCGTCCCGCAGCCGTCGGTGCAGGCGACGAGGACGGGGTCGCGGTAGTTCCGCTTGAAGAGCCGCTCGTTGAAATCGAGGCGGAAGAGGCCCGCGAAGCCGCCGGGGTTGGCGATGACGCGCGGCCCGTGCGTGCGGCGCATGATCGATTCGAGCGACTCGGTGAAGCGGTCTTTCTCTTCGAGTTTGACGCCCGCCGCGGCGTAGGTCAGCCCGGCCGTCGCGCCGGCTCGCCCATCACTCCCGCCGCCTGATCCGTTGGTCTTCCGTGGCATGGGGCAAGGATAAGGCGGCGATCAGTCCGCGTGCATCGCGCGAGCGAGATCCGCCGACAACGCTGCATTGCCGCGGACGAGAGCGAGGTTGGTCCGCAGCGTCTGCCCGCCGGAGAGATCGTGGAGCGCTCGGAGGATGCTCGGCGTCGCGTCGCGCCCGCCCTTGCCTACCTGCGTGTCCGCGCCACTGCCGACTTGTGCCTCGGCGAGCGCCAGCCATTCCTCCATCTGCTCCGGCTCGATCGCGTCGGCCTCATTCACGGGATTTGCCACGAGCACGCCGCGTCCCGTGCGCGCGAGTTCCACCGCCACGAAACGGGCGAGTTCGCGTGCGTCGTCAAAGCGTGCGTCAACGCGCGCCGCGGATCGGCGGACGTAGAACGCGGGGAACGAATCCGTGCGAAAGCCGACGACCGGCACGCCGAGCGTTTCGAGCATCTCGCGCGTGGATTCGACGTCGAGGAGCGACTTCACGCCGCTCGCTACGACCGCGACCGGGAAGCGGGCGAGCGCCAGGAGATCCGCCGAGACGTCCCAATGCGAGCCAAAGCCGCGATGGACGCCGCCGATGCCGCCCGTGGCGAAGACGCGGACGCCTGCAGCCGCCGCTAGTTCCATTGTCGCGCTGACCGTGGTCGCCGCGGATCGGCCCTGATGCAGCATGAGCCCGAGGTTCGACGTGTTGACCTTGGGCACGCCGCCCTCGGCGAGCATGGCTTCGAGTTCCGCATCGGTCATGCCGACGACGGCCTCGCCGCGCAACACGCCCACCACCGCCGGATTCGCCCTGGCGGCGCGGACGATCCGGGCGAGGTCTCGCGCGAGCGGCATGGCTTCTGCCGCGGGCACGCCGTGCATCAGCAGCGTGGTCTCGAGCGCGACCGCGGGGGCAACGACGCGGCAGATCATGCGTAGCCCTCGGCGGGCGGGCGTGTGCCGTCGCCCAGCGGCTTGCCGATGCGTCCGGCGACGATCGCCGCGATGGTCGCGCCGGTCATGTTGGAGACGAGGTCCCAGCCCGTGTTCACGAAGTCGCCGACGTTGGTCTCCATGAATCGCG
>JBJXFQ010000106.1:0-35989 GCA_046155605.1 Phycisphaerales bacterium
AGAACCGCCGCGTCGGCACCCGCTACGACAAGCTCGCGGTGAACTTCCAGGCGTTCCTCGACCTGGCCATCATCCGCCGATACCTCCGCCTCCTGGCCCCGGGCGATCCGTCAGACACAGCCTAGCCCCAGCGCGCCTCAATGCCTTGTTCCTTCTTGCCGTCTCGCGGCCTGCCTTGGCACCTTCTTCCCTGTTCACCCCTTTTCAATCCTCCCTGCCAAATTTCCGGCCGCATCCTCTGCCACTGGCGCAAGGTATATTGATTGACAACTTGCCCCGGCTCTCCAGCCTCCCTTGCTCGAAACGTTCGGAGTTTGGACACCCCCGGCAGGCCCGTTCGAGGAGGTTCCATGTCCGGCCCGGGCGAACAACACGGCATCCCCACCGTGGTCAACGCGTCCACCGCCTCGACCCCGCCCGCCGCTGCTCCCGGCTCGCCTCCACCTCCCGGCGGCCCGCCCCCGCGATCCCCCATCGGCGACGATGACGGTCCTTCGGGCTTCTCAGGCCTCCCTCGCGTTCCGGGCCTTCCCAAACGCTACCGCATCCGACGCGAACTCGGCTCCGGCGGCTACGGCAAGGTCTATGAAGCCTACGACCGCCTCCTCGGCATCGACGTCGCCATCAAGGTCATCAACCGCGCCGCCAGCCACGACGCTCGCCAATCCATCCTCGGCGAAGCCAAGAAACTCGCCCGCCTCTCCGCCTTCCCAGGCATCGCTCGCCTCCACACCGCCGAGTTCTTCCGCGATCCCGCCACCGGCGAACGCCGCCTCTACCTCGTCATGGACCTCGTCCGCGAGGCCTCAAGCCTCACGCGCCACGCCGACGAACGACACCTCGACATCGACCAGCGTATCGATCGCTTCATCGAGGTCTGCGACGCCGTCAACTTCCTCCACTCTCTGGGCATCGTCCACCGCGACCTCAAGCCAGCCAACATCCTCGTCGGCAAATCCCCCGGCACCCATGCCGAAGCCCCCCACCTCATCGACTTCGGCATCGCCCGCGAGACCGGCATCAGCCTTGACGACCGCCGCGGCGTCGAGGGCACTCTCGCCTACATGAGCCCCGAGCAGACCCGCGCCAGCGCCGACCTCACCGAGGCCTCCGACGTCTACTCCCTCGGCGTCATCCTCTACTTGCTCCTCTGCGGCCGCCTCCCCTATTCGCTCGACAAACTCACCACCGAAGAGGCCTTCCGCTTCATCCGCACCGAGCCCCCGGACTTCGACACCTCGCCCGCCAGCAGCCTCCCCAACTCGCTCCAGGCCATCATCCGCCGCGCCATGTCCAAGCGCCTCGTGGGCGAGACCGGCCCGCTCGACGACGGTGGCCCGCGCTACCAGAACGCCCACCTGCTCGCTGACGCGCTCCGCAAGTATCGCGCGGGCGAGATCGTCGAACCCGCGCCGGCGTTCGTCCGCGCCGCCAACGCCGCTCGCCGCGTCCTCGCACGACCAGTGCTCGGCACCGCAATCGCGATCGTCCTTGCCATGATCCTGGCTGACAAGATCGCTGTCCCAATCGCGTACACCAGGACCGGCCTGCAGTCGGCTTTCGAACGTATGGTCATCCGACCCTTCACCCGCTTCGACCATGTCACCCTCGTCAGCGTCAACGAGAGTACAGTCCCCGGTGAAACGCGCTCGGTCCTCGCCGAAGCCCTCGACCGCCTCCGCTCCGCCACTCCGAGAGCCGTCGTCTTCGACTACTACTTCAAGCAAAGCCCGCTCGAGCTGGGAACCGGCCCCGACTCGGTGCTCTTCATCGATCGGACCCAAAAACTTCACGACGCCATTGCTCGAGCGTCAAAGGAGTTCCCCATCGTCTTCGGCGTAGAAAAATGGGGCACCGCACCAAAGATGCTCATCGAAGATGCGGAACTGTCTCCCACGCTTCAGCAACTCCTCGCCCATCCTCCCAAGGCCCGCGTTGGAGTGCTGACCGCCAAGGTCCCCAGGGAATTTGACCCACTCCCCTACGGCCCCTGGAACGTCCCGCTGCTCGTCGAGCAGAGCGCCGGATCTGATCCACTCCCATCGCTCGCGATGGAAGCCGTCGCCGCGGCTTTGCAGCCCGATCACCTCCCGAAGTACGACTTCGACTTCAGCGCCGAGTCCGCGACAGTCAGCTTCTATCCCGTAGTAGACGGCGTTGTTCCAAGCCGTATCGTCGACCCCGGACGATCGTTCACGCTCCAGTGCTCGCGCCTCGAGCGCGACCGAGGACTTGCGTTCTCCGTCGGCACGCCCGGCACACGCAGCAACGATGCCCAACTTCTCAAACTCATACTTCCCCTCCCCGCTCCGACCGTCGTTTCCGCTGCCACCGTGCCAGTCGCCAGCCTCCTCGCCGGTCTTCCTGCCGCCATCAAAGCCTGCGAGAGCCGCATCCTGGTTTTTGTCAACGCCGATGAGCCACACGCCATGACCCCTTGGGCGACCCCTCCCAAAGATCACCCGGGTCCGCGCCTTCTTGCCGCGCGCCCTCCCCCGTGGGTTACGCCCGACGCTCCCGACAACTCTCGCCCCAAGTGGCAAGCCCAAGCCGTCGCCATCGAAGCACTCATGAGCAGACGCATCATCAAGTATCCCACACAAAGCCAGGAACTCCTGATCATGGCGCTCGGCGGCCTCCTTGGGTGGCTGCTGGTGCTCCCCATCGCCCGCCGCTACGCTTGGTGGCCCAAATGGTGGATCGCCGCTCGTGTCTCGTTGCAAGCCCTCGCTCTCGCGGCCGTCGTCGCTATCTCCGTCTGGCTCGCCTGGGCCTACTTCTACGTCTTCAACCCGCTCATCCCCCTCTTCGCCGCGCTCGTCGGCGCTCTCCTCGGCCTCTTCGTCGGCGAAGCCCGTCGTTACCCCGTCACTCTTAACGCAAAGAAGGCTCCTGTATGAATCACCCCATCTTCCTACTCGCCGCTCTCGCACTCCTCGCCGGATGCGCCAACCACGGCCCGTCGCCCTGGACCGACTCCTCCGTCCCTAACTACCCGCGCGAACGCATCGTCTTCACCTCCGGCATGGTCAAGTCCGGCGGCATCTGGACCCCCAACTACAGCCCCGGCCCCATCGCCGTCGTCTACGCCTACGACGACTCCGGCTCCATCCAGCGCCGCGCGTTCTGCGTCTTCAAGGGCAACTCCGATCCCTCCCCCGCCGCGCCTCCTCCCGTGCCAAACCAGACCGCTCCTCCCCCCTTCCTCGACCTCGACTCCACGCACGCCCAGCCCCCGGCACCCGTCACCGTCAAGCCCTACTGGTGGGAGTACATCCGCGGCCGCTGGCCCATCCGTCTCACCCACAACATCGTCGCAGGCTCCGGTGCCACCACCATCATCGTCATCGTCGAGACGCTCCAGGACGGCTACCAGCAGTCCCGCGTCGTCCTCGTCGGCGAATCCAACCCCGATGGCACTCCGCGCGCCACCTCCGTCACCCTCTCCCTCTTCGGCTCCAGCCAGCCGAGCATCACCCTCAACTCCGCCGGCCCCGCCGACGAGTGGTTCGTCCAGGTTGAGCGCGCCGCCAACGGCACCGAGACGCTCGTCAAGTACGACCTCGACGCCAACTCCGCCGTCAAGGCCGACGTTGACGCCATCAAGGCCGCCGCCGCCGTCGCCAACCTTGACGACGCCTTCTAATGTTCCGCTCCCTTATGAAAGGACCGTCGGCCATGATCACCCTCTTCGCACTCGCCGCCCTCGGCTGCGCTACCGCCATGCAAAGCGGTGCTCGCGCCTTGACCACCGATCTCCCCATCGTCGAATACGGCTCCGCGCTCCAGTCCGTCAACAGCAAGCCCAGGCTCGCGTCCACCGGGTCGCGCACCAACAACGTCATGCTCGTCCGCGATCCCACCGACCAGATCGCCTACACCGAGGTCGGCCTCAGCACCATCCGCGACATCACCGCCAACGGATATCCCACCGCGCTCGACCAACTCGACAACTCCCCCATCGCCCAGCATCCCATTCTTCCTTCACCTCCGCCAACAATTGGACCCGCGAGCACCCGCCCCAAGTGGTGGTGGGAATACTGGCGCGGCCGCTGGCCCATCCGCCTCACCCACAGCGTCACCGCCGGCTCCGGCGCGCTCACCATGCCCCCCAAGACCACCATGCTCCTCGAGTTCGAGGTCGCCACCAACCGCCTCAATCGCATCTACCTTCTCCGCGTCGCTTCCGACAACCCCGCTGGCAAACTCTCCGTCGCCAACATTCCACAGGCCAATAAGACCGCCGTCACCGTCACCCTTCCCGCGACCGATACCCCCAAGGACTGGTACGTCACCTTTAACGCCGACGGCGAGCCGCAGACTCCGATTGAGGTCACCGACTCCAGCCTCATCCAGTTCCTCGACCTCGTCCGCCAGTTCGTCGAAGCGCGGGGTGTCCATACCGCCTTCCCCCAATAAGAGCCCGCACCGATCACCTCCTCAACCACGCCCGGTAATCGGCGCTCAATATTCCTATTGCCTTCTCCCTCGCTTTCCCGTACTCTCTCGCTTCCGGGCATTCCGCCCTCCTGAAGGAGAGAAATCCATGACGTTCGCACTCATTCGTAGCGCCGGCCTCGCCGTCGCCGCCTCCGCCTCACTCTGTCTCGCGCAGGGCCGCCTCATCGCCGTCGATAGCAGCCGCGCGCTGTACCAGATCGACATAGCCACCGGCGTCAAGACCGCGATCGGCACCGTCAGCGTCAACGCCTCCACCACCGCCGGCCTCGCCTACAACCCCACCACCCAGACCATCTACCTCACCTCCACAGGCAACGACTCCCTCTACACCCTCGACCTCGCCACCGGCACCGCCACCCTCGTCGGTGCCTACGGCGATCCCGCCGTCATCATGCACGGGCTCGAATGGGACGACAGCACCGGCACCCTTTACGGCTGCTCCTCCCACAACAACGGCCTCTACACCATCAGCACCGCCACTGGTGCCGCCACGCTCATCGGTACCTCGGGCCTCACCTCCTTCTCCAACCTCGGCCACGACTCTATCGCCAACGTCATGTACTCCACCAACAGCGGTGCCGACTCCTTCTACCGCATGGATCGCGCCACCGGTGCCACCACTCTCATTGGCGCTCTCACCGGTCCCACCAACCCCAACGGCCTCGCCTTCAACAAGGACGACGGCAGGCTCTACCTCGTCTGCAACAACACCGACTCGCTCTACACCATCGACACCGCGAGCGGCCTCGCCACACTCATCGGCGCTCACGGCCCATCCAACCTCCTCGGCCTCGTCTACCTCCCCGCTCCCGTCACCCCGGCCTGCTACGCCAACTGCGACGGTTCGACCACCCCGCCCGTCCTCAACATCAACGACTTCATCTGCTTCACCAACCTCTTCGCCGCCAACGATCCCCTCGCCAACTGCGACGGCTCCACCACCCCGCCCACGCTCAACGTCAACGACTTCACCTGCTTCCTCAACGCCTTCGCCGTCGGCTGCACCTGATCCCCTCTCGGCTGCACCGGTCTCCCGGTCGGTGCCGGCCTTTCTCATGTTGCTTCCTTCGCTCGCTCACCCCTTCTCCTTTACTTCCCTTCCTTGCGCATCATCGCCTTGAGTCTCTCTTCCTTCCGCCATGCCCCCCTCTGACCCGCCCCCGCCTCCCAATCACCTCCCGCGCTGGGGCAAGGTGCCGAGCAACGGCGACGAACGCCGCTTCCTCGAAGGACCGCGCAAACGCCTCGACGAACTCGCCCGCGCACTCCGCATCTTCATCGAGTTCATCCGCGGCTTCCGTTCCCTTCACTTCGTCGGCCCCTGCGTCACCGTCTTCGGCTCCGCTCGCTTCCCACAGGGCCACCGCTACTACGAACTCGCCCGCGACGTCGGCAAGGGCATCGCAAGCCTCGGCCTCACCACCATGACCGGCGGCGGGCCCGGCGTCATGGAGGCCGCCAACCGCGGTGCCCAGGAAGCCGGCGGCACCTCCATCGGATGCAACATCAAACTTCCCATGGAGCAGAAACCCAACCCCTACCTCGATCGCTTCGTCGAGTTCCGCTACTTCTTCGTCCGCAAGGTCATGCTCGTCAAATACTCCTATGCCTTCGTCGTCCTCCCCGGCGGCTTCGGCACCCTCGACGAACTCTTCGAGGCCCTCACCCTCATCCAGACCCGCAAAATCAGCAACTTCCCCGTCATCCTCATGGGCACCGACTTCTGGGCTCCACTCCTCACCTTCCTCCGCGAACGATTCGTCGCCGAGGGAACCATCGACCCCGCCGACGCCGACCTCCTCTTCGTCACCGACTCCGCCGACGAGGCCATCCGCGTCCTCGCTGAGCGAGTCGTTCCCGGTGCCCGCGCCGCCGAGGCCAAAAAGCCCACGCCTCAACCCATGCTCGGCGAACGCCCAGCCACCAAGACCGGCCCGGCACCGGTCGCGTAGCCGCGTGCGGCTTCCCTGCCACTGATCCGATCAGCCCGACCAACGGTGAGCCGGGGCGTCCTCGCCCCGGATGCCGTGTTCCATCTGTCAACCGTCCCGGTTGACTCGTACTCGTTGAAGTTTCACCTCCTCACCTCCTCACCTCCTCACTTCGTCTCTCCTTCCGCTCCCCTCTAGCATCCCCCATGACTCGCTCACTCCTCGCACTTATCTGCCTCCTCGCCTCCTGCGCCCCGGCCCAACCTCCCGCCAATACCCCGGTGCCCAGTCCGCCTCCCGAAGCCAAGCCCCCCGCTTCGCTCAGCATCTCTATCTCCTTCCCCGCTTCCCTCCGCGAACAGCCCGCCTCCGGCCGCCTTATCCTCTATCTCCTCCGCGACGGTGCCCGCGTCCCGCCCGGCGCAGGCCCCGCCGACGGCCCGTTCTGGGGCGACCCCCAGCCCATGTTCGGCATCGACATCGCCAACCTCGCCGCAGGAACTCCTGCCATCATCGATGACCGCGCCACCGCCTTCCCCTCACCGCTCTCCTCCCTCCCCAAGGGCAAATACACCGCCCAGACCGTCCTCGACCTCGCACGCGACGACAGCAGTTGGCGACGCGAGCCCGGCAACCTCTTCTCCGAGCCCGTCCCCATCGAACTCGCCGACGGCCCCATCTCACTCGCTCTCTCCCGCGCCATCGAGCCCCGTCGCGCCCGCAACGCCCCCGGCCTCAACGAACTCTCCATTCCCTCGCCTCTCCTCTCCGCCTTCCGCGGCCGTCCCGTCTCCCTTCGCGCCGCCGTCCTCCTCCCACTCGACTTCGATCCCTCCGCCAACCGCCAATACGCCGCCATTTACCACATCCCCGGCTTCGGCGGCGACCACACCGACGCCTTCCGCGCCGCCGCCGCTCGCGCTGGTCGACGCCTCACTCCCATCGAACTCGACCTCGCCCGCAACGCCTTCCACGTCTTCCTCGACCCCGAATCGCCCAACGGCCACACCCTCTTCGCCGATTCAGCCAACAACGGGCCTTGCGGCCAGGCCCTCACCACCGAACTCATCCCCGCCCTCGAAGCCAAGTACCCACTCGCCAAGTCCCACATGGCCCGCCTCGTCACCGGCCACTCCTCCGGCGGGTGGTCCTCTCTCTGGCTCGCCATCACCTACCCCGACACCTTCGGCGCCTGCTGGTCCAGCGCCCCCGACCCCGTCGACTTCCGCCGATTCCAACTCGGCAACATCTACGAGCAACCGAACTTCTACGAAGCCCCCGGCGACGACGGCACGCCGCACGACGTTCCCAGCCTCCGCCGCGCGGGCCGCCCCATCATGACCGTCCGCCAAGAGAACCTCATGGAGGAAGTCCTCGGCTCGCGCAACACCTCCGCCCAGCAATGGGACTCGTGGCTCGCCGCCTTCGGACCGCGCGCCCCCGACGGAAACCCCGCCGACCTCTTCAACCCCCTCACCGGCATCATCGACCACGCCGTCGCCGAGCACTTCCGCGCCTTCGACATCGACGCCCGCCTCAAGGCCGAGACCGGCACCATCGGCCTCATCCTCTACCAGCGCGTCCGCCTCGTCGTCGGCGACCAGGACAGTTTCTACCTCAACGAGGCCGTCTCCCTCCTCAAGAAAGACCTCGAAGAGATCAACTTCTTCCAATTCCCCGAGGGCCAGCACGGCTCCATCACCATCGTCCCCGACGCCGACCACGGCACCGTCTTCCGCTCCGACGCCGTCCGCGCCTTCCCCTCCCAGATGCTCGACCACCTCAAACGCCACAAACTCATCCCCGAATAGGTGGCACCGGTCTCCAGACCGGTGACTACTCACGCTCCGCCTTCGAACTCCCTCTTGCTTTCTGCTTTGACTGACTTCGTATCCGGTGTCACGCCCGTCCGACAGAGCCGATCATCACCTCGCCACACCGATCAAAGGAATCCCTCTGCATGCGTACTCAAGACATGATCGCCGAAGCACTCGCCGCCTCCAAAGCCGGCTTGGCCCGCTACCTCCCCGGCTTCTCCGACTCCAATCACACCGCCCAGGCCGCAAACCTCCCCAACCACGTCGCCTGGTCGCTCGGGCACTGCGCCCTCACCATGCACCGCGTCGCCGAAAAACTCGACGGCAAGCCGCTCCCCGATGCCGACTTCGCCAAGGGGCAGGGCCGCTTTGATCCTGAATCCGTCGCCTTCGGCTCGACCCCCGCCGCGAACGCGTCGAACTACCCGACCCTCGCACGCTGCATCGCAATCTACGACGCGGCGTGCGACCGCCTCGCCGCCGCCGTCCGCGCCGCCCCCGAACCCAAACTCCTCGAGCCCACCCCCTGGGGCAAGATCGAACTCCCGCTCTGGCTCCTGGCCATCCGCATGATCTTCCACAACGGCATGCACACCGGCCAGATCGCCGACCTCCGCCGCGCGCTCGGGTTCAAGTCAATCTTCGCCTGATGCGACTCGCCCCGTCCTCCATCTCATCACCACCAACCACCCCACCAGCGCCAGCAGCAGCCACGCCTGATGCGGCACCATCAGCCCCCGCCACACCCCAGTCTCCGTGATCGCCGCTGGTATCTTCCCCCGCGCAGCCAACTCCACAAGCCCGATGGCCGTCGGCAGCGCGTGCACCAAAACCAGCGCCAGCGTCACCCCGTGCATCCACCGCGCGGGCTGCCCCCGTGCCACCGACTCCCGTGCCACCGACCGCTGCTCCGAGCGGTCGGTGCTCTTGGGTCCCCCGCCCCTCCAGGGCGGCTCTTCTACTCCCCCTTCTACTCCCTCTCCCGCCTCTTCTTCTCTTCCACTCCGTCCCCCCGTCCCTTCGTCCCTCCGTCCCAATCCCCCCACCGCCATCGCCATCGGAATCAGCAGAATCACCGCGTCATACGACCTGTGATACGCGACCGCTAGCGTCACCGCCGAGGTCATCGATAGCGACAACAACTCGCCCCGTCCTTCCCCCCGCTCACGCCCGCGTCGCATATCCATCGCCAGATACGCCAGGCACAGCCCGCCCACGATCCCATACACCATCACCCGCACCAAACCGCGATCGTCCGTCAGCGTGTGCAGCGGATAGTGCAGGTTGATCATGTGGTGGCGGATCGCGTTCGCCGCCGTCGGGTTCCCATCATCCCCCACCGCAAACGCCGCCAGATTCGCTCGCCACGAGCCCCACCAATCGACCCCCGCCACCGACGACCGCGCCGCTCCCACGCCAAACAGCACCACCGCCGCCGCCAACCCCACCAGCCCCGCGCGCCATCGCCCCCGCCCCAACTCATACACCACAAACAGCGCGCCAAGTTGCGGCTTGATCGCCGACGCCACCCCCAGAATCACCCCACGCCCAGCCCCGCCGCCGCCTCCCACCACCCGCGACGCGCACACCAGCCCCAACACCACGATCGGCGTCTGCCCCAGCCTCAGCCCCGACATCGTCGGCCAATACGCCAGCGCCAGCGCCGCGAACACCCGCCACGCCCACCCGCGCAGCCCCGCGATCCGCCCCAAAATCACGATCGAGCCCAGCACCCCCGCCACGTTCGCCATCGACCATACCACACGCGCCGCCCCAAACGGCAACGCCGCGATCGGCGAAAGCGCCGCGAACGCCGACACCGGATACAGCAGCACCGCCGACGGCCTCGGCCCCAGCGGATGCACCTCCGCCGGCCCGCCCGCCGACAGCCACGCTCGCTCCACCTCATCCCGCTCGTACGGATTCAGCCCCACCAGCCATGCCCGCGCCGACCCATACACCAAGTTGAAGTCGTAGTTCCCCGAACTCGCCAGAAACACCGGCCCCCGATACGCAAACCACCCCGCCGCCACCAGCAGCATCACCCACGACATCACTTCGATCGCGCGACCCCTCAACATCCGCAGATGCTACTGCGCCCGCGCCCCGACCGCGTCACGCCAGGGCCAACGGGCACGCACGACCCGCTACCGCGCAATCAACTCAAACCGCTCCGGCAGCCGCGGCACGAGCACCAGCACCACACGCACCCGCGCCGACTCCGACGTCCCCGCCGTCGCCATCATCGTCTCCCACGCCGTCCCTGCACGCACTTCCGGCCCCATCCAGCCCGCCGCATCCCCCACGCCGCGCCCCTCGTCCGCCTCCGCATCCACCGACTCGTTCCACCTCTTCCCGGGCGATTCCGCGATCAACACCAGCGCCATATCCCGCTCCATCTCAAACGCCGCACCAGCGTCCGCCAGCATTCGCTCCTCGCCATCTCGACCCGTAAACCGCGGCGACATCTCCACCCACAACACCGGCCCCGCGTTCCCCGGCATCGCCCACGTCCGCAGCACCAGGTCCAGCCGACCGGCCGTCAACGCCGCCGCCCCGCTCCCCATCCCAACCGCCCGCGGCCCGTCCCACCCAGGCCCGCGATACACCTCCGTGTACCGCGACAACTCCCCCAGCCACTGCCGACGTACCGGGCCAGACAGTCGCGCCCGCGCCTCCACCCCATCCAGCGCCTCCACCGGCACCGTCAGCGCCCGCAGCCCCGCCTCGCGCAATCGCTCCCGTGCCCCCGCCTCGATCACGCCCTCACGCGCCTCAAACGGCCCAAGCAGACCCTCAATGTCCTCCCGATCATCCGTCACCTTCACCGTCTCCCGCGGCTCATCCCCCGGCTGCGCGGGCCGCGACCACCGGGCCACCCGCGCATCACTCACCACCCACGACCACACCTCGAGCCCGCGCATCACCCCGCGCTCGGCCGGACTTGCCGCGATCGTCGCCGGCGCGCTCCGACGCCCGCAACCCGCCCCCGCGACCACCACCATGACCACCAACCACCACCGCATCACACTCTCTCCGTACCCCGCTCGCGTCTTCTTTCTCTTTTCTGCCCTGTCTCGCTGCTCCCCTGCCTCGCTGTCTCGCTTCTTCTTCCCCTTCGTCCCTCCGTCCCCTCGTCCCCTCGTCCCTTTGTCCACTCCTCTATTCGCACTCATTGATCCGGTCGATCAGCCGCCTCACCAGCCCGAACTTGCTCCGCGTGTGCGTGAACACCAGTCGCGGCAAATCCAGATGGTCCTCCTCCGCCTCAAACGCCCCGCGCACCACCATCTTCCCCGACTTCACCAACACCCTGAACTCCTCCTCCAGCCGCTCCACGTCCCGCAACGCCAGCGGCTTCTTCAGCCGGATCACCAGTTCATCCCGCACATACCGCGACGAGTGATACACCCGGTAGAACCTCGCGATATGCTCCGCCGCCGCCGATGGCGTCGGCGCGATGTAATATAAGTTCACGTCCTCCGCGCTGATCAACTTACGATCCAAAAGCCCCTTGAGCGTCCACTCTTCCCACTCCCGCCAGTACGTCCCCCCCTCGCCCTCCACCATCACCACCGGCACCATCGAACTCTTCCCCGTCTGGATCAGCGTCAACGCCTCGTACGCCTCGTCCATCGTCCCGAAGCCACCCGGCATCAGCGCCACCGCCTCCGCCTGGCTCAGGAACATCAACTTCCGCGTGAAAAAATACCGGAAGTGAATCAGTTTCTGGTCCCCCTTGATCACCTCATTCGCCGACGTCTCAAAGGGCAGCCGGATCGCCACCCCGAAACTGGCGTCGCGACCAGGACCAACATGCCCCGCGTGCATGATCCCACCGCCCGCGCCCGTGATCACCATCCAGCCCCGCGCCGCCATGTCACGGCTGAACGCCACGGTCGCCGCATAATCCGGATGATCCTCCGGCGTCCGCGCCGAGCCGAAAATCGTCACCTTGTGCGGCTCGCGATACGCCCCGAAAACCCGGTACGCGTACCGCAACTCCTTCACCGTCGCCGCGATCAGTTTCAACTCCCCCGTGTCCCGCCCGTCCGGGATCAGTTTGAGCGCCGCCGCGATCAGTTCACGCACCAGCCGCGTGTCCGTCGGATCGGTCCCGCCCCCACACCGCGCCACCAGCGCGTCGATCTCCGCCGTCAGCAGCGGATCGTCCGAACGCACCCGCCCTTCGGGCTGCTCGGGCACCGGGTCCAACTCCACGCGATTCGGCTCCGGCTTGCTCTGCATGAACACCTCACCGCGAATCCGGCTCGCGTGCCTCTAACCCCTCCCGCCTTGGTCGGATCACCTGCCGCTCCGGCTGCTGCCGAAACTCCGATTCCTGCCGCTGCCGCGCGTCGGGCGCCTGCCCCAACGCCCCGCCAAGCATACGCCGCGCCGCCGACCACTGCACCAGCCGGAACTCCGGCTTGTTCACCGTCCCCGTCATCCGCGTCGTCATCAACTCATCTCGAACCGCGCTGTACAACGCCGTCAACACCGGCACCCCATACGCCGGCCGCGTCGTGAACAACAAGTCCAACTCCCGCCCCGGCATCGTCAGTGACCCCACCCCGTTCACCTGCACACGCTGCGACAAGAGATGGATCGCGTCAAACCACACCCGACGCCCCTCCACATAAAACGTCGCCCGCGCAAAGTCCAGCGGCGCGTTCACCGGCAACTGCCAGTTGCTCACCTCGATCAGCCGCACCAGCGACGGAAAGTTCACCACCCGCCCCTCCGAGACCTGCACCGACCCGCGCCCCGACCGCGTCGCCGCCTCTCCCGCTCGCCCGCGCAGTGTCACCTCCGCGTCGAGCACCCCGCGCGACGTCGCCTCCTCAACCTCCGCCGCAACCGTTCTGTTCGCCCGCTCGCTCACATCCCCCTCATCGCCGCGCACCTCGTCCACCAGCGGCTTGACCCGCACCCCCGCCGCCCGGATCGTCGCCTCATACCACCTTCCTGCTCCGCCAGATGCCGGCCCGCTTGCCGTCGAGCCGCCCGTCGGCAATCCGCCCGCCGCGTTTACCGCCCGCGGCTCCAGCATGCCATCCATCGTCACACGCCCGCCATACACCGTCGCACTACCCGAACCCGTCACCGCCCCATCATCGCCTGTGCGCACCTCCGCGGCCACGTCCGTTGCCCTCACCCCCTCCACCCGCGCGCCCGCCAGGGCCACATCCAGTCGAATCACTCCCGCCCCGCCTCCCTGCCCGCTTTCGACACGACCCTCAACCGTGCCCGTTGCTTCCGAAATCACCACACCGGCGTCCGCCGACAGGTTTTCAAACGTCAATCGCCCATCCACCGACACCGACCGCCGCGCGGGATCGTCCGAAAGCCGAGCCCCAACCACCAACTCCTCGGCCCGGATCGGCCCATCCACCCGAACCTTGTATTGGTCCAGCGCCTCACGCACCCCCTTCGGCAACGCCGCCCGCACCTCCTCCGACAGCCCGCCTCCCCCACCCACTCCAAACTCCGCCGACCCCGTCGCTCGGATCGATGTGTCGCGACCGCCGTCACCCAGTGCCGTCCACGACACATCCCCGGCAAGCGACCAACTCCCGCCACCCGTCGCCGCGCCGGCACGCGGGCCACCCCGCGCGCGCACACCTCGGGCCACTCCCGAATCGCCGCTCACCTCGACCCGTCCCGATTCCAACTCGAACCCCAGCGGAGTGCCGTCGAGGTCGATCGCCAGTCGCTTGGGCTCGATCCACAGGTTTCCCACACCGGGGCCGTCGGCGCGCGCCAGGATCGTGGCCCCGGCATCGAACGTGCCATTCGGGCGCATCCTTCTATAGGACTCGTTGATGGTTCCTGCCTCGGCCACCAGCGCGCGCACGAGCGAGGACTCCAGCCTTCCGCCCGTGAGCGTCACCGTCAGCGCCGGTTCCGAACCACCAACCGCCGCGGCGGGTTGTGGAGCGCCGGTGGCAGGCGACGGGGATAGGGTGATCGAGCCGTCGGCGCGCACATAGCCGCCCGGCTCATCGGCGTAGGTCAACTCGCCGCGGAGGTCGTCGAGCGCGACGCGCGTCGGCCCAGCGCCGGTAAAGACGGTGGCGCGGCCGTCGGGTGCGGCCATGAGCGCGCGCGCGCCGAGCGCCTCCGCCGAGACGTTGCTGAGATTGGAAACTTCGACGCTGACCTCCGAGGGCGCGGAGCCGATGGACGTGACGTGGACGGCGGTGTCGGCGAAGCCGGCGGGCTTGTAGCGCTCGCCGAGACTTTGCAGGCGCTCGCGGGCCTTGGTCGAGAAGACACCGGCCAGATCGGCCCAAGGCGCGCCGAGGTCGAGCGCGGTCGAGAAGACGCTCGCGGTGAGTGTTGTATCGCCCTCGTTCGGCAGTTCGGCGAGGAGTTCGACGCGCACGGGTCCGCACGCGGGAGCGCCGGCGGCGGCGGCGGTGGGAGCCGATAGTTGAAGCGAGACCTTGTTCTCGGTGGCGTTCAGCGTGCCGGCCAAGCCGTTGACCGCGATCGCCCCCGCTGGGTTGATGGAGGCGTTGTCAAAGGTGACGCCGGCATCGAAGCCGAGGTCGGCGTCGCTGGTGCGAGGCTGGATGCGGACTGTCCCGCGGGCCGCACCACCGACGCGGAGTTCCCGGAGGATCCGTCGGACGGTGTTGCCGGCGTCTCCCTTGCCTGGGAGGGCGCGGATCATCGGCTCGTCGAAGGGGATATCAACGAGATCGATGGTAATGTCTGGGTTCATCTCCTGTGGGCCGTCGGAGGTAAAGGGGATGTTGAAACTGGCGTCAACGGCGGCGGACCCGCCGTGGATTCCCTCGAATCGCCCGGAGAGGAGGCGTCCCGGGCCGTTATCGACGTGGGCGACGAGATTGGAGGCTCGAACGGGGACGGGGAACCGCTCGGGGACGAGGCCGGCGTGGTCGAGGCGCACATCGACGGTGATGGCGACGGGCTCGTTCTCGCCGATCTTGCTGCGGACGGCGACATCGATATCGGCGCGGCCGCCGAGGTCAAAGACAGGGATCGCGGCCCTTGCGCGGAGTTGGTCGAGGCGGGCCTGATCAGGATTGGGCTTTGAGACGAGCGAATCGAGTTCGACTCGTTCGGCGGCGGCCCCGGCGGCGCTGCGAACGATGCCGTCGCGGAGCATGGCGTCGTATTGCTCGCGGTTGAAGAGGGCGGTGACGATCGCGCCCCGGCCACCCGGAAAGGCGGCTTCGAGCGAGGGATCGATGGGCACGCCCGAAGCGGTGACGACGACCTCGATGCCGGCGGAGGCGTCAAGGGGCGCGATGCGGGCGGTAGCGCGCATGGTGGCACCACTGGGCGCGCGCCCCGTGAGTTCCTTGATGACGATGGAGGTGTCGGTGAACTCGACGGTGCCGGCCATGTTCTCGAAGCGATAGGGGAAACTCTCGTAGGCGGCGGAGCCGTCGCGGATGGTCATGGTCCCGGCGGCGCGGATGGGGGCTTCTTCGGTGGCGCCGGCTGGCGCGGCCTCGCGCCAGATGCGCATGCGTGTCGAGATGATCGCGGTGGGGCGCGAGAACTTGTCGAGCCACTGGCGGGCCTCTGGTGGGGCGATGGGCCAGAGCCGCGGGCTGGCCTCGACGCGGAAGTCGTTGCTGCGAAAGTTGGCCTCGAACGGGGAGTCAAGTTCGACGCCGTTGTATTGGAGGTCGACGTGATAGGGGAGGTCTTCGAGGCGGCCGTCGAGCGTGGCGCTGACGCGATCAAGGGCGAACTCGATGCGTCCGCTGACGCCGTGCATGCGCATATAGGGCGTGGGCGGCCCCATGACGCCGGCGGCGAGAACGTCCCATGACTCGGGCTCGATGGGGAGGTTGAGGGAGACATCGGCGAGTTCCATTCCCGCGCGGACGCCCTCGGCGGGTGACCATTTGAATGTGGCGCGCGGGACGCTGCCGCGGACGTCGATCTGCTGGACGATGGGCCTGATGGGCGAGGGCGCGGACTCGGCGCGCCAGGCGTTGAGGTCAAAGTTCTCGATGGTGAGGTCGATGCCGCCCTGTTCGAGCCGGCCAGAGAGCAGGAACCCTGCGCGGCGTTCTCTCGCGTCGGCGGAAGTCTGGCGGAGATCGAAGCGATAGGCACCAGGCGCGGCAGGATCGGGAACGAGTTTGCCGTCGACACGGACGGAGCGGAGGGGCGTGAACTGGTCGCGGCGGTGCTCGCCGATGGTGATGGTGGCGCGGGCGAGGGAGATCGAGGGGATGGGACCGGAGCCGCCGCCGGAGGGGAGACGGAGGGCGGCGATGTTGAGGGAGGAATCGTCGAGGGATTGGCTGAGGAGGAGCGCGGGCTCGATGATGCGTGCGGCGCGGATGGCACCGCCGGCGCGCCAGTCGATGTCGACTTCGAGTCGGCGGACGGAGAGGAACTCGGCGGCGGGGCCGGAGACGCCGCGGATCTTGAGTCGTGCGTCGTCGAGGACGAGGGTGCCGCCGGCGGTGACAAAGGCTCTGCGAGCGGAGACGGAGACGCCGAGCGCGGATTCGATGCGTGGGATGACGAGCGACTTGGTGAGCGGGGAGTTGGTGAGGAGGACGACCGCGCCGAAGAGGAGGGTGACAACGAGCGCGAGGCCCAGGACGAGCCGGCGGACACGTCGGCGACGACGGATGGTTCGCACAGGCGAGACGCCCCTGCGACCAAGACCCGTGGGCGGGGGGGCCGCGCCATCTGGACCCGGTGGCGAGGGTACTGCATCGCCAGGCTTTGCTGGTGGCGGATTTGGATCGCCGGGTGTCATCGCGAGGAACTGTACGGGGCGCGTGGGTATGCTGCGTTTGTGGCAAAGTCGCGGCAGGTTTTCGTGTGTCGATCGTGCGGGAGCGCGCAGAGTCGCTGGCTGGGCAAATGCCCGGACTGCGGCACATGGGACGCGCTAGAGGCGCAGCGCGTCGAGGCGGCGGCCAAGACCGATCCGCAGCGCGGAATCGTTGAGGCTTGGGCGACGCTGAGCGAGGGTGGAACGGCGGGAGGCGGAGTTGCGGGGATGGGCGGCGGGGCGGTGCCGATCGGCGAAGTGCCGGCGAGCGAGACGACCCCGCGGATCGGAACGGGGCTGCCGGAGTTGGATCGCGTCTTGGGAGGGCCGACGGGCGCGATGGGGCTGGTGCCGGGGTCGGCGGTGCTGGTGGGCGGGCCGCCGGGAATCGGGAAGAGCACGCTGCTGCTTCAGGCGGCTGCTGCGGTGGCGCGGCGAGGAACGCGCGTGCTGTATGTATCGAGCGAGGAATCGGCGGCGCAGGTGCGCGCGCGGGCGGAGCGGCTGGGGGCGGTGGCGAGCGGGCCGGGCGCGACGGAACTGTTCCTGCTGGCGGATACGAACCTGGCGCGGATCGTCGAGCAGGCGCGGAAGGTGGCACCGGCGGTGCTGGTGATCGATTCGGTGCAGATGGTGTACAAGCCGGACCTGCCGGCGGCGCCGGGGAGCATCACGCAGTTGCGGCGGTGCTGTGCGGACCTTGCGTACCTGGCGAAGATGAGCGGGATCGCGGTGGTGCTGGTGGGGCATGTAACAAAGGATGACCAGTTGGCCGGGCCGCGGTTATTAGAACATCTGGTGGACGCGGTGCTGCGGTTTGAGGGCGATCGGCACCACGCGCATCGGATCGTGCGCGCGGCGAAGAACCGATTCGGCGCGACGCAGGAGATCGGGCTTTTCGAGATGACGGCGGGCGGGTTGCGCGATCTGCCCGGGGGCGTGGCGGCGGCGGCGCTCGGCGGCGGGGCGGGGGGGGCGGGGGGCAAGCCGAGGCCCGGGAGCGTGGTGTGCCCGGTCTTCACGGGCTCGCGGTGCCTGATGGTGGAACTGCAGGCGCTGACGGCCACGGGGTTTGTCGGCGCGGCGAAGCGGAAGTGCTCCGGCATCGACGCGAATCGGATGGCGATGCTCATTGCGGTGCTCGAACAGCACGCTGAGCTGCGGCTGGCGGATCGCGATGTGTTCGCGTCGGCGGTCGGGGGGATGCGCGTCGTCGATCCGGGGGCGGATTTGGCGCTGTTGCTCGCCATTGGCGGGGCACAGTTGCGGCGGGGGCTCGCGCCGGCGACGGCGGTGGTGGGCGAGGTCGGGCTGGGTGGCGAGATCAGGCCGGTGGCGGGGCTGGAGCAGCGGGTCGCCGAGGCGGCGCGGCTGGGATATCGGCGGGTGATCGTGCCCAAGCAGCGGAGCGAGAGGCTTGGGGCGGAGGTCGTCGTGGTCTCGACGATCGCGGGGGCGATGGAGGAGTTGGGGTAGACGCCGGAGCGCGCGACACATTGTTGTGTCATTCTCGCAAGGCGGCGCACAGAACTGTGGAACTTGCGTCGCGGGCCGTGGATTTGTTTTACATTCCGACATTATGTATTGACAGGCCGAGGCGTCGTCAGTAGATTGCCACAGCACGGCGACGGCGTGATAGTTCGCCGCTGTTCGTGGCAAGGAGACCCTGCGATGAATCGGATGCTGTTGTGCGTGGCGGCGCTCGCGCTCGCCTGGTGCTCGGTCGGCGTGGCACAGATCATCGTGCCGGGCGCGGATGGCTCGGACGGGGCATTCAGCCCGACGACGAACACGGTAGTTCCATTGCAGGACGCGCCGAGCGGCCCGTGGAACGGGCCGAATACGATGCCGGGGAAGGGCGTGTATGACCCGAATCAGTGGGCGGTGGTGTATCGATTCACATCGGTCAACATTCCGGCGAATGTGACGGTGACGTTCACAAACCATCCGAGCCGCGCGCCGGTGGTGTGGCTGGTGTCGGGGAACGTGACGATCAATGGGACGATCAATCTGAACGGTCAACAGCAGACGAACGTGCTGGTGCCGGCCGAACCGGGTCCGGGCGGGTTTCGAGGCGGGCGTCGAGCAGTCGCGGCTGGACAGCCGGGGAGCGCCGGCTTTGGGCCGGGCGCGGGTGATTATCCAGAGGGAACGGGAAGCTATGGAACACTCGGAAATGTCAATCAGTCGATGTTGTACGGTTCGGTTACGATCTTTCCGTTGATCGGCGGGAGTGGCGGAGGGGGGATTGACGGGCTCGAACCGAGCTACACCTCCGGCGCTGGCGGCGGCGCACTCCTGATCGCGTGCCAGCAAACGCTCACGTTCAACGGGCTCATTACGGCTCGCGGAGGGGATGCGGCTGCCGGCGCGGGAAGCGGAGGAGGCATCCGGCTCATCGCGAACTCGGTGGTCGAAAGCTCACCTGGCGCTGGCCGGCTTCGAGCGGAGCCTGGCAATGCTTCGTTGTGCTGCAACCGTGCCGCCGGCCGTGGCCGAATCCGGATTGAGATCAGCAACGCGGGAACATTGATGCTGGCGGACCCCGGGATTCCTGCGGCGATTCCGAGCGTCTTTCCACCAGCCACTCCAGCGAAGATCTTCCCTGACGGTACGAACGTGGCGGGTTCAATCCGCATTGTGAGTGTCGGCAAGGCCAACGTGCCGACCGATCCGCGTGCCACGCTCACGTTCCCGCAGGCGGACGTGCAACTGACCGCTCCAACCACGACGATGATCTTCATCGAGACGAAGAAAATCAACACCACGAGCTTTGTTCGGCTGCGGCTCCTGCCGTTCTCGGTCGGCGGTGCCGACGCGGTGGTGAACGCGACGTTTGTCTCCGGGGACTTTGACCTGGCGACGTGGCGGGCGGATGTGAACCTGCCCGTGAACTACAGCGTAATCCAGGCGTGGGCGCAGTGAGCCAGCATCAAGGAGCCAAGCCCATGAAGAAGCAACTCTCATCCCTTGTGATCGCACTCATCTGCGGCGGAACACTCTCTGTCGGCGATTCGGCGCTCGGGCAGACGCTGGCCGTGTCGCGCGAGGTTTCGGTGCTGCGGTTCGAGTCCGTCGCGCAGCCCGCGGCGACGCTGGCGGTCTCGCGCGAGGCGTCGGTGCGGCTCACGCTCTGCAACGCCAACTGCGACGCATCAATGGTCGAGCCGATCCTGAATGTCGCGGACTTCATCTGCTTCACAAATGCGTACGCGGCGGGGAACCCCTACGCCAACTGCGACGCGTCGACGGTGCAGCCCGTGCTCAACGTCGCGGATTTTGTCTGCTTCCTCAATCTGTTCGCGGCGGGATGCACATAGCGTCGGCCGCGCCCTCGACGGACGTTGTCGCTTGTGGAATCGGAGGGACGCCCTCCGGGGCGTGAACGCCCCGGCTCGCCTTCAGCATTCACGGTGCGGGAACGGCTTGGCTTTCTGCCGCACAGTGTGCGCACCACATCGCCGACGCGGCCAATACGGGCTCGTCGGGCAATGTCTGCGGCGGGTGCCAGGCCTTTGGGGTGGACTTGGTTGCCGGAGGAATCTTCTTGATCACATCGAGGAACTGCGTCTTGTACTCGTTCTTGAAGTCCTTGTAGTTCGCGTTGCCCTGCGTCGAGGCGTATTCGCCCGCGAGCATGGACTGGATCTGTTTCACGCGGTCCTCGGGGTTGGGGTGGGTGGAAAGGAAGGCCGGCTGGCTGCTGCCCTGCGAGAGTTGGGCGAGGACGCCCATGACTTCCATCTGGCCGCGCGGGTTGTAGCCGACGTTGGCCATGTAGCGGACGCCGAGGCGGTCGGCCTCGAGTTCCTCGTCGCGGCCGTACTTGAGCAGGACCAGGTTGCCGCCGACGGCGATGGCGGGGAGGGCGTACTGGCCGTAGCGGCGGAAGGCGGTGTCCTGATCGGAGAGCCCGACGCCGATCGCTGCGCCGGCGAGGACGGCGTTGAGCCCGATCTGGGAACTGATTCGCTGGTTGCCGTGACGCGCGGTGACGTGCGCGATCTCGTGCCCGATGACGCCGGCCATCTGTGCCTCGGTGGTGAGTCTTTCGGCGAGCCCGCGGGTGAAGAAGACCTTGCCGCCAGGCAGAGCAAAGGCATTGACAACGTCGGTGTTGAGCAGCGTGAACTCCCAGGGGAGGGCGGGGTTGTCGGCCTCGGTCTCCTTGGCCATTTTCTGCCCGATGCGCGTGACATAGGCCTGGAGGCTGGCATCGGGCACCGCGCCGCCGAACTCGGTGGTGAACTGGGGCGCGGCCTCGGCACCCATGGCGATTTCTTGATCGCGTGAGAGCAGGGTGAGGGTTCGCTTGCCGGTGGCAGCGTTGGTCGAGCAGCCGACCAGGACGAATGACGAGGCGACAAGGGACGAGGCGACGAGGGCGAGCAGAGTTCGCATGACAGACCTCCCGGCACGCCGCGTAGGATCGGGCGTGCGTACCGAGAAGGTTATGACGCCAGGGCCCTCGCTGGGATGGACGGATGAAGCCCTGCTTCATCCTCACGAGCAGGCGGACAAGCCGGCGCGAGTGCGGGCGATGTTCGCGGCGATCGCGCGGCGGTATGACCTCAACAACCGCGTGCATTCGCTCGGGCGTGACCGGGCGTGGCGGCGGTTCGCGGCGGATCGGGCCCGCGTCGCCGAGGGCGATCATGTGCTCGACGTTGCGTGCGGCACGGGGGATTTGACGCTGGAACTTGCGCGGCGGGGGGGCGGGCGGGACGCGGCACGGGTGGTGGGGCTCGATTTCACGCCGGAGATGCTCGCGATCGCGCGGCGGAAGGCGCAGCCGAGGCCGGTGGAGTTTGTGGAGGGCGATGCGATGGCGCTGCCCTTTGCGGACGCGAGTTTCGACGCGGTGACGATCGCGTTTGGGATTCGCAACGTGGCCGAGCCGATGCGGGCGTTGCGCGAGTTTGCGCGGGTCTTGCGCTCCGGCGGTCGGGTGGTGGTTCTGGAGTTTGATCGCCCGCGGACGGCGGTGATGCGGTGGGTGACGGCGGGGTATTGCGGGTGGCTGATGCCGCGGACGGCGACGCTGATCAGCGGCGATCGGAGCGGGGCGTATCGGTACTTGCCGCGGAGCGTGGGGACGTTTGTGGGCGCGGAGGAGCTGCGCGGGATGATCGCTGAGGCGGGATTCAGGGACGTGCAGAGCAAGCGGCTGACGATGGGGGTGTGCGCGTGTACGTGGGGCGTGAAGCCAACGTAGTCGGGGGTGTGGTCCGCGATCTTGGCTTCCTGAGCCGACTGTGCTGGCGGTCGCCACTTTCGTTGCGTTCCGATCGCTCGCGCGATCGGCTCAAATCCGAGCACCCCCAGTTGTGGTCGAAGGCCGATAACGCCGTGGCGATGTCCGAGAACGCTTGGGCGATCGGCGGTTGTTGCGCGGTGGTCCGAAATGGCACGAAGGCGATTGCAGATTCATGGTCACCGGGCCGGCCTCTCGATAGACCGCGGCATCGGGTCGTGCTGGAGCGCGACCAACGTATCTCGACGGGTCCGGTGGAACCGGTGCCGATCGGCTCTTCCACCAGGACCACGACCATGCCAGAACTGACGGAACGGTTCTTCGAGTCGCTCATCAGCGGCGACCGCCCCGGCTCGCGCCGGATTGTCGAGGAGGCGCTGGCGACGAGCAGCCCCTCCGCCCTCATCACCGATCTCTTCTGGCCGACGTATGAGATGATCGAGCGGCTGTATCGCTCGGACCAACTGGGCAAGTTGAGCCATCACCTCGCCACGCGGCTGCTGCGGGTGCTGGTGGATCAGAACGCGGCGCGGCTGACGCCGCAGGCCGCGCGCGGGCGGAGCGTGCTCGCGCTGTGCGGCCCGCGGGATTCGGACGAGTTGGGCGCGCAGATGGCCGTCGATCTGATCGAGCGCTCGGGCTTTGAGGTGCGTTTCGGCGGGGGTGGGATCGCCAGCGACGAGATCATGGCGCACATCCACAACGAGCGGCCGCAGGTCTTGCTGATGTTCGCGTCGGGCGCGAATGATCTGCCGCAGATCCGGCAGATGATCGATCAGTTGCACGAGATCGGGGCGTGCCCGGACTTGCAGATCGTGGTCGGCGCTGGGGTGTTCAATCGGGCGGATGGGCTGGCCGAGGAGATCGGCGCGGACCTCTGGGCGCGGAATCCGCTGGAACTCGTCGAGGTGTTGGTTGAGGAGCCGGAGCGACGGTTTGAGGCGAACCAGCGGTCGGTGGGCCGGACGAAAAAGAAGGTGCGACGCGACGCGGCGTAGGACGCGCGACGCACGACTCACTCGCAATCATGTGGCACGGACCCTGCTCGGAGGGTCCGTGTTTCTTTTAGCACGACCTACAACTCGGGTGCCACCAGTCGATCGAGCCTCGGCGAGAGTGACTGGTGCTTTCGGTTGGTGTTCCCTGCATCAGTCAACCGAAACGGTTGACTGATGGCACCCGGCCGAGAAAATCTCAACGATTTCCTTTAGGTTTGATGCCTCAGTCAGACAGCAACGATATCGCTTCGATTCGGGCAGTGCATACTCGACGCGGAAATAGGCCATAAATCACCTCCCTGCAGATCATAACACGGCATGCAAGCGGCCCGTTTGGGAGAAGATGCGTAAGCCGTCTGACGATCTACAGTTCCGCCAACCTTCTCGCCGTCTCTTGCGCCACCAGATCCTTCATCAGTCGCGCGAGGTCGCCGGACATGATGTCGCGGATCGCGTACTCGCCGGGCAGGCGTTCGTCGGCGACGATGCTGTCCTTGTAGCGATAGGTGCGGATTTTCTCGGAGCGGTCGCCGCTGCCGATCTGTCCGCGGCGGGCGGCGGAGCGCTGGGCGTGCTGTCGCTGGCGTTCGGCCTCGTGGAGGCGGGCCATGAGCAGTCGGCGGGCGCGGTCGCGGTTCTGCTGCTGGCTCTTGGCCTCCATCATCTTGATGATGATGCCGGTGGGCTTGTGGTGGATCTGCCAGGCCGTCTCGACCTTGTTGACGTTCTGGCCGCCGGGGCCCTGGGCGCGGGTGGCGAACTCTTCGACCTCGTTTGCCCAGTCGATCTTGACCTCAACGTCCTCGGCCTCGGGGAGCACCGCGACGGTGGCAGTGCTCGTATGCACGCGGCCCGCCGCCTCGGTCGCGGGCACTCGCTTGACGGAATGCACCCCGGCCTCGAAGGCGAGCTCGACCCAGACGCCCTCCCCCTCGACGCTCACAACGGCGGAACGGATGCCGCCCGCGTCGGTCTCGGCGACGACGTCGAGCGCCTCAAACTTCCATCCGCGGCGGATCGCGTACTTCTGGTACATCTCGAGGAGGTCACGGGCCCAGAGCGCGGCCTCGTCGCCGCCCGTGCCCGCGCGGACTTCGAGCATCACCGAGCCGACCTTCTGGTCCTCGGAGGTGACGAGGCGGGCCTTGACCTGCTCGATGAGGGCGGCGGCACGCGACTCGACATCGGGCAGTTCTTCGCGGGCGAGAGCGGCGAGATCGGCGTCGGTGCCGGCGATGGCCTCGCGGAGTTCGGCGGCCTCGGCGAGCAGTTTGCGATACTGGCGATAGCCCTCGACGACGGGCGCGAGTGCCGCACGCTTGATCGAGAGGTCGCGGACCTTTTTGTGGTCCATCGAGACCGCGGGATCGAGGAGTTGCTTCTCGAGCGCGTCAAACTCGGCGGCCATCTCGTCGAGGCGACGGGCGAGGCGGTCGGGGAGGATTTCAAAGGTGCTGGGCACGGGCAAGGGTATGGGTGGCGGCGGCGGTCACGCGACGCCCAGCAGCCTCTCGAGCGTGTCGGCGATGCACTGGGCGATGAAGCGGGCGAAGGGCTCGCAGCGGCCCGCGTTGGCGGATTCGAGCGCGGCCAGATACTCGGCGCGCCGCTCGACGGGGATGATGGCGTGCGGGTAGCCGCGGCGGAGCAAGAGAAAGTTCATCGCGATGCGGGCGGTGCGGCCGTTGACGTCGGCAAAGGGATGGACCGCGACGAGGTTGTAGTGAAACTCCGCGGCCAAGAGCGCGGAGTGGGCATCGGCGTCATTGGCGAGCGCGAGGAGCGCGGGAAGGAGCGCATCAAACGTTTGAGGGCCTGGCGGGATATAGCGCGTGCCGCGGATCAGGACGCGACCGTCGCGGAGACGCCCCGCGGCGCGAGCGTCGATGTCAGTGAGCACGCGGGCGTGGATGTCGAGCAGGTCGCGATCGGTGATCGGCGCGGCGGGCGGGCGCACCCGCGCCCAGTCCTCGATCATGTGGAGCGCGAGGTCGTGATTGCGAGCCTCGTACAACTCGCGCATGGCCTTGCCGGCCGGAGGCGAGAGCCCCTCAACGACCAGTTGCGTCTCGCGCAGCGAGAGCGTGCTGCCCTCGATGGCGTTGGAGTGGTACGTCAACTCGACGCGGAGGGCCTCGATGGAGTTTGGAAGGATCCGGCCCGCGGCGTGCTCCGCGCGATATCGCGCGTGGAGCGCGTCCACGCGAGCGAGATGGGGCGCGATGGTTGCCGCGACGTCGGCGAACGCGCGCAGCGGCTCGGGCAGTGGATGGACGGCGACCGACATCGGCGGATTGTTGCAGACTCGCGGGCCTGCGACATCGCCTCGGCCTGTTTCCCAACAAACCGGCGATATGATCCGCCCCCGGCCCCGGGGGTTGGCGGCGACGGTGCCGAGGCGATCCGGGGCGTTGCGAGCCGCCCATGCCAGACGCGATTGCCATCAAGGGCGTGACCAAGACCTTCGGCCCGAAGGTCGCGGTCGACGCGATGGACCTGGCCGTGCCGGAGGGCGCGCTCTACGGATTTATCGGCCCCAACGGCGCGGGCAAGACGACCACGATCCGCATCATCATGTCGATCATCTTCCCGGATCGCGGGGAGGTCTCGGTCCTGGGCAAGCGCTCCGCCGTCGAGAGCAAGGACCGCATCGGGTATCTGCCGGAGGAGCGCGGGCTCTATCGCAAGATGCGGGTCGGGCCGTTCCTGACGTTCATGGCGCGACTCAAGGGCATCGACGGCTCGGCGGCGACGCGGCAGGTCAAGGAGTGGCTGCACCGCGTAGGCCTGGGCGATTGCTTCCGCAAGAAGTGCGAGGAGCTTTCGAAGGGTATGCAGCAGAAGGTGCAGTTCATCGCGGCGGTGCTGCACAAGCCGGACCTGCTGATCCTCGACGAGCCCTTCAGCGGGCTTGATCCGGTGAATCGGCGGCTGCTGCGCGAACTGATCGACGAGCAGCACCGGGCCGGGCGGACGATCATCTTCTCGACGCACGCGATGTACGAGGCCGAGCAGTTGTGCGACCACCTCATCATGATCAACCGGGGGAAGAAGGTGCTCGACATCGCGATGCGCGACCTCTGGAAGCGCTTCGACCCGAGGACGGTGATCGTCGAGCCCTTGGAGCATCACGACGGCGCGAGCGTGGCGGCGCTCTCGGGGATCGCGGGCGTGGCCGGGGCGCATGAGACTCGCACGGGCTTCGAACTCAAACTCGCCGACGACGCGGATCCCGCGGCGGTGATGTCGGCGGCGGCGGCGACGCTGCGAGCCCGGCGCGTTGAACTCAAGCGAGTCTCGGTCGAGGAGGTCTTCATCGACATCGTGCAGCGATCTGGGGGCAGCGGGGAGGAGATCGCGGAGATCCGCTCGGCGATCGAGCAGGCGCGGGCCGAGGCCGGCGCGGGCGTGAGCAGCGGGGAGGCGGGCTGACATGAAGATGCTGCACGTGGCGATGCGCGAGTTTGTGTCCACGGCGCTGACCAAGGCGTTCATCATCGGGGTGTTCCTGCCGCCGATCATCATGGCCGCGGCGCTGACGGTGATGCCGATCCTGATGAATCAGAAGGCACCGAAGACCGAGGGCCGGGTGGCGGTGGTGGATCGATCCGGCGTGGTGCTGCCGCTGCTGCGCGAAGAGTTCACGCCCGAGCGACTGGCGGATCGCCGTCGTCGGAACGTGGAAGAGGCCAAGGAGAAGGCGCAGGAGGCGGTGCCGCCTGGAATGGGCGGGCCGCAAATGGATCAGGCGTTCAAGCAGATGGAATCCATGGCGGACGATGGCGCGAAACTGACGCTCGAGCCGCAGGCGGCAGACGCGGACGTCGAGGCGCTCAAGGCGCAGATTCCCAAGGCACGATCGCGGTCCGATCTGCCGAAGGACCCGCTGCTGGCGGTGGCGGTGATCCCGCCCTGGGCGGTGGAAGAGAGGCCGGATCGAGCGAAGGACGAGCCGCGGTATGAGCGGTTCCAACTCTTCACGACGCCCACGCTCGATGTCCAGGTGAAAGGGCAGGTCGAGAGTGCGATCGAGCGCTCGATCGTGGACGCGCGACTGGTGGGCGAGGGGCTCGACGCGAGCAAGGTGCGGGCGCTGCTCTCGACCCCGCGAAGCGAGAGCGTGACCGTGACCGAGGGCGGGGAGCGGAAGACCAACGCGGCGGTGCAGATGCTCCTGCCCGGCGGGTTCCTGTTCCTCATCTGGATCAGCGTCTTTGTCGCGGGGCAGTCGCTCCTGACGACGACGATCGAGGAGAAATCCAATCGCGTGATGGAGGTTCTGCTCTCGGCGGTCTCGCCCATGCAACTGATGATGGGCAAGATCCTCGGACAGATGGCGGTCGCCGGCGTCATCTTGGGCGTATACGCGGGGATCGGCGTCGTCGCGATCGTCACCTTCGCGCTCACGCACCTCGTGAATCCGTGGAACCTCCTCTGGATCGCCTGCTACTTTCTCATCGCGTTCTTCCTCATCGCCTGCATGATGGCGGCGATTGGCTCGGCGGTCTCCGAACTCCGCGAGGCGCAGTCGCTCATGGGACCGATCATGATCGTGCTCGTGATCCCGATGATCCTGTGGATGCCGATCCTCCGCAACCCGAACAGCACCTTTGCGACGATCTGCAGTTTCATCCCACCGATCAGCCCGTTTGTCATGGTGTTGCGCCTGGGCGGGAGCGAGCAGGTGCCCTTCTGGCAGATCCCCGCCAGCATCGCCGTCGGCATTCTCGCCGTCGTCGTCGCGGCGTGGGCCACCGCCAAGATCTTCCGCATCGGCGTGCTGATGTACGGCAAGCCGCCGAACTTCACCACGCTTCTGCGATGGATCCGGATGGCGTGAAACGAAGAAGGGACAGAGGGACGAAGGGACGGAGGGACGAAGGGGAGCGCAAGCGAGCCCTGAGCGCGCGCGACGGGCCTGAGCGGTCGCATCGCTCGCCCTCTCTTGATCGTTTGTCGTGCTACGAACTCTGCGTGCAGGACGCGCCGCGGATGGCGCGGTTTCTCGAGGCCGTCCATGGCGGCACGCCGCGCACGCTCCGCGAGGACTTCTGCGGGACGGGCGGCGTCTGTCGAGCGTGGGCGACGATCTCGGCCGCGCACCGCGCGGTCGGCGTGGACATGGACGCCGAGCCGCTGCGCCGGCTGCGACGGATCGCGCGAGTCCGGGCCGTGAAGTCCGACGTGCTGGCGTGTGCCGAGCGGGCCGATGTCATCAGCGCGACGAACTTTTCCATTGGCTATTGGCACTCGCGGCGCGACCTGGTGCGATACTTGCGCGCGTGCCGAACGAGGCTCCTGCCACGGGGCGTCTTTGTCTGCGATACCTACGGCGGAGCGTCGGCGTTCGTGCGCGGGAGCGTTGTCCGCGACCACTTCACGCCCGCCGGTATCCGCGTGCGCTACACCTGGCAGCAGCGACTCGCCGACCCGCTGACGGCGATGGTCGAGGACGCGCTGCACTTTCGGGCCGACCGCGACGGCGAGGTAATCTTCGAGCAGGCCGACGCGTTCGTCTATCGCTGGCGGCTGTGGTCGGTGCCGGAAGTGCGCGAGGCGATGGCGGAGGCGGGGTTTGCGCGGACGGAGGTCTACGCGGACCTTGCCGAGGCGGTCGATCAGGCAGGGCGGGCCTATGTCAGCCCCGTGACGGACCCGGACGATCTGGGTGAGAGTTTCATCGTGTGCGTGGCGGGGCGAACGCGCGGTCGAACGGGCTCTGGCCGCTGACGCATCCAGCGCGGCGCGTCTTGCGGATAATCGCCCGATGCTGCGCGGGCTACTCATCCTGCTCCTGGCCCTGTCGGTCGTCGCGTCGCCCGGGTGCGCGCGTCGTCGCGCCTTGCGGCAGCGTCCGCCGCCCGCGCCGACGCTCTCCGTTGTGGAGTCGCGCGTCGATGTCGTCCTCGGGCGTCGGGTCGCCCTCCCGGTGACGATCGCCGGCGGGCTCTCGCCGAGGCGCCCGATCCCCGCGCGGCTCGACGACGGCCGAACGCTCGACGCCAGACTCGTGTGGCTGAGCGTCGCGCCCGAACAGGAGGCCGAGCCGAGTCCATGGCTCGATCCGGCGGGGCGGTGGGCCTCCGCGCCGGCCAACGCCGATCGCCGGCCCGAGGGCGCGGGCACCTGGTTGCTGCTGATCGATCTGCCGCTTGATTGCGTCGGGCAGGGGTTGTATCTGGGCACATCGCGCGTGCCGCTCAACTGGCTGCCCGATCCCGCGTTGCTGACCGATCCGGCCTCGGGTCAGGAGATTCCTTGGCCGCGCCCGATCGCGGACCTGGGCGAGTCGCCGCACCTGCTCCGCCTCGCGCAGCCGGAGCGAACGAGCCCGACGCGTCGCTGGCGATATCGGCTGCTGACGCGCGGCCTTCAGCCCCGGCCCGCCGCGGCGCTCGTGCCGGGCGAGCAGCAGCCCGCCGAATCCGACGAGTTTGCCGATCGCGTGATCGAGGCTGTGGCGCGGCAGATCGAGTCGCGCTGGCAGGTGGCGCTCGCGTGGCTCTGGATCGCCGACGCCGACCTCGCCCAGCGCGTCAAGCAGCGGCTGGTGGGCGCGGTGCGCTTCGGCGAGCGGGTCGTCGCGCCGGCGTGGCCCATCGATCAGCCCTTGCTCGACGCGCTGCTCGCCGACCTCCTCGATCCGCGCCTGCGTGCCGCGGAGCGCCGCGAGCGTGCGGCGGCGTGGCTCGCGGGCCTCCCCGCGGCGACGGCCTGGGTCATCGACGACGCGGGCCTGCGCGACGAGGCGACGCCGATGGGCGTCGGGCAGTGCGGCGTGGCGAATCTGGGCGATCGCGCGGCGCTGGCGTGGGTCGCCGTACACGGCGCGACGGCCTCGCCGGACCTGACATCGGTGCCCTCGGGCGGCGCGGCGACAGTTTCCGTGGTCGTGCCGAGGTCAGACGAGCGCGGCGAGAGGGGCGCGGCGGAAGGCGGCGCAACGGAGCGCGGGCCGCTGCGGGTCGTCGCGCACGTCGGCGCGTGGTCGTCGCCGTTGTCGGTGGCGGTGAGGCCGATCGCCGCCGCGCCGCCCGGGGTGCGCGTCGGCCCGCTCGTGCCGGATTGGAACATGCGGTCGTGGCTCGCGGGGGTGCCCGTGGTCGAGGCCGGCGCGGATTGGGCGGGCGTGGGGCTCCTGCAGAAATCACCCGACGGCTCGTGGTCGCTCTTTCTCGAGTTTCACGGCGCGGCCCGGCCCGAGCCCGAGGGCGTGCGCGTGTGGCTTGGGCCATGGGAGCGACCGACGACGGTCTTCCGCGTCTCGAGCACGGGGCTCGCGTCGGACGAGATGGGCAAGGCGAGCGGCGAGGGCGTCGAGGTCGTGCGATCGGCCGATCGCTGGACGATCCGGCTCGCGGTCCCATCGTCCGCGATCGATGCCGATGGCGTGCTGCGGATCGCCGTCGATCGGACGGACGGCCGCGGCGTGCGGAGCGCGTGGCCAAGGCCCATGATGCCGTGGCAGAGCGAGCCCGGCCGTGCGGCGATTGATCTTTCGACGTGGGTCGGACTGCCGAGCGTGGGCGGGGCACGATGACACGGCGAGATACGGACCCGCAGGCCGCTGCACGCGAAGAAGGTCCGACTGGTTCCGGCACGACCGTCGCGGAGCGTAAGCGTCGGTATTTCAACGACCGCGACGCGCCATGCCCCGTCTGCGACTACAACCTCCGAAGCTCGCCGGGCGAGAACTGCCCCGAGTGCGGGGCACGCATCCCGTGGCCGTTCCGCGAGCCCATCTCGAATGTCGCGTGGGCTGTGGGGCTGGCGGGGATGGCATTGACGTATCTCTTCGGCCTCGGCTTGGCCACTGCGGGGCTTGGAGGGTCCTTCGTCGTCGGTTGCATGGCCTTGCTCGGGCTTCTGGGCGCGAGATCAACGGCGCGGCACTACATACGAACCCGCCGGGCGTTCGGCAGACTGCCGCGGCACGTCAAGCAGATGCATGTCGCGGGCTGGTGGCTTGCGGCGCTCGCTGTCGGCGTCGTCTGTGTGCTCGTGTGGCGATCGATCTGGGGTCGGGCGAGGTGATACGCCGCGTGCCACCTGTCGAGCACGGCGCGGCCGACTGGCGCGAAGGGCGCTCAACGCATCGGCCAACCGAAACGATTGACCGCTGGCACACGGCCGCAGGTCGTGCCACGGGCTTCGCGCAGCGATGCCCGTGGTTGATGTAACGAAGCCACAGGCAACCGCAAAGCCAGTAGCCCGTGGCACGGAGCCAGCAGCGGGTGCCGTCTGTCGAACGAGGCTCGGCGAGTTCGACGGCGCGAAGGGCGCTCAACGCATCGGCCAACCGAAGCGGTTGACCGATGGCACCGCGCTGATGGCACCCCGCGGCTCGCCAGAACGCCTCTTGCACGAAGCAAGTCCGCTGGTAGACTGTCCACATGCACAGCGACCAGATTGCGCTCCGCGACTTTCTGGCTGACCGGGACGTCGTCTGCCCGTACTGCCGCTACAACCTTCGCGGCGCGGTTGAGTCGCACTGCCCAGAATGCGGCAAGGGTCTCGCGCTCCGCGTCGAGGCCCGGGACCCGATCCCGGAGCCGATCTTCCGGAAGCTGTGGCTGCGATACCGGTTGATCGCCGCGGCTGCGCTCGCGCTGAGCATCATCGGGGCGATCTTCAACTGGCCCAGCGGTGCGGCGCTGCCGCTGGTCGTTGGGCTCGCCGGCTTCGCGGGCGATTGGTGGTGGTGCGTCGCGCGTCGCTTCGTGATGCGCCCTCCCGTGACGCTGGACATCGCGGTGTTCCGCTTTTTCATGGCCGTGCTGGCAACGTCCGTCTTTGCCGCGCTGTGGGCCGCGCTCGTCGGCCAGATATTCGGCTCGATGTGACTTCTATGTCCGGCGATCGACTCCAACCGCAAGGCCACCCCGATCACCTCCGCGACTTCCTCGCCGACAGCGACGTGCCCTGCCCGGACTGCGGCTACAACCTCCGCGGCGCGACAACCGGCACATGCGCCGAATGCGGCAAGACGATCACGCTCCGACCGCCGCACTGGGCATGGCAGGCGGGCCGGTTTCCGCAAGCTCATCGGCTGAGCCGCATCGCGATGGCGGGGTGGATCACCAGTGCCGCGGTCGCTGTCTTGTTTGGATCGGCCATTCTTTTCGGAGTCGCTGCCGGATGGGGTGATGCGCTCTTGATCCATGCGCTGGTGCTGCCGGTCTACAGCGTCGCGCCATGGTTTACGGGGTTCACGTGGTGGTACAACTCTCGCCGCCGCCCCAAGCCGATCATGGCGAGCTTGTGGTTTTGCGCGGCGTTAAACTGGCTGTTGCCCCTGTCCTTTGTGGGCCTGATGGTGTATCTGTTGCTGGCGTGGTCAAAGTGAGGGGGCGGTCGCGACGCTCCGGTCGTTAGACTGCTTCCATGCCCGACGATCGCGACGCCCTCCGCGACTTCCTCGCCGATCGCGACGCGCCCTGCCCCGCGTGTGACTACAACCTGCGCGGGCTCAAGGCCGATCGCTGCCCGGAATGCGACCGCGTTCTGGAACTGGGTCTGATCGGAACGACCGTGGGCATGTGGCCTTGGCGGTTCACGCTGATGGGACTGTTAGCACTGCTCTCATACTCGCTTGTAAACGTATGGAACGTGGCCAGGATCTTTTGGAGTATGGGTGGCATTCCGCTGGGTATGCGGTTCCTCCATACGGTATTCTGGGTAACTCATCTGTGTGTTGTGATAGCGGGATGTGCCGCGATGGCCTGGGCGGCTGTGATGCTGCTTCGGCGTCGCGCTGCGGTGGATCGTACACGCTGGTTCTATGTGGGCGTCATCGTGCTCGGCGGCTACCTGACCACGATCTGTGTGATGAGCGTCCTCATGCACGCGTCTAACTACCTGTTCTGACGCTTGCCTCATCGCAGCGGCTGGCCGGGCGCCACCAGTAGTCGGCGGCGGTGCTTCGTCGAACATACGACGTGGAAGAGGAGGTCGGTGAAGGAATGACCCATCACGGCAGCGTACCCGCGGACGCCTTCGCCCCGTTCCGGGGCTCGCGCTTGGGGGGGGGGCCGCGATCCACGGGCTGCGCCCGTGGCAAGGAACCGCCGCCCGCTTCGCGGGCTTGGTAGCGGGGCGATCGGTCGATCCCGCGGGAACGACCGACCTCGGAGAGGTGACCGTGGCGAAGCACCCGCGCCCGCTTTGCGGGTTCGGCCATCTCCATGAGAGTTCCAGCGCGCTTCAGGGGCTTGACCGATTCCATAATTATCCCGAACCCGGACCCCCTCCGGGCCGATAATCCTGTAGCGGTTTACGCCATGCCCACCACCAACACCGATCTCTCGCCCGAACTCCTCGCCCACATGCGGGCCATCAAGGCCAAGGCCATCGAGTATCACCTCGACTTCTTCGAGGTCGTCTTCGAGGTCCTGCCCTTCGAGATCATGAACCAGATCGCGGCCTATGGCGGTTTCCCCGTCCGCTATCCGCACTGGCGATGGGGCATGGAGTACGAGAAACTCTCCAAGCGCGACGCCTACGGCCTGGGCCGAATCTACGAGATGGTCATCAACACCGATCCGGTCTACGCCTACCTGCAGGAGTCGAACGCGGTCACGGACCAGAAACTCGTCATGGCCCATGTGTATGGGCACGCGGACTTCTTCAAGAACAACTTCTGGTTCAGCAAGACCAACCGCAAGATGATGGACGAGATGGCCAACCACGCGACGCGCGTGCGCCGGCACGTCGAGCGGCAGGGGCAAGAGGCCGTCGAGCGGTTCCTCGACGCGTGCCTATCGATCGAATACCTGATCGATCCGCACTCGCAGTTCGTGCAGCGCGAGGAGAGCCGTCTGGCGGCGGCGGACGCGGACCGGGCCGACACCTCCGACGACGACGCCTATACGCGGAGGCGCAAGGCCGCGGCGTTCCGGCCCGACAAACTCCCCGCCAAGGACTACATGGACCCGTTCATCAACCCGGCCAAGGAGATGGCCCGGCAGAAGCAGGAGTTCGAGGACCGCGCCAAGGCCGAGCGCGGCCGATTCCCCGCGCGCCCCACGCGCGATGTGCTGCTCTTCCTCTTGCGCCACGCGCCGCTGGAGGACTGGCAGTCGGACATCCTCTCGATCGTGCGGGACGAGGCGTATTACTTCGCGCCGCAGGCGATGACCAAGATCATGAACGAAGGCTGGGCGACCTACTGGCACAGCAAACTCATGACGCAGCACTTCGTGCAGGCGTCGGAGATCGTGCATTATGCCGACCAGCACTCGGGCGTCGTCCACATGGCTCCCGGCGGCTTCAACCCCTACAAGATCGGCGTCGAACTCTTCAAGGACATCGAGCGCCGCTGGGACAAGGGCCAGCACGGGCCGGAGTGGGAGCGCCTCGAGGGCGTCGGCGCGAAGGATGCGCACGACGACAAGAGCATGAAAGGACGGTCCAAGATCTTTGAGGTGCGGCGGATCTATAACGACGTCTCGTTCATCGACGAGTTCCTGACGCCTGAGTTCGTCGAGCGGCACAAGATGCACCAGCACAAGCGCGACACCAACACAGGCGAGGTCAAGGTCGTCTCGCGCGACTTCGAGCGCGTGAAGCAGACGCTGCTGCACCACCTGACCAATCGCGGCGAGCCGTTCATCCACGTCGCCGACGCCAACTACCTCAACCGCGGGGAGTTGTACCTCGCGCACCAGTGGACGGGCCTCGAGGTCGACGCGGCCAAGGCGACGCAGGTGCTCCAGAACGTCCGCCTGATCTGGGGCCGGCCGGTACACCTGCAGGCACGTATCAGCGACGAGATGTGCCTCTTCTCGTGCGCGGAGGTCGGCAAGGACCCGAAGAAAGAGAAGATCAACGACGACACGCCCCCGCCGGCGCACGCCGTCTCCTGATTGTCGTTGTGATTCTCCGTGCCCTCTGTGCCCCCGCGGTGAAACTCCGTCTACGAATCCCCACCCGAACTCGGGCGAAGTCAAAACTCACCGCAGAGCCGCAGAGCACACTGAGAATGCGTGGGGAGCCAGTTTGCTTCCCGAAGACTGCCTCGCCTCTCTCGCCCTCTGTGCCTCTGTGGTGAATCTTCTCAGTTCCAGCTCACGCCCTTGGGCCAGCGTTCCGGGTGCTGGGCCGCGGCACGGTTGATCAGGTCGCGCAGCCCCACCAACTCGTGCTCGACGATCGTCGCCCGGGCCCCCGCGTCCGATTCCGCGAGCAACTGATACCTCGCCTCGCGGTGCGTCGGCAGCGCGAACGACACCAGTTCCAGAACCACCGCCGTCGGGATCTCCTCGTCTCGGATGCGATCCATCACCCACTCGGCGTTGCTCAGCCGCGTCAGCGGCCCCTCGCCCAGGAGTTCCGCCAATCGCTCGCGGACGCCATAGAGTTTCTCGTCGTCCTGCTGCTCGATGCCGACGGGCTCGAGCCGGGCTGCGCGATAGAGCCGATCCTGCGCCGCCGGCAGTTCCTCCGCGATCCGCGCCCGGCAGACGCCCTGGAGCAGCACGTTGTAGCGCCCGTCGGCCAGCCGCTCGTGCTGCACGATCTGCCCCACGCAGACCGCGGGCCGCAGCGCCGGCCGCCCGTGATAGTTCGACTTCCACGCTTTCCCGCGGAAGACCGCCATGGCGATCTGGCCCGCGCCGTCGACCGCGTGCTCGACCATCTGCCGATATCGCGGCTCGAAAATATGCAGCGGCAAGACCTGCTGCGGGAGCAGCGCCGCCGAATCGAGCGGAAAGATCGGCATGGGCTTGCCGAAGTTCACCTGGATCGCG
>JBJXFQ010000118.1:0-2907 GCA_046155605.1 Phycisphaerales bacterium
GCCGCCGACGATGTAGCGGCCGCTGTCCTCGATGATGCAGGTGGCGATGGATTCGCCGCCGAAGCCTTGAGGTAAGAACGCGGACAATCTAACAAATGATTCCGGCGTGCCGAACCAGACGCCGGCCTGCGGGGACGAGAACCCGGGAACATTAGACCACCCGACCTGGGCCGTGCCGGTGGTGCCGTAGAGATACGACTGCCCGAACGACGGGAAGGGGTGGAGGTCGCGCCACGACTCGGCGGTCCCCTGCCAGGTGGCGGCGCGGCCGAGCTGCGGCGTGTTCGGATAGGTAATCACGCCCGCCTGCTGCCCGCCGCCGATGGCGCGGATGCCGGAGGCCATGCCCTCGATCGGCGGATTGAGGTCCACGAAGCTGGCGGCGGTGCCGCTCCAATACCCGGCGTGCGCCCGGGTTCCGAGACTCGTCGTGACGCCGATGTTGCCCCACTGCCGGGCGCCGTCGGTCGCATAGGCCCGCCCGCCAAGGGCGCCGGGCGGCGTCAGGTCAACGAACGACCCGGCTGTGCCGCGCCATAACGCGGGGCGATCGACATTGTTGATGATTACACGCCCGACCTGCTGGTCGCCCGCGACGCCATAGGCATCGGAGGAGCCGAACCCCGGAATGCCGACGGGCGACAAGCTGACGGCGCTCTCGGGCGTGCCCGACCAGATCGTCGCGCCGAAGCCGTTGAGAAAGCCGACCTGGTGTGTCGGCGTCATGCCAAAGATCGTGCCTCCGCCTGCAACACCCAACGTACCGAAATCGGTCCATCCCCCCTGTTGAAGATCCCATCGAGCCGGTTTATGTTGTTGAAACAGACTCGGTCGAACATATCCTGCGGCATAACCAGGTGTCAGGCAGTTCACTTCCGACTGGTACGCGCCACTTGGGTGAAGCAGAACCGCAGTCCATTGGGGCTGGGACATTGCCGGGGTCTGAACTACAGCGACCCACACGAATGACAGCCACCGTGAACGTGAGCGGGACATCCATACGAAGTATGCCACTGATTTTCCCGACATGCCATCTGTGACTGGAAAAACAGCATGGTCGCTGCACGAACCGAGCACTAATGTCCGAGAAAATAGGGAATACACCTCTTGCGCCGATGAGAATTTCGGGACATACTGATGCCGTTGCCAGTCCAAATGGGAGGCTTCCATGAAGCACCTTGCGGATAACTCGCCGTTGATGGTGATCGTCGCGTGCGGGTCGGCCGCTTTCGGGCAGATCGTTGGCGACGCGGTGCCGCTGGCGCCGCCGCATGAGACGGGAGCCGAGTTCGCGTACTACGAGACGGCGTGGGCGTCGATCCGAATCATCCCCACCGCTTCATGGTCGCCGCCAATCAGAAACGCATCCCCCCGCTGCCGGGCATGAGCCCCGGCAACGTCGTCTACGGCATCAGCAACGGCGTCTCAGGGCCGAACTTCGTCGATACGACGCGCGGCGCCTACGGCATGCTGATGGTTCCGTCGCCGCCCGATCCGGGCGGTTGCTCCGCGGTCCAGAACGGCGTCGATGCGGTCATCGCGGTCTCGAAACTGACCGGGAAGTTCTGGCTCCTCGGCCAACTCACCGGCTCGCCGACGTCGTTCTCGGCCAACGGCTTCGTGATCGCTGATAAATCGTCCGCGTCCCTCACGCTCAACGCCAGCCTCTACGCCGTCTGTGATCCGCTCTACACCAACTGGGACAAGCCGTGGCTCGCGGTCGGGAGGCGTTTCGGCGCGGCACCGACTGACCCGGAGACCATGTTCCTCGTCAACGGCATCGCGACGACGGGTTGCAGCGGCGCGTTCGTGATGCATGTCACGGAATCGGACTGGTCCACAAGTCCGCCGAGCACGCCAGGCGCGCAGTGGGCGGGGCTCGGATATCCCAACCCCCGGACGGTGCAGGTGCGCGACGTGCTGTCTGGCTGCGAGCGGCGCGGGAGCGGTGCCGTGCCGATGATCCTGGGGAACGGGCGGCTCGTGGTGGTCTACCGACCGCCGGACCCAACCGACACACTGCGTTCTCCCGCCGAGTTTTTCTACCTCGACGGCCCTCAAGGATTTCCTTTGAGTTCGACTGTCTTGTTTACCGAACGAAAGCAGGTGGAGTTTGCTCTCATCCCGCCTTCAACACCTGAGGGCGTGCTGCCGCTCGATTCGTCGCTTCTCGCCGGCATCTCCCCGGTGCCGAATCTTCCCGGCGCGTGCGCCGACCCGCGCACGGGCCGGGACGGGGACGCCTACGTCTCGTTCGCCGGGCGATTCGCGAGCACGGGGACGGAGAACACCGACCTGGTCGTCGCGTGGCTGCAAAGGAACGACGGGCAACCCGCCCAGCCGCTCGAATACAACTTTCTGCGCACCCTGCACCTCAAGGACAGCAACCTGGGGATGTTCAACGGAATGCACCAGTTCATGCCGTGGGTGGCGGTTGACGGGCTCGGCGGCGTGAACCAGCTTTTCTACGTTCGTGACCCGAACGACACTCTCACAAGGCTCAAGGTGTGTTACGCTCGGCTTCCCTCGTTCGATGCGGCCATGCCGTCGTCCCAACTCGTCTTCGTGCAGGAACTCACGCCGTGGTTTGACCCGAACATCGGGGTGAACTTTCATGTCGGCGACTACCATATGATCGTCGCTGAGAAGTGCTATGTTTATGTCGCGTACAAGAGCACGCACGAGGGCCACCACCAAATTTACGTCCGCCGGATCAACATCTGCACGGGCGACGTGGACGACGATTCGCTCATCGGTGCTGGCGACGTGCCCGCGTTCGCCTCGGCCTACCTCACGCAGAACCCCGCCGCGGACCTGACGCAAGACGGCACGGTCAATGCTTGGGACGTAGCGACCTTTACCGAGGCCATCGCGTGCCAGTGCAACCCGCCGATCCCGCAGCCGTAG
>JBJXFQ010000120.1:0-16277 GCA_046155605.1 Phycisphaerales bacterium
GGCCGGCGTCTGGTTCGGCACGCCGGAATCATTTGTTAGATTGTCCGCGTTCTTACCTCAAGGCTTCGGCGGCGAATCCATCGCCACCTGCATCATCGAGGACAGCGGCCGCTACATCGTCGGCGGCGTCGCCGACGGGCCCAACGGCCAGCACCACGCCTTCCTCTGGACCCGCGACGTCCCCGCGCCGGGCACCGTCGCGCTCCTGCTCCCGCTGGCCCTCGCCGCACGCCGACGGCGCTGACCGCCACTTTTCAAACATAACTTTGTAATCGATCACGCTTACCGCTCACGGCCTCATCGTCACGCGCACGAATCCCTCGATCTTCCCATCGTCGCGCACCCACGCGTCCCAGCGGAGCGTCCGCACGTGCTTGACCGCGCCCTCGCGCCCCAGCGCCGCCCAGAGCGCCGCGGGCCGAATCACGCCCATCGTCAGCCGCGGCCTGGCCTCGCCGCCGTCCATCCGCGCGAAGACCGCCGCGTCATCACGCACCGTTCCCACGGGCCCGAGCCGACCGACCCACCACCCGCGCCGACCCATCGGTCGCACGCACCAACTCAAGACCGGTTCCGACCCAAATCGCGCGCTCAAATCCGGCGTCAGCGTCGTGCAGATCTCCACGTCTTCGCCGAGTTTGAACCCGCGAACGGCCGTCTCATCGCCAGCGAGCCCCAGGTCAATCCGTTCGGCCCTTTCCACCCACTCTCCGCGCGACAGCGAGAGCACCATCCGCTCCACTGCGCGATCCGATTCGCGCTGCAACGCCCCCACTGTGCCCTCGACACCCAGCGTCACCGCGATCTGATTCGCACCGCCACCGCTCACGTTCTCTTGGCTCGGCGGCGTCCTTTCCGCCCCTGCTTGCATGCCGCGCTGCTCATTGCCCCGAACCACCAGGGCCATCCGCGGGCCGATGCCTTCGCCCGCGAGCGGCCAGGGCAATGCCGGTGCGCCGAGCCAACGCGCCACCTCCGGCAGCACGCCCATCTCCCACACCGCCACCGCCAGCGACCCCGGCTCGAACGCCGACACGATCCGGCCTGTCCACGGCTCGGGCCTTGCTCCGCTCCACACCATGCCCGCCGACGCGACGACGCCGACCTGCCACCCATCGCCCTCGAACTTCACGCCCGCCTCGGCCCGCTTGTCGCCGCGCCGATAGATCACCGCGGCATCGCACTCCCCCACTGCCGCCGGTGGCGATGGCGCGTTCAACCCGGCCGCAAGGTCTTCAAACAGCCCGCCGTGCTCCGCCGGCGCGAGCAGCACCCGGCATGATTCACCCCGCGACACCACGAGTTCGAGCCGCCCTTCGAGCGAGAGCACGATCAGCCCGCCGAGCGTCCGCCGTGGCGATGGACGCAGCCGTTCGCGCAGCCGCGCCTCCGCGGCGGGCGAGACGTCGCTGACCACAGCCCAGTCGCGCCCCTGGAGATCGGTCCGCGTCACGAGCATCACCCGCCGCCCGAGCAGTTCGTCAAACGCCTCGGCCGGTGTCCAGCCCAACTCGCGCGCCAACTCGCCCCAAGCCCGGATGGTCTCGGTCGCCTGCCCGGAATCTTCGATCAGTTTGAGGAGCGCGTCGCCCGCCTCGCTCTGCCTCTGCCGCGACGCCCCAACGACCACGAGCGCCGCCTCCGCGCTCGCCGGCACACCGCGCAGCAACAGATCGGCCTTGCACGGGACGCAATCCTGCGCCCGCGCGGTTGCCGCCGCCATAATCCCCACAAAGAACCACACTCGCCAACGCATGTCCTACCTCGGACGCCGCGGAGCCTCGCCGCCGGATTCGGGCAGCGTCAACAGGCCCCCGCGCCACTCCGCCGACCAGATCGGCATCCCCGCGACGCTTCCTTCCTCGACCGTCGTCCACAGCCACGTCTTGTCGCCCGCGATCCCGTCCGCCTCGCCGCCCCACGCCGCCGCGCGAAGCACCTCGCCGCTCGCCGTATCTGGGAACGTCCGCACGATGATCCGCCCCGGCACCAGCGTCGCTGATTGATACAGATGCTCGCCGGGGCGCGCCATGGTCCGTGCGATCACGCTCCGAAACTCGATCACCCGCGAAGCCTCGCGCTCTGTCGATCGCACCACGTTCGTCATCCGCGCCGGACCCGTATCAGACAGCCCAGGCTCCCACCGCCGCGCCAGCCCATAGCCCATCAGCGCCAGCAGCAGCGTCGCGGCTACGGCCAAACGACCCGCCGAGACCACCCGACGAATCCGCAACGGCACAAACCCGCGCCGACGCCGGACCTCTGCCATGATCGCCTGTGACAGGTCCGGCGCTTCCACCGGCTCGCGCAATGCCGAGACCACACGTTGCGTCCGCGCCACGTCCTCGCACGCCGCCAGATCACCACGCAGGCGACCGAAAAAATCATCCCGACCCGCGGCATCCAACTCGCGGTCGAAATAGGCGTCCACCAGTTCCGCCGGCAACGCGCCCCTGCTCTCCCGTCCTTTCCTCACCTCATCGCCTCCTGCCTGACCCTCGTCTCCATCGCCTCCACCAGTTCGCGCACCCGCCGACGGGTGCGGTGCAGATGGCTCTTGATCGTCCCCTCCGGTAAGTCCAGGTGCTGCGCGATCTGCCGGATCGGCCAGCCCACCTGCGTGAAAAGCACCAGGATCGCCCGCTGCACCTCGGGCACCGTCATCAGTGCTTCCTGCACCAGCCCCAATCGCTCATCGATCTCCACGCCTTCGCCGGGCCGATCCGTGCTCCACCCCGCACCCGCTTCCGCAGCCGCGCTGCTGAACAGCGGCGACTTCTTCTGCACCGCGTTCACATGCAGACGCTTGGCGATGGTGAAGACCCACGTCGAGAAGCGGAAGCGGTCGTCAAACCGATCGAGGTGCGAGAGGGCCCGAACAAAGGCCTCTTGCACGACCTCTTCCGCCACGTCCGCACGCCCGGTCATCCGCAGCATGTAGCCGTAGAGCGAGCCCTGATGCGCTCGCACCAGCGCCTCGGCCGCGCGACGATCACCGCGCCTCGCCCGCCGGATCACCCGTTGTTCTTCGGCCCGTTCCATCTTCGCACCCTTGTACCCGCCCCGATGCCCTGGGTTGCAATCGACCGCCGCGCCTCTTCTCGCCATCCGATCATTCAACGCTCGACCAACTCCATTCGGACCCTTCGAGCACTCGGCTCCCCAATTTTGTTGCTGCCAGAAGGCTTGCGCTCAACAACGGCCCGCTCCTGAGTGCGAACAGCGCCCAAAAAAGAGAAAGGGCGCGAGGCCCATGCCCCGCGCCCGAAGTGTCCTGTCGTCGCGATCCGGCGGTCCGCCCTTATGGTGCCGAGCAGCCGGAGGCGAAGGCGTTGTTGAAGCAGATGAAGTCGTTGACGTTGAGGACGGGCACGATGGTGCTTCCGTCGCAGTTGGCGTTGGTATCGCCAGCGGCGAACAAGTTGTTGAAGCAGATGAAGTCGTTCACGTTCAGGAACGGCACGATCGTCGAGGCGTCGCAGTTGGCGTAGCAGCCGCCGCCCATCGGCGCCATCTTCAGCAGCAGCACGAACCCGACGAGGTTGCCCGTGTCGGCCCCGGCGCAGTCTTCCACGCTCAGGTTCCACGTGCCCGCCGAGTCCACGCCGATGAACGGCGCCATCGTGTTCTCGCTCTTCCAGCGGCCGATCACGTTGGTCGTGCCGGGTGCGGCGACCGCGGGCGTGTCATAGATGTTCACCGCGGTCTCGTTGCTGATGAAATAGCCCGCGTTGGTGTTGCTGGCACCGTAGTTGTCGTTGCCGAAACCGAACTGGCCGGGTGCCGCCACGCCCGGACGATCAACCATCGTCACGCTCGGGCCGGCCGTCTTCGAGAGGGTGACCCGGAGGTCGCCCTGGAAGGTGTGGGAGATGAAGTACGCGGCCTCGATGCCCGTGATCGGGAAACTCTGGGCCACCGTCACCGACGCCACCGCCGGCACGCCGCACGCCGTCGAGCCCGTGCCGTCCGCGATCGGGATCGGCCCGCCGACAAAGACGAAGCCCTTGGCGCAGTTCGCGGTCCCGCAGGCCGAGCCCGCGCCGCCCCAGATGCCATTCTGCGGCGTGCAGGCGAAACTGGTGGCCGAGATGCAGGTGCCGTCGGGCAGGCAGCAGGAGCCGCTCGGGGGTTGCGGGCACATGATCGAGCCGCAGGCGGAACTGTTGCCGTTGTAAGTGCCGTTCTGCGTCATGCAGTTGGCGGAGGTCGTCTGGATGCAGGTGCCATCAGGAAGGCAGCACGCGCCCGGTGTCGGGCAGTTGGCGGTGGCGCAGAGCGAGCCGTCGCCGTTGTAGGTGCCGCCCTGACTGGCGCACGCCGTCGACGTGGTCTGAACGCAGGACAGTGTGCTGGGAAGGCAGCAAGCGCCAACCACGCCGCCGATCGAGTAGCAGATGGTCCCGTTCCAGACGCGCGGCGTGAAGGGCGTCCCGCCGGTGAACGGCGCGGTGGTGGTGGCCTGAGACTGGCCCAGGTTGAGCGTCAGGTCAGCGTTCGAAACAGTTTGATTCGCGCCAGTGCCATTCGTATACACCGGCGTCGTGGACGCGTCGTACCGGATCGCCACGCCGTAGGTGCCGGGTGCGATGAAGAAGTCCGTCACGTCGATGTTCGAGGGCAGGCCCACGCCTGCGGAGGTACCGGTGCCGGTCGAGACCTGCGTCCACACGCCGGGGTTGCTCGTGTTGCCCACATGCGTGCCGCCGGGAGCGGTCAGATAGACTGTCACGCCGATCCCCGAGCCCGCCGCCGTGCTGGTGTTGACGGCGAGGGTCTCCACGTTGATCGGAACGTTGATCGTGGCGTCGAAATAGAGCGTCCACAGCCCCGCGCCGCCGTTGTTGTTCGCGAAAGTGGTGGAAAGACAGGACTGGGCATTGGCGATCGACGCCGCAGCGCCACAAGCCAACGCCATCGCCAGAGCCTTACGAGTCGTACGAACCATGAGCGCGCCTCCATCGATCACGAGTTGTCATCGATACATACCGCGGCTACTCACCGCGAATCGCCCAAACCCCACGAGGGACTCGAGGTGATCGAGCCCGAAGCCCACGCCCCCCCCGACGGCCCCAGCCTACCAGAAATCGACCACCTGTCAATGGTGGCGGCGTCGAAAGTCCAGTTTTATCAGGCCCGTGACACCTTACCGCTCCGCGGCAGGCTCGCTCGGCTCGCGTTGGACTATCGCTCCGGGCGGGTCGGGCCCTGTTCGAGTCTGCCACCTCTCCTGTCGCTCCGTGTCGCCGTTCCTCGCATTGCTTCCCGCACGGCAGCGATCAACAGGAACACGCCATGTCGACCATCTCCGCCAACGCCGCCACGATCCCTTCCAATGCCCGCTCGGCCGGTGTGGCCCGCAGCGCCTACCGCCCCGCAGTCGCCCCAGCGATCACGGGCGGCATCCCACGTTTCCTCGCCGTCGCCACGAGATGGTTCTATTCCTTCGCCGGCGTCGTCATGCTCGCCTGCGTCGTCATCGGTTTCCAGCAGTTCTATTTCCATGGCCGCGCCTATCCCGCACGCCCCATCACCCCGCCCATCCGCCTGCTGGTCATCGCGCACGGCATCTCGATGTCCGCGTGGATCGTCCTCATCGTCGTTCAGCCGCTGCTCGTGGCCCTAAAGAAACGCCGCGTTCACATGATGGTCGGCCGCGTCGGCTCCTCGCTCGCACTCGCGATCCTCGTCCTCGGCGTGATGGTCGGCGTCCAGTCAGCCCGCGTCATGCCTCCCGACGCCCGGATCATGGGCTTTGACGCCAAGCAGTTCCTCGCCGTCCCGCTCCTCTCGGTGCTTTGCTTCGCCGCGCTCGTTGCCGCCGCGATCTGGCAGCGCAGGACGCCAGCGCTCCACCGCGCCATGATGCTCTCGGCCACGCTCGTCACCCTCTCGGCCGCCCTCAACCGCATCGACACGATCAACAACCTCTACGTCGGAACCGTCTGGGACCGCCTCTTCGGGCCGTTCTTCGCCGCCGTCGTTCTCGGTGCCGTACTGCTGGCCATCCGCTGCGTGCTGATCCGAGCCTTCGACAAATGGCTCGGCCTCGGCGTCGGGCTCGTCACCCTCTTCTCGATGTTCGTCGTCTCGATCGCCAAGACCGAGGCCTGGTTCGGGTTCGCCTCGCTGCTGGTGCCTTGATCGGGAGCGATGCCGCCGCATGAGTCACGCACGCGACCGCGTTCGGCAGCCTTCACACGCCCCGCCGAGCGATCTCCGGCTCCACCAGCATCGCCAGCAGCGATAGCGACTCCTGCCAGTCAAGGCCGCAGAACTTCCTAGGAATCGACAGCGCGTCAGGTCGTTGGAGGCAAAAAACACATTCGCCCGGTCTAGCGAGAGGAGGCACGCTCGGACCGGGCGAATGCACTTGGGGTCGGCTTGGCCCGACCCGTGCCGGTGAGGGGTTACCGGCGCTTGGGCTGTTGGCTGCGATGACCACCCGATCACCGCTGTCAACCGAATATCGTCGTGTGGCGAACTTCGGCCAGTTTCGAACATGTGCAAGTAACGTGCCAAACTTCGAGCGGACCTCACGTTTTCGCTAGAACACCACAAATATCCGTGCGTACTCCGAACAAAGCGCCCGGCATTGACTCAGCAATGGCCACATGTGGCCAAGCTGGCCCAGAACTGGCCGATCGCTCTGGCCACATTCCGCCTGTTCTCGGAGCCTTCTCCACCCGCCACTACCGTTTGCTAGGCTCCTGCCGATGTCCCATTCGCCAGCCATCAATGCCGTCATCGACCTCATCTCGCGTGGCGCGGACGACCAGGCGCTTGCTCGGCTCGGTGCCATCCTCCGTCGTCAGCCCGACGACCCGCACGCCCACAACCTGATGAGCGCGCTCCTGACGCGCCGTCGCCAGATCGAGCCCGCCCTCTTCCACGCTCGCCGCGCCGCCGATCTCGTCCCCAACGAGCCCAACCTTCTTGTCACGCTCGGTAACCTGCTGCTCTTGAGCGGCGACCGCCCGCGCGGCCTCGAAAGCCTGCGGCGAGCGCGCGCCATCGCCCCCGCCGCACCCATGCCGCGCATCGAACTGGCCAAGGCCCACTTCGCGGCCCAGGACTTCGCCGGCGGGATCGAGGAATGCCGCGAGTCGATTGCTGCGGGCGTTGAGCATCCGCACTTGCATCAACTGCTCTCGGCGACGCAACTGGCAATGGGGCACGCCGCCGACGCGTGCGCGACGCTTCGCGAGGCGATCCGCCGGCATCCGCGCGTGCCGTCGCTGCGCTCGCATCTGGCATTCAGCCTGAACTATGACGACGTCGCGAGCGACGCCGACCTCTTCGCGGCGCACCGCGAGTATGGCGAGTTGCTCGAGGCGCTCGTGCCGTCGCCGCCGCGCCGCGTGCTCGATCCCGATTCGGATCGTCGGCTGCGGCTGGGGTTTCTGTCGCCCGATCTGCGCGAGCACGCGGTGGGTTTTTTCGCCGAGCCGCTGATCGTCGCGCTCGACCGCGACCGCTTCGAGATCACCTGCTTCCACACCGGTCCCAGCACCGACGCGGCCTCGGAGCGGATCAAGGCGAGCGGTGTGGCGTGGCGCGAGGTGAGGCGGCTCGACGCGCGGGCTCTCGCCGAGGCCATCGCCCGCGACCGGATCGACGTGCTCGTCGAGCTCTCGGGTCACACCGAGGGCCATCGGCTCGAGGCGATGCACCTGCGGCTCGCCGCGGTGCAGGCGACGTACCTGGGCTACGCGAACACGACGGGCGTCAAGGCGATCGACCTGCGCCTCGTCGATTCGCAAACCGACCCGACCGACGCGAACGCGACGGAGCGGCTCGTGCGGCTCGATCCGTGCTTCGTGTGCTATCGCCCGCCGCACGATCTGCCGCCGATCGGCCCGGTGCCGCTCGATCGGCGATTTCTCTCGACCTCGGCGATGGCCAAGATCGGGCCTCGGGCGCTCGAACTCTGGGCGCGCGTGCTTGCCGCCTCGCCGGGCTCGACCCTCACCATCAAGAACCGCGTCGCGCTGCAAGAGTCCGTCCGGGCGCGAGTCCTAGCCGCCATGGCCGCTCGCGGCATCACGGCCGATCGCATCGCCTTCGCCGATTTCTCGCCCTCGGTCGCCGAGCACCTCGCCGAGGTTTCGCGCGCGAACATCGTGCTCGACACCACGCCCTACGCCGGCACGACGAGTACCTGCGAGGCGCTCACGATGGGCGTGCCGGTGGTCTCGCTCGTGGGCACGCGACACGCCGGTCGCGTCGGGCTCTCGCTGCTCCGTGCGGCGGGCGTGGGCGAGCTGGCCGCCGCCGACGAGCCCGGCTTTGTCGCCACGGCGGCGCGGCTCATGGACGATCGCGCCTGGCTCGGCGAACTCCGCAGCACGCTCCGCGGTCGCGTGCTCTCGGGCACGCTCGGCGACGCCGCGGCCCACGCCCGACGATTTGAGGCCGCCATCCGCGAGGCCTGGCGGGAGGCCGTCAAGCACGCGGCACCTGGAACACCCGGCCCAGGATCCGCTGCATAGCTCCGCCCCTTCGACTTCACCCACGGCTGTACAATCGCCTCGTGACGCTCGCCATGAGCCAAACTCCGCCCGCCGCCGCTCCTGCCGCGAGCCGTTGGAATCGTCGGCACCTGCTCGCGCTGGCCGATCTCTCCGCCGCGGAACTTCGCACGCTCCTGCGCGCCGCCGCGGCCTATGTGCCCGTGGCCACGCGCCCCGAGACCGACACGCAGGAACTCGCCGGGCGTGCCGTCGCCACGCTGTTCTTCGAGGATTCCACCCGCACCCGCACGAGTTTCACGCTCGCGGCCCGCCGGCTCGGCGCGACGGTCGTCGATCTCTCGTCCGGTTCGTCGTCCGTCAACAAGGGCGAGTCGCTGCTCGACACCGCCCGCACCATCGAGGCCCAGGGCGTCTCCGCGATGGTGGTGCGCACCAAGCAAGCCGGCGCGGCAGCGCTCGTCGCCCGCGGCGTCGGATGCGCCGTCCTCAATGCCGGCGACGGCCGCCACGAGCACCCGACGCAGGGCCTGCTCGATCTGCTCACCCTCGCCGAGGCGCACGGAAGGCTCGATGCGTTCGACCTCGCGGGCCTGACGCTCGCGATCGTGGGCGATGTCGTGAACTCGCGCGTGGCGCGGTCCGCCATCGCCGGCGCGACGGCCCTTGGCGCGCGCGTCGTCTGCGTCGGGCCGCCCGGGCTCGCGCCTGCGTCGCTCGCGGCGCTGGGCCGGCAGGGGGAGCGGCAGGCCGGGTGCGAAGTCTCTCCCGATCTCGACGCCGTCCTCCCCGCCGCTGACGCCGTGATGATGCTGCGTGTGCAGTTTGAGCGGCACGAGGGCAAGCCCGACGAGCCGCTGCGCTCCGCCAGCGTGCCCTCGCCGCGCGAGTTCCGCACGCTCTACGGCCTCTCCGAGGCCCGCGCCGAGCGTCTGAAACCGGGCGCGATCGTCATGCACCCCGGACCCATGAATCGCGGGCTCGAGATCGACGGCACCGTCGCCGACGGCCCGCGCTCGGTCATCCTCCGGCAGGTCTCGCGCGGCGTCGCCGTGCGAATGGCCACCCTCCGACTCTGCGTCGGCTGAACCACAACCCACCCCCCATGACCTCCGACCCGTCGATGCACCGCCTCCCCACCGACACCGACGACGGGATGGTCCTCATCATCAGCGGGCCTTCGGGCGTCGGCAAGACCACTATCACCCGCGGCGTCGAGCGGTCGATCCCCGATGCCGTCTTCAGCGTCTCGGTCACGACGCGGCAGCGGACGCCCGCCGACGTCGAGGGCGTCGATTATCACTTCGTGGATGATGCCGAGTTCGAGCGCATGCGGGCCGGGGGCGAGTTGCTCGAATCCGCGGGGATCTACGGCAAGAAGTATGGCACGCCGCGGCGCTGGGTCGAGGAGCAGCGTCGGCGCGGGCGGCTGGTGATTCTTGAGATTGATGTGCAGGGCGCGATCCAGGTTCGCCGGGCCGTGCCCGATGCGTTCGGGCTCTACATTCTGCCGCCGGACGAGGCGACGCTGCTCGAGCGGCTGCGCTGCCGCAAGCGCGAGGACGAGGCGGCGATCGCGCGGCGATTTGAGGCCGCGAAGAAGGAGATCGCCGATGCGCGGGCGTCGGGCGTCTATGCGCGATTCCTCGTCAACCGCGAGGTGCATCCGACGATCGACGAGGCAATCGCGCTCGTGAGCGCGGAGCGAGAGCGGCGATCGGGACGGTAACCGGCGAGCGCCGCCCGCGTACCATCCAGCCCCGGAGCACCACATGCCCGTCTTCCGTCCCGACCCCTATCCCGCGATGAACTTCGAGGTCGTGATCGAGGGCGTCTCCGAGGATTCCCGCGGTGTCAAGGGCACGTTTTCCGAGGTCAGCGGCCTCGACGCCTCGATCGACGTCATCGAGTATCGCACCGGCGGCGAGGACATCACCGTCCGCAAACTGCCCGGGCTCCGCAAGTTCACCAACATCACGCTCAAGCGCGGCGTCATCGGCGACCCCACGCTCTGGAACTGGCTCCGCGACGCGATGCGCGGCAACGTCCGCCGGGCCGACGGCTCGATCACGCTCCTCGACGAGTCGCGGCAGGCCGTCATGCGATGGAACTTCTATCGCGGCTGGCCATGTAAGATCGAAGGCCCGCGTCTGAACGCCAAGACCAACGAGGTGGCGATCGAGACGCTCGAGATCACGCACGAGGGGCTTGAACTCGTGGAGTAGCCGCGACGCGGCATTGGAAACCGAGATCGCTCATGGCATCGAGCCCTACGCCGACCCGACGTGCCGCAGCCGCGAAACCCAAGGCGGAGCAGCCACCGCGCGCCGAATCGCCAGCCAGGGCCGCGCGCGTGATTCTCGACGTCGATTGCGACGATGCACGGCTCTACCTCGTCCTCGCCAACATCGGGAGCGAGATCGCGCTCGACGTGAAGGTCCGTTTCACCCCCGACTTGCGCGGCCTGGGTGGCGAGGCCGTCATCTCCGACCTCCGCATCTTCCGCGGCCTCGGCCTGCTCCGCCCCGGCAAGCAGGTCCGCATCTTCTGGGATTCCGCGCCGCTCCTCTTCGCGCGACGCGGCGGCACGAAGTTCGTCGCCGACCTCACCTGGCGCGACGAACACGGCAGCAAGCACGCGTCAACGTACAAGCACGACGCGGGGGTCTATCGGGATCTTCCCGTGGACCTGCTGAGACGTTCGATCGATGCATCCTAGACGCGGCGGTTGAGCGCGCGGATCACGCCGGCTTCGGCATCGCGCCCGGCGGCAGTTCCGGCTCCGGGCTCGGTGGCACGTCCGACCGCTTCTTCGCCTCACGCGCCAGCAGTTCGCCCACCGTCGGCTTGTCCACCTTCTCGCCCCGGATCAGGCGATGCACCTCGTCCGCCGAGAGCGTCTCGTACCGCAGCAGGGCCTGCGCCACCGCCTCGACCCGCTCCCAGTTCTCATGCAGCGCCCGCTCGGCGTCCTTGTACGCCTCGTCCACGATCCGCCGCGTCTCCTCGTCGATGATCTTCGCCGTCTCGTCGGAGAAGTCGCGCTCGGGCATGAACATCTCGCGCGTGTCCGCCGCGGCATAGCGCACGAACCCCAGCCGCGCCGACATGCCCCATTCCTCGATCATCGTGCGCGCGATCCGCGTCACCTGCGCGATATCCGCCGCCGCTCCGCTTGAGGCGTCGCCCATCGCGCGCTGCTCAGCGATCCGCCCCCCGCACGCCACCCGCAACGACGCCGAAAGCCACTTGAGCCCGTAGCCCATGCGGTCCTTCTCGGGCAGGCTGAAGGTCGCGCCGCCCGCGGCCCCGCGCGGGATGATCGTCACCTTGTGCAAGGGGTCGGCATCCGGCAAGAGCGCCTGGAGCACCGCGTGCCCCGCCTCGTGATACGCCACCAGTTTGTTCTCTTCCTTCTCGCGCACCCGGCTCTTCTTCGACCGCCCGAACTTCACCTTGTCGCGGGCCTCCTCCAGGTCGTCCTGCTCGACGAAGTCCTTGTTCTGCATCGTCGCCGCGATCGCCGCCTCGTTGATGATCGCCGCGAGGTCCGCGCCGCTGAACATGGGCGTGCCGCGCGCGATCCGCTCGAGGTCAACCTTCGGACCCAGCTTCACTTTCTTCGCGTGGACCTGCAGGATCTCGAGCCGGCCCTTCAGGTCCGGCAGTGGCACGGTGATCTGCCGATCGAAGCGACCGGGGCGGATCAGTGCCGGGTCGAGCACGTCGGGCCGGTTCGTTGCTGCCACCACGATCACCCCGTCTGTCGTGGCGAAGCCGTCCATCTCGACGAGGATCGCGTTGAGCGTCTGCTCGCGCTCGTCGTGTCCGCCCGTGGTAAATCCGCCCCCGCGGCGACGGCCCACCGCATCAATCTCATCGAGGAAGATAATGCATGGCGAGCTCTCTTTCGCCTGCTTGAACAGGTCGCGCACGCGCGACGCGCCGACGCCAACGAACATCTCGACGAAGTCCGACCCCGAGATGCTGAAAAAGGGCACGTCGGCCTCGCCCGCGATCGCCTTGGCCAGCAGCGTCTTGCCGCACCCCGGCTCGCCCACCAGCAGCACGCCGCGCGGGATGCGTCCGCCCAGCTTCGTGAACTTCTTGGGGTTTTTCAGGAACTCGATGATCTCGGTGACCTCTTCCTTCGCCTCGTCGATCCCGGCGACGTCGGCAAAGGTGATCCCCGTCATCTCCTTGTTCATCATCCGGTGGCGGCTCTTGCCAAAGCTTCCCAGCATGCCCCCGCCCACGCTCGCGTTCCGCAGGCCGCGCGAGACGATCCAGAACACCAGCATGATGAGCAGGAACGGCCCGAACCAATACAGCATCGGAACCCAGCCCGGCGTCGGACGGCTCTTGGCCCGGCCCTCGGTGATCTTCAGCACCTCTTCGACGATCGGCTTGGCCGTCGCCGTGTTCAGATCGATCACCCGCAGCGTCCGCGTGTTCGAGTCGCCCGCCGGCGTCTGGTACGCGCGCACGGAGTCATCGCGAATCTCGACCGTGTCCCCCTCGATGCGGCCCTGCGACCAGAGCATCCGGAACTGCTCGAGCGTGATCTGTTGCCCGCGCGGCGCGGTGTTGAAAATCGTGAAGAGCAGCACCGCCGCCAGCACGATCGTCGCTACGCCGAAGAGTCCCCGGCTCGGCGGGACGCCCGGCGCACCCGGCCGCTTCGGGGGCTCCTGCCCACCGCCCGCCGGACGCTGGCGCGAATCACGACCGTTCGACGCGGCAAACCGCGCCAGATCCAACCCATCCCCCACCCTGTCACGCTTGGGCATCTCGGCGTCCCTTGGGGCCATCCAGGCCCGCGGGGGCCCTCATGGCCCCCAAACCTCTTCGGCATTCGGCCCAGACGGATTCACGCGCCCACCGCGCACCGCCCGGACCCGGGAACGCTAGGCCATCACCATGCCGCGCGTAGCTCAGAAACGATCACCCGGGCAAGTTCCTGTACCGACGCGTGGCGTCCCAGGTCAATTCGCTCGTTCGTGGGCCGCGACGCCACGAAAGACTCAAGCGATTTCACGTTCCGCCGACGCACCAGGAACGTCCCCGTGCGGCCGTCGCGCCAGTCAAAGTCCGCGGTCAGCTCGATCCCGACTTCCTGCACCAGCCCTGTCGAGCTTGAGGTGGAGAGTTGCCGAAGCTCCGCGCTCGTGATTGATCCCGTCAGCGTCGTCTGCGCCTTCTCCGTCGAAACCACCACCCACCGCGTCGTCCGCTGGATCTCCTTGATGATCGCGTCGGTCAGATCGGCCTCGATGCCGTGCTGGAACGTGTGATTGTCGAAGATCGGCACGGCGACCGTCCGTACTTGTTCTGAGCGCGTGGGCGTGAACGAATACCCGCGCGTCGGGTCAGATGAGCAGCCGCCCGGCACAAGCGCGAGGATTGTCATGACCGTCAAGCTCGCTCCAGCAAGCCGGAGGGTGCACGTTGCATTGACCGATCGCTCGCGCGATCGGCTCAAGAGAGAACCGAGTTCTCGCGCGCAACTTGCCTTGGCGTCGCTCCGATTCATGGCATTCCGCCTTCGCCAGCCTTCTTCTCCGCGGGTGTCTCGGTGGCCGGCTGCGCTGCGTCAAGCGGCACCTTTCCATTCTCTGTCATCGCATTGCCCTTCGTCGGCGCGGCATAGGTCCACTGATTCGCGTCCAGAATGTCCATCCCCTCGCGGGCCGCCAGCGTTCGCGGATGTGTCGCGAGCAGCCGCCTGAGCGTGGCCCGCGCCGAGACCAGATCGCCACGGCGGATGTACCACTTCGCCCGCACCAGCACGCTCGCCCCCGCCGATTCATCCAGCCGCGAGACCAGCGCGTCCGTCAGTCCCTCGCGTTGCGCGCCGAGCGGATTCACCTCGGCATACCCCTGGATCAGGATCTTCGCGTCCGCCAGCCCCGAGCCGTCATACTCCGGCCCTTTGTACCGCCCGATCTCTGAATAGATCCGCTGCACGCGCGCCCGATCGGCGAATCGGCTCCTCGGAAAGTTCTGCACGAAAAGGTCATACGCCTCGCTCGCCAGCGAGAGGTCCCGATTCCGGTAGTAATAGTCCGCTAGCTCGATCCCCGCCCGCTCCGCCAGCCGGCTCTGTGGCAGGCGCTCCTGCACCCGCACCAGCAGCTCCTCGCCGATGTCGTCCGCCGGCTGGATCCGCATCCCCAGGAACTTCCGCCGATAGCCGTTGACGTAGCGGATCGCGATCTCGAGCTCCCGCTCGATCGCCCGCACATACTCCTCGGTGCCCGGAAACTGGATGCACACCGCCTCGTAGTCGCGAAGCCCCTCATACTCGTCCTTGTCCGCCGTCCGCGCGTCGCCGCGGAGCCGGTACGCCAGCGGCAACTGCGGGCTCTCGCTCTTGGAGTTGGCCTCCAGCCAATCGCGCAGCAGCCGTCGCGCGCTCCAGAACTTCTCGTCGGCGAGCAGCTTCCGCGCGCGGGCCATGGTCGCCTCGTCCGCCGTCAGCGGGCGCGACTCCGCCGGCTTCCAGTCGCCGGCCTCGTCCATGCGATACTCGCCGCTTTGCGCCAGCGCGCGCGCGCCGCCGACCAGCACCATCGCCGCCGCTGCCCAACCCACCCAGAGCCTCGTGCCCGCGCAGTGCCTCATGCGGGGAGGATATATCGCTCGCATCGCCCCCGTTGCACTGCATGTAGCCCTCGCCGCCACTTTGACAGCCAAACCCCCGACCGCGAGCCGAGCGATCGCCGTTTCACATTCGTTCCCGCCCCGCCACGCCCGTCGGGCTCCCCTCGACCTCGGCGCGGCGGTTGTTCCTGCTCCTTTGGTGGCCCGGTCTCCAGACCGGTGGCTACCGCATCTAGGTTCCTTCTTTCTCGTTCTCTTCATCCGTTTCGTCCGTGGCACAGGCCTCCCGCCTGTGCGCTTGCCCTCGCCGTGCGGCCTCCGCCCGGCCAAGGATTGGATAGTCCGAAAGGTCCGAGATGTTGTTCCGCTCGATCCGTCGCAAGCGTCTCCGCCGCGGCCCGTTCCCGGCCCAGTGGGATTCGATCCTCCGCGCCGACATGCCGCTCTATTCGCGCCTGCCCGAGGGCGACCGCCGCGAGCTTCAGGGCCACATCCGCGTCTTCCTCGCTGAGAAGTATTTCGAAGGCTGCCGCGGCTTCCGCGTCGATGATCGCGTCCGCCTGCTCATCGCCGCCCAGGCCTGCCTCCTCCTGCTCCATCGCGAGCACGACTATTTCCCCGGCCTCCGCACCGTCCTCGTCTATCCCGGCACCTTCCTCGGCCGCGCCCGCACCACCGGCCCCGGCGGCATCGTCACCCTCTCCGAAGACCCGCGCCTGGGCGAATCGTGGTTCCAGCCCATCGTCGGCGGGCCGGTCGTCCTCTCCTGGCCCGAGGTTCTCGCCGGTGCCGCCGATTCAAACGACGCCCGCAACGTCGTCCTCCACGAGTTCGCCCACCAGCTCGACGCGGAATCGGGCGAGATGGAGGGCATGCCCTGGCTGGGCGACCTCGGCCGCGCGCGCCGCTGGCGCGAACTCATGGCCCGCGAGCAGCGACAGCTCGCCCACGACGCCTGGGCGCATCGCGCCACCGTCCTCAACCCCTATGGCATGCAGAACCCCGCCGAGTTCTTCGCCGTCGCTACCGAAGCCTATTTCGAGCGCGCCGGCCCGCTCCGCGACCACCACCCCGAGCTGCACGCGATGCTCAAGTCCTATTTCGTCATCGACCCCGCCGCCGAATGGTTCGGCACCGCTGCCGCGCTCGGACAGGGTGTTGCGTAGGGGAACTCCCGTGCCACGGACCCTGCTCTGAGGGTCC
>JBJXFQ010000017.1:0-4973 GCA_046155605.1 Phycisphaerales bacterium
GCGTCGGCGTCAACGGGATCGGGTCGCTGCAGGTCGATGCCGGCGGGCAGGTGCTCGCCCGAAACCTGCAGGTGCCCGCGGCATCGCTCAACGGACGCGGGACGCTCGAACTCGCGGCGACCAGCGCGGCAAGCATCACCACCCTGAACCTCGTGCTTGGAAACGACGCCGGGCCGCTGTGTACCGCTTCCATCGGAAACGGCGGCGTGCTGAGCGCCACCGATGGGGGCAACGGCGTGGTGATCCGCAACACCGGGATATTCACGGTCCAGGAAGGCGGCCTGGTCGACGCGACCGGCATCGTCCTTATCGACGGTGGGGAACTGGTGGTCGGTGGCGAGGTCGAGGTCGGCACGCTCGTTGACGTGGATGGTGGCGGTCTGTTACGTTCTCTCGCCGCCGCCGCCGGAACCCCGCTTGTCGATGGGCCCGTTCGCGTCCAGCTCGGCGCCGAGCTTGAAGTGTTGCTCAACGATCTCACCGTCGGCGACGCGTCCGACCCGATTGGCTTCGAGGCTCAGGACGGCAGCCTCATCACCGTCGGTGCTCACCGCCTGACCATCCTCGACGCCAACCGCGCCATCACTGACGTCACCACCATCAATGGCGGCGAGATCATTGCCCCAAACGGCCTGGAAATCGTCACCGCCGGCGTCAACGGAACCCTGGATGGCACGGGCACGATCACCACGAAGGAGTTGTTCTACAACTCCGGCGGGAGCGTCATCACCGCGACCACGGCCGCCGGGATCACCATCAACGGCAAACTCCGCAACAACTCCGGCTTTATTGACGGAACGAAGTACACGTTCAATAACAACCCGGCGATCCCGGACAGCGGCTGGACCGGCGCGGGCGACATCGCCGCCCAAGTCGTCTTCAACACCGGCACGCAGATCAACGCCCTCGCCAACATGACCATGGGCGACAACTCGACCACCGGCGTCACGCTCAACCTCGGCAGCGAACTGCACGCCGACACCCGCATCGTCACCCTCCTGGACTCCAACGGCATCGGGCTGGGCTCACTCACCACCCTCGATACCGGCAACATCGTGTGCGCCGCGCAACTCGTGCTCAACGGCGGGCGCGAACTGCGCGGCAATGGCGATCTCGAAACGCCGCTTTTCTTCGTGAACGGGCGCGTCAAGGTCGGGCCGCTGCCCAATCTCACTTCCGACATCGCCACGCTCCGCGTCAACGGGCTGAACGGGACGGTCACGATGAGCGGGACGGCCATCTACGACGCCGACCTCGGGCTCGACTTCAAGGGCTTCCACGCGGGCGATCAGATCATCGCCACGGGTCCCCTCACCGTCGCCGGCACGCTCAACGTCGGGCTCGTGCCCGGCTTTGTGCCCGCGGCGCCGGACATCATCACGATCGCTCGGGGCGCGTCGCGCACCGGCACCTTCGCCACCACCAACCTCCCACCGGTCGGCTCGTTCGGCCCGGCGCACGTGGAGTACACCGCAACGCGGGTCAACGTCGTCATGTGCTACGCCAACTGCGACGGCTCGGTCATCGCCCCAACCCTCAACGTCAACGACTTCGCCTGCTTCCAGAACCGCTTCGCCGCGGCCTCGTCGTTGCCCGCGGCGCAGCAACTGACGGACTACGCGAACTGCGACCAATCCACGATCCCGCCGGTGCTCAACGTGAATGACTTCACGTGCTTCCTGAACAAGTTCGCCGCGGGGTGCAACTAAGAACGCCAGTCCAGCCGGGGGTCGGCGCTGCGTCCGGCGCATCATCCGGGCGCGGCGCCCCGCGGCGCCCCGCGGCGCCCCGCGGCGGCCGGCGTTGGCGCGATGGGGCCGCCTCTTCAGGTGCCGGGCAGGAACCGCTCGATCCAGTGGTCCTGCTGGAGAACGGCTCGTCGGCCGCGGCGAGCGCGGGCCTCGGCATCGCGCTGGGCGGCACGAAAGAGCCAACGGAGAAACGCGGAGGCCTTGATCTCGCCGTTGCTGCCCGAGCGACGGAGCCAGGCCGAGATCCGCCTCGCGTGCAGGCGAACCAGTTCGTCCTGCATCGAGACGAAGGTCTGTGACGATCCCGGGTCGCCCTGACGCCCGGCGCGGCCGATGAACTGCCGATCGATCCGTTTGGCCGCGTGCATCTCGGTGAGGATGACGTGCAGCCCGCCGGCCTTGAGCGCGGCCTCATCGGGCTTGATGTCGGTCCCGCGGCCCGCCATATTCGTGGCGACGGTGATGGCCGCATTGGACCCGCCGACGCCCGCGCCGGCGATGAGGTCGGCCTCTTCCTTGTCGAAGTTGGCGTTGAGGACGCGGTGGGCGAGCCCACGGGCCGTGAGTCGCGACGCCAGTTGTTCGCTCGCTTCGATCGATCGCGTGCCCACGAGCAGCGGGCGACCCTCCTTGTGCAGCGACTCGATGGAGGCGACGACGGCCTCCCACTTCGCCTCGGCGGTGCGGAAATAGCGCGTGGGCCGGCGCTCCCGCGCCACGGGCCGATTCGTCGGCACGACCGTGACCGGGCGCGAGTAGACGCGCTCCATCTCGCCCGTGGCGTCGGCGGCGGTGCCCGTCATCCCGCACAGGAACGGATAGGTCCGGAAAAACCGCTGGAAACTCATGCGCGCGAGCGTCTCGCGGTCGGCGGTGACCTCGACGCCCTCCTTCGCTTCGACGGCCTGGTGCAGCCCGTGCTCCCAGTTGCGATCGGGCAGGAAGCGACCCGTGTATTCATCGACGATCACCACGCGACCGTCGACGATCTGGTACTGGTGGCCGCGCAGATAGCAGTGTCGCGCCACGAGCGCCTGACGGATCAACTCTTCGGCACGGCGTCCGGCCTTCCAGATGGGCTCGGGAAGCCGCGCGAAAACCTGCCCGCATCGGTGCCGCCCGCGGGCCTTGATCTCGGCGCGGCGGCGAAGGTGATCGACGCTGTAATCCGGACCCTCGTCGAGCGTCGCGGCGATCGACGCGGCGCGGCGATAGACCTCCGACATGTCGTCCTCGCGGCGCGACCGCGCGATGATCAGAGGCACCACACCCTCGTCGATCAGCACGGCATCGGCTTCGTCCACCAGCGCCGCACGCAGGCCGGGGATCAGCGGCCCCATGTCGCCGGCGCCGAGACGCCCCGTCCAGGCTGTCGCCTGCGCGCCGAGTCGGATCTGGTCGCGGAGCCAGTCAGCGGTGATCTGCTTGGGCGTGCCATAGACGATCGATCGCGCGTAGACATCTGCCCGCTCGTGGTGCGGCATCTCCTGCTGGATCGCGCCGACGCTGACGAGGCAGCGACGATATATCTCGGCCCGTGACTTCGCGTCTCGGCGCGCGAGGTAGTCGTTGACCGTGAGCACATGCACATGCCGATGCCGCCACGCGAGGATCGGCGCGACAATCGAGCCCGTGAGGGTCTTGCCCTCGCCGGTGAGCATCTCGATGATGCGGCCGTGGTAGAGCGCGAGCGCGCCCATGACCTGCACGACATACGGCTCCTCGCCGGTCTGGCGCCGTGCGACCTCGCGCGTCAGCGTGAGCGACCGGCGGACGAGCGCTTCATCGAGGCCACCGCGAACGACCGCCTCGCGGGCCTCGGCGATCGCGCCGTCGAGCACGCCTTCGGAATAGCCGCGGACGGCAATGGCCTCGGCATCGATCAGCCGTGCCTGCGACATGAGCCAGCGCGCCGAGCGACGCATCCGCCGGATCGTCAGCCCCGCTTGCGACGCCACCGAATCGAGCCCGCGCGGAGATTCCACCTTGCGGCGGCGGCTGCGCACGGCGTCGAAGAGGGCGTTGTATCTCGTCAGTGCCTGGGTCATGGTCTTTGTTTGCGCCCGCGCCGGGTGTTGCCGGGTCGGTTGGGGGCGGCCGGGTCAGGCCGGTTCGCCCGCTCGCGGTCCTCCAGAGTATTCGCGTCGCGGCCTCGCGCGGTTCGCAATCCCAGCACCAGCAGCGGGACGAGCACCAGACTCGTCCCGACCATGCACCCGACCACCGCGACGGACATCACGCGGCCCAGCGATTGGATCGCGGGCGTGCTCGTGGTCACCAGCGTGCCGAAGCCCAGGATCGTCGTGCCGGTGTTGATGAGGAACGCGTGGCTCGATTGCCCGAGCCGCGCGACCAACTCACCATCGCTGCGCGACCTTCGCGCGGCCTGCACGGTGAACAGTCCGAAATCAATGCCCAGCCCGAAGATGAGCGGAATCGCCACCATGTTCGCCATGTTGATCTGCTCGCCCAGCGCCGTCATCCACGCCAGGATCGCCAGCACCGCGACGAGCACGGGCACGCACGAGAGGAGCGTCGCGCCCAGACGACGGAGGAACACGCCGTTGATGAGCAGGACGATGCTCGCGGCGGCAGCGATCTGATAGGGCAGGTCGTGCCGCACGGTGTTCTCAACGTTGCGCGCGACGACGGCAAGGCCAGTTGCTGTCACGCCGGGCAGGCCTTGCAGCGCGCCGCCCACCGCGCCGAGCACCGCGTCGCGCGTGGCGGCATCGGAGACCGGACGATCGATCAGCAGCAAGACGATCGTCTGCCACGGCTCGCCGGGCTTCGGGTCGGCGCGGGGCAAAACGATGCTCGCGAGTGATGGATACTCGCGGAGTTCGGCGACGCCGGGAAACCGTGCGGGCCGAAGCAGCGTGCGTAGAAAGGTGGCGAAGCCCTGATAGGGCTCAGGGGCGAAGGCGCTCTCGCCGAGCGCGGTGTTGAAGTCTTGTGTCGCTCGCTCGGGGTCGAGCGTCGCCAGCCGCGTGTCGCGCTGCGCGCGGGATGCAGGATCGGGGAGGAGCGAGCCTAAACCCAGCGTGCGCGTCCCGCCCGCGCGGCGCACGGCATCGACCGCGAGCCGCCGCTCCACCTCGTGCGTGCGCGCGACCATCTCTTCCGCCGAGCCGGCCTCGACATGAATGATGAGCGATTCGGCGACGTCGCCAAAGGTGGCGGCGATGCGCTCCTGCGTGCGCAGGGCCGCGTTGGGCTGCG
>JBJXFQ010000122.1:0-4794 GCA_046155605.1 Phycisphaerales bacterium
CTAGGTTCTGTCTGACGGATCGGTTCAGCAGGTTTCCAGCCATGATGACCCCCGGTTTCCAGGCCGCAAACAGTACCTGCCACCCGACCATTCGCCGTACGAATAATCCATCAGACAGAGCCTAGTCGCTGGGCACGAGTACGAGAGACCTTCGAGGCAGCGCTTGACCGCGAGGGCGAGGATCGCAGCCGGTTCGTTCTCGCTCAGTGCGCGGGTGACGCCGCACTCGCCGAAGAAGTGCATCGGATGCTCGATGCGCACGCGCGGAGCGCGACGTTCATGGAAGCGCCCGCGTTCACTCCCCCCAAGGATGGCGGCGAACTCGATGCGTGCGTCGTGCCGGGGTATCGCGTCATCCGGTCGCTCGGCACCGGCGGCATGGGAGTTGTCTTCCTTGCCGAGTAGGTGTCCACAGGCCGATCCGTTGCGATCAAGCTCATCCGTTCCGGCTTGGCGACCGAGTCAGCAATCCGCAGGCTCGAGGTGGAGGCTCGTGCCTTGGCGCACCTCCACCACCCGGCGATCGCGCAGATCTATGAGGCCGGGACCGTGCGGACGGCGGCTGGACCCCGGCCCTTTCTGGTGATGGGGCTGGTCGAGGGCATAAGCCTGACGCGATACGCCCGCGAATCGAACCTCGACATTCCGGCTCGGCTCGCACTCTTTCTCCGTGTGTGCGACGGCGTGAGCCACGCGCACCAGCGCGCGATCGTTCACCGAGACCTCAAACCCGAGAACATCCTGGTCACCAGCGCGGGCGATCCGATGATCCTCGACTTTGGCCTCGCGAGTGCTTGATGACACTGGCACGGCATCGCCCCACACGCTCGATGGGCAGATCATTGGCACGCTGCAGTACATGAGCCCCGAACAGGTGGCCGGAGAAACGTCCGGGGCGGACACACGATCGGACGTCTACGCGCTCGGCGTGATTCTCTACGAGTTGCTGACCGATCGGCCGCCCTATGAGGTGACCGGCAAGGGCCTGCTCGAGGCGGCCCGCGTCATCCGCGAGCAGGAGCCGAGTCGCCTGAGCACCTTCGACCGCGACTTGAGAGGTGATCTCGACGTCATCGTCGGCAAGGCATTGGAAAGGGACAGGGAAAGGCGGTATCCGTCGGTCGCCGCGCTCGCGGACGACATCGAGCGGTACCTTCGTGATGAGCCGATCGTTGCCCGGCCCAGCAGTGCGTGGTATGTCCTTCGAAAGTTCACGAGGAGAAACCGCGGCGCCGTCATCGGAGGGTCCGCGGTGGTGGCCACGCTGTTGCTCGCCGGTGCCGGCGTGACGTGGCAGGCGATCCGCGCTACCAACGCGAGAAACGACGCGATCAAGGCGCAAACGGGCGAAGCGGAGCAGTTGGAACGGGCGCGCAAGGAGCAGAAGGAGGCGCAGGATCGCGCCGCGGAAGCCGAGGCCGTCATCGACCTTCTGAAGGGGATGTTCCAGTCCGTGGAAGGGGGCAAGGGCGGGCCGAGCGTGACGGTTCTGGACTCCCTGGGTTTCGCGGCCAAGATGCTCGATGCAAATCCGTCAACACAGCCGAGCGTGTGGTATCCGCTGCGGTTGGCGATCGTTGAAGGGTATCTCGCGCTCAGCGCGGTGGAGCCCACCGAGGAGCAGCTCCGCATCATCTTTGATCGCGCGAAGCGCGACGCGCCACGAAGTGACAAATACCTGCCTCCCGCGCTCGTCTCGCTCGCGATCCTCAAGTACGGCTTTGGAGATTACCGCGCGGCGGTCGAGGCCGCGCAGGACGCCATCGCACGCCCGCAAAGCGGCCCCGATGCGCCGATGACTCGCGCTCGCGCACACTTGGTGCTCGCGTCGTCCTGTATGGCGCTCGGAGAGCAGGCTCGTGCGTCTGAGCCGCTCTCCGAGGCCGAGCAGATCGTGGCGCACCTGCCGGCGGGAAATATCGACCTCGCCGTCCGAGTGCATCAGCTTCGCGCGAGGCTGCTCATGGAAACGGGTCGCCCGCGCGAAGCTCGCGAGCTGATCATGTCAACGCTCGAGAAGGCTCGGGAGGTCTGCGGAGACGCCCATCCCAACACGCTCCTCCTCCTCGACGTCCTCCAGGGCATCGAGCGAGGCGCCGGCAATCTGCAGCGCGCCTTCGAGCTCTCGGAGGAAGTGTTGCGAGGACGACTCGCCATCTGGGGGGAGCGATATTCCTACACGATGGCGGCGATGAGCAACCACGCTACAAGCCTGCTCGACGTCGGCAGAAACGCCGAGGCCGAGCAACTGCTGCTCCGGCTGCTGCCGCTTGAGGTGACTCACTTTGGTCCCGACCATCCGTCCACGCTGGTGGTCAAGAACGCGCTGTGCGTGCTCTACACGAGCTTGCGCCGATTCGACGAAGCAGTCCCGATGGGGGAGCAGGCGCTCGAGGGGCGGCGTCGCGCGCTCGGCCCCGATCACGAAGCCACCATGACGGCCGCCGTCAATCTGGCCCGTGCCTACGCCGGAGGTGGCCGAGTTGACGAGGCGTTGCGCGAGGTGGACAGCGTCATCGAACGTCGAGAAGCCACGCTCGGACCACGGCACGTGTCCACGTTCCGCGCTAAGGCCGCACGCGGCGAGCTCCTCACCCAGGGACGTCGTCTCGAAGAAAGCGAACGCCACTTGCGGCGGCGGAATGAGGAAGCGTCGGACGGATTGACACCGACCGACCCGCTCCGCATCAGAATCCGCTGCCTCTACGCGGGCTGTCTGACGCGACTGGCACGCTGGGAGGAAGCGGAATCGGAACTGTTCACCGCCAGGCGGTCGCTTGAATCACTGCCCGGTGCGGACGCCCGAAGCCAGATCGTGCGCAAGCACCTGCACAATTTGTACGTGACCTGGAACAAACCCGAGAAAGCCGCGGAGTTCGCGCCGCCTTCCGAACAGCCCTCCAAATCGTAGAAGAATCGTGAGCTCGCATTGAGTGGGGCTTGTTTCGCACGCGACAACCTTAGGAAAAAATTTATGCTGCGCACCCGACCATACTTGATCGCCATTCCGCTGATCGCCGGCGCACCCCATGGGGCCTCCGCCCAGCTCCCCGCTTCGTCACCCCGGCTTGATACCTGGTCTCCAAACGGTCCTGTCAAAGCGGCCGTGGTCGTCGGCACAACGCTCTATGTCGGCGGCCTCTTCGACCAGGTCGGCCCGCTCACGGGCTGCGCCGCTTCCCTCGACTCGCTGAGCGGGGAGCCAGACACCAGATTTCCACAGATCGGCGGCACTGTAAACTGCGTGCTTTCAGACGGCGAGGGCGGCTGGTACATCGGAGGATCATTTGCGCGCGTCAACGGGCAGCCGCGACGCAATGCGGCCCGCATCGGTAGCGAAGGCACCCTCTTGGCCTGGTGCCCAAACCCACTCCAAGAAGTCCGGTGCATGGCTGTTGCCGGCCGGTTTGTGTATATGGGCGCGCCTGATGTCGTTGTGTATACCGTCACTGGCTTTGGCGATCCGACCAGAACGGTCGAACTTGGCGGCGGGGCGACCAACGCCCTGCTGATCCACGGAGATCGGCTTTATATCGGCGGCACCTTCTCCTCCGCGCGCCGTGTCGCGCCGGTCGCTCGCAGCCATCGACTTGCAGTCAAACAAAGTCACATCGTGGAGCCCGGTCGTGGCGGGCCATGTGTACTGGATGACGATTCTCGGCGAACGACTTCGCCACCCCGAATGCCCACGGCGTGAACTCCGCTGGGCACGGGACCAGCCACGGGCCAGGTCTACACGATGCTCCCCTACGACGACGGCCGCGGGCCCGCGCTCTTCGTCGGCGGCACGTTCTCCAGCATCGGCGGCGTCCCGGCAATCTCGGTGGCCCGCTGGGGCCGCCCGCCCTGCCGGGCCAACTGCGACGGCTCGCTCGGACCTACCGGCTGCGCGGCGCTGAACGTCACCGACTTCACCTGCTTCCTCAACCTGGTCGCCGCCGGCGACGCCCGCGCGAACTGCGACGGCGGCGGCACGCCACCGACGCTCAACGTCAGCGACTTCATCTGCTTCCTCAACTCGTTCGCGGCAGGATGTTCATAACCGCATCCCCGCTACGTTCCGCGGAAAGAGCGCTACCGGGATGAGGCTGTTTGGCCGGTCTTCGGCGGCGTTGGCACCTTGTCGTAGGTGATGACGATGCGGATGGCCGGCCTGCCGCAGCGGGTGAAGAAGAGCGTGGCGGGTGACGGGTCGTACGACCCGCCGACGCCGGACCAGGACCGGGTGATGTACTATTCCGCGGCGTGGCAGCTGCTGGAGGAGCGGATCGACGAGGACGGCGCGGCCGGCGACGACCGCATCGCGCAGGAGGTCTGGGGCATCCGGTACATCGACGATCCCATCCTGCGGCGGCAGTTCGACCCCGATCCGGGCCCGCTGGAGGAGGACACGGAGCGGCGGCACCACCACCTCACCGACGCGCAGTTCAGCACCGTGGCGATGATCGGCACCGGGGCCGACCCGCTGCTGCACGAGCGGGTGCGTTATGACGCCTATGGCGTGGCGACCCACCGCTGGGCCGGCGACCTCAACGACGACGGCGCGGTGACCGTGACCGGCACGGGCAACGACCTGGCGCTCTACTTCAGCATCGGCCACATCGGTTCGATCGGCACGAGCACCTACGACGTGGCCCTCGACCTCGACCGCAACGGCGTCATCGACGCCAAGGATACCGACCTCGTCGGCCCGGCCCGCACGCCGCTCCCCAGCGGGGACATCTCCGACCGCTCGGGCCTCGCCAATGGCGCCCCCGACAACATCATCGGCTACGACGGCTACGTCCACGCCCC
>JBJXFQ010000124.1:0-4082 GCA_046155605.1 Phycisphaerales bacterium
CGACCACGAGTTGCTCGCGAAGCGGGCCGGCGCCGTCCGGATCCCAGAGCACGCTGCAGAGCGGCCGATTGCCCGCGCCGGTCGTGGGGATGAACGCCGCGGGCGGGGGCAGCCACTCCTTCGTGCATTGCGCCTCCGCCACGCTCGCCAGGCCGTTCGCCACCGCCAGACCCGACACCATCGCCACCCGCATCGTCGCTTGCATGCACGCTTCTCCTTGGTTTTGCCGCCCCCGGCATCCAAACAGGCGAGACGGCCCCCACGCACCGGCCAACAAACTGGCGAATCGTCATCTGGGGAGTCGTACGGCCACCCGTGCGCGGGCTGTCAAGCGCGACCGCTCGCTCACGCTCGCGGCTCGTTAGGCATCGATCCCTGCGTTGCTGTCTCGCTGCTTCGCTGTCTCTCTGCCTCTCTGCCATTCTTCGTCGCTTCGTCGCTTCCTCCCTTTGAGCTTTTCCCCCTGCCCCCCTACACTCCCGCCCTGCTGGGGTCCATTCCGGGCTCCTAACTTGCCGCCTCGCCTTGCGGGGCCGAAAGGACAGCGATCATGCCCAAGAACGTCAAGCTCCTCCTCACCGAAAACGTCGAAGCCCTCGGCATCGTCGGCGACGTCGTCAACGTTCGCATCGGGTACGCCCGCAACTTCCTCCTCCCGCGCGGCATGGCCACCACCCCGAGCGAAGAGGCCCTGAAAGCCGTCGCCGCCAAGCGCGCCGAAGCCGAAAAACAGCTCGCCCTCCTCCGCAAGCAGCGCGAGGACCTGGTCGGAAAGCTCACGGGCGTCCACCTGAACCTCATCCGCGCCTGCAACGACCTGGGCCACCTTTATGCCTCGGTCACGCAGCAGGAGATCGCCGCGTCCCTCGCCGAGGCCGGCTACCCGGGCGTCAAGCCGCGCGACGTGCGGCTTCACCAGACCATCAAGCGCGTCGATTCCTACGAGGTGCACATCAAGTTCGAGGCCGACCTCGAATCGACCATCAAGGTCACCATCACCCCGGACCGCAAGATCGACGCCGATCGCAAGGAAGAGGTCGAGGTCGACGACCACGGCAACCTCATCGAGAAGCCCGCCCCCGGCGGCAAGGGCGAGCGCGGCGAACGGGGCGAGCGCGGCGAACGCGGTGGCCGTGACGACAAGCCGCAGAAGAAGTCGCGCACCGATCGCCTTGCCGAATCGATGGCGCTGGCCGAGGCCTCGATCGCGCGGAAGCCCGGCTGGGGCAAGGCCGAGGCCGCACCCGCCGACGCACCCAAGGACGAAAAGGCCAAGGCTGACAAGGGCGCTAAGGCAGAAACGGCCGAGAAATCGGAGAAGGCAGAGAAGCCAGCCAAGGGTGACAAGCCCGCCAAGGGCGAGAAGAAGCCCAAGGCCTGATTTCGCGTCGAGCTCGCTGATTCGGTGGCACTTACGAGTCGGTGCTTTCCTTCTTCGGTAGCACCGGCACCTCGCCCGTGCGATACTCACCCGTGACCGCACCCCGCGCCTGCGTCATCCTGCTTTCGGGTGGCCTCGACTCCGCCACCACCCTCGCCATCGCTCGCCGCGATGGCTTCCGCCCGCACGCGCTCACCATCGACTACGGCCAGCGGCACCGCATCGAGCTCGCCGCCGCCACCGCCGTCGCACAATCCTTCGGCGTGATCGATCACCGCCTCATTAAGCTCGACCTGCGCGCCCTGGGCGGCTCGGCCCTCACCGCCGACATCCCGGTTCCCAAAGATCGCCCGCTGCATCATGTCGATCGGCACGCCGAGTCGCGCGAGGGTGAGGGTGCCGACGCAAGCGCCGACACGCACCCCGATACTCAGGCCGCAATCCCCATCACCTACGTCCCGGCCCGCAATCTCATCTTCCTCTCCATCGCCGCCGCCTACGCCGAGACCATCGATGCCCGCGACCTTTTCCTCGGCGTCAATCAGGTCGATTGGTCGGGCTATCCCGATTGCCGCGAGGAGTTCCTCGCCGCCTTCGCCCTTGCCGCCAATGCCGGCACGCGCGCCGGCGCTTCCGGCCACCCCTTCACCATCCACGCCCCGCTCTCCCGCCTCGGCAAGCCCGACATCATCCGCCTCGGCGCGTCCCTCGGCGTTGACTACTCGCTGACCTTCAGTTGCTACGACCCCATCGACGGCCTCGCCTGCGGCCACTGCGATTCGTGCCTCATCCGCGCCAAAGGCTTCGCGGATGCGGGCATCCCTGATCCGACTCGATACAACGGCACCTGCTCACCACCCGATCGCTCCGTCTTGGGTACCCCGCCCCTCCGGGGCGGTCTTGGCTCTGCGCCCAGCTCTGAAAGCCCAGGTTCTCGGAATCTTGGCTCTGGTGGCACAGGCGTCCCGCCTGTGCAAAGCACAACTGACGCCGCCTCCCGCGCGAAGACTTCCTCGTGACCACCTCCCTCCCCATCGCCGAGACCTTCTACTCCATTCAAGGCGAGGGCAAGCTCACCGGCGTGCCGTCGTTCTTCATCCGCGTCGCCGGCTGCAACCTCCGCTGCTCGTGGTGCGACACGCCCTATTCAAGCTGGAATCCCGAAGGCGCGCAGCGATCGATCAGCGATCTCGTCGCCGCCGCTTGCGCCGCCAACGCCCGCCACGCCGTCATCACCGGCGGCGAACCGCTGATCTTTCCCGCGATTCACACCCTCGCGGCCGACCTCCACGCCGCGGGCCTGCACATCACCATCGAGACCGCCGGCACGGTCTTCGACGCCGCTCGCCCGCCGCACTGCGACCTCATCAGCATCAGCCCCAAGCTCAGCAACTCAACCCCACGCGCTGGCGACCCGCGCGACCGCGACGGCACCTGGCGACTCCGCCACGAGTCGCGACGCATCAATCCCGCCGCGCTGCAATCGCTGCTGGATGCGTATGGCGACCGCCAACTGAAGTTCGTTGTCGCCGCGACCGCCGACCTCGCCGAGATCGACGCGATCCTCGCGAGCCTTCACAACTGGACCGCCGACGACGTGCTGCTCATGCCCGAGGGCATCACTCCGCCCGACCCCGTCTCGCAGCGATGGCTCGTGAATGAATGCCTCCGCCGCGGCTGGCGCTACTGCCGACGCCTCCACATCGACCTGTTCGGCAATAAACGAGGAACATAATGCCGCGCTCAACTTGGCTTCGGTGGCACCGGTCTCCAGACCGGTGACTACCGAACCCTACCTTGCTTTCTCTCTTTCATCTTGATCGCTACTTCGCTCTATCGCTTTGAGATTTGATCAATCCCCGTCTTCTCGCTCGGCGGGCTGAAGACGTCCAGCACCTCCGTCGTCTCGATCGCCTCTGCCGCGTGCGGCACGCCGCCGGGCAAGTGCATCACCTCGCCCGCGCCTACCTCAACAACCTTCGCGCCGTCCGCCACTCCGCCTGCCGGGGTGCCCAGCGTAAACCGCAGCCGCCCGCTCAGCACGCACGCGAACTGCTCATTCGCGTGCTCGTGCATCGGCACCATGCACCCCCGCTCCAGCCGCACCAGCGAGATCATCGCCTGCGCCCCGATCACCCGCCGGCGGTCCAGTTTCGCCATCGGCCGATCCACCGGCAACTCGGCCCACACGCTTTTGGTTGGCTTCATGTCCGCATACTACCCGCGAATGCGCCCCGCCCGCCGCTACACTCACGCCCCATGAAGATCCACGAATACCAGGCCCGCGACCTCCTCCGTTCCGTCGGCATTCCGGTGCCCCCCGGCCGCGCCATCTCCAGCATCGACGAGGCCGCGCAAGGCTTCAAGGAGGCCACCGCGGGTCAGGCGGCGCCCATGGCCGTCGTCAAGGCCCAGGTCTTCGCGGGCGGGCGCGGCAAGGCGGGTTTCGTCAAACTCGTGCGCACCGCCGACGAGGCCACCGACGCCGCGAGGTTCATGTTTTCGAACCGCATGAAATCGCCGCAGACCCCGCCGGAGGGGCTCGAGGTTCGCAAGTTGTTCGTCGCGACCGCGGCCGACATCGCCGATCGGCCCGCAACGGCTTCTGGTGGCACCGGTCTCCCGACCGGTGCGGGCAAAGAGGAGTACTACCTCGCCATCACCACGGACCGCAAGACCCGCCGCAACATCCTCATCGCCT
>JBJXFQ010000129.1:0-19024 GCA_046155605.1 Phycisphaerales bacterium
CACGCCCCACGGTGACGACGCCGTTGTCGGTGATGTTCCCCGTCGTCGCCGTGACGGTCAGGTCACGCGTGACATTGGACGTTCCGATCCGCACCCCGCCGCTGCCGCGCACAAAGCCGTCCCGAGCTGTCACCTGCACGCCCCCGACCGCACCAAACGAGTTGATCTGCGTCCCGAAAAGTACGTCCGCAAGCCCTCCCGCGGCATTGAACGTCGTCACGCCCGCCACGGTCACCGCTGCCGACTGCCCGATATCCCCAGCGTCGGTGGCCAGGAACGCGTTGCCGTTGTTCGTCGTTGTCAGCCCGGCAATCGTCAGCGAGTTCGCCTCGCGAATAAAGACACCGCCCGCGCCCGACGTCGCGGCCACGCTCGTCGAGGTGTCCGTATCGATGTCGCCATTGCCCGTCGCGCCGACCGCGCCGGCGTTCGCCGTGAAGGTTGCCGTCCCGGCGGTGACGCGAGTGCCCTGCGTTCCATCATCAATGATCGAGCCCGCGGTCGAGGTGACGCTTACCGCCTGGCCCGCCGCGCCGATCGTCCCGAGCACCACGTTTCCAGAGTTCGTGATTGTGGTCGAACCGGCACCCGAACTCACGCTGGTGATCGTGAAGGCTCCAGCGACACCACCCGGCGAGTTGATGAGCACCGTGTTCCCCGCGGCCACGCTCGTGATCGCCACACCGCTGGAGTTGCCGTCGAGGAGGCTCAGGAAGACACCGCCCGTGGTCGCCGAGGCCAAGGCTACGGTGCCCACGTCAAGGTCGATCGTGCTGCCCGCGCCGCCGATCGCCGTCGCCGCCGCCAGCGTGACGGCCCCGGTGGTGGTAACGTCTGCCGAGTTGTCCACCGCGTTGTCAAGGATCGAACCCGCCACCGACGTGACCGAGACGCTGGAAGCGCCGGACGAGATGCTGCCGACGGTCACGTCACCGGTGCTTGCGTTGATGGTCGCGTTGTTCTGCGTCGTGAGCGAACCGATCGTGGTCGCACCGCCGCGGACATCCAGGCTGTAGGCCGAGCCGCCGGCGAGGGCGACCGTGCCAATCGTGACGGCCCCGGAACCCGTGCTCGCACCGAGCCCGATGCGGACGTTGCCGCTCGATGTGATGTTGTTCAGGTCCGCGTTGGTGAGGATGAACGTGGCGGTCGGCGCGCCGACGCCGAGGTCCATCGCGTCCGCCGCGCCCGGCGCACGCATCACGACCTCGTTCGCTCCCGCGGCGATCCCGCCGTTCAGGTCGATGTCGGCACCGATCAACGTCAGTCGCCGCGCGCTCCCGCTGAGCGTCAGCGTTTGCGCTGCGGCCACCTCGACATTATCTCCACGCACCACGAGGCTGAACGGGAACGTGAAACTGTTAATCGTGGCGTTGCCGCCGACGGACGCGGCGAAGCCGATGTCCACCTGCCCGCTCGTGCCGGGTGTAAGGCTGTCGAGTTCGGTACCCACAAGGTTGAAGTCACCTGCCGCGCCCCCGAGCCCGATCGTCAGGGTCGGCATAGAGGGTCGCAGAAGCAGGTTCGAGGTCAGTCCCGTCACCGTGATCGCGCCTGTGGCATTGAGGTTGACGTCCCCCGCGTCACCCGTGAACTCGAGCCCCGAAGTGAGCGTCACGCCGTCCGCCACGACCAGCGTCCCGGCCCCGTTGGTGTCCGAGTCCGCAAAGACGCGGAAGATGCCCGCGCTCGACGCATTCGCGTTGAAGGTCACGCCGTTTGCAGCCTGGAAGAGCAACTGCCCGGCGCTGCTGACGGGCTGCGCGATCGTGATCAGGCCCGCGCTGCTGACGATCTGGATGTTGCCCGAGGTGGTGCTCGCGAGCCCACTGGTGCCCGCGACGGTCCCGATCGTCATGCCCGGCGAGTTCGTCTCGGACACAAAGACCCCGCCCGTCGCGCTCGCGCCCGCGAGCGTGGTCACGTCCGTTGTGGTCACCGGTGCCGCCGCCGAGCCGACGCCCGAGCCCGCTGTCAGCGCCAGCCCGCCGCCGCCCATGATGATCGTCCCGCCGCCCGAGGCGTCGATCCGGCCCACGCCGTTGCTCGACACGCCGTCGGCCCGAAGGACCACGTCACCGGTGCTCGCCGAGAAGTCGATGTCGGCGTTTAGCAAGATGTCGTTGTGTGCCAGTAGCGTGAGGCTGTTGCTGTTGGCCGGGGCTGTGATCGCGTCCGCGACGGTGATGTTGCCCGCCTCCGTGCTGCCGACCTGGTCCGCGGTCTGCACGGTCACGGCCGAGAGGCCAAGTTGCGTCACCAGGTCGCTCACGGTCAGGATTGCGGAGTCCGCGGTCGTCTCAAAGACCCCAGCGGTGTTGCTCACATTCGTCGTCGCGCCCGCGGCCTGGATCGTCAGATTATTCGGGTCGAGCAGCAGCATCCCCGCGTTGCCGCGGTCCGCACGCAGGTCCGCGGTGCCGCGGAACGCGAGCACCTGCCGGCTGGAGACCTCAGCAAAGCCGCCGTGCCCGCCTTGCGCGCCGCCGCGCGCCGAGATCGTGCCCATGAAGTTCGTGTAGTCCTCGCTCCAGAGGATGACGCGACCGCCGGCACCCGCCGCGGCGCTGCCGGCTCCGCCATCGGCGCGAATCGACGAATCAGCGCTCACATACGTCGCGTCGGCGCGCCGAAGATCACCCCGGCCCTGGTAATCGCCGCCGATCCGCACGTCGCCCCCGGTGGCCCCCGATGCATCGATCGTCGCGCCAAAGAGGCCGACTTTCTCGCCGGTGATTGTCACATCGCCGCCACGCTCGCCCGCTCCTCCGCCAGCCCCACCGCGCGCATCAATGGTCCCGGCGACATGCACGACGCCCGAGCCCTTGCCCTCGAGCGTTACCGACTTCGACCGAATGGTCCCCGTGTTCTTGATCGCCAGCGAGTACATATCGCCCGCCGTCAGCATCGACGCCGCCGCCCGGATTGAGCCCGAGTTCTCGACACCGGCCCGATCGCCAGCCGCCGTCGTCTTTGAGACGCGGACCATCAGTCCGCCGTCGCGTCGTCCGACGTAGACCTCGTCACCGGCCGTCATCGTCACGGTTCCGGCCTCGACGACGATGTTGCCGTGGTTCGAAACGTACTGCCCGATGAGGTTCACCGAGCCGCCCAGGCCTGCCTCGATCGTGCCGTTGTTCACCACTGCGCCCGATACGCCCGTAAAGCGATCATTCCCGCGCAGGAAGTCGTCGTTGGTAATCGTCCCCGCCGCGGCCGTGAGCCCGCCGACGCTCACGATCGCACGCCCGCCGAAGAAGATCCCCGACGGATTCGAGATGTAAACGATGCCATTGGAGAACAACGAGCCGTTGATCTGCGTCGGGTCGCCCCCCGTCACACGATTGAGCACCCGAGATGTTGCGTTGGGCTGAACGAACCGCACCGTCTCGCCGGTGCCGATGTTGAACCGCTGGTAGTTGATGATGGCGTTGTTGCCCGCCTGGATCGTGGTGATCGCGCCGGCCTGGTTGATCGTCGCATTGCCGCGGACGACCTGCGCACCCTCCGGACCGGCCAGCGCGCCGCTCGCCATCGCTGTCAGCGTGGCGGTGGCAAAGACGAACCGCCCAAGGCCCACCCCGACCACGGAACCGGTAAAGAACGGCTTGCGCGTGCTCTGCATGGCTCAACTCCAAGGGGCGCGTCGTTGGCGCCCGCCGATCGCTTCTCTGGTCCTGCGCATCTGCTCAGTTGCTTCAGCGCCCCGCCCACCCAGCCATCACAACTCTTTCGCTTCAATCTACTGCGTGCTTCTTCCTACACCCTTCAGGCGGCCGCTTGCGTGGCCGCGCCTTAGTACGACAACGTCGCCGAGAAGTGGAACACCATGTCGCCGACCTCGTTCGTCTCGTTGGGCGTCGTTACTTCCCTCAGTGGGAATCCGATGTCGAGCCGAATGTCCACGTTTCGCCGCACCACCAGTTCCACGCCCACGCCCACGCCCACCAGCGTCTGGTCCTCTTCGAAACTCAGCCTTTCCGAGTTGAACGTCTGCCCCGCATCGACGAACCCTCGTAGGATCAGATCCCAATCCGCTCTTCCATATGGCTGCTGCGGAACCCAGCGAAAAGGCTCCCCGAACCACCCCTTCGTCGCCTCCGGGTTGTGCTTCATCCCCCATGGCACGTGGTAGCGATACTCGGCGCTCGCGATGTACGCCGAGTCGCCCACGGCGATCGATTCCGTGTACCCGCGAACCGAGTAGAACCCGCCGACCACTTCTTCCGCAGTCGGCACCAAACGCCGATCAAAGGCGTATTGCCCTCGGAACGACAGCGCCAACTCGTGCGCCAGCGTCGGCCGGCCTCCATCCACGTCGCTCCACGACCCCTGATTCAGCAGCGGCTCCAGAAACATCGAGTGCGCCACGTCCCACTTGAGCGCCACCCAGTCGTCACTGGTTTCCTGTCGGCCCAGCCGATCCAACTCGCCCTGATCCGTCCCGGCCACATCAGGCAGGTTCATCTCGAGCGAGACGCCTCCCGTCGTCGACATCTCGGCGATCGTCCGCTCACCACGGAGCCCGATCGACGCGATGAAGAAATCCGTCTCTCCCGTGAGGTTGCCCCCGAACGTCTCGTCGGTCACGCTCACGTTCGCAAATCGCCCCCCGATCACCCCATCCACGAACGTGCTGCCGCGCTGGAGCAGGTTCACCTTGATCTCCGCGCCGGCCTCCCAGCCGTCGCCGGAGAACTGCGCGCCGGACTGCCCGACGTCCGACGCCGTGAACTCGTTCCAGTTGCCGAAGACGCGCACCCGCGTCCGCCCGGATCCGATCGGCCGCTCATACGAGCCCAGCAGCGCGTTGGCCGCGTCGAAGCCCGCCGTCACATAATCCAGATTCAGGATGTCATCCGCGCCGGTCAGTTGCGTGTGAGAAAACCCGAACCGTTCTCGCCACTCGCTCGTCTGCGACGTCCCCGTATTCGCGATCTGGAAGTACAGCGTCCACGGCTTGCTCTCGTTCACGAGATAGTCGAGCACGACCTCGCCCGGCTTGTCGCCCTCCGATACCGCCGCGTCCACACGCCGCCCCGGATGCCGATTCAGCCGCGACATGTAGTCGTTCACCTTCTTCCGATCCAGGTGGTCTCCCTGCCCGCCCTCCGCCGGCGGCTGGATCGGTGAGTACCGCCGAATCCGCTCGTGCTTTCGGCTGTCGAGACGATCCTCCAGTTTGATCCGCTCGCCCGCCGCCTGCGTCCGAACACCCGAGATCGAAGCGATGAGCACCGTGACGTGGAACTCCTTGGGCGCTGCCTGCCGATTTTGGGGACGAAGATCCTTTCCCCAATCCGGCGAGGTCAGGTTCGGTTGCCCTGTCTCTGGATCGCGCGGGAGAGAAACCTCACTCGAAGCGTCCACTTGGAACGCCGCGACCCCGCGCCGCAGCAACTCGTCGCGCAGCGCGAACACGACTCGCGACAATGCCTCGGCGCTCAGTTCGTCATACCCCGGCTTGCCGAGATCGGACAGCGCCACCTCCTCGGTCGGCTCCCCGGCCCGCGGCTCGCGCAGTTTGGTTCCATCCCGCAGCAGCACGACCCGTGCCGACGACAGCACGTCCTCCGGCGACGGATTCTGCGGATGGTCTTGCACATAATCGATCACCACCCGGCTCACCGGGAGGAATGGCGACGACGCCGGCTGCGTGCGGATCGCCTCGGGCGCGCGCACGTTCTGACCTCGGGCCGTCCCGCTCAATGTCACTATCGCCGCCACCAGCGCCCCGGCGCACGCATTGACTTTCATGAAGTCCTCCAACCTGGTCACCTATCACCCGGCGCCGGCGCGCCGTCTCCCCGTCGATGACATCTACCCTACCCGCACCGGCACCAACCTGTCAATACGGCTGTTGGGTTCGCCTGCGTCGGGCACAAGTTGCGCCTTCGCAATGGCATTTGCGAGCAATCGTCTGTGCCCAGCCGGGCTTTTCCCGAACCCGCCGCGTACTCTTGCCCATGCCCAACGCCGTACGACCCGCTCGCAAGAAATCCACCACCGACGCCCGCGGCTTCGCCATCGAGGCCGCACGAATGCTCGCCGACGATAAGTGCTCAGATGTCGTTGTCCTCGATGTTCGCGGACTCAGTTCCATCACCGACTTCGTCGTCATCGGGTCCGGCACCTCCGATCGCCAGATGCGCTCCGCCCTCCAACACACCGAAGACCTCGGCGCGACGATCGGGCACGCCTCGTTCCGTTCCAACGCCGACGACCGCGCCACCTGGCTCCTCGTCGATTTCGTCGATGTCGTCGTACACGTCTTCGAGCCGAACACCCGCGCCCACTACGACCTCGAGATGCTCTGGGGCGATGCCAAACGGATCCGCTGGGAGCGGCGGGCCAAAGCCGCCGCCTCAGAACCGGAGTAGGCGTCACGCCTCGGGACCGACTGAGTCACCATTGGCGATAGACCGAGTACGCGTCGCTGCGATGGCGTCGGCGGTCCGGACCGGATAGCGTTGCGTTCGTCCGAGGCGACCCGCACTTGCCGCGACGCCCGATCAGGAGACTCACGTTGCTGCGCACGCCCCTGCACAAGTTCCACGTCGACGCCGGCGGAAAGATGGTCGAGTTCGCCGGATGGGAGATGCCCATGATGTACACGGGCATCCACGAGGAGCACCACCAGGTGCGCACCTCCGGCGGGCTCTTCGACGTCTCGCACATGGGACGGGTCAAGGTCACGGGACGGCACGCGCGGCGGTTCCTCGAACGCCTCTGCACGCGGCGCATCAGCGACATGACCGCGGGCCAGTGCCGATACTCCCTCGTCTGCAACGAGCGTGGCGGCGTGCGCGACGACGTCATCGTCTATCGGATGGATGATGACGAGTTCCTCGTCGTCGTCAACGCCTCCAACCGCGAGAAACTGCTCCCCCACTTCGAGCAGGTCCGCGGCGACCTGGGCGTCAAGATCGACGACCAGACCGCCAGCACGGCAATGGTCGCGGTGCAGGGTCCAAAGGTGATGGAACTCGTCGGCAAGTTCAGCAAGGAGATCCCGACGCTCAAGCGCTACCGCTTCGCCGTCAAAAACCTGATGGTGCTGAAACTCATCGTCAGCCGCACCGGCTACACCGGCGAGGACGGCGTCGAAGCGATCCTGCCCGCGGGCATGGTCGGCATCGCGATCTCGCTCCTCCTCAAGGATGTGGACATGAAGAAGGAGGGAGCGCTCATCAAGCCCGCCGGGCTGGGGGCGCGCGACACCCTGCGGATGGAAGCAGGCATGCCGCTCTATGGGCACGAACTGGGCGAGGAGACCAACGCGCTGGAATGCGGCGTCGATTTCGCGATCAGCCTCGACAAGGACCAGGGCGAGAAGGCCGAGACGTTTGTCGGGATGGAGGCCCTCAAGCGCACCATGGACGCGGGCGGGCCCAAACGCCGACTCATCGGCATCTCCCTCGACGGGAAGCGCACGGCTCGCCAGGGCAACCCCGTCCTTCGCAACGGCACCAAGGTCGGCGAGGTCACGTCTGGGTGCCTGAGCCCCACGCTGGGCCACGCCATTGCGATGGCGCTCGTGGACATTGAGGCCACCGAGCCCGGCGGCGTGCTGCGCGTCGACACCGGCCGCGGCGAACTCGAAGGCAAGGTGACCAAACTACCGTTCTACAAGGCTCCGAAATAGCGCGCACGCGCGGCGGCACGGCGCGCGATGGCTTGGAGGAAGGGCTTGGATAGCCGATAGAGTTGTCCAGAGCCCCGGCCCGTGTCTCGATATACCCCCAAACTCATCCTCACGCTACGAGAGGGCTACTCGCCGCGCCGATTCGGCTCCGACGCGATCGCGGGGCTCACCGTCGCGATCATCGCGCTCCCGCTGGCGATGGCCCTCGGGATCGCCAGCATTCCCAACGCCGTGGCCGCGGACCTCAAGGCGGCGCACCCGTGGCTGAGCCCCCCGGCGATGGGGCTCTACACCGCCGTCATCGCGGGATTTCTCATCTCGGCCCTCGGCGGCAGCCGCGTCCAGATCGGCGGGCCCACCGCCGCGTTCATCCCCATCGTCTTCGGCATCGCCTCCGAGCACGGGTACGAGGGCCTGGCGACCGCGACGCTCATGGCCGGCGTGATCGTCGTCCTCATGGGCCTCTTCCGCTTCGGGCAACTCATCAAGTTCATCCCCTTCCCCGTGACGACCGGGTTCACCGCCGGGATCGCCGTCACCATTGTCGCCTCGCAGGTGCGCGACTTCCTGGGCCTCTCGGCGCTCGACGGCACGTCGCTGGCCCTGCCCGCGAGTTTCATCCCCAAACTCCGCGTGCTGGCCGAGCACCTCGGGACGATCAACTGGCACTCGACGGGCATCGGCCTCGGATCGCTCGCGGTGCTGATCCTGATCCGCCGCACCGTACCGCGGCTGCCCGGGGCGATCGTGGCTGTCGGACTCTCGGTCGTCGTCGTCAAGGTGCTCGGTTGGGACAAATCTACGGGCGGCATGGTCGAGACCATCGGCTCGCGGTTTGGCGGAATCCCTAACTCGCTGCCGCCCCCGCACCTCCCGAGATTGGACCTGGCGCTCATCCAGGAGTTGATCCCGTCGGCGACGACCATCGCGCTCCTCTGTGCCATCGAGAGCCTCCTCTCCGCCGTCGTGGCAGATGGCATGACCGGGCACCGCCACAAGTCGGACCAGGAACTCGTGGCCCAAGGCCTTGCCAACGTCGCAAGCACCTTCTTCTTCGGGCTGCCCGCGACCGGCGCCATCGCGCGAACCGTGGCCAACATCAAGGCCGGCGGGCGGACACCCGTGTCCGGCATGCTCCACGCCACCTTTCTCCTCATGTTCATGCTCGCGCTCGCGCCGCTGGCGAAGTTGATTCCGCTCTCGACGCTCGCCGCGGTGCTGCTCCTGGTGGCGTGGAACATCTCGGAGATCGACCACTTCCGGGCGCTCCTCCGCGCCCCGCGGCACGACGTCCTCGTGCTGCTGACCTCCTTCGGCCTCACCGTGTTCACCGACCTGACGATGGGCGTGGGCGTGGGCATGATCCTCGCCTCACTCCTGTTCATGAAGCGCATGGCCGACGTCTCGAACATCGCGGGGGTGCGCGACGAACTCGCCCAGGGACAGGAATCGCAGGCCGCGGACCCCAAGGACCCGGGCGAGGTGCGAGCCAAGCGCGTGCCAGCAGGCGTGGAGGTCTTCGAGATCAACGGCCCGTTCTTCTTCGGCGTGGCGGACCGGCTCAAGGACACGTTGAACCAGTTCGAGCGCCCGCCGCGGGTGTTCATCCTGCGCATGCGTTATGTCCCCCACATCGACGCCACGGGCCTGCACGCGCTGGACGAGTTCCGGATCAAGTGCAAACGGCAGGGGATCGTCCTGCTCCTGGGTGGCGTGCATGCGCAGCCCATGTTCGAGATCGTGCGCGCGGGGCTCGACCGCGCGATCGGCATCGAGCACATCTTTGACAACCTGGACGACGCGCTGGCGGCGGCACGACGGATCGTCGAGCCCACGCCGGCGGCGTGAATCGAGTAGGATTCGCGTACGCCTTTAGGGGGGGCATGGGATCGCATGAGCAGCCCGCCAGGCAACCCGCCGCACGCTGAAACGCCGAGCCACCTCGCGCCGATGAACGTGGGGCCAAAGGCCCTCGACGCGATGCTCGAAGCGCTGCTCGAGGGCATCGCCGGCGCGACCGGCCCGGAGTGCTTCAAGAACCTCGTGCGGAGCCTGGCCCGGGCGATCGGGGTGCGGTACGCGATCGTCGCCGAGTTCCTGCCCGACCAAGCCGCAGCCAGATCGCTGGCGTTCTGGAACGGAGGCGAGTTCGGGCCGACGGTCGAGTGGGCGCTGGCGGGCTCGCCGTGCGAGGCGGTGGTCGCCGGCACGATGCGCCACCACCCCAGCGGGCTGCGGGCCGCGTTCCCAAACGATCGAGCGCTCGTGGACTTGGGTGCCGAGAGTTACCTCGGCGTCCCGCTGCGAGGCGCGGACGGCGAGGTGCTCGGGCATCTGTTTGCGATGGACACGAGGCCGATGCCCGAGACCCCGCGCGCGATGGCCCTCTTCCGGATCTTCGCCGCTCGGGCCGGAACCGAACTCTCGCGCCGGCTGCTCGAACGATCGCTCGCGGCCAGCGAGGAGCGATTCCGAGACCTCTTCGACGAGGCGCCCATTGCCTATGTGCTCGAGGGGATCGACACTCGGTTCGAGCGCGCCAACCGGGCGGCCCGAACGGCGCTGGGGATCACCGAGGACCACGTTCGGGGAACCTACGGCAAGTCGTTCGTCGTGGACAACCCGGAGAACCAGCGACGCCTCAAGGAGGCGTTCGCGTCCGTCGGCCGCGGCACCGACACGAGCGGAGTGGTCCTCGAGTTGAAGCGCAGGGACAACGGCAAGCCCCTCTGGATCCAGTGGTGGTCCAAGCCCGAGCCGGGAACAGGCTTGACGCGCACGATGTTCATCGACATCACCGAGAGAGTGATGCTCGAGCAGGAGCGGGCGCGGCTGAGCGCTCAGAACTCGCTCCTGCGAGACGAGATCCGCTCGACCCACGGCGAGATCGTCGGCCGCAGTCCCGCCCTCGCGCGCGTACTCGAGCGCATCGACCGCGTGGCACCGACCGACTCGACCGTGCTGATCCAGGGCGAGACCGGGACCGGCAAGGAACTCGTCGCGCGCGCGATCCACGACGGGAGCACCAGACGCAACGCCCCCTTCGTCAAAGTGAACTGCGCCGCGCTCCCCGCCGGCCTCGTCGAGAGCGAGTTCTTCGGCCATGAGAAGGGTGCCTTCACCGGCGCCGTCTCGTCGCGCCGTGGGCGCTTCGAACTCGCCGACGGCGGGACCATCTTCCTCGACGAGGTCGGCGAGGTCTCGCCCGAGGTCCAGGTCAAACTGCTCCGCGTGCTCCAAGAGAGCGAGTTCGAACGCGTCGGCGGAACCCAGACCATCCGCGTCAACGTGCGCGTCATCGCGGCCACCAACCGCAACCTCCGCGCCGACGCCGATGGAGGACGTTTCCGACCGGACCTCTTCTATCGCCTCAGCGTCTTCCCGATCGACGTGCCCCCGCTCCGCGAGCGGGCCACGGATATCCCGCTGCTCGCTTCGTTCCTCGTCACCCAACTCTCGGCCAGCATCGGTCGCCGCATCGACGCCATCGAGCCCGAGACCTTGGAGCGGCTCACGCGGCACCCGTGGCCCGGGAACATCCGCGAACTACGGAACACACTCGAGAGAGCCATCGTGCTCGCCACGGGTCCGGTGCTCCGCGTGCCCGCCGCTGAACTCGGAGGGGGTGCGATGCCGGGCGCTGATCGGGTTCTAGAGAACGCCGATCCAAACACCGCCGCGAGAACGGCCGGGAGGACAGAGGGAGCCAGGAGGCAAACGCTGGAGGAGATGGAGCGAGAGCACATCAAACGAATCCTTCAGCAAACTGGTGGCGCGATCGCCGGCCCCAAAGGCGCGGCGGTGATCCTGGGCGTGCCGCCAAGCACCCTGCGAAGCCGCATGGCAAGACTGGGCATCACGGCGTAGGGCGCGACGACAGGCCGCGTCGGCGCGATAGGCCGCGTCGCATCGCGCGGCGTTGTCGCGGCACGAACGCCGCATACGCAGTTGAAATTCAGTCATTTATGCTGTGCCGATGGACCTCGCTCGTCTCTGGCATAGGCGTTGCAATAGGGAAAATGCCGGGACCGTGGAGACGCACGTGATCGCGCGACTGACCGTAGACGAATCCAACCGGGAGACGTCTGTGATTCGGATCGAAGGGCACCTCAGTGAAGCGATGTTATCGGAACTTCGCACGCTCACGACGAGACATCAGCCGACGCTCGACGTGCGCGGGCTGCTCGGCGTCGACGGGGCGAGCCTGGAGTATCTGGCGGGGCTCTGGCGTAGTGGCTGCAAGGTGATCGGAGCGTCACCGTATCTGGCGCAACTTCTCGCGGAGACAAAGCCATGAGCGGAACAACGACGGCTGCATGCGGGGCGTCTGAGACGAGTCGGGGTCTGATCGATCGGCTGCGTGCGGGTGACGAGAGAGCGTATGAGGAACTGGTGGCGCAGACCGGAGGCCGATTGCTCTCCGTGGCCCGGCGGATGCTGGGGCGCGAGGAGGACGCGCAGGACGCCGTTCAGGAGGCCTACCTCAGCGCGATCAAGTCGCTAGACCGGTTCGACGAGCGGTCGCAGATGTCGACTTGGCTCCATCGCATCTGCGTCAACGCGTGCCTCATGCGCCTGCGGACGCAGCGGCGTCGGCCCGAGCGGTCCATGGACGACCTCTTGCCCCAGTTCGTCGAGGACGGGCACCAGCGGACGCCGACGCGGGCCTGGAAACCGATCGAGTCCGCCGGCATCGAAGCCGAGGAACTGCGGACCCTCGTCCGGGAGAAGATCGAGGAGTTGCCCGCGGCGTATCGTGAGGTGCTGATGCTGCGAGACATCGAGGAACTCGACACGGAGCAAACGGCCCAGATGCTCGGGCTCACGCCCGCGGCGGTCAAGACGCGCCTGCACCGGGCGCGACAGGCGCTGCGGACCCTGCTCGAGCCGACCTTTGCCGGAGAGCGCGAGTGACCACCCACCCCTACATCACCTGTCGGCAGTTGATCGACTTCATCGCCGACTACCTCGACGAGACGCTGGCCATGTCGCAGCGTAGCGAGTTTGAGCGGCACCTCGGTGTGTGCCCGTCGTGCGTGGCGTACCTCGACAGTTATCGAAGGACGGTGGCGCTGGGCAAGTCGGCGCTGCGTGCCTCCGACGAGCCACCGGGGCGCGAGGTGCCCCCTGGAGTGGTCGCAGCGGTGACGCGGGCCTTGGCGCAGCAGAAGCCCCCTGCCTGATCCGCGCGTCTACCTCAGCCACGCCTCGTCGACGTGCATGCCGGGTGGAATCTGCGCGGCCGAGCCCGGCTCCACAAGTCCCGCGACGGGATAAGCGCAGTAGTCGAGCGAGAACGCGCCGGCGGGGCGGTGATTGCCGGAGAGGCCAAGCCCTCCGAATGGCAGTTTGCTGCTCGCGCCCGCGGTGCCCGTGTTGGTATTGACGCACCCGGCCCGGACGTCGCGCCGGAAGCGTTCGATCACGGCGGTGTCGCGCGTGAAGATCGAAGCGGCAAGGCCGAAGCGCGTGGCGTTGGCCTGCGCGAGCGAGTCGTAGAGCGAGTCCGCGATGCTCAGTCGCAAGAGCGGGCCGAACACTTCGGTGTCGCCGCCGGGGGCAGACTCGTCCAGTGTGAAACGATCGACGAGAAGAATGCCCGGGGAAAGGAACTGGCCAGGACGGTCGAGGGCGCGTGCGGCGGAGATCGCCTCGGCACCGGACGCCACGGCCCGAGCCTGGAACGCGAGGACCGAGTCGCGGGCCGTGGCGCTGATGATCGGACCCATGAACACCGGATGCGGCGATCGCGGGTCGCCCACGATCAGGTTCGAGGCGATCTTGGCGAGCAGCGGGATCAGGCGATCAGCAACGGCCTCATGCACGATCAGCCGGCGCGTGCATGTGCAGCGCTGGCCCGTGGTGATGAACGCGCTGCGTGCGCACTCGATCGCGGCCTGACGCACGTCGGCGTCGGGCAACACGATCGCGGCGTTGTTCCCGCCCATTTCGAGCGCGAGGAGCCGACCCGGGCGGTCGAGGTTGGCCTCCATAATCCTTCGGCCGACGGCGAACGAGCCCGTGAACAGGATGCCGTCGAGATCGTCGTGATTCGAGAGCGTTGCCGCGACATCCGCGCCGCCATGGACGAGGTTGACGACGCCCGGCGGCGCGCGCTCCGCGTCGAGGGCTTCGAGGAGCAGTTCGGTAAGGAGTTGCCCGACTGCCGGGGCCTTATCCGACGGCTTGAAGACGATCGTGTTGCCCATCGCCAGGGCCGGGACGACGTGGCCGTTGGGTAGGTGGGCCGGAAAGTTGAACGGCCCCAGCACGGCCATCACGCCATGCGGCCTGAACCAACAGAGCCCGCGGCGACCGGTGCCGGCGTCGAGTTCGAAGTCGGACACGCGACGGAGCGGGCCGGATTCATCGAGCGTGATCTCGACCTTGGCGTGGAGCGCGGCGGCCTCCGCGGCTGAATCCCACAAGGGCTTGCCGACTTCGTCGGTGATGGCCGAAGCGATCGCATCGGCGCGGGCCTTGCAAAGATCGGCGAATCGGCGGAGGACCGCGAACCGACGCTCGCGCGGCCACGACGACCACGCGGGCAGCGCGGCACGCGCGGCCGCGACGGCCTGGTCCACATGCGCGACGCGGGGAGTGCCGGCCCAGATGATGCGCGTCGGATCAGTCGGCGAACGGGAGGCGAGCGTGGGCGTGGTGGTGCCGAGGCTGATCCAGCGCCCGTTGATGAGATCGGCGGCAGGCCCGATGCTCACGCCGGAGCCTTTCGGGCGATCGGCTTGCGCTTCCTCGACCGGACGGATGGCTTGTCGGCAGCGCGCCGGTGGTCGGCCTCGAAGGATGTCACGCCGACCTCGGTGCCGCTCTGCCACTGAATCTCGCCGAGCGTGACGCGGGGCAGGCGAACCTGATCGCCATCGAGCGCGAAGGGAGTCTGGATCGCCCGGAACTCGCCGTCTTGATCGAGAACGCTGACGATGCCCTGCTGGTCACAATCGGAGGCCGAGGCGTGGCCGGCGAGGGCGCCTCGGCGGGTGTTGCGTACGAGGGAGATGTCATTGGTGTCGGCCTCGAGGTGCGGGCCGCCATCGAAGGGATCGACGAGGTCGAGGCACTTGAAACCGAGGCGTTCGAGCATCTTGCGTGCGGGGAGGGTCTCTTCGCCGACGCGGCCCACAACGTCCCGGGCCTCGGGTGGAAGCAGCGAGAGGTAGATGTCCTCCTTGGGAAGGAGTGCGGAGATGAACTCGCGCGAGCGCTGGCAGTGCGAGTCCGCCTCCGTGTACGAGAGCGGGATGAATCGCCGGCCGAAGTACTCCCAGAGCGGGCTGCGCCCGTCGGCGGAGAGCGGGCCCATCATCTCGGCGATGACGCGATCAGCGAAGAGGTGGCGGTGGAGCGCGATGAGGTGGAAACGGGCGAAACTGAGGAACCTGCCGAGTTTGTGGCCGCGCGACGCCGGCTGCAGGATCAGGCCCCCGATCTCGGTCGGCCCGGATTCATCGGCGTGGAGGCGAGCGACGACGTGGCTCGTGCCGGTCTGCAGGCTCTGGCTGAAGAAGTCGCGGCGTTCGAGGCGCATGGAGAAGTTGGGATTGCCTGGGCCGCCCATGCGCGAGATGACCTGCGACGAGCCGAGGCAGGCGCTGGCGGCGGTGTCTTCGAGGACGAGCATAAAAAGATCGGCCCGCGACGCCGAGAGGCCCTGGACCGCACCGTTCCGAGCGTCGACGGGTTCGTGAGAAGTCGCATCGGCGGCACCGGCGGCACGACGGAAACACTCGCGGCTGCGCAAGATCTTGGACGTGATGATCTCACGATCCGCCGGCAGGTTGATGAAATGCACCATCTTCGCCAGTTTGAGGAGCGTATTGGCGTCGTCGAGTTTGGCCTGTCGGATCAGGAACACGCGTGCCTCCGTGCCCGGCCCATGGAGCGGAACACGACGGGGATCGTCGCTGCCGCGGGAGCCTTCGCGGAGTGATTATTCGCCGGCCACTCGCCCGAGGCCTCGTTCAATCAACTGGAAGACGACAGCCCAGTCCTTCTCCTCAAAGACCGGGAGCGGGGGCAGCATCCGCAGGTGGTACGGCCCATGGCCGGCGTAGAACAGGATCACGCCCTCGTCGAAGCAGGCGCGGGCGGCCTTCTGGACCTTGTCCTTGTCCCCGCCAAAGGGCGTGAACCGCATCATCCCGCCGATGCCTCCGGAGAGATCGGTGAGCGCCGGAACCTTTGGGAACCAGGCGGGCCGGCGCGCGGCCAAGGCCTTGACCTGCTCGACGAAGGCGGCGTGGTGTCGCGCGAATCGGCCCGTCGGGCCATAGAAGTCCCCGTCGCGCAGCCGCTCCAGCACGCGCAGCCCGACGCGGAAACTGACGCCCTCGCCGATGAACGTCCCCGACAGCAGCCCGGGCTGCGGGTTGAACTCGGGAGTCCAGAGCGTCGCGCACGCCTGAGTCATCTTGCCGATGCAGAACACGTCGACGTACTCGCCGAGGTTGAAGAGGTCATACGCGAACATCGACGTGGTGCGCCCAAACGTCTGGATCTCATCATCCCAGATGGGAATGCCATGCGCGCGGCAGACGTCCATGAGGGCCTTGAAGAAGTCGCGGTCGCCAACGTTGAACCCGCCCTCGCCCTGCACGAGTTCGAAGATGAAGCAGGCGTGCTGCTTGGGATATCGCTCGACGTACTCGCGGAGCCGCGCCACCGCCGCATCGATGAACCTCGCCTTGCCCATCTGGGCGGCGGCGGCGGGGTCCCAGAACGGCATGTAATCAACGAGCACCGAGAGCGGGAGGCCCTGGCGATACGCCGCGGTGTCCCCGACCTGCGACATCACCACGGAACGGCCCATGAAGCAATCGCGAAAGGCGAGGATGCGGGGCGCGCCGCCGGTCTTCTGGAAGCAGACCTTCAGCGCGTTCTCGTTGGCCATGCACCCGGACGTGGCCAGATACGCGTGACGGAGGCGGCTGGACTTCTTGGCCGCGGCCAACAACGTATCAAGCAGCGCGTACGCCTCATTGTTGGAGATGAGATTGCCCTGCTTGACGGTGTTGTCGAGCCCCCCGGCCAGGGCCGCGGCGGTGAGGTCGGGATCGGAGTGCCCGAAGAAATGGACCCCGATGCCGCTGAGCATGTCCCACTTCACCGACCCATCGGCCAGTTCGACGAGCGCCCCGCGACCGACCCCCGAGCCCAGATACGGATACATCAGCGCGCGGCCGCGCGATTCCGCGGCCCGGGCCATGAGCGCGTCGTACGACTCGGATAGCCCCGGGAGCGGGCCGCGAACGCCCGTTATCCTCGCCGACGCGGACTTGACCTGCGCGACGATGGCGTCGATGGCCTGGCGCACGGCGGGGCTGTGGTGAAGGTCGTGCCCGATGGTGGTCGCGGGCTTCGCGGGCGAGGTCGGACGAGTCGACGGCGGGGCGGTGGTCATGGTTTAGGTCCATTCTCCGGCGGCGATTCGCGCCATGAGCAGGGAGAGCAACTGGCATCGTTCGACAAGACTGGTAACTTCGATCCACTCCTGCGGCGTGTGGAGCCCGCCGCCTCGAACGCCGAGCGTATCGATCGTTGGAAGGCCCTCGGCCTGGAGGATATTGCCGTCGCAGACCCCGCCTGTCTTGGCGAACGGGAGGCGCTGCCCGAGGGCTTCGGCGGCGTGACGAGCAAGGGCGGCAAGGCGAAGGGTCTCGGGGGTCTGGGGCTTGGCAGGGCGATTGAACGAGGTGCGGATGTGAACGCTGGCCGGGCCGGGACGCTCCAGGGCCATCAGGTCCCGCTGGAGTTCATCGGCGATCGGACGCGACGGGAATCGCACGTTGCCCCAGGCACTGGCGCGATCCGGGACCACGTTGGTCGCGTTCCCGCCCTCGATCGGCCCGATATTGACGATCTTGTCGCGCTTGAGGTCCGGAAGATCCGCCACGGCGACCAGCGCGCGGGCCAGCGCGCTGACCGCGGACACTCCCGAGCCGAAGTCGCGCCCGACGTGGGCCGCGCGGCCGCGGGCGTCGATGCGAAACTGGCCCGTGCCGAGGCGCTCGATCGCCAGCGACCCGTCGGGCAGCGCGGGCTCAACGGCCAGGCCCACGCCCCCCATGTCCGCGGCCCGCCGGGCCTCGGCGCGGAGCACCGCCTCCGAGTGGTACGAGCCCGTCTCCTCGTCCGAGTTCAGCACCACCGTCCAGTTCGCGCGCACGCCTGCCTCGGCCAGGGCCTCCAGCGCCGCCACCATGATGACGAGCCCTCCTTTCATATCGACGCAGCCCGGGCCGGTCGCCGTAGCGCCGTCAGCGGAGAGGGTGAGTTCGCGGAACTCGCTCTTCGGATCATGCACCGTGTCGAGGTGTCCGGCAAGCAGGATCGGCGGCCCATCGCCCGCCGGCCCGCGACAGACGGCCAAGGCCGGGATCGCGGAATCGGGACTCACGCCGTAGAGCCAGTCCGGCTTCGGATCGCCCGGCATGAGTTCGATCGTCGCGCCGAGTCGGCGGAGCCGCTGCGTGAACAGGTCTCGCGTTCGGTCGAGCGCCGGCGTATTGAATCCGCCCGTCGGCGTCCCGACGTGCAGGCGGAGATCGGCGAGGAGGGCGTCGCGGCGCGATTCGATGATGGCGAGGAGGCGATCGGACATCGGAGCATTGTTGGAGGGCTCGGGCGCGATTCGTGAGCCGATCGCGCAAGCGATCGGAGTTGCGCGGGTGCGCGCGGGATCGGTGTGCTTCTTGAGCCGATCGCGCAAGCGATCGGAGTTGCGATGGAAATGCTCACGATTGCTGCGGGATCGCCGCGCTTTCCTCGCGCAGCAGCCCAAAGGCCCGAACGTCGCGGTATTCGCCGTCGATGCGGGCGTGGGACTTGAGTGTCGCCTCATGGCGGAAGCCGACGGCTTCGAGCGTGCGCGCGGCATCTGGAGATGTTGCGGAAGCCGTCAGTCGCTTGAGGCCGAGGTCCTGAAAGGCGATATCGATGAGCGGCGGAGCGGCGTGGTGCGTGGGGTCCGGGTTGCCGGGCGCGGCAAGGCAGGCAAAATCGGCCCGTTCGTGGGCGCGATCGATGCGAAGCGCGGCGAGGCCGACGTGCGCTCCGCGTGCGTCGTCGATGGCGATAAGTAGGCCTTCGTCGGCGCGGCGGTAGGCCTCAGCAATCTCGTCGATGTGGCCCGCGGGCGGGAGGCCCGGCCAAGGCAGGGCGGCGGCGCGGATGCCGGGCGCGGCGAGTGCGGCGCGGGCGATGGCACGATCCGCCGGCGCGAGGGGCCGAAGATTGCAGGCGTCGCCGCGACGAGCGGGCGCGGAGCCGATGGGTCGGCGCGAGGGCGGGCCGGGCGGCGGGGAGGCGGCGGGCTCGCCGAAGCGCGCGGGCTTGAGTTGGGGAGCGGCGTGGGGCTCGGCG
>JBJXFQ010000130.1:0-65755 GCA_046155605.1 Phycisphaerales bacterium
CTGCCGCACCAGGGACGCGCTCTGGAACGCCATGCGATCGGTGCTCGCCGCCGTCACGCCTTCAGACGCCGCCAACTGCTTCAAGCACTGCGGGTACTCGCTACGCGAAAGATGAAACCGCTCTAGACGGAACTTACAACGGTCAGACTTGGGAGTGGGACGGTATAGCGTGGACGCAGCGGTCGGTTCTTGGCCCCTCGCCGCGGTACGACCACGCGATGGCTTATGACGCGATGCGCGGAATGACTGTCCTCTTTGGTGGAGTTGACGTTGCCGGAGACAACGGTGACACGTGGGGCCTTCGCGTCTCCTGCTACCCCAACTGCGACGGCAGCACAGCCAACCCCATCCTCAACGTCAACGACTTCGTCTGCTTCGGCAACCGCTTCGCCGAGGGCTCGCCCTACGCCAACTGCGACGGCTCGACCGCGCCGCCGATCCTGAACGTCAGCGACTACATCTGCTTCCTCAACGCGTTCGCTGCCGGCTGCCCGTGACGATCGCGGGGGGGGGGCGGCGTGGTGAATGCGCCCGCTACCCTCTTCGCATGGCCCGTCGGCAACTCCACGATCAATACTTCAAGAAGGCCAAGGCCGAGGGCTATCTCGCGCGCTCCGCCTACAAACTCATCGAGATCAACGAGCGCAAGCGGCTCTTCGGCCCGGGCGATCGCGTGCTCGACCTCGGGTGCGCCCCCGGCGCGTGGGTGCAGGTCGCGCTCAAGGCCGTCGGGTCGCGCGGCGTCGTCGTGGGGATCGATCTGAAGGACGCCCGCGAGGTCGCAGGGCCAAACGCCCACATCCTCCGTGGCGACATCTACGCCACGCCCGCAAGCGCCCTGACCATGCCCGCCGGCGGGCTCTTCCATGCCGTCCTCTCCGACATGGCCCCCGACACCACGGGCCACGGGGACCATTTCCTGTCGGTGCGGCTCTGCCGACGCGCGCTCGATCTGCTGCCCGATCTGCTCCGGCCCGGCGGTAACTTCTGCATGAAGGTCTTCGAGGGCGAGGAGTATCCGGCGCTGCTCCGCGACATCGCCGCGATGTTTGACGCCGCCAAGGGCTTCAAGCCCAAAGCCAGCCGCGACATTTCGTGCGAGATGTATGTCGTGGCGCACGGGTATCGCGCGCCGCGCGCCGCGCCCCGACCCGCGGCCACCAGCGCGGCCATCGCGACGCCCGGTGGCGGAGGTGGGAGGGGCGGCGCGTGACGCTCTTGACGCCGCTGCCCGCGATCATCGCCGCGGCCATCGCTGTCCCCGCGCTCCTCGCGCTCTACTTCCTCAAACTCCGCCGCAAGTCCATCCGCGTCAGTTCGATCCTGCTGTGGGAGCGGGCCGAGCGTGACACCGAGGTCAACGTCCCGTTCCGCATGATCCGCCCGTCGTGGCTGCTCGCGATGCAACTGCTCGCGCTCGCGCTGCTGCTCTTGGCGCTGGGACGGCCGGTCATCCATTCCGGCGCGACGCCTGCCGAACGCACGATCATTGTCATCGATCGCTCGGCCTCGATGTCGGCGAGCGCCTCGCCGGGCGCGCCAACGCGACTCGCGCAGGCGCTCGTGCGAGCCCGCGCCGCCGTGCGCGCCGCGCCTTCGGGCGCGCGCGTCGGAGTCATCTCCTTTGCCGCCACGGCCCGCGTCGAATGCGACCTCACGCCCGATCGTGCCCGCGCGCTCGATGCCATCGCCGCCATCAGGCCCACCGACCAGGCCGGCGCGCCGGCGGCGGCCCTCGCGCTCGCGGCCGATGCGCTCTCCGCCGCCGAGGACGACGGACCACGGCCTAGCGGCGCGGTGGTGCTCGTGACCGATGCGACGCCGACCGACCTCACGGCGCGGGTTGCCGACGCGCCGGTTCGCGCCATCCTCGTCGGCGACGACGCCGCGGAGAACCTCGGCATCGTCGCCCTGGCGGCGCGACGGGACGACGCCGATCCAGTGATGGTCCGCGTGCTCGCGCGCGTGGCAACGATGTCATCGACACCAACGCTCGTGACGGTCCGCGTGCTGCTTGACGGCAGGGAAGCCGATTCGCGCGCGGTGGAAGTGATGCCGATCAGCGAAGCCAATCCCGGCGGCGATTCGCTGACGTTCTCGCTCCCCACGCGCGAGGGCGGAGTGCTGACGGTGCGGCTCGATCGTGCCGACGCGCTCGCGGCGGATAACGAGGCGTCCGTCGTCCTCGCCACCACCAGCAAGCCGCGCGTGGTCGTCGTGATTCCCGACGGCGAGCCCGCGGCATCGGCGTGGATCATCACCGAGGTGCTCGAGGCGCTAGCGCTCCCCACGCGGGTGGTCTCGCAGGCGGCCTATCAAGGCGACCAGCCGCCGGCGGAACTCGTCATCTTTGATCGCACGTCCCCCGGATCGCTGCCGCCATGTGCGTCGCTGAGCCTCGGGCGCGGCGTGCCGGGGTTGCAACTGCGCGGCGTGAACGACGCGACCGGAACACGCTCCGGCGGGCGAGTGCTCTCGTGGCGACGCGATCATCCGCTGCTCCGCGGCGTCTCGCTCGACGGCGTCTATGTCGCGCGATCGTTGCCATGGGCCGATCAGCCGCGAGCCGAACTTGTCACCGGCCCCGACGGGCCGCTGATCGCCCTCACCGAAGACCACGCGCGCCGAGTCGTGGTCGCGTTCGAGCCGGCGCAATCGAACTGGCCCCTGACGGCGGGCTTTTCCGTGTTTATCGCTTCGGCGGTTGACTATCTCACGCTGCGCGCCAGCCGCGACGCGGGGTCGAGCGCGCGAACCAGCGAGTCCTCCGAACTCATCATCCCCGCCGATTCGCCGCGAAGACTGACGTTGGTCGGTCCGGAGCGTGTGGACCTCTCGGCGGTCCCGCGGGTGCCGCGCGAGAGCGGACGGACGAGTCTGGCGCTCGCGCCGCTCGAACGCGCGGGTATCTATCGCGCCGAGGGCGCGCCGGGCGTGCTTCACGCGGTCAATCTCGTGAACCTCGGCGAGACGCTGCTGTCGGCGGGCGATGTCCCAACTGAACAAACCGCGGGCGCGTCTCGGACGCTCTCGGAATCGAGCGCTGCTTCCTCGCGGCGCTCGGCGCGGCGAAACGAACCCGTGGAACTCCTCCCCTGGCTCCTGCTCGCCGTCCTCGTCCTCACGACTGTCGAGTACGCGCTCAGCGCCCGCCGGTTGCGGGCGTAGTCGCGGCCATGACCCCGGCGGGCAATCCGCGCGATACGCTTGCGCTCCGACTTTCATGGAGCATCGGCATGACTCGCATCGTTCTGCTCGTTCTCGCCATGTGTTTGGCCGGCTGCGCGACGGCGACGCCCAAGGTTGCCGCGCCGGTGATCGAGCCGCGCGCGGTGGCGCTCTATGACGGCCGCACCGGCGCGCGGGTCGAATGGGAAGCGATGACGAGCGCGGTCAGCCAGGCCGACGTGCTGCTGATCGGCGAGAACCACGGGCACCCGCTGGGCTTGCCGTCTGCCGCGGCGCTGTGGGACGACGTGCTGTCGCGCTCCGATCGCGCGGTGCTGGCGCTCGAGTTTGTCGAGCGGCACGAGCAGGCCGATCTCGACGACTATCTGGCGGGCATCACGGACGAGGCGGCGTTCACGAAGGCCGCCAATCGCTCGCCGGGCAACTATCCGCCGGCCCACCGCGCGATGGTTGAAGCGGCGAAGAAGGCAAAGCGGCCCGTGATTGCCGCCAACGCGCCGCGCCGGTATGTACGGCTGGCGCGCACGAGCGGGTACGACCGTCTGGCGTCGCTGACGCCGGAACAGCGGCGGCTCTTCCGCATTCCGGACGCGCTGCCGACGGGAAAGTATCGCGAGGAGTTCGATAAGGTGATGTCGCCGATGACGCACACGCCGGCGGTCTCGATGACGAGCACGCAGGCCCCGCCGCCCGAGAGCGAGTCGGCGCGGCGGGCGCGGCTCGACTCGACGTTCCGCTCGCAATCGCTGTGGGATTGGACAATGGCGGAGTCGGTGGCCGGGGCGATGGCGCAGGGCGGGCCGGTGGTGCTCGTCGTCGGGCGATTCCATGTCGATCACGAGGGCGGGCTGGTGCAGGCGCTGCGGGCGATGCGACCGGCGGCACGGGTGGTGGTCCTTTCTTATGTTAATGCCGCAGTGCCGTCGGCGCTCGCGGAGACGGATCGCGGTCGCGCGGATTTCGTGGCGTATGTGGGGCCGAGCGCGCCGGAATAGCGCTCAGGAGTAGAGTCGTTCATCGGTTCTTCCCGGTCGATCGAGATTGAGGATCATGTAGCGCAGGGCGTCGGCGGCGTGGTCCGGGCCGTCCTTGACGGGCGTGTCGCTCTCGGGCCGGCTCGAGTCGTAGTGGTAGGACTCCAGCGCCTCGATCAGTTTCTCGCAGCGGCGATGGAGGACAAGCCGGGGCGGTGAGCCGTCGGCGGGGCGCAGCCGCGCGCGGACGAGTTCGATGCCCTCGTGGATGGCGCTGGATCGCGCGCGGACGACGTATCCCGCCCCACGGATCGCGCCGGCGCAACTCACGCCCGTCTGCTCGTTGCGCTGCTGGCCCGCGGGATCGACCCCGATCCACGATGGCTTGGGCCAGCGCGAGGCGGCGATGGCGGCGATGTGATCGTCGAGGACTCGCTCGGCGATCACGCGCTCATCGACGACGACGACGCGACCATCGGCGGTGACGAGCGCCCACAGGATCGCGGTGGGCGAGCGGAAGCCGAAGTCCATGCCGACGATCCAGAGCGCGGCCTCGGGCTCGGCATCGACGACGTGGGCGGCGCGATCGAACTCGGCGTAGACGGAATCGCCGCGCGAGGGACGCTGGCAGAGCATCTCGGCCTCCCACGTCTGCCGCGAGACGCGGGCCTTCATCGCGAGGGCGTCGGCGACCTCGACGTGGCCGGAGGCGGCGGGCTCCTTGGCGCGTCCGCCGCATTCGAGCCAAAGGGGGCACTCGCCGTCGGCATTCTGCGGTTCATTCGGTGCGTTTCGGCATCGGTGCTCCTCGCCGCAAAGCGCCAGCACATCAACGACGCCCCAGCGGAAGACGCGACGGCCCGAGGCACTGGCGTCGCGCACGATCCGGGCCATCAACCCATGCGGGACGTGCATGGTCGAGAAGCACTCGACGCTCCCGCGCACGAGCCGCCCGCCGAGGCGCTCGGAGCGCGTGGTGAGTTGAGCAGCCTCGAAGATCTCGGGCTTGAAGAGTTCGACCTCGTCGCAGCGGAGTTTGTGGACGCGCGTGCCGCGGACGGAGGAGGGCGACTGGGCGAGGAGTTCGGCGGCGGAGCCGTTGTCGAGCATCAGGCGGCGCGCCGTGACGCGGCCTCGGAGGCGTGCGTGGAGCGCGGGGCGATCGAAGAGCGCGCGGAGGTGGCCGTACATGCGGGCGGATTGCTCGAGCGACCCGCCAAGGAGGCGGACCTCGACGCCGGGCTTGAAGAGGAGGTCGAGCGCTGTGGCGACGGCGGCAAGGAGGGTTTTGCCGCTGCCTCGCGCCGCCCAGACGACGCAGTCGGGGCTGAGCGAGATCGCGCCGTGCTCGTCGCGGCCTTCGAAGAAGGAGTGACAGAGGAAGTCGAAGGGCGAGGTGCCGCGCGGCTGGCGCGCGAGGCGGAGGCCGAGTTGGTCGGCGACAAAGGCGTGGAGCGAGTCGGGCGAGGCGGGCTCGATGAGCGGGCGAGAGTCGTTGGAGTCGGGCATGAGTTGTCCCCCAGAGGCGGCGCAGGCCCGGAGTGCCGCGCGGGCCTTTCTCGCGGGGGGGACCACGTGAAAGCGATGGGTGTACCGCTGAGCCGGCGCGCGGCGAGGCGCGCGAGCGTTGCGGGCGAGTCGTTGGCGTGGCGGCGCGTCGTGCGTGAGGCCGCGGCCCAGGCGCGGAGGGCGCGCACGAGCACGGCGGGCAGCGGACGCGAACGCAGCAGCGACCACGGCGAGCGACGACATTCGGAAAGCCGGCGCAGCAGGCGGGAATCGGCCGCGGAACGCGGGATCGCGTGCGGGGTCATGCCCGCGGCGGCGAAGAAGGGGCACGCGGCGGCCATCACGGCGACGGCCTCGGTGCGCGGCGTCTGTGGGCGCGCGAGGTAGGCCTCGACGAGCCGGCGCGCAAGCCCGATGCCGCGAAAGCGCGGATCGACCACGACGCGAGAGATGACGCGGACCTCGCGATTGAGCCGGCGCGCGACGCGGGCGCGGCCGAGGCGAGGCGCGTCGTATCGATCCGGCCAGGCGGCGCGGCGCCAGGGGCCTTCGAGGGTGGGGTGCGAGGCGACGAGGACGCCGGCGAGCGTGCCACACGGCGCGACGGCGCGGAGAATGCGGGCGAAGGTGCCGGGGCGTGCGGCGCGGTAGTGGAGGTGGGCGAGCGCGGCGTAGTCGGCGTGTGTGCCGGGCTCGATGCGGATAGCGTCGAGCGGATCGATGCCGGTGGGCGGCGTGGCGAGGAATCGGGCCGCGAGGGCGTTCATGCCGCGAGCCTTCGGATCAGGAGGCGCGGCGACGTGTCGAGCGGCTGCTCGAGGAGCACGTCGGGCGCGAGGTACTCGACGAGATCGTCGTGGGCGGTGGCGAGCACGAGGCGTGCGGCCGAGGCGCGGGCCCAGCGCGCGACGGTGCGGGCAAGGGCGATGGCGGTGGTGCGGTCGAGGTTCGAGGCGAACTCGTCGGCCAGGAGCGTGCAGGGCGCGGGGTGGGCGTGGGCGGCGCGGGCCATGGCGAGGGCGAGGAGAGCGCGGGCGCGCTGGCCGTCGGAGAGCGAGAGGAGCGGGAGGGCGAACACGCGTGCTTCTCCGAGGCCGGCTCGGGCGAGGACGGACATGGCGGCCTCGACAGTGCCCGGCATCAGATCGATGAGCGGACGGCGGCGCGCGCGCGCGGGCACGAGATCGAGGCCGACGTCGATCACTGGTCGGCGTGCGGCACGCAGCCTCTGGGCGAGCGCACGGAGGATCATGGACTTGCCGGAGCCGCTGGGACCGGTGACGAGGGCGATGGACCCGGGCTCGAGGATGTCGTCAAGGCTGATGGCCGCGGCGTGCGCGCGCCGACGGCGCTCGGGAGCGGCGTCGCGGAGGGAATCGGGCGTCAGGCCGTGGATCGCCAGGGCGCGGAGGGCGCGATCGGAGAGGTTCATGCGGCCTCCCTTGGCGTGGCGGAGACGGTGGTGGCGGCGGTGGCGAGCGCGAGGACCGCGGCGTGCGCGGCGCGGACGCTGTGGAGCGAGGTGCCGAGTTCGCGTGCGGCGGCACGGAGCGAGAGCCCGTGCAGGAAGCAGGCGGTGGCGACACGACGGAGCGGTGGCGGCCAGGCGCCGCCATGGCGGAGCACGAAGATAAAGGTGGTGCTGGTCATGCGTGTGATGAGGCGTCGGACGCGACGGCGGATGGCGCGATCGCCACCTGGCGGGAGGCCGAGGAGGATGGCGACTTCGCGGGCCGGTTTGCCGTCGCCGAGAATGGCGCGGATGAGGGCGGAGTCCTGAGGCGGGAGGGATTCGGCGCGGGAGAGGAGGACGTCGGTCATCTCGCGCTGTCGGCGAAGACGCTGGAAACCGGCGGGGTTCACGTCGGAGCGTGGCGGCTCGTGCATTCTTTTTCTCCTTTTTTCGTGCGCTTGCTGAACAGTGAATATACCAAACATAATCCGTTCATCAAGGACGAAAACGTATTTTGTTTGGTATGTCACTCAAAGAGCGCACAACTGTGGTTGATGGCAAGAGAGGCAAGATCACCAAGTTAGGGGGGATCGGCGTTCCCAAGCGCGCCGGAGGTCGAGACGAGCGTCGGAGACCCAGCGGCGAAGGGTGCGAGAGCAGACGCCGGCGCTTGCTGCGACCTCGCTAATGGTGGCTCCGGCAAGGACATCGCGGATAGCGGTGCCATGGGTGGTGTCGCGGGCCCATCCGACGAGATACGCCTCGCACCATTCTGCCGTGGGAAGCGGGGCAAAGTCGGTGGAATGGAGCGAGTTTCGGCGAAGCAATGAAGCCGAGGCGTGTCGGTGGGAATCTTGGGTGTGCGAACCGATGCCAACGGGCGGATCGGCAAGTCTCATGAGCGGGCCTCCCTTGTCAAACATGACAGCGACTAAGCAAAGTGGACCCGCGAGGCGCGGGTCGACAAACGATGAGATTTGACGGCGGCCGAAGGCTCGTGGGATCAGCGAGCGAAGCGTGCGCCTCGCCGAAATTCCTAGGAATGGCGAAGTTGTTTCGGAACGCACTGGCGGGCGTGCCGGGTTTGGAGCACCACAGAGCGCGGGCCCCTCTCTATCCAATTGGTGATGGACGTCGAGATTTCGTCCAAAAACAACCAGAAAACACCCAGAAACTGGTGGGTTCGTGCAGCAAGGTCAATTACCCATTTTGAGATCAAGTCAAGGCACGATGAGACAAAGGTTGTTTTTTGTTCGATACCTTGTATAATCCGAACATTGTGGATCAGCAAGGATCGAAATCAGACGGGCGGACGCTCGCGGAGTTGATCCGTGATCGTCGGCGGGAACTTCGGCTGACGCTGCGTGAACTGGCGGAACGGGCGGGATGCGCAGCGAGTTATTTGTCGCAGATCGAAAGCGGACGGCGGTCGGGCGTGCCGAGTGATGCGGTGCTGGTGGGTCTGGAGCGGGCGCTAGGGATGGCTGCGGGGACGCTGATTCGAGCGGCACGGTGGGAAGAGACGCCCGGGGTGGTGCGGCGAGAGGTGGGGGAGTTGGTGGAGGCGCAGCGAGCGGCGCGGGAGTTAGCGCGGCTGATGGGGGGAGGGGTGGATGAGCAGGGCAGGCCGACAGGCGTGCTCGACGCGGCCTATCGGTCTGGGGAGTTGCGGCGGCTGATTGAGCGAATCTCGCCGACGAGCGCGGCAGGGGGAGGGGCGAGCGCGGCGGGTGTGGAGCAAGGCGCACGCGATGTGGAAGGTGGCGGGGGCGGTGTGGTGCGGCTTGGGGCGGTGCCGGTGCTGGTGCCGCTGATTAATAAGGTAGCGGCGGGATATCCGCGCGAGTTTACTGACCTGGGGTATCCGGCGCGGGTGGCGGATGAGTATGTGCGTGTGCCGGAGTTGCACGATGCGGACGCGTTCGCGGCGCGGGTGGTGGGGGATTCGATGCTGCCGGAGTATCGGGAGGGGGACGTGGTGGTGTTCAGCCCGTCGAGGCCGATTCGGAGCGGAATGGATTGCTTTGTGCGGATCGAGCCGGACCACGAAACGACGTTCAAGCGGGTGTATCTGGAGGAAGTGGAGGCGGAGATCTCGGGTCGCGTCGTGAAGCGAGAGATGATCCGGCTGCAGCCGCTGAACCCGGCGTATCCGGCGCGGGTGCTGGAGCGAGAGCGCGTGGCGGGGCTGTACGCGGCGGCGAGCGTGACGAGGAGGGTGTGAGGGGAAGGGGGCAAAGGGACAGGGGGACGAAGGGGAAGAGGGACGACGGAAAGAAAGGACAAAGGCGGGCGTTAGCGGCGTTTGCGGCGGGGCTGGGCGAGGGCGGCGAGGAGGAGCGGCAGCGCGGCCTGGGCGGGGGCGAATATGTCAGGTCGGCATGGCGGTTATCGCGCGTGCGAGGGTTGCCCGGCTTGCCCATATGGCGGGGTTGGCGGGCGGATGGCGAGGGGATGAAGCGCGGGCTGGCGTGAGGGCGTGGGCTGTGGCAGAGTTGCGTGTCGCCGCGGCAGCGTGGCGGCAAGGAGAGAGCGACATGCGCAGACTCGGACGACACGCGGCCCTCGGACTCGTTGCGCCGGCCCTGATCCTGGCGACTCGCGGCACGGTGACCCCGGCGGGTGCGGGCGCGGAGGTGATCCTGTATCAGAACACGTTCGAGTCGGGGCTGGTCGGGCCGCACTGGTCGGCTTCGGCGCATGTGACATCGCACGCGGCGTTTACGAAGTATCTGGGGCGGTATGCGGGGAATGAAAGCGTGATGCTGACCTTGCCCGTGCCGCCTTCGGATGACATCGAGCCGAATCCGGGTGGCGGCGGGGGCACGGGAGGGGGGACTGGTGGAGGAACAGGTGGCGGGACCACAGGCGGGGGAAGCGGCGGAAACTACCGGCTCTACACGTTGACGTTCGATTTCTACGCGATCGATTCGTGGGACGGTGACGGGACGAACAACGGCCCGGATTGGTACAAGATCTGGGTGAACGGTCGGCGGATCTTTGCCGAGACGTTTGCGAACACGCATACGTTCCAGACGTTCCGTCCGCCGGATGTGGGGCCGACGCACCTGGGGTATGGGACGCAATGGCCGGACTCGATCTATCGCAAGATCGAGGTGGATTTCACGCTGCCTGCGACGGAGCAGTCGATGCAGATCCGGTTCGCGGGCGAGAACCTTCAGGAGTTGACGGACGAGTCGTGGGGGATCGACAACGTGAAGGTGTCGTATCAGGTGGTGCCGACGCCGGCGACGGCGATCCTTGGCGCGATGGGGCTCGGGGTGCTGGCGACACGGCGGCGGCGTCAGCCGGCCTGAGCGAGTCGAGGCATGGGCGTGAGTTCGGCGCAGTGGATGCAGTTGCGCCCGGATTGCTTGGCGAGGTAGAGGGCGCGGTCGGCGGACTCGAGCCACTCGGCAGCGGAGGTCTCGACCGATCCGGCGGCACCGGCGAGCCCGACGGAGCAGGTGACGGGGCGCTCGGGGTGCCTGGGCCAGGCGATGGCATGGATGGCGGCGCGAACGCGCTCACAGACGATTCGGGCCTCGTCGGGGCCGGTATCGGGCATGATGAGCGTGAACTCCTCGCCGCCGTAGCGGCAGGCGACGTCTTCCTGCCTGGGCTCGCGCTGGAGAACCCGAGCGAGGCCTTGCAGGACGCTGTCACCGGCGGGATGGCCGTAGGCGTCGTTGATGGACTTGAAGTGATCGAGGTCGATCATGGCGAGGGAGAGCGGTCGGCCGTGGCGATGGCAGGCGGCGACGGACTCGGTCCAGCGTTTGTCGAAGTAGGCGCGGTTCCAGAGGCCGGTGAGCCCGTCGATCTGGGCGCGCTGGGCGAGCATGAGGATGAGGCGGTGCATTTTGAGGGCGGAGCGGATGCGGACGCGGAGTTCGGTGAGGTTGAAGGGCTTGGTGATGTAGTCGATGGCACCGAGGTCGAAGGCGGTGACCTTGTCCTGCGAACTCTGGAGTCCGGACAGGATGATGACGGGAATGTCGAGGGTCTCGCTGTGGCTCTTGAGGGCGCGAAGCACCTCGAAGCCGTCGAGGTCGGGCATGTCGAGGTCGAGGAGGACGAGGGCGGGCTTTCGGCGGATGGCCTCTTCGAGCCCGGCTTTGCCGCCCCAGCAACTGGCGAGTTCGAGTTCTTCGTGGCGCAGGCGCGCGCGCATCAAGCGATGCACCTCGGCGCAGTCGTCGATGAGGAGGACGAGCGGCGTCCCCTCAACGGGCCTGGCGATGTCCTGCGTCATCGCAGCCTCCCTTAGGCGCTCACCCGCCCGCACATCGAGACAAGGTCGTCGAACTCCTGGCGGACTTTTTCGGCGGATGTGCGCGCGGTGAGGCCGGTTTCGAGTTTACGAGCGGCGTCGCCGAGCGGGCTGAATCCGTAGCCGGCGCTGGCACCGGCGAGTTGATGGGCGAGGCGGCGGACGACGGAGAGTTCTTCGGCCTCCCATGCGGCGTGGAGCGCGGCGATCCGGGCCGGCATCTCGTCCACGAACATGCGGACGAGTTCGGCGAGGTCGGGATCGGTGCCGTGGCTGCTCACCAGGCGATTCACCGGATCGATAGACATGCAGGTGTAGGCATCGGTCCGAGCCGGGAGTGAGTTCAGGTCGTCGGTATCGGATGCGTTCACGCCGCTCTTATCAGACGTGGCAGGCGAGGATCCGGGCAGTGGTGGGGTGATAGCCCCCGCTTCGGGAAGCCGGAGCAAGAAGAAGAAGGCGCGAGGTGAACGATGAACGGGCTTGGAGGCCGAGCGGCGTAGCGCAGTCGAACCGCGATCGTTGGTTTGTGGGCCGTGAGCGACCGGTCGGCGAAATGACCCCAAGGGGATTTGAACCCCTGTTACCAGGATGAGAACCTGGTGTCCTGGACCGGGCTAGACGATGGGGCCGAGCAGCCAACGGTATCGGGCCGGAGCGGCGGGTCAAGCGGGTTCAGGGCCGGGCGACGAGAGTGGAACGGCTACTCGACACGAGCGAGCGCGATGGTCCACCAGAGGTTGGCGTGGGCGCGGCCTGTGGGGCGCTGGCGGAGCGCGTCGAAGCCACCTTCCCCCCGTTCATCGACGCGGCGGATGGGGATCGACGGCGGCGAACGGCGCGAGGCGAGGGCGCGGGTGAGCCAAGCCTCGTGGAGGCGGCGGAACTGTGCCGCCTTGTCGGGGAGATCGTCGCGTGTGGAGGACCGCCAGAGCATGGCAGTTATGGTACCCAGGGCGTCAAGGGGGGCGATCAATCTTCGCGCCAACCCCACGATTTGGGGGGAGTGTCCGGGGCATGGCATGGTGTAGACTTGACCATGCGGGAGGCTTGCCGGGAGGCGATTCACCGCGACGATCAGGAGAACTCCGATGCGTTGGATGCGTATGAAGAGGACCGCCGTGCTGGTGCTGGCATCGTGTTCGGCGGCGTCGGCGGATGACGTGACGATCGAGCCGAACAAGGACAACACGCTTTACGAGTCGGTGGCGGGAGCGCTGAGCAACGGGCAAGGTCCGACGATTTTCGCGGGCAAGACGAACTTCTCGAACCTGATCCGGCGGGCGCTGATCCGCTTTGATGTCGCCGGCGCGATTCCGGCGGGCTCGACGATCACGGCGGTGGAACTGTCGATGACGTGCTCGCAGTCGATCTCGGGTGCGGTTCCCGTGTCGCTGCACCGGGTGTCGCAGGATTGGGGCGAAGGAGCCTCGAACGCGAACATCCCTGGCGGCGGGGGCGCGGTGGCCGAGCCCGGTGACGCGACGTGGCTACACACGTTCTGGAGCACCGCGACGTGGACGAATCAGGGGGGCGATTTCGCGGCGATGGCCAGCGCGACGACGCTCGTGGGCGACAACCCGGCGCGGTATTCGTGGCTGAGCACCGCGGGGATGGTGGCCGACGTGCAGGCGTGGCTCGACGCGCCGGCGGGCAACTTCGGATGGATCGTGATCGGGGATGAATCGACGACGGCGACCGCGAAGCGATTCGAGAGCCGCGAGAGCCTGGTGGCGTCGGATCGACCGCTGCTGAAGATCACGTTCACGCCGCCGGCCTCGACGTGCTACGCGAACTGCGACGCGAGCACGACGGTGCCGATCCTGAACGTGAACGACTTCGTGTGCTTCTTGAATCGCTTTGGCGCGGGCGCGAGTTACGCGAACTGCGACGGGAGCACGACGACGCCGGTGCTGAACATCAACGACTTTGTGTGCTTCCTGAACGCGTTCGGGGCGGGATGCACGTAGTCGAACTTCGAGCTTCCCAATGAATGACGCCGAGTCTTCGCGCGAAGGCTCGGGTCGATCAACCCGAGGATTCGTTCGCAAGGCCTCTCTCATCCTCGGCGTCGTTCGCGCACGCCAACCGTTTACCCGCCCGATGCCGCCTTAAGGCCCGGCACCTGGTCCGCGCCGGTCTTGACCTGCACGGAAGAGCCCTTGAACGCTTCGCCGATGGGTTCGACGCGTCCGCCGAGATGTTGCGCGAGGAACGCCTCGGCGACGGCATAGAAACTCATCCGGTTCTCGGGGCGGGCGAACCCGTGGCCCTCGTCCGGGTAGAGCAAATAGGTCACCGGGATGTTCTTGGCCTGCATCGCCGCAACGATCTGGTCGGCCTCGGCCTGCTTGACGCGAGGATCGTTCGCGCCCTGCCCGATCAGGAGCGGCTTCTTGATCTGGTCCACGCGAGAGAGCGGCGAGCGAGACATCAGGAACGCCTTGCCCTCTTCGGTGCGATGGTCGCCCACGCGCGTCGTGAACTGCGCCACCAGCGGCGCCCAATACGGCGGGATCGTGCTCAGGAGCGTGACGAGATTCGACGGCCCGACGATATCGACGCCGCAGGCGAAGACCTCGGGCGTGAAGGTGAGGCCCACGAGCGTGGAGTAGCCGCCGTAACTGCCGCCATAGATGGCGACCTTTTTCGGGTCGGCGATCTTGCGCTGCACGGCCCAATCGACGGCGTCGAGCAGGTCATCGTGCATCTTGCCGGCCCATTCGCGGTTGCCCGCGTTGGTGAACGACTTGCCCAGGCCCGTCGAGCCGCGGAAGTTGACGCTGAGCACGGCGTAGCCGCGGTTGGCGAGCCACTGGTGCTCGGGGTTGTAGCCCCACTCGTCGCGCGCCCAAGGCCCGCCGTGGACGACGAGCACCATCGGGAGGGCGGCATCGGGGACGGCGTTGGCGTCGCGATCGGCCCAGGTCGGGAGCGAGAGATAGGAGACCAGGTTGAGCCCGTCGCGCGACTTGATGACCACCGGGTGCATGTTCGTGAGCGGTTGTGACTCGAGCGCGGGGATGTTGGTGTAGAGGAGCGTGGCGGAGCGCTTGCCCTCGCCTCCGGCGGGCGGGCGGTTGTAGAGATAGGTCCGCACCGGGCCGTTGTCCATGATGTAGGCGATCGTCCAGCGCGAGTCGTCGAGCGATCGGCTGGTGACGCGCATCTCGCCGTCGGCGAGTTTCTTCAGGTAGTCGAGGTCGGGCTGCACGCTCTTATCCAGCACGACCCAGCGGGTGCGGTCGTAGTTGAAGGCCGCGGCCTGGATGGCGTTTGTCGTCGGATGGATCATGGCCTCGTCAAAGTCGGCGCGGGGGTCTTCGGCGAGGAGGCGGGTCTTGTCGTTGGCGAGATCGATGGCGATGAGGGCCGAGGTGTCGCGCCCGCGCGAGTCCTGCATATAGAGCGTCGTGCCGGTCGCGTCGAGGCCCAGCGGCTGGGTCGTCAGCGTGTCCTCGTTGGGCACGGTCTGCCAAGGGCGGAAGCCCTCGGCGGAGTTGGAATCGGCCTTGAGGAACTCGAGCCCGCCGTCGGGCGTGAAGCGTGCGGCGAGGCGGACCGCATAGTCCTCGTCGGTGACGAAACTGGCGTAGGCACTGTTGGCCTGCACGAGCGTGCGCTGCCCGGAGCGGATGTTGACGCGGTAGATCTGATGGAACTGCGGGTTGGCGTCGTTGAGCGCGACGAGGATCTCGTCCGGAAACTTTCGCGAGACTCCCTGAACGCGGGCCGCGACGCCATCGAGCGGCGTGAGGTCGGTGGTGGTGTTGGAGGCGACATCGGTGGAGTAGGCGCGCCAGTTCTCGTCGCCGCCCTTGTCCTGGAGGTAGAGGATGTGCTGGCTGGTGTAGGCCCAGAAGTACTGCCGGATGCCGCGCTTCGCGTCGCTGGTCACGGGCTTGGCCTTGCTGATGTCGTCGGCTGGTCCGACCCAGACGTTCATCACGCCGTTGACGGGCGCGGTGAAAGCGATCCGTCGGCCGTCGGGGCTGATGCGGCCCTGCGCCTTCTGCGGGTTGCCAAAGAGCAGCGACCGCGGGATGACGGCGGTTGGGGCGTCGGCCTTGGCGGCGGGCGGCTTGTTCGAGCCGGCACAGCCGACGAGGGCCGCGCAGCCGACGATCATCGAGAAACCACCAGCCAGAGCCGCGATGCGCAGAGTCTTCATCGGGAGTTCCTTGTTCGTACGGCATGGAGGCGATGGGAGGACTCGCCGCCACGACGTTCGGGTGCAAGGGTAGCCGAAGATCGCGCTGGCGAACAGTGGCGGGTTGCGGCGACGGGGTGGTTGGGTTACTTCAGCGCCGGATCATCGCGTCGCGGGCCGTACCAGATTTCGAGGCCCTCGCGCTGGCGCATCATCGCCGGGCCGTGCCACATCGCCTTGGGAAGGAAGCCGAGAATCTCCCACGCGGAGTGCGTCCGCAGCTTGCGGCCTGAAGTGATGACAGGGTGCGGCACGATCACAAACCGCCCCTGCCGCTTGAGCGCCGCCGCCAGCTCGATCTCCTCGCCCGCGTACATCGTCTCGTCCCAGCCCCCCGCGGCCTCAAAGGTCTCGCGCCGACAGAAAACGAAGCACCCGCCGGTGAGCCGCATCAGCCGGAAACTGATCGTGAGGAAGTAGAGCATGACGCGGGCATAGAGCGGGACGCGGCCGTCCATTCGCACCGTGCCTCCGCCGCCTGCCGCGCCCGAATCCAGCGCCCGCATCGCGGCATGGAGGGCCAGCGACGTGACGCGGGTGTCGGCATCGATGAAGAAGAGGCGCTCGCCGCGCGCCGCCCGCGCGCCCAGGTTCCGCGTCGCCGCGATCTGCCGACGCTCGTGCGAGACGACCCGCGCGCCAAGCGATTCGGCCACCGCCCGCGTGCCGTCGGTCGAGGCGTCATCGGCGACGATGATCTCGTACTCGAACGAGGGCCGGGTGGCACCCGTCGGTGACGGCGCGTCGATTGACGCCGCTCGCCCGTCGATCAGTCCCGCCGACTCGTGGATCGCGCGGATCGTCGCGCCGATCAGCCGCTCTTCGTTGTGCGCGGGGATGATGAAGGAGACGAGCACGGAACGTGGTACCGCTGTGCGGACGGGGAGTTGCATACGAGCGAGGTCGTGCGTTTGCGCGCTCATGCGAACCGCCGCAGCAACTCCTGCTTGCGATACTCAAAGATCCGCTCCACGTCCGGCCGTACGAGGAGGCTGTGCGTCAGCCAGTCCATCGGCACGGCATAGCGGACGCGATCGATCGCGAGCGTGCCCAGTCTCTTCGCTCCGTTGTTGCCATCCGACCTTGGGGCAGGGTGCTGAGCGGCCAGGCCGTCGCCGTAGAGGGGCACGGAGCGGAACTCGTGCTCGTGCCACCACAGCCGATACGGACCCTTGATTTGCTCATCGACAAACTTGAACGGCGGCTGCCACCGCACGATGCGCGATCGCCAGCGGATCGGCAGGCCGCGCACGCGCAGCCGATAGTCGATCAGCGTGCCCTCGCGCATGTCGATTGGCGTCGGCGTGGTGATCGTGAAGTTGAGCCACGGCGGGGTGAGTGCCTGGAGGTTTGCAGCATCGGCGAAGAAGTCAAAGACGTCTTCAATCGGTCGTGGCAAGAGGACTTCGCAGTGCAGTTCGTGGGTTCGCATGTCCTAGAAGTCTTCTCATTATCCGACGACGCGCGGCGGTTCGGCGCGCATGGCCGCGATACTCGTCGCAGGCAGAAACCCTGATGGGTTGTTCGTGTCGCATGACAGGTCGGATTCGTCCGATCTTGGATCGAAGCCGCGATGGGGATCGATGCGACGGGTGGGTGCGTGCGACGTTGAGGCGGCCGCTCGTAGTTGTGCGCGGAGCGGCGGAGATCGGAGAGGGGGACAGGCGTGCGGCGGGGGTTCACGCTGATCGAGATGGTGCTGGTGGTGATGATCATCGGGATCATCGGCGCGATCGCGCTGCCGCGGTTTGGCGTGATGCAGCGCAACGCCCGGGAGCGTGGGCTGAAGTTGACACTGACGAATGTGCAGTACGCGATCGATATGTACACCGAGGAGCATGTGGGCCGCGCGCCGCACCAGGAGCCCGACGGGAGCACGAGCGCGGACCCGAGGAGGCTGGCCTTGCGGCTGGTGTATCCGACGCTGGATGATGGGACGCCCAAGTTGAGCGGCGGGGTGCTGGGGCCATATCTGCGCGCTTGGCCGCGAAACCCGATGAACGGGAAGTGGCAGGTGCGGTTTGACGGCGCGCCGGCGGGCACGAACGCGGCGGGGTGGCGCTACGACACGGCAACGATGCGGGTCGAGGCGGATCACGGAGCCGGGAGCGTCGGCGTGACGATGCCGGGCGTGACGGTGAACTAGATTCCCAGGCGCGGTGGTGGGCGGCAGCGAGCGCGGCCGACTATCGCGACGTGGATCGCGTCGGCGTCGGCGGTATCCTGTCTACTCACGATGGGAGCCGGCGCATGTCAGGGATCGAATCGGTGTTGCAAGAGAATCGGGTCTTCCAGCCGCCGCATCCGGCCGACGCGCGCATGCCGCGCTGGCATGTGGAATCGATCGAGAAGTACCGCGAGTTGTATCGGCAGTCGCTCGACGACTATCGGAGTTTCTGGGAGGCGCAGGCGAAGCAGTTGCAGTGGAGCAAGCCGTGGTCGCGGGTGCTCGAGTGGAACCCGCCTGACGCGAAATGGTTCGTCGGCGGGCGGATCAACGCGTGCGACAACTGCGTGGATCGGCATGTGCGTGCGAAGGCCGGAGAGCAGATCGGACTGGTGTGGGAGGGCGAGCCGATGCCCGGCGGCAAGCCGGAGATCAGGCGTCTGACGTATCGCGAGTTGCAGGAGCAGACGAGCAAGTTCGCGAACGTGCTCAAAGCGCTGGGCGTGAAGAAGGGGGATGTGGTCACGATCTACATGCCGATGGTGCCCGAGTTGGTCGTCGCGGTGCTGGCGTGCGCGCGGATGGGCGCGGTGCATTCGGTGATCTTTGGCGGGTTCGCGCCGCACGCCATCGTCGAGCGTGTGCTCGATGCCAAGAGCCGCGTGATCGTGACGGCCGACGGGGGCTATCGCCGCGGCGAGGTCGTGCCGCTCAAGAGGAACGTGGACGAGGCTTGCGCGACGCTCGCCAGGCAAGGGCACGAGGTGTCGTCGGTCGTGGTCGTGAAGCGAGTCGGCGCGGCGGGGGGGAGTGGGGGCGTGAAGCCGGCGCGCGATCGGTGGTGGCACGAGGCCATGGCCACCGCGGCGGACTCGTGTCCGTGCGAGCCCATGGACAGCGAGGACATGCTGTTCCTTCTGTATACATCGGGCTCGACGGGCAAGCCCAAGGGGATCGTGCATACCACGGGCGGGTATCTCGTCTATACCGCGATGACCGCACGGTACACGTTCAACCTCTTTCCCGACAACGAGCAGATCTTCTGGTGTACGGCGGACATCGGCTGGGTGACGGGGCATTCCTATGTGATCTACGGCGTAATGCCGCATCGAGTGCCCGTGCTCATCTATGAGGGCGCACCAAACTCGCCGGCTGCGGACCGCTTCTGGGACATCGTCGAGCGACACAGGGTGACGCACCTGTACACCGCGCCCACAGCGATCCGCACCTTTATGAAGTGGGGCGATGAGCACCCGAAGAAGCACGACCTCACAAGCCTGCGCCTTCTCGGCACAGTGGGCGAGCCGATCAACCCCGAGGCCTGGATGTGGTATCGTGAGGTCATCGGCAGCGGCAAGTGCCCGATCGTGGATACTTACTGGCAGACCGAGACAGGCGGCCACATGATCACGCCGATGCCCGGCGCGATCGCGACGAAGCCGGGGTCGTGTACGCTGCCGATGTTCGGCATTGATGCCGCGGTCGTGAACGAGCAGGGCGAGGAGTTGCCCGCGGATCAGGGTGGCCTGCTCGTGATTCGTCGGCCCTGGCCGGGGATGCTGCGGGGCGTGCATGGCGATCGCGCGCGGTACGTCTCGGGCTACTGGTCGCGCGTGAAGGGACCGGCACCCGGCGGCGCGGGCGGAACCACCGGCCCCGTGCCGTATTACTTCTCGGCGGATGGTGCCCGGCGCGACCGCGACGGCTGTTTCTGGGTCATGGGCCGCGTCGATGACGTGATCAATGTCTCGGGGCATCGGCTGGGCACGATGGAAGTTGAATCGGCGCTGGTCTCGCATCCGGCGGTGGCGGAGGCCGCGGTGGTCGGCATGCCGCACGAGATCAAGGGCACCGGAATCTGCGCGTTCGTGACGCTCAAGTCGCAGAGCGGGCGTGCGCCCGACCAGAAACTCAAGGACGAACTCTCGGCCCATGTGGCGAAGGAGATCGGGGGGCTGGCGCGGCCGGATCAGGTCCGTTTCACCGAAGCGCTCCCGAAAACGCGCTCGGGCAAGATCATGCGCCGGCTGCTGCGCGATGTGGCCGCGGGCGTGGAGAAGATCACGCAGGACACGACGACGCTCGAGGATTTCAGCGTGGTGGCGAAGTTGCGCGAGAGCGACGAGGAATGAAACTCGGCCGTCGCCTCGCGCGAGTGCTCTCCGTGTGCGCGATCGCCGGGCAGATCGGTGGGTGTGCCACTCCGGTGATTATCGCGACGGCGGGCATGAGCGCGCTCCAGGCCGGGACCGCCGCCTACATCGACGGCAGACTTCAGGCGGCCCATGTCGTCTCGCTGGGAGACGCCTATGCGGCCGCTTCCGCTGCGCTCGTCGATCTCAAGTTCAACATCCTGTCGTCAAAGGTGCGCGAGGGCTCGGCGCTGATCGCGGCGGCGGAGGACGACGGTCGGGGGATCGAGGTCTCGCTCAGCCGCCGCACCGCGCGGGTCACGAAGGTCTCGATCCGTGTGGGCCTCTTCGGCGATCAGTCCGTGTCGCGGCTCCTGCTCGCGCAATACGAAGGCCGATTGCCCGCGCCGGAGGAGCGTTCGCTGACGAAGCCGTTGCCGGTGCATGAGGCACCGCGCTAACCTCAGTTACCTCAGGAGCCTTGCCATGAAGCATCTCGCGGCGCTTGTTGTGCTCATCGGTTCGCTGGTCGGGTCGGTCGCGCTCGCGGATGATCTCAAGGCCGACGGTGCGTTCGGCTTTCCGCAGAAGGACGCGACGGTGCTTTGTGACACGCCCACGCTCCGGGTGAGCGCCGTGAGCGACCGCGAGCATGTGTACGTCCAGGCGATCATCTGGACCGACAACGATGCGACGGTGGGCCAGACGGACGACGGTCGCGACATCGGCGACTGGTCGAATCTGGATATCGATGCCGACGGCGACGGCAAGATCACGCCGCAGGTCGATCGCTCCTACGCGCTCAACCCGTGGCCCAAACTGGCGGGGCTGCACTACTCGGTGAAGGTGAGCGACCGCGGGAGCACGGGGCTCCAGGGTGACTCGAAAGGTCGCGGCTCGATTCAGTATGTCGACCACGCGGGCACGAAGGTTCGCGTCGATAACTATCTGGTTCCGATCGCGGAACTCGGCGCAAAGCCGGGCGGGACGATCCGGCTGGCCTATTGGGGCAGTTCGCCGACACCGAAACTGGTGGTGAACTCGGTGGGGTTCGAGTCGAAGAAGGCGTACTACGCGCACAGCCTGCCGCGCGAGAAGTATCACACGGTGGCGGTTGCGGATCGCGCGCCGGTGATCGACTCGGGGAAGGTTCCCGAGGGACGGGGCACGATCGCGGTCGAGGCGAAGACGGAGTCGCCGAAGGTGGGTGCGGTCCCGCCGCCGGTGGCCTCGAAGGACTGGATCAACTGGAAGGGCAAGGAGGCACCGACGCTCGACTCGCTCAAGGGCAAGGTCGTTGTCATCGAGTTCTGGGCGACGTGGTGCGCGCCGTGCGTGGCGGGCATCCCGCACCTCAATAAGGTCCACGACGAGTACTCGCCCAAGGGCCTTGTGATCCTCTCGCTCACAGACCAGGCCACGGACCACGTCAGGAAGTTCATGGAGAAGCGTGAGATGCGCTATGTCGTGGGCACCGGCAGCGCCACCGGCCAGGCTTACGGCGTCGAGGGAATCCCTCACGCGGTGATCATCAACAAGGAAGGCACCGTCGCGTGGATAGGGCACCCGGCCGATCCGGCGTTTGACGAGACGATCGCGAGACTCATCAAGTGACCGTCAGTCCGCGTTGATCTGAACGAGCGGCGAGCGCCGGCGTCGCAACTCGGGGTTGCCGAGTTGCCCGCAGGCACCCATCATCTCGCGGCCCTTGGTGCGCCTGCGTTTGCAATACGCGCCCGCCGCGACGAGGTCGGCGAGGAAGCGATCAACGTCCTCCTCGCGCGGCGCGGGCCACGGCGAATCCCGCCTCGGGTTGTAGGGGATGACGTTGATGCACGCCGGCAGCGGCCGCGCCCACTCCGCTAGTTCGCGAGCGTCCGCCGGCGCGTCGTTGACGCCGGGAATCAGCACGTATTCGAGGCAGATTTTCGCCCCGCCATAGATCGGCCACGCCAGCAGCGACTCGCGCAGTGCCCCCATCGGCATCGCGCGATTGATCGGCATGATCCGCGATCGGATCGCGTCGTTGGGCGCGTTCACGCTCACCGCGAGCCCAAGCCGGTGCCACCCCGGCTCGCGCACCTGCGCCGCCAGTTTCGCGATGCCATCAAGCCGCCCGACGGTCGAGACGACGATCCGCGACATCGGTGCCGCCGCGCCGAGGTGGTCTGTCAGCACGCGGATCGCACCGACCACTCCCTCAAAGTTGTCGAGAGGCTCGCCCATGCCCATGAACACAATGTTTTTGGGCCGTGTGCCCAGCGCGTGCGTCGCCGCAAACCACTGCGCCACGATCTCCCACGGCGAGAGCGACCGCAGCAGCCCCATCTGGGCCGTTTCGCAGAATGTGCAGCCCATCGCGCAACCGACCTGGCTCGACAGGCAGAGCGTGTACGTTTGCCCGTGCGTCCGTCCGACCATGGGGATGAGCACCGACTCGGTCTGCAAGCCCGGCTCGACGCCGAGAACGAACTTGACGACCACGCCCTCGGGGCTTTCGGATCGCAGCACCCGGATCGGCTCCGGCAGCCTCAGCCCCGCCACCGCCGACGCATCACCCCGGCGAAAGAGTGCGCGATACGCCTCCGTCACGCCACCACGAATGCCCGCATACGCCCCGGCAAAGGCGGAAGCGGTCAGGCCCAGCGGGTGCGGGAGTTGGCGTGCGTCGGCGGACACATCCAAGCGTATGGCCGAGGCTTGGCACGATCAGGTCGCTCGATGACGACCAATGTTGGTGGCGTGAGTTCGGGCGGTTGTCGCCAAACCCGTCATGGTGGGAGCTAAACTATGCCCCCGCCGTGCGTGCGGGTAGCGGCCTGATTCACCCGCCGTGCATGTTTCGCCATCCACCCGGCACCGATCAGAACACGATCAAAGGAGAAACCCATGAAGGCTCGATTCCTCCTCGCACTCGCCACCGCCGCCGTCTTTGCCGGCTGCAAATCCGACGGTGGCTCGTCCGACGCGCCCAAGGCACCGCAGACGCCCGGCGTGATGAACGTCCCCATGGCCTATACGCCCAAGGGCAAGGTCAATGTCCCGCCGATGCCCACCGCCCCGAGCCTTCGCCTCTTTGTCGCCGACACCATCGACAAACGCGACACGGGCGAACGCATCGGCGAGATCCACGATGACGGGCGCACCGTGACCGCGATCGGCGTGGGTGATTCGCCCGCCACGATCGTCCGCACCGCCTTCACCACCGAACTCCCGCGCTTCGGCTTCGCGCTCGTGGGCGACGCCTCGCAGGCCAATCGCGTCCTCACCGTCACGCTCCAGCGGTTCTATTGCACGGCCGACGGCAACACCTGGAAGAGCGTCTCGGAAGGCACGGTCGAGGTCCGCGACGCGGGCGGCGCGGTGCTCTGGAACGCCTTCGTCACCGCCGACGGCGGCAACTGGGGCAACAACGAGAACCCCGAGAACGCCCGCGAGGTGCTCTGCAACGCCGCCCAGGAGATGGTCGAACGCTGCCTGAAGGTCGAGGCCTTCGTGAATGCCCTGAAGGTGAACTGATCGCGTGACCGAGTTAGGGTGCCTTGCTGGCGCGCGCGGCTTACACCCGTGATAGTGTCATCGCGCAACAAAGAGATACCGAGAGGCCGTTGCAAGGGTCCGAGTCTGTGGTAGATTTAATGGCAATGTCTCGCATCCGGCTCTTCTGGCGTGGCACGATGGCATGCGCGACGGTGGTTTTCTCAACCGCGCTCGCCGCGGGGCAGGCTGGTCCCGTTTCACAGGTGCAAGGGTGGGGAGACAACTCCCGCGGGCAGTTGAATCTGCCGCCGAGCCTCTATCGCAAGGTCGCCTGCGGGTCGGACCACACCGTGGCAATCCGCTCTGACGGTACGCTCGTGGCCGTGGGGGATAACCTGTGGGGCTGTCTCAACGTGCCCAGCGGCACGACAATCGATGTCGCGGTTGGTCTGCGTCCGTAGCGTTGGTTCCCAGCGATCATCCGTTCCCCACGATCATCGCTCCGCAGGTGGTGCCGCTGGCTTCAGCGGGTCCGGCCGGAACAGTTTCGTGTCCAGCGCCCACTGCCGCTCTGTGAAGTTGCCCCCGAGGTTCGCCGGGAGGTGGTCAGGGCGTGCCGCCGCCAGCGCCATCGTCGTCTTGGCGTCGAGGTTGTCGAGGATCGCCACCATGATCGCTTCGGGCGTCGCCGGCACCTTCACCGCCCCAAACTCGGGCACGGCATGGTGCGAAAGGATGATGTGCTCGAGCACCAGGACCGCCCCCGCCGGGAAACGCAGCCCCTTCTCGCGCATCACGCTCTCGGCCTTGGCGCGGAGCATGTACGCGCCCTCGACGATGTGCCCGACGAGTTCGCCGCGATCGGAATACGCGAACGCCTTGTCATAGACGAGTTCGCGGGTCTTGCCCATGTCGTGCAGGAAGAGGCCGATGACGACGAGGTCGCGGTTAATCTTGGGGTAGAGCGGGCAGACCGCCGACGCGAGTTTCATGAGGCTTAGCGTGTGTTCGAGCAGCCCTCCGAGATAGGCGTGGTGCATGCTCTTGGCCGCGGGCGCGCGGCGAAAGGCCACCATCAGCATGTCATCGGCGAGGAATGACTCGGCGAGCGCCTGCATCGCCGGGTGCTCGAGCGTGGCGAGGACGGCCTTGAGTTCGGCGAACATCTCTTCCGGGTCGCGGGCCGAGCACGGCACGAGGTCGCGGAGTTGCTCGGGCGCGGGGTCGATCGCCTCGATGCGCTGAATAATCAGTTGCAACTCGCCCTGATAGGCCTGCGTCTCGCCTTCGAGATAGACAAAGCCGTCCGTAGGCAACTGGCCAAACGCCGCCTCCTCGATCGACCACATGCGCCCCGGCACCTCGCCGGTGCGGTCGCCGATGAGGCAGCGCAGGTACGACTTGTCGTTCCGCGTGCGCCCCATCTGCGCGTTGCTGATCGAATAGGCCCCCGCGACGCGCTCGCTGGCCCGAAGGTCACGGATGAATCGACGTGGTGTCTCTGGCATGAGGTCTCCCGCGCGAATACTACCGGACCCATCGGCCCGGCAACGCCGATTCCGTCAGCGCGCCCGCACACCCACCCCTTCCCCGCATCCCTCACCCTCCGCGCCTGCCGATGGCCTCCGCGCCGCGGCTCATACAGTCCGCCCATGAATCTGACGCACGCGGGGCTTGTCTTTCTCGGTGGGGGTGCGGGCAGCGTCGCGCGCTTCGCCCTCACCACCTCCACCGTCGGTCTCTCCGCCCGTTGGCCCGTCGGCACGATCCTGTGCAATGCGTTCGGCTGCGCTGCCGCCGGTGCGTTTGCGGCGCTCCTTGACGCCAAGGCCAACCTGTCCGCCGAAACACGACTCCTCGTGATGACCGGCTTCCTCGGCGGACTGACCACGTTTAGCGCGATGTCGCACGAGACGCTGACGCTCGTTCGCACGGGGCACGCAATCAACGCCGCGGCCTATGCGCTGGGCAGCCTCGTTGTCGCGCTGGCGGCAGTGAGCGGCGGCTGGTTGGCGTGTCGCGCAGCAATCTCGTGATTCACGCCACGGGCCGCTGCAGCGTCCGCCGCTGCGCCTCGTCGTTCGGGTCGTCTTCCGGCTTGTCGAGGTCCTCGACCTGCATCCGCAGGAACTCGGCGTATCGCCCGCTCTGCGCGAGCAACTCCGCGTGCGTCCCGGACTCGATGACGCGTCCGCCCTCGAGCACGACGATCAGGTCCGCGTGCCGGATCGTGCTCAGCCGGTGCGCGATGACGAAGCATGTCCGCCCGCGCATCAGCCGCGCGAGCGCCCGCTGGATATGCCGCTCGCTCTCGGTGTCGAGGTTGCTCGTCGCCTCGTCGAGGATCAGAATCCTCGGGTCCGCGAGCACGGCCCGCGCGATCGCCAGCCGCTGCTTCTGCCCCCCGCTCAGCCGCACGCCCCGTTCGCCGATCAGCGTCTTGTAGCCGCGCTCGAGCCCGTCGATGAACTCGTCGGCATGAGCGATCCGCGCCGCCTCGGCGATCTCCTCGTCCGTCGCGTCGCGCCGGGCATAGGCGATGTTCTCGGCCACCGTGCCGTCGAAGAGGAAGACGTCCTGCTCGACGATGCCGAGGATGCGGCGATAACTCCCCACGCGGATGCGCTTGAGGTCCACGCCGTCGAGTTCGATGACGCCCTCGGTGGGGTCATAGAAGCGTGCCACCAGATTGCACAGCGTGGTCTTGCCCGCGCCGCTCCGCCCCACCAGCGCCACGACCTGCCCCGCCTTGACGTTCAGGTCCACGCCGCGCAGCACCGGCTCCTGCGGCGTCTCGTCGGCCGTCGCCTTCGCGTTCCGCGGATACACGAAACTCACGCCCCGGAGCGCGATCGCGCCGCGCACCCGCGACTGATCCAGCACGATCTCGCCAGACGCCTCGGCAAACTCCGTCGGTTCATCCAGCAGATCGAGCACGCGATCGAACGCCGCCAGGTTCGTCTGCATCTCGGACGCTGACGACGCCAGCACCTCGAGCGGCCCGAGCAACATGAGAAGGTACGCCGAGAACATCATCATGTCGCCGATGGTCAGCCGCCCCTCCATCACGGCCAGCCCGCCGTAGAGCAGCACCGCCGTCGTAGCCAGCGGGATCATCAGGGCCCAGGCCATGTCCACGCCGCGTGACCACCACCACGTCAGCACTTCCTGCCGCGCCATGAGATGCACGCCGCGCGAGAACCTGCCCGCCTCGCCGCGCGACCGATCAAATCCGCGGACCACGCGGATGCCCCCGAACGCCTCCGTCGCGTGCGCGTCCACACCCGTCCGCGTCTGCTTGATGTCCCGATAGAGCGGCCTGATCCGCGCCAGCCAGATGCGATGCATCGCGGCGATCAGCGGGATAAAGATCAACGCCCCCGCCAGCATCCGCCAATCCACGATCGTGAGAATGATGAGCGTGCCCACGAGTTGCACGATCGCATTCCACGGGTTGTACAGAAGATTGAACAGCAGTTCGGCCGAGCCTCCCGCGTCCTCGCGTAGTATGCTCGCCACGCCCCCGCTCTTGATCTGGTGAACCCGGTGCAGCGGCAGGCGCACGGCGTGCTCGAACACGCGCTTCCGCACCGTCACCTGAAGCCGCTTCGTCAGCCGCGTCATCTGCCAGCGCGCCCAGATCGCCAGCGCCAGCCGGATCGCCGTCATCGCCACCATGAACGCGCACAAGGCCCACAGCAGCCGCCCGCGGCTCTCGCCGTCGCGCGTCCAGTCGGGCAGCCAGCGAGGCATCCCCGTCGGCCCGGGATTGTCGGTGATGATGAAATCCACCGCCACCTTCGTACACGCCGGCAGCAGCAGCGCCGACGATGACTGCACCGTCAGCGTCGCCATCGCCAGCACCACCAGCCACCGGTTTCCCGACAGCAACGCCCACAGCCGCCGCACGAGTTCGACGATCCCGCGCGACCGCTTCCGCCTTGCCGGCGAGTCGCTCTCGCCCTCCTGCTCCGGCAGCGGCTTGCCCCCCGCACCCCGCCGCGCGGCCCGATACTCCCCATACCGCTGCTTGCTCGATCGTGACGTCGGCATCAACCCACCCTATGCGCGCGGCAACTCCGCCGTCCATCGCCGCTGACGCTCGAAGACTGCGAACCCTGTTATCGGCTACGGGCATCCCGTCGCAAACGCGTTCAGGAATCCCACAAAGTCGTTGATGTTCAGGACGCAACTCCCGTCGATGTCGGCCCGCAGGTTGCCCGACGCGAACCCGTTCTGGAAGAACACAAAGTCCGAGACATTCGCGTTGCCGTCTCCGTCATAATCCGCCGGGCACACCGGCCCAGGGCCATAGACCAGCCGCACCGTGCCCGTGTTCGATTGGCCGCCCGGCGTCGTGACGCGAAACGTGATCTGGTCGTTGCCGCACGCGCTCGCCGGCGCGGTGATAACGCGATAGCCCTCTACCCCGGTCGAGATCGTAGCGCCCGTCGGCGCGCCCACGATCGTAAATGTCGCCTGCGACGGATTGCTGTTGAATCGCGCGGGCAACTCGATCACGCACGGCCCCCCGCGCGCCACGCGCTTGGTATAACTGAACGCCGCCGGCGGCAGGCTCCCCGAAGCCCCCGTCGCCGCCACCGTCACCGTCTGCGGCGCGCTCCGCGCGATCACGCCATCGGCGTAGAGCACCTCGGCTTGGAGCGTGCTCGTCCCCGCGCCGAGGTTCCATCCATAGATCGCCAGATTCGCCGGCGCGGTCGCCGAGGCCGCGACGACGCGCCCGTTGTGAAGCAGCCGCACCTCGCTCACGGTCCCGCCGGTGCCTGTGATCGTGCAGCCGAACGAGGTCGCGCGGTCCCCGCTCGCGGGCACGACGCCCAGCGACGACGCGCGGCCGGTGTTGCTCGACGTGAACGATCCGACCCAGCGCCCCGCCGTCTTCACCGGAGTCGAGTCGTACGCCAGCACGCGAATCTGGTGGTACCCGTCCGCGAGCGCGACGGTGTTGATCGTGAACGGCTGCCCGGGAGCCTTGGAACTGTGGAAGACGCCGTCGATGTGCAGGTCGAGACTCGCGATCGCGGCCCCGCCCGGCGCGGGCGTCGCCACGGGCGTGAACGTCACGCTCCCGCTGACCGTTCCCGTCGGCGCGTTGCCGGGCGCGACGGCGGGAATCCGCGCGAAGGTCCGCGTGATCGGGTCGCCGTAGAAAAGGCCCTGGAACGGCGCGTACGAGATCGTCCGCAACAGCGACTCGCCCAGCGACATCCCCTGGAAGTAGTACTGGTGCAGCAGGGCCGTGGGGAACTTGCCGAGGTAGTTGCACGGCTCCTCGACCTGCCCGTGCGAGCCCGACGCGCCGCGGCGGATCCAACTCGAGATCTTGGTCTGTGCCGCCACGTCAAAGGTCGCCGCCCAACTCGTGAAGTGGTCGCAGAACGCGCCGGGGAGGATCGTCATGGGGTCGGTGTCGACCTGCGGATCGATCCAGCCGGTCATCACACCGAGGATGTCGTTGCGTCCTGCGGGCGTGATCCCGTTGATGACCTCGCCGTTGCCGCCATTGGCGAGGAGCCACGCCACCGCGCCGTTGTAGACGGTGGGGGAGGCGCACCCGCCCTGGCTCGCGCAGGACCGCAGATTCCGGAGCGGGTCGGTGGTGTTCATGTAATAGAACTTGCCCGCGGGCCGCGTGCCGTCCGCCGCCACCGAGCGATCGATCATTGTGAAAATCTCGCCCAGGGTGTTCCCGCGTTCGCCGGTATAGCCAAGCAGCGCGCCGACGAAATACCGCCGCGAGCCTTGTGCCGTGCTCGGCGTGCCGAAGAGGTACGACGTGTTGCTGTCGAGCGCCAGCGGCGCACCCACCGTGTTCGAGAAAAACTGGTTCGGATAACTCACCGGATTCGGCCCGGGCAAAATCGGGGATTCCTGGAACGCCAGCGTGTAGATCGACGAGGTTGAGAAGCGCGTCAGCGGCGAGCAACTGTCGTTTACCAGCCCCGAAGCCGCGAGGTTGAACGAGCCGGGATCGGCCACCACGATGTAGTCGATGTGGTCGTCGAGTTTCACGTTGCGCAGTTGCCCGAAGAGCCCGTCGAGCGCGCCGTTGTCGGCGGCAAAGATCGCGTAACTCTGCGGCGTCGGAACGATGTAGAGCACGTTCCGATCCGGGATGTTCCGCGCGTTCTTGTAGTAGTTCCCGAGGTGCATCGAGTCCGCCGACGCGGGATTGATGAGGATCAGCACGTTCTCCGGCGAGCCGCCTGCCCGCGCCAACCCCGCCGACGCCACAACAATGCACGCCGCGACGCGGGCACTTGCAACGAATCCGGCCATGTCTGATGCTCCCTTCGGCTTATGGAGTATGCCTCCGACCGGGCAAAACGCCAGTCGAGGCGGGTCTCCGACGCGCTCCCGCAGCGCGCACCACAGGTTATAGGCACTCCGGCACTCGTGCCATCGCAAACGCACCCCGTACCCGCGACTTGTGTCCAATCTTCGCGCTCCGCCAACGCGCTCCCGCAATCCGGCGTCACCTTTCGCGTTCTTCGTCTGAACACCGAGGAGAAACCCGATGCTCGCCAACCGACTGCTCGCGTCAACCGCCGCCGCGTTCGCGTCTGCTGCGGCCTGTGCCCAGCCCCAGCCCACCTTCCCTGCGTTGCCCTACGCCACCCTTGGGCCGCGCTCCCTGCTCCTCGATCTCTACATCCCCGCCGCGGGGCCGGGGCCATTCCCTTGCGTCGTCTTTATCCATGGCGGCGGCTGGTCAGGCGGCAGCCGGACACCCGTCCCCGCGCCCGCACTCGCCACGCGCCTCCTCAACGCCGGCCTCGCCATCGCCAGCATTGACTATCGCCTCACCAGTCAGGCCGGGCAGTTCGGCACGAACCCCGTGACGTTTCCGGCGCAGATTCATGACACCAAGGGCGCGGTGCGATTCCTCCGCGCCAATGCCGCTCAGTTCAACCTCAACCCCGCGCGCTTCGGGAGTTGGGGCAGTTCCGCCGGCGGCCACCTCTCCGCCCTTCTGGGTGCCTCCGGGGGCGTGGCATCCCTCGAAGGCACCGTCGGCGGCAACCTCGGCCAATCCAGCGCCGTCCAGGCCGTCGCCGATTACTTCGGACCCACCGACCTTCTCAACGCGAGCCCCGACGTCACCACGCCGCCCGGAAGCACCGTCAATCACGATGCGCCAACCAGCGCCGAATCCGCCCTCATCGGCTTCAACCAGCCGGGCCAGGGAATCGGCGTCCTTCGCGCCAACCAGAACAACCCCAATCCGCCCTTTCCGCAGTTCGTCACCCTCGTCACCCAGGCCAACCCCATGACCTGGGTCGATCCGGTCGATCCGCCCTTCCTCATCGCCCACGGCGAACTCGACACTGTTGTCCCGCAGAAGCAAAGCATCAAACTCCACGACGCCCTCCGCGCCGCGGGCGGCACCAGCACCTACTGGGTCATGCCCAGCGCCGGGCACGGCTTCGGCGGGGCCGAGATCGAAGCCGAGGTTACCCGTTTCTTCCAGATGCACCTGCTGGGTGTGCCCTTCCCGCCTCGCTGCGCGGCCAACTGCGACGGCTCCACCGCCGCGCCCGTTCTCAATATCAACGACTTCCAGTGCTTCATCAATCGCTTTGCGGCCAACCAGCCCAGCGCCAACTGCGACGCCTCGACGCTCGTGCCGGTGCTCAACGTCAACGATTTTTCGTGCTTTCTGAATCGCTTCGCGACGGGTTGCCCCTGATGGCATCGATCAACTAGGAGATCAGCGCATGGCTCGCGGATTCACGCTCATGCTCACGTCGGCGATGGTGGCGCGCCTTGCGACAGGTGCCGACTGCTCCGTCACCTCCGTGGGCAAGGTCCCGCTCAACGACCTCGGGGCAGGGACGTACCTGGGGCTCTACCAGGGCGGGCTGTATCCGGGCGGGCTGAACACGCCGCCCGCGATGCACCTGACGACGGGGCAGGCGCGGGCCGCGGCGGTCGTGCCGCTGAATCTGCTGGGCAACCCGGACCCCAGCGGGAAGTACGTGCTGCTCTCGATCGGGATGTCGAACACGACGCAGGAGTTTTGCGGGAGTTCGCTGCCCCCTTGCGCCCCGTGGACATTCGGCGGGCAGGCCGCGGCGAGCCCGCAGGTGAACCACACCACGCTGGCGATCGTGAACGGTGCGGCGGGAGGGCAGACGTCGGTGACGTGGGACCAGCCGACGGACGCGAACTACGACCGCGTGCGCGACATGGTGCTCGCGCCCCAGGGCCTCTCGGAGGCGCAGGTGCAGGTGGTGTGGATCAAGACGGCCAACGCCGGGCCGACGATCTCGCTGCCCAACGCCGCGGCCGACGCGAACGCGCTGGTCACGCACATCGGGAACATCGCGCGAGCCGTCAAGGTGCGGTACCCGAACGTAAAGATCGTGCTCCTGTCCAGCCGCATCTACGCGGGCTACGCCTCGACGATGCTGAACCGGGAGCCCTACGCGTACGAGTCGGCGTTCGGGGTGAAGTGGGCGATCGAGTCGCAGATCGCGCAGATGGCGGGGCAGCCGGCGCATCCGCTGGCCGGCGACCTCAACTACACCACCGTCGCGCCGTTCCTGGCCTGGGGCCCGTACCTCTGGGCCGACGGCCTGACGCCGCGGAGCGACGGGCTGACCTGGGCGTGCGCGGACCTCGAGGCGGACGGGACTCACCCGTCGATGTCGGGCGAGCAGAAGGTGGGGCAGTTGCTGATGAACTTCATGCTGACCTCCCCGTTCGCGTCGCCGTGGTTCCGCGCGGCGGGCGCGCCGTGCTATGCCAACTGCGACCAGAGCACCACGCCGCCCGTGCTGAACATCAACGACTTCTCGTGCTTCCTGAATCGGTTCGCGTCGGGCTCGCCCTACGCGAACTGCGACCTGAGCACCACGCCGCCCGTGCTCAACGTCAACGACTTCTCGTGCTTTGTGAACCGCTTCGCGGCGGGATGCACCTGATCCCACTGGCGTCGGCGACTCGGGGCCGCTAGATTCAGCGCGTGAACATTCCCGCACAACCGATCGCCGCGTTGCGCCTCGCGCTCGTCGCCGCCATTGCCTTGCTGGTTTGCGGTTGCGCGGGCCAGCGTGGCTCTGCCGAGGTTTCCATCGCGAAGGGCGACTACGCCCGCGCCTTTGATGCCGCGCGCGACATGCTCGTCGCCTCGCGCTTCACCCTCGAACGAGTCGATGCCCGCGAGGGCGTCATCACGACGCGGCCCAAGCATTCCAGCGGCCTAGCCACGCCCTGGGACGCCGAGCAATCAACCTTGGATCAGGAGTTCGACGACCTCGTCAACCACCACGATCGCCGCGTCCGAATCGCCTTCGAACCCGTCGGTACGCCCGCTGACACGTCAGATTCCCCGTCCTCCGCTCCGCCCGACCTCCGCCGACACGACGGCCCCGTCGTCGCCCGCGTCGAGGTTTGGGTCGAGCGCCTCGCCCGCCCCGGCTGGCGCGTCGATACCACTTCCGTCCGCCTCAGCCCCGCATGGCGCGACCCCGCGCTCCAGGAGCGCGGCATCGGCGCGACTTTCGCCGTGCCGACCACGCGCGACGACGCCCTCGCTGCACAACTCGGCACTCGCCTCGCCGATCGCATCAAGCGCGACACGCGCTGACGTCTGCCGGCTCCATCAGCGGTCCCCGTCAGTGCTGCTTCTTCTCGTGCCACCGACCGTCGCCTTGGACGGTCGGTGCTCCTGGGTACTCCGCTTGCGGGGCGGTCTTCTTCTCTCTCCGGTGCCATCGGTCAACCGTTTCGGTTGGCCGATGCGCTTTCTCTCTGCCGTCTCCCCGGCGTCTACCCTCCTTCCCCATGGCCCGTCTCCACGAATATCAGGGCAAGGCCATTCTCGCGGCCCACGGCCTCGTCGTTCCTCGCGGTGCCGCTGCCTCCACTCCCGATCAAGCCGCCGACATCGCTCGTCGCCTCGCCGGTTCCGTCGTCGTCAAGATTCAGGCCTGGACCACGGGCCGCGCGGCCCTCGGCGGCGTCGGGTTCGCCGACACCCCCGATCAGACCGCCGATCTTGCCCGTCGAATGCTCGGCATGAAGGTCGGCAACTTCCCTGTCACGCACGTCCTCGTCGAAGAAAGACTCCCCATCGCCCGCGAACTCTTCGTCTCGCTGACGATCGACGACCGCGAGCGTGCGCCCGTCATCCTCGTCTCCCTTCACGGCGGTTCGGGCATCGAGGAGCGTGCCCGTGAGGTCGAGCGGCTCGTGTGCGATCCCGTCCACGGCCCAGATGCCGCCCGCCTCCGTGCGTTCATCGGCGCGTCCGATATCGCGCCGGCGGCACGCGAACCCGTCGCCTGCGCCATCGAGCGACTTTTCGCTGCCGCTCGTGCCATCGAGGCTCGCTCGCTCGAGATCAACCCGCTGGCGATCCTCACCGATGGCCGCGTCGTTGCCGCCGACTGTCGGCTCACCGTTGATGATTACGCCGTCTTCCGGCATCCCGAGTTGGGCATCGACATCGCCCGCGAACTAGACCATCCGCCGACGGAGTTGGAGCGGATCGCCTACGCCGTCGAGCAGGCCGACCACCGCGGGACGTTCTACTTCGCACAGATGAACTGGGTAGATCGACGGTCCCCGTCGATCGAAGCCGTCACAGCCGTCCCGGCCGCTTCCAAGGGCCTCATCGGATTCCACGGCGCCGGGGGCGGGGGCTCGATGATGTCGATGGACGCGATCACCGCCGAGGGCTTCACGATCGCCAACTTCTGTGACACCAGCGGGAACCCATCGCCCGCCAAGGTCTATCGCGCCGCGCGGATCATCCTCTCGCAGCCCGGGCTCGTCGGCTACTTCGGCTCGGGCTCCGGCGTCGCCAACCAGGAGCAGTTCTGGTCCGCCTACGGCCTGGCCAAAGCCTTCTGGGAACTGGATCTCTCGATCCCCGCGGTGATCCGCCTCGGCGGGAACACCGAAGACCGCGCTGTCGATATCCTCCAATCCGCGTGCAAGGGCCTCCCCGCGCCCGTCGAGGGATATAAGAAAAACGACCCCCCGGCCAAGATCGCCGCCCGCTTTGCGGCGCTCGTCGCGGAGCATCGCGGAGCGCCGTGGTCGCCCCATGCTCCCCGCCGACCCGCCTTCGTGGGCACCCGCGACGCGCTCTCGTTCCCCATCAAACACGGGACGCTCTGGCTCGACCCCGCCGCCTGGCGCGCCCACGGCCCGGCGATCGCCGCTCGCTCCTCGGGCCTCCTCCGCGACGATGCGGGCCGGCCCGCGCTCGCCGTCAGCGCCGAGGAACTGGCCACAAAGGACAGCGAACTCATCGCCTGCGAGGTCGAATGCCGACGCGACGGGGTCGAGGGCTTGTTTGTGGAGTTGCCGGTGGCGGGGGTGGATTGAAGGGGTGCGGCGTGTCTGTGCGATCGCCGCGGTTGCGACTCTCCAAACGCTGAGCCGCACTTCTTGCCATCACCCACCAAGCCATCGAAGCACATGTGCAGGCCGAAAGAAGCCCATCTGACAGTTGCTGAAAGTTTTGCAAAACTTTCAGATAGCCTCAGTTCATCCTCTGCTGGGCAACACTTCCTGCGCACTGTTCCTCGGCTCCCGCCGCGGGGTACCGGCACAATCAGGCCGCTGGGGTTCATAGTCAAACTTCATGCGGCGGGGCTGGATCAATATCTGACCAAAGTGTGCTTATGTGCCCTTCCGCTTCTGGCACACTACCGCGACGGTGCCGGCGGGGTCGCGTCGCGGGCTGGCGAAGTCTGCAATCGCACGGACTCGACGCGCGCCGTTGTCTGCGCCGAACAAGCGCCGCACGCGCATGATCTCCCGCTGGGAGAGGGCGGGCCACGCGGCGACTCAGGCGGTCCTCTCAGGGGGCGTGATCCGCAGCAGCACGCAAGCAAGGTCATCGGTCTTGGTCGGGACAGACACCGTGAAAACCGCCCCGTTGAGGTCGCCGGCTTGTAGTCCAGCGTACTCGGCCTCGAACGTCTTGGCCCTTAGCCCGCGTTCGCGGCGTTCGTACACCAAGACCAGCAATCGGTCCTCAATCTGGGGATCTAGCCGATAGGCGTGCAGCTTGCGGACGCACTCGTCGAACTCTCGGCGATTCTGGGTCCCGGCTCCGCCCTTCCACTGTCGGGCGGTCCCGTCGGCGTCAAAGTGCCTCCTGAAGATGAAGAACTTGAGCTCGATCAGCGCCCGCCTCGTCGTCGCGCCGGGGCCGGTATGCCCGGGCCACGCCACGAACAGGTCAAAGCGATTCCACTCAGTCTGGCAACTAGCGATGGGGCAAACGCTCTTGATCCGCCGAATCAGGAACGAGCGGACGGTTGCCTCATCGACATTCCCCATATCGACCACGGCAGCGTGCTCGCGGAGATCGTCAATTACCGCCCGGAGAATTCCTTCCCAATCCATGTTCACAGCATACCGCGCAAGCCGCTACCTCCACTCGCCCGCCCCCGCGGCGTGGGCCTCACGCAGGCCATGACTCGAGCCTCGGTCGCGGCGCTACCCATTCACCCCCATCACCACCTTGATTCCCTCCCCGCTCATCATCGTCGCGAACGCCTTCTCGAACGCCTCCAGCGGGAACTCGTGCGTGATGATCTCGTCCAGTTCAAGTCGGCCGCTCAGCAGCAACTCCTCCATCTGGTACCACGTCTCGAACATCTTCCGTCCGTTGATCCCCAGCACCGTCGCTCCCTTGAAGACGACGTGCTCGGTGATGTTCCATGTGATCGGCTTGCTCGGGATCCCCAATATCGCTGCCGTCCCGCCGTTGCGCAGCGCCCGGAACCCCTGATCGAACGCGCTGGCCGCCCCGCTCATCTCGAGCAGCACGTCCACGCCCTCGCCGCGGGTCGCCGCCTTGATCTCCTTGATGAATCCATCGCCCTGGCGCACGTCGAACGCCGCCGTCGCGCCCAGTTTCTTCGCCAGCGCCAGCCGCGGCGGGTTGATGTCCGTCGCGAAGATCCGGCTCGCGCCGGCCGCCTTCGCCACGGTCACGGCCATCAGCCCGATGATCCCCGTGCCCGAAATCAGGACGCTTTTGGCGCTGACATTCGCCGCCATCACCGTATGAACCGCGTTCCCCAGCGGATCGAGCACCGCCGCGACCTTGTCCGGGATGCTCGGATGCACCGGCCAGACGTTCTCCTCGGGAACCACGACGTAATCCGCGAAGCACCCGTCGCGATCGATCCCGATGATCCGCGTGTCGCTGGCGATGTGCGCGTTGCCCGTGCGGCTGTTGTAATCCGCCCACTGCGTGATGTGGCCCTCGGCCGACACCCGCAGCCCCGGCTTGTATTTTGTGACTGCCGAGCCCACGGCCTCGATGATGCCCACAAACTCGTGCCCCGTGACGATGCCGACGGGAATGCGTCCCGCGGCCCACTGGTCCCACTCCCAGATGTGGCGGTCGGTGCCGCAGATGCCGACTTTCTTCACGCGGATGAGCACGTCGCGGGGGCCGGGCGTCGGCTTGGGGCGTTTGGCGTCAAAGGCAAGCCCCTCGCCCGCGTGATGCTTGAAAAGTGCCCGCATGACCGCGCCGCCGTTCTCGGGCTTGGCGTCGGGACGTGGGGTTGGCGAGGACGGATGTGCCGACCGACCGGGGGCAATCGAGGACATACGCTTGCGTTCTCCTGGCCGTTGGGCGGCTTGGCCCCACTGTATCCCTCTGAGCCCGCCCCATTTCGAGCGAGCGCCCAGCCCTGCCGCGCAAACACCCCATGGTGGGCCAGCCGACGCCCATCATGTCCCGGCCCACCACCGTCCGAACCAATAGACTAAGGCTGCATCGACATGACCGCGTAGATTGACAGCGTAGATCGACAGTATCGTTTGGCCAAACAGGTCGCCGCAATGTCCAGCGTCTCCAAAAGCCCCGTCTCCTACCTCTTCGTCGCGGCCACCGCCGCCGGACGCCGCACGCTCGGGGTTCGTCAGGCACAAACGCCTCGCGGTCTCGCCGAGTCGCTCCGCAAGGACCGCCTCCTCCTCCTTCGCTCCTACCCCCTTCCCGGCTGGCTCCGCTCCGAGCGCCAGGGCCTCTCGCTCAAAGACCGCGTCGAACTCAACGAGCAACTCTCGCAACTCCTCTCCCGAGGCGTGCCGCTCGTCGAAACGCTCGAAGTCACCGCCGCGACCATCGGCGGCACCTCCGCGGGCATCGTGAGCCGGATGCGTGAGATGGTGGCCGCCGGTTCGTCCTTCGCCGATGCCTGCCAGAAGACTGGGGCGTTCGATCCCGTGACGGTCAATGTCTACCGTGCCGCCGAGCGTACGGGCGACCTCGCCGGCTCCGCGAAGCAACTCGCCGTCACCGCACGCCGCCAACTCTCGGTCAGTGGCAAGGCCGCCACGCTCCTCATCTACCCCATCATCGTCCTCACCATCTCGGTTGTCGTCGCTGCGGTCATGCTCACCGTCGTGGTCCCGATGATCGCCGGCTCCTTCCGCCAGATGCGCGTGGACCTTCCCTGGTATTCCGAGATCGTCATGTCCGGCGGCATCTGGCTCCGCGCCCATGGCCTTTGGATCCTCGGCGGCCTCGCCGCGCTCCTCGTTGCCGCGATCGTCGCGCGCAAGCAGGTCATCGCCTTCGTGGGCAACGTCGGCCGCCGCGTCCCGCTCATGCGCGACGTCGTCCTCGCCCAGGAGGCCGCCCGGTTCTTCAGCGTCATGGCCGCCATGACCCGATCCGGCATCCCGCTCGCCGACGCGCTGGGCGTGGCGAATCAGGCTGTGGGCCTTCCCAAACTCCGACGCCAACTCGAAACGCTCCGCACCCGCCTCATCGAGGGCGGCATCCTCCGCGCGCTCATCGAAGCCGTGGATGAGCTTCCCCTCGCCACCCGCCGACTGCTCATCGCCGCCGAACGCGCGGGCGACCTCGAAACCGCCTTTGACGGCCTCGCCGCCGACATGGCCAACGAGACCGAGACCCGCTCCTCGCGGCTCCTCGCCGCCCTCCAGCCCCTGCTCATCGTCGTCATGTTCCTCATCATCGGGTCCATCATGCTCTCGATCATGGTCCCGCTCATCACGCTCACATCCAAGGCCAAGTTCTGAGGTATCCGACCATGCACCCGACTCCCGCCCATCCCGCCCGCCTCATGTCCCGTCCCTCCGCCCGCGGCTTCTCCCTCCTCGAACTCATGCTCGTCCTCGTCATCATCGGCGTCATCACCGCCATCGCCGCGGTCAGCATCACCGGCGGCGGCGCTCGCGCGAAGAAGAGCGCCTCCTACGCCTCGATGCAGGTCATCAAATCCGCTATCGACGCCTACAAACTCACCAACAACGTCGCCCCGCCGACCCTCGCCGCGCTCCAGGCCGGCGCCACGCCCTATCTTGAGGCCACCAAGCAACTCCAGGACGGCTGGAAGCAGGACTTCATCTACAGCCCCACCAGCACCAAGGGCATGGCCTTCGAACTCTTCAGCAAGGGCGATGACCTCACCTTTGGCACGAGCGACGACCTCTCCGTCTGGGACAAGAACCAGAACAACTAGGACGAGTCGAACCCACCATGCACCACGCCTCGCGCACATCCCGAGCCCCCGCCCGCCGCGGCATGACCTTCCTCGAAGTCGTCTTCGCCTCCGTCCTGCTCGCCCTCGTCGCCGGCTCGATGTTCGCCGCCTTCGCCTTCATCTTCACATCCCAGGCCCGTGAGCAGGCCCGCCTCGGTGCCTTCGAAGTCGCCAACCGCCTCATCCTCTCCTACCTCGACGATTCCACCAAGATGCCCGACTCTAACAAGACCCTCGACTACGGCCCGCCCGAGGCCCTCCAGCGCTTCCGCTGGCAGTACAAGGAAGAGCCCCTCACCCTCTACGAGGTCGCCGGCGAGAATCGCGACCAGTCCCGCCAGTCCCCGCTCTCCAACGACCGCTTCAAACGCGTCACCGTCCGCGTCTGGCTCAGCGAATACTCCGGCGGCAGCCCCAACTTCGAGGGCACCTCCGTCCAGGCCACCGTCACGCGAATGCTCGACCCCATCGCCCCACGCAACCCCGATTCCTACATGAACATGATCCAGAGCCCCGAGGGCTTGCAAAAACTGGTCGAGCAACTCATGGGCACCAACCAATCCGGCAACGTCGTCACTCGCGGCGGGCTCCCCGGCGCAGGCCAGAACCGCCAGGGCATCCGCCCAGGCGAGGCCTTCAACCGCGGCGGCCAAGGCGGCCCTCCAGGCGGCCGACAGGGTGGCCAGTTCAATCAGATCGGAGGCGGCCCTCGCGGCGGTCCCGGCCTCAATCAAGGCGGCGTCCGCCCAGGCCTCGGCCTCCCAGGCTCCGCCACTGGCACGCAACCCGGCCGTCAAGGCGGCAACGGCCGTCAGGGAGGCAGCGGCCGATGAACCGCCGAGGCTTCACCATCCTCGAAGTCGTCATGGCCTCCGCCCTCGGCACCATGATCGTCCTCGCCTGCCTCGGCATCATGGGTGCCATGAGCCGCACCAATCGCCTCACCGAACGCCGCTTCGAGCAGATCTCCACCCTCGAACGAATCCATGTCGTCATGGATCGAACCTTCAGTTCCCTCGTCATGGCCGACCCTTCCATCTCCGGCCTCCAGGCCATCGCCAACGGCAACACCACCCCCGAGACCGAGGGCGAGCAGACCACCACCGCAGGTGCCACGCTGCGCCCACGACTCATGCTCGAGGCCGACTCCACCCCGAGCCTCAAGACCGCCCTCCAGCGCGCCGGCACGTCAGACCTCGCGACCTACACCCCGCAGCGCCTCGAAGTCGTCCTCGATCGCCCGCCGCTCCCCAAGGATTTCGCCATGGGCCTCGACGATTCCGTCCAGGCCAATCAGGGCCCCGCCGTCGAGCCTGTCGTCCAGCCCGGCCCCGTTCGCGGCGTCTTCGAACTCCGTCCCGATCGCGCCACCAATGTCGTCTCGCAGCCCACCGACGCCGCCCCGGTGCAGGGTTGGACGCTCTGGTGGCGGCCGCTGCCGACCGACTCGACGGGGACCGACCCGTGGGAGCTGGCGCTCGACCCGACCGAGGACTCCGACGCCGTCCCCGTCGCCACCGGCCTCGCCCGCTGCCAATGGACCGCCTTCGCCAAGCGCGCCCGTTCATCCTCCCTCTCTGCCATGCAGTTCATTGACCTCCCCGCCTACATGGAGATGGAAGTCCGCACGCTCGACGGCATGACCGCCACCTGGATGTTCGAGGTCTCCTGGACCGTCGGCAAGGAAGTCATCGAAGACGCCACCGGCACCGAGGACGAGACCGAAGGCGACTCCGCCGGCGGCCGACGCGCCGAAGAACTCGGCATTGGTGGCGGGGGGGGTGGCGGCGGCGGTGGGGGTGCTCGCACACGCGGCGGCAACGATGCCGCAGGCGGTCGCCCGGGCCTCGGCGGCGGTCGGGGTGGCGGTGGTGCAGGGAGTGGCGGGATGCGCGGTGGCGGCGGAGGCGCACGATGATCCGCCGCGCCTTCGTCCTTCCCATCGTCATCTTCCTCGCGCTGCTCGTCGGCATCGTCGCCGCCATGCTCCTCGAACGCCAGTCTGCGCACGCCCTCTCCGTCGAACGCCAGGCCCGTTCCTACCGCGATCGCCACTTCGAAAAAGGCCTCCGCGAGGTCCTCAGCGCCTGGACCGAGTCCCTCACAGGCCAGCCCATCGACCAACTCATCGGCGACGACGGCCACGCCCTCGACCTCGCCACCGCCGACGGCGGATGGGTCGAGGTCTACATGTTCGATGGCCAGAGCACCGCCCTCAACGATCCCACAGGCCTCACCGAGCAGGAGTTCGAAGACGCCGCCGGCCTCCTCGACGCCCTCGTCGCCATCGTCGGTGACCAGCCCGATCCCTCCTGGTTCCGCACCGTCGGGCCCGTCAAAATCTGCGTCAACTCAGCGCCCGAGCAACTCCTCGAGGCCGCCGCTTCCTATGCCACGGGCGGCAAGGCCGGCCGCCGCTTCGTCCGCGAACTCATGGACGCCAAGGCCGGCAAGGGCGTCATCGAAGCCCCGGACCTCGAAACCGCCAAAAATGCCGACCGCATCGGCCCCGAGGAGCGCGCCATCCTCGACCGCCTCATCACCCTCAAGCCCGACTTGTGGGCCATGGTCGTTGACGTCTATCCCCCCGGCGGCGGTTCCTTCCCCGTCGCCCGCTACGGCGGTCGCTTCATGGCCCCGGGCACCGGTGGCCGATCCACCTCCATGCAAGCCCTCGGCAAGTTCCTCTCCTGGGAGCCTCTCCCCATCCAATGAGCCCGATTCAAGTGAGTACGATTCACCGCGGCACGGGCCGCACTCGGAAAGGACCACCATGACCCTCGGACACATGCACGGCGCCGAAGCACGCAGGCTCGCCCGCACCGCCCAGATCGGGGCCGTCGCGCTCGGCGTCTCCGCCGCGGCGCTCTGGGCACTCGATGTCCCGGGCGTCAGCAGCACTCCCGTCAACAAGCCGGTGATGGTCGAGCCCGTCAAGCCCGAACTCCCGACGCGCGTCGCTGCCGGCGATGCCCCCGAGCGTGAGTCGATCGCCGCGGTCGCCCATCGTCTCGACGAGGCCGTCATCAAGGCCCCGGCACCCAAGGTGGTCGCCGAGCCCGAGCCGCCCAAAGAAGAACCGGCCGTCGAGCCCACCGGCCCGGATATCCAATACCTCGGACCAATCTTCGAGTCAGGCCGGACCCTCGCCATCATCTCGATCGACGGCACGCAGAAGATCGTCTCCGCCGGCAAAAAGATCGGTTCACTCACCTTTGTTTCCGCCGATCGCGAGAAACTCGTTGTCGAGGATGCCGCCGGCTCTCGCGAGATCCAGCGCAAGTCCCGCTCCGATGCCCGGGTCGCCTGGGTCAGTAACATGCCCTCCAACACCCCGATGGCCGCCGCCGCCGTCGGCGCGGGTGGTGCCGCCGGCAACCCACGCGCCGCCATGTCGCCCGAGGTCGCCGCTCGCCTACGCGAGCGCGGCATTGACCCCGAGCAGATCCAGCGCATGCGCGATCTCGCCCGCGAACGACGCCGCGGCGGCAACAACGGCGGCAACGGCAACAACAACGGCATCCCCGGCGGCGGGCCCGTCGGTGCCACCGGCGCACGCCTGAACTTCATGGGTGCCGACGGTGCCACTACCACCACTGACGGTGCGGTCAGCGTCCGCGGCGCGGTCCGCCTTCAGACCGCACCCAAGACCGCGCCCGACTCGGAGACCGCCAATTGACCGGACGGGTCGCCTTCCTTGCCAGGTCCGATCGCGGTGATCGCCTCTCCTCCGTACGCCTCGCCTCCCGCACCGGCGATGAGTCCTGGGACGCCGGCGAGCCGCCCGCCGACTCTCTCGCCGTCATCGCCCAGGCCCGCTCCGCCGCCGATTGGGTCGCCCAGCGCGTCGGCAGCGACGGCCTCTCCGCACTATGCCTCGACCTCCAATCCGCCCGCTGCGAATGGATCACCGCACCCAGCGGCGACGAGCCCGTCGTCCTCGCCGCCCTCACGCAATCCGAGGCTCGCGGCTCCCGCGGCCCAGGCTTCTGGGCCACACCCGCTCCACAAGACGCCGCCATCCAGGCCCTCTCGCTTCCCAACGGCAAGCCGGCCAATCCAATCGGCTCCAAACTCGCCATCCTCATCCAGCCCGACGTCACCGCGCGCCTCCTCATCGACGAACTCGACGCCAAGGGTGTCGAGGTTCGCTCAGCCCTCTCCCTCTGGCACGCTCTCGCCCTCGCCTGGGATCCCTCATCCCCCGCTCGCGCCGCCGCCTCCGACGGCCCGACCTCCGCGCCCCTCACCGCCGTCGTCGCCATCGATCCCGCCGGCCGCCTCATCTGGTCCTGGTCCGATGCCGGCACCCTCCTCGCTGGCGGCACCGTCGCCCTCGCTCACGACGCCCAAAGGGCCCCGCAGGTCGCCCGCGCCGATGTCGCTCGCGTCATCAACGACTGGCTCGCCTGGGCCGCCCAACTCGGCCGCGCGCCCGCCCGCATCATCGGCATCTCCCCCGATCTCGGCCAAGGCGGGACGCCCGAAGCGCTCTCCACGCCCGAACTCGGTGCCGCCCTCGGCCGCGCATGGCCCGGTGCCCACGTCGATCTCGCCCTCCACGAAGACCCCATCGGCGCCACCCTCTCTCGCCTCCAGGATTCATCACCCGGTGTCCTCGACCGCGCCGCCGCCGACGCCCGTCAGAGCCTCTCGCGTCTCTCCCGTCGCCCCGGCCGCTCGCATCGCTCGATGTTCTACTGGGCCACGGGCGCGCTCGCCGCGGCCGCTCTCGCCCTCGCCGCCGTCGGCGTCAAGGCCTGGGCCGCCTCGTCCTCCGCCAAATCCCAGCGCGCCGCGGCCATCGCCTCGATGCGCGAATCAATCCGACCCATCGTCCAATCCGTCGCCCCCAACGACGGCGTCCAACTCGCCCTTGCCGAAGCCAATCCGCGCTCCTTCCTCGAAGAGCAACTCCTCAAGAAAAAGACCGCCTCCGATCCCTCCGCCGCGCTTGATGCCGCCAAGCCCATCCTGAGCGAACTCGACACCGTCTCTTACATCATCGGAACCAAGGAAGTCGAGATCGACGATGTTTCCCTCCTCCCCACCCATGCCTACATCGACCTCTCCATCCCCGACACGCCCACCGGCGAGGCCATCAAAAACGCGATCGAATCGATCGAGGGCAGTGCCTGCAAGTGGGAGGTCGAGTTCGCCGCCAGCAACCGCCGCCAGAACAAGCAGGCGCTGACGCTCAAAGGAACCTGGAAGCCGCAGAAGCCCGCCGGCGGAGGTGGCACATGAGCCAGGTCTCGCCCCTCAGCGATGACGCTCGCTTCGAGTTGGGCATGATCGCCGCCGGGCACGAGCGCCGCAGCCGCCCCATCGGCCTCTTCGTTGTCGTCTGCGCCGCCCTCCTCCTCGCCCTCGTCCTCGCAGGCACCGGCCTCGCCTCCCGCGCCGCCGCCCGCGCACGCCTCCGCGCCGCCCTCGCCGACCAGGCCCGCGCCGAGCAACTCGCCGCCGAACTGAGCCAGATCGAACAGCAGGCCAAGGACGCACTCAAGGGCTCCACCGGCGCGCCCATCGCCAACCTCTACAGCCAGATGGAGACCTTCGCCACCCGCGCCGGCCTCAAGGAGCGCCCCAAGACCCCCCGCGCCAACACCGAGACCCGCGGCGGCGTCGTCGTCAACCTCTACACCTACGCCGACATCAAGGACGCCTCGCTCCCCGCACTCATGGAGTGGCTCCGACTCGCCACCAGCCCCGACGACGGCATCCGCGGGCTCGAGGTCTACGGCCTCAACCTCCGCCCAAGCCCCACTGATTGGACCATGACCGTCACCTTCCGCCGATGGGAGCGACCCAGTTGATCCCCACACGAGCCATCCTCGCCCTCTCGCTCGCCACGTTCGCGGGCGCCGCACTCACCGGCTGCCAGCACCGCCAAAAGGGCACGGTCATCATCCGCGCCGACAACGACCGCCTCAACCGCGCCATCGCCCTCGCGCAGGAAGCGCAGGACGCTCAGAAAGCCGGCAAGAACGACCGCGCGATCGACCTCTACCGCAAATCCCTCGAACAGTCCCAGGAACTCTTCGGCGTCTGGAACAACCTCGGCATGCTCCTGATGAAGAAGGGTGAGAACATGGAGGCCGCCGAGATGTTCAAGGCCGCCGCCGACCTCGCCCCGAGCGACCCGCGCCCTTACTACAACATCGGCCTCATCTACCAAGGCCGCCAATACCCCGTCAAGGCTCTGGAGTTCTACGAGAAAGCCCTCGCCCGCGACCCAAGATATCTCCCCGCGCTCCGCGGCGCGATCCGCGTCGGCCAGATTCGCGTCCTCACCGACGAGCCCGCACTCGAACGCATCCGCACCGGCCTCCTCATCGAGACCGACCCCACCTGGATCCGCCTCTTCCAGACCGAACTCTTCCGCATCGAGGCCGCGCAGGATTCCACGCCGAGCATCGGCCGCCTCGAACCCGCCACGCCCAATCGTTAGTTCGTCTCCCGGCTTTGGTGGCACCGGTCTCCTGACCGGTGACTACTTCCACTACCCCTATTCCTCTTTCGCACTTCCGCTTCGCCGCTCTCGCTTCTTACTTTTCGTCCTCTCCGCGCCCTCAGCGGTGAGTTTCTTCAGTCGATCAACTCCCCCAGCCCCGTCGGCTCCAGCCCCCGCGCCCGCAGCCCCTCCACCAGCGGCCGCACCGCCCGCACCGTCGCCGACACGTTCCGGTTCCCGCCCTGCGCCTTGGGCTCCAACCCGTCGTGCAACACGATGATGTCCCCCGCTCTCGCCCGCGGCACGACCCGTCCCAAAATCCTCTCCGTCGTCGTCGGAATCCCGTCCCGCGCCCCAAGGCTCCACGTCACTGCCCTCTGCCCTGCTGTCCGCAGTGCGAGCGACATCCGCCACGTCTTGTGCCCCATCGGCGGCCGAAACAGCGTCGGCCGCGGCACCCCGGCCCGCTCGATCGCCTCGTCCGTCCGCCGCAACTGATCCAGCCAATATCGCCCTCGCCTCATCACGCCCAAATGCGAGTGGTCGTAACTGTGGTTCCCGACCAGGTGCCCCTCGCGGTGCATCCGCGCCACCAAATCCGGCCACCTCGCCACGTTCGCGCCGATCACGAAAAACCCCGCCGAAACGCCCAACTCCCCGAGTTCATCCAGGATCGGCCCCGTCCCCTCGGGCCACGGGCCGTCGTCAAACGTCAGCGCCACCCGCGGCCTGCCCTCGCGACTCCCACGCCACACCACCGGGCACGTCAGCCCGCACTGTGGCACAAACATCGAATACGCCATCACGCCCGCCGCGACCGCCGCCGACCCCGCCACCGCCGACATCACGCCCATCATCCCGCTCATCGTGCCTCGCGCGAATCCCTGTCCATGCCCCCATTATGGGCACTCAGGGTCCACCATGTCGAAGAACGTCAGGTCCGCGGCATTCACGAAGCCGTCGCCGGTCAGGTCGCCCATCGGGTTGAACGTCGCGATCCACCCGAGCAGGATGTTGCGGTCGTCGTTGGTCACCTGCCCATTGCCGTCGCAATCACGGATGCAGTTGTTGCAGACCGACGTCATGGCGGCAAGGAAGGCCGGCCAGTTCACCGGCCACGGTTGCGATAAGCAGGGTTCGAGTGTAATCGGGTCGGGCTGACAGATCCTCGACACCACCGCTAGCAGAACGTCAACCGCTTCAGGATTGCCCGGTGCGACGACGACCGTGACGCCGCCGCCGCTGTTTCCCGGTTGAACGTAGCCGGTGTGCAAGAACGAGTTGAGGCCGAAGATCTGCGTCACCAACCCGGTGGAGAGCTTCTGGGCCCCATTCCCCGGTCCCGTCCCCGCCCCGTACCCGGGCGTCGCGACCGGATCACCCACGGTGAGCGACATGACGCTCGTGCCGATCCGCCTCAACTCGCCCTGCCGTGCGAAGGCCGTCATCCCGGCGCTCTTTCCGAGCTTCAGCACGGCCCAGTCTGCGGTCGCAACGTCCCGCTCGACGGCGACGATCGGGTACTGGTTGGAGGGATGAGGATGAAGGTAGTACCCGTCCACAGTCGATTCAGGCACCTCAAACTGGGCCACGCCGCCAGGACTGCCAGTACGATTACAATGACCGGCGGAGATCAGGCAACCACGCGTGCTCCACATGGCCGCGGAGCACTGGAGGTCGTCCGCGAAGATGCGCGCCTGCCACTTGATCGACGAAGTCGGGGGCTCGCACGCGCAGGGCGAGCACACCTCGCACTCCGGGCCAAGATTTCGTGAAGGCACTAGGCACGCCTTGTCGAGGAAGATCGAGTTTGTCTCGGTGTTCGGGCCGCCCCACAGTTGCAGCCGAAGCTGGTGGGTGACGGCAACGTTGAAGATGGCCGACACATGCCGCCATTCCCCCAGCTCCGCTGAGGTCATGTCCTGGACGTGGCTCGGATTGTCGAGGGAGATGATGCGGAGGTAGCTTCCCGTCGGCAGGATCTCCCCGCTCTTGAAGTAGAGGCGTACGCCACGCCAGGCGGTGGGTAGGGTGATGTCCTGCGACTGCAAGATCACGGGCGCTCCCGTGGGGTTGGGTGCGGGGCCGAAGGCGACCGTGAGGTCGCCGCAGTCCTGCGCTGACGCAGCAGAGGCCGAGAGCAGCACGACGAGCCTCGCCAGCAGGGCGAGCTTGGTGCAAGCTCGCAGACACGCCGAGGAAAGGACGGGCATCATGGGACGACCTCCAGGAGATTTGAACTAGAACCGGCGCCGGCGCCGCCGCGCGACAAGCAGGGCAGCGCCCGCCATCACGGCCGCAGCCGATGGGCCGGGGACGATCATAAATGAGCCTGTCGGCTCGTTGTAGCCCCAGGTGTCGGGCTTGTAGATCGGGAATCCCATCGGATCTCGCAATCCAACATCCAGAAGGACATACGGCACGCCCCCACCCTCTTCGCCTTGAAACCGGAACCCGACGGTGCGTGGAAGGTAGTCCAACGGACGCCACTTGACCCGGTAGAACCAATCATTGTTCCGCTGATCTGGAGCTTGACCGGGCAACAAAAACTGGGCGAACCCGATCCCACGCAAGTCGTTATTGGGATTAACTGAGCCGGGAAGGCCAATGTTGAAGTTCGGCGGAAACCCTGCCACCGTCCATGTGCCCGTGTCCAGCCCTTGGGTTCCAATGATGCCAAAGGCCACGAACCCGAGCCCCTCGACCGTCCCCGGTTGGCCCGTGCCGCCGTTGGTGTTCCAGATGGCGGCCCCACCGATCCCCGGCTGCATCGACACGTAGAAGAAGATATGGGCATCCTCCCCGGGCTCGATGATGCCGTTGGAGTTCGTCGGCCCTGTGCCCGCGATATCCCGCACCTGCCAGGAGAAGTCGAACGCCTCTTGCGCTCGGCATGGGACAGAGGCAAGTACGATCGGCAACAGTGCGAGAAAACGACGCATGAGCCCTCCGGTCGCCGAGGCATCACGATCAATTCATCCGCAACGCGCCACCACGTCACAGCGTATGGCTGCCATTTCAGTGTGCCACAGGATTCTCAAATGTCAAGCCTGGCCACCAGATTTTCTCGGGCGTCCGCCGTCAAGGCCGCTCACGCGGTGCCGTACAGCCGCCACACCATGACCCCGCGTCCGCGCGCCGCGGCCGAACGATCCCAGATCGCTTCCTCATGCCAGTCGCTCGAGATCAGCACATGCTCGCCGGCCCGAAGCACCGTCGGCGAACGCACCGCATGTCCTTGCATCTCCGTCATCGCGGGTTTCACTCCCACGGGCGCGCCTGCCGCGTCATCCACGACTCCCGCCACCGGGACGCCCAGCGCGTCGGCGTGCGCCAGCAGCCAGCGCGTGTGCTCGCCCGCGCCCCAGACCCAGATCGCGCGCACGCCCGCGGCCCGCAGTTCCCGCCCTATCTCACGCACCCGCGACAGACGGCACGCCTCCGCCGCACGCCTCGGCAGCGCCGGCCTCGTCCACTGCGCCCACAGCCACGCCATCAGTCCCTCGCGCGTCGGGCCGTGCTCGTCCAGATGCCGCTCGATCGTTTCCAACTCGCTCTCACGCGTCAGCACCCCGGCCATGAGCGCCGTCAGCGCGCGCGCATCGGGTGCCGCAGGCAGCGCCGCCCATGCTCGCGCCATGATCGGCGCGACGACCTCGGCCTGATCGGCCGTCGATGCCGACGAGTCGCGCGACTGCCGGGAGAAGTGTGTATATAAGGTATCGGGGAGGCACGCGACCCCGTGCGCGCGCACAAGCCGGACCCAGAGATCAAAGTCCTGGGCGCGCGCACACATAATGTCGTATCCGCCGATTCCTAAGATTGCGTCTCGGCGCAGCATCATCGATCCATGCGCCAGCAGGTTGCCCAGGAGCAACCGCCACCGGAGCCGACGCGGGTCGGTCGGCGGGCGCACGACGGCGGTCACGCGGCCGGCCTCATCGGCCAACTCCCAGGCGCTACCCAGGGCGGCGACGGACGGGTGCGCGCGCATGAACTCGGCTTGCCTGGCGAGCCGGTCCGGGGCGCAGGTGTCGTCGGCGTCCATGCGCGCGACGAGATCGTGCCGCGACTCATGGAGGGCGAGGTTGAGGGCGGCGGGGAGGGAGGGCTCGGCGAGTTGGAGGATGCGGATGCGGTGGTCGGTGCTGGCGCGCGCACGGGCGATGTCGGCTGTGGGGGCATCGCTGCCGTTGAGGACGAGGAGCACCTCGTGATCGGCAAGTGTTTGGGTGCTGAGGCAGTCGAGTGCGCGTCGCAGGGTGTCCGCGGCATGGCGGACGGGAAGAGCGACGGAGACGGACATTGGGGATTGATCGGCGTGAGGGTCCGAAAAACTCAAGCAGGAAGGTCCGAGAGCCGATGCGACCCTGATGTCTGCCTTTCCATCGAGCGCGGCCCGACCAGACCCCATCCGACCCATACCGACGGCAGCGCCTCCGCTGGCATTGGCGGCGGATGCGATGGTGCCGAGGTATCGCACGGACGTGCGGTACACGGATCGGGCGAGCAAGGCGACCTATATCGCGAGCAAGTATGCGGCGGTGCTGGTGGGAGGGGTGCTCGACGTGGGGTGCGATGCGGCACCGCTGCGCGGGCTTGTGGGGCGGCCGGAGCGGTATGTGGGTGTGGACATCCGGCCGGACGCGGACGTGACGATTGATCTGGAGCGGAGCGACCTGCCATTTGCGGATCGGAGTTTCGACACGGTGGTGTGTACGGACGTTCTGGAGCATCTCGACGGGTGTCACCGGGTGTTTGACGAGTTGTGCCGGGTGTCGGCGTCGCGCGTGATCGTGTCGCTGCCGAACCCGCTGCGGAATCTTTTGATGGCGTTGTTTGAGGGCTCGAACGGGCGATTGAAGTATTACGGGTTGCCGGTGGAGGCGCCGAAGGATCGGCATCGGTGGTTTTTCGGTCATGACGAGGCGGCGGCGTTTCTGCGCGACCGCGGCGCGATGCGCGGGTTTGAGGTGGAGCAGATCGATGCGGAGGAGGGTGGGTGTTACCCGTGGCGGACGGCGGCGGGCGTGGACGTGCTGAACCATCCGAACGTTCGCGGGGGGACGCTGTGGTGCGTGCTGCGGCGAGTGGGGGGACGGGGCTGACGACATGAGTGAACGGCTCGCCGACGCCCTGGTGCTGGTGTTTTCCGAGGGTGTTGGTCTGCGCACGTGGGAAGAGGCGGGGCTGCTGAAGCGGGAGTGGTCGCTGTACGAGATGCTGCGGGGGAGTTTTGGTCGGATCGTGCTGGCGACGCAGGGCGGTGCGGAGGATGTAGCGATCGGCGCGCGGCTGGGGCCGAACGTGTCGGTGGTGTGCAACGAGCGCGGACTGAGCGTCAACGAGTATGTGGAGTCGATGGGCGGGGCGGTGGTGGCGGCGTTGGCTGGTGTTGCGGCGCGGGTGCTGGTGAAGACGAACCAGATGACCGGGGGCGAGGCGGCGCTGAAGATCGTGGATCGACTGCGCGAGGCGGGAAGCACGACGGCACTGCTGGCGCGCGGGGGCTATTTGTGGTCGCAGTTTTCGGCGTGGGAGAGCGGGCCGGCGTCGCCTTCGGCGGTGATGGCGGGCGAGCGCGAGGGGCGGCTGTGCCGCGGTGCTGATGTGGTGGTGGGGACGACGCGCGAGATGGCGGACGCGCTGGCGTGGCGGTTCGGGCTGAGCGAGGAACGGGTCGCGGTGATCCCAAACTATGTGGATGTAGAGGGGCTGGGGGAGGCGCCGGAGCGATCGAGATCGGACATCTTGTTTGCGGGGCGATTGGTCCCGCAGAAGCGGGTGGATCGGATCATCGCGGCGATGGGACTGCTGCGAGATGAACTCCGGGAGCGAGCGACGTTGACGATCGTTGGGAGCGGTCCTTTGGAGGGAGCGCTGCGGGCGCAGGCGGAGGCGGCGGGGGTGCGCGTGGCGGTGGAGCCGCGGCTTGGGCATGAGGAGGTGATGGACCGGATGCGCCGGTGCCTGTTGTACGCGCAGACCTCGGCGTTCGAGGGCCATCCGAAGACGATCCTGGAAGCGATGGCGCTGGGGACGACGGTGCTGGCGTGCGACGCGCCGGGAGTTCGCGGTCTGATCCGGCACTGCGTGACGGGGATGCTGGTGAGCCCGGAGCCGGAGGCGATCGCGCTGGCGCTGGAGGGGCTGCTGGACGATCCGGAGTGGTGCCAGAGCCTTGGGAACGCGGCGTCGGCGCAGGTGCAGACGCAGTTCGCGTTGCCGATGGTGGCGGAGTTGGAGCGGCGAGCGATGCGGCGGGCGATGGAGCGTGCGCGGACGGAGCGTGGGGAGGTTGTGAATGCCGGGGCAGCGGTGCGCTTTGAACCGGCGTTGACGGAGGCACCGGTCGAGTCGGCGGTGGAGGCGTGGAGCAAGGCGCTGCGCGGGTTTGCAAGGCGGCTCGATGCGAAGCGTCGCGCGAGGTTTGTGATGGGGCTGGATGGGCCGCTGTACGAGTTGCAGGGGCAGGCGGCAGTTGAAGCGGACGGAGGGCTGCATCCGAAGCATCGGCTGATGCGGTACCACGATTTTTTCGTCGAGCGGATCGGGATGGGAGAGCGAGTGATCGACCTGGGGTGCGGGGTCGGAGCGTTGGCGGCTTCGATCGCGGAGCGGAGCGGAGCGAGCGTGACGGGGATGGACTGGACGGCGGCGAACCTGGCGAAGGCGAAGCAGATCGCGGAGGAGCGGCGGCTGGGCGGTCGGATTGATTACGTTTTGGGCGACATCACCAAGGACCGCGCGGCGGGGGCGTTTGACGTGGTCGTGCTCTCGAACGTGCTCGAGCACGTCGAGGGGCGTGAGGAGTTGCTGCGGCGGTGGCGCGAGTGGTATGGGGCGGGGCGGTTCCTGATCCGAGTTCCGGCGTTCGACCGCGAGTGGCGTGTGCCGTTCAAGCGGGAACTGGGCGTGGAGTGGCGGCTGGACGACACGCACGCAACGGAATACACGCGGGAGCAGTTGGAGGCGGAACTGGCGGCCGCGGGGCTGAGGGTCGAGGAGATCCGTGCGGTGTGGGGGGAGTATTGGGTGAGGTGCGCGGCGTAGGGGCGGGCGTCTAGCGCATCGCGGCGGGTTCGGGCGCGCGTGCGGCGGATGCGCCGACGATCGCCGGGACGGTTGGTGCGGAAGGAGTTGCATCGACCGGCTGATTGGCGGCCGGGGGTGTTCGTCGCGCCGGCGCGAGGCGTTTGGCGAGGGTCATGGTGCCTCGGAGGGCGGAGGCGAGGGGGCGTGGGAGGCGTTCGACGAGGCGGTGCAGGGCGCGGTGCATTCGGACGGCGAGCATGGACTCGTACATCTCGCGCTGGCGCTTGAGGGCGAGGAGATTGATGGGGTCGCCCGACTCGTCGAGCCAGTTCATGTCGCAGCGGCGGAGGAGGACGTTGGCGCGGAGGAGGAGTTCGTCGGCGTGGCGGCGGAAGAGGTCGGGGTGGCGGTCCATGATGCCGCGGTAGAGCGCCTCGTGGTTGTGGATGACCTGCATGATCATGGTGGCGTGGGAGTGCCGCCGCCAGACGAAGAGGGGCTGGCGGACGCGGAGGCCGCGCCAACCGCGCTCGACGAAGCGGAGCCAGAGGTCCCAGTCCTCGTACCCGCCGGTCATGGACTCGTCGAATCCGCCGACGGCATGGAAGCGGTCGGCGCGGAGGAGGGCGGTGACGGGATGGATGTTGGTGAGAAGGAGGAGCACGGGGTCCCAGTCCGGGACGCGCCAGACGCCGGTGCCCTTCTCGATGAGTTGCTCCTGGCAGTAGACGTGGGAGACATCGGCATCGCGGCCGGCGTGGGCCTCATCGGCGAGGCGCTGGTGGAGGGTGGTGACGAAGCGAGGGCGGACCCAGTCGTCGGCGTCGAGGAAGACGAGGAACTCGGATTCGGCGAGGGCGGCACCGCGGTTGCGGGCGGCCGGGAGGCCGGCGTTGGGCTGGTGGAGGACGCGGACGCGCGGGCCGGCGCAGGCGTCGCAAGCGGCGGGGGTGTGGCCGTCGGTGGAGCCATCGTTGACGACGACGACGCGAACCTCGGCGTCGATCTGAGCGAGGCAGGACTCGACGGCCTGCTTGACGAAGCGGCCGTGGTTGTAGCAGGGGATCACGAAGGTGATGGAGGGCATGGGAGAGGGAAGGGTAGGAGCAAGGAAAGGGGTGAACGAAGCGAGAGCGGCGGCGTGATGGAGACGGAAAGCCACGTCGAGGACGATCGAGAAGATGCGCTCGCCTCGCGGCCGAGGATGCTCGCCCGTGCGCGAGCCTCCGAGCCGTCCCTCGCGCTTTCGTTGCTTCGTGCGTTCGTCGCTTCCCTCTATGGACACCCCGCCGCAAAGACGTTGATGTAGCAGATGAAGTCGTTGACGTTGAGCGCGGGCGGCACGGCGCTCCCGTCGCAGTTGGCGTAGGTGTCGCCCACGGCAAACTTGTTGAGGAAGCAGATGAAGTCGTTGACGGTGAGCGTGGGCGGGGTCTTGGAGCCGTCGCAATCGGCGTAACAGCCTACTCTCATCGAGAGGCCGTGCGCCTGGCCGGTCGAGATGGAAACATAGCGCCATGGCGGCGGAGCCGGAATTGAGGTCGTCGATCCCCATGTGGCGATCGTGCCGTCATCGCGCAGGGCCGCGGCGAAACTGCCGCCTCCAGAGACGGCTACGAAGTTGTTTCCCGCCGGCGGCGTTGCTAGGCCGCCGGTCACATTCCCCCAGGCCACGAGCGTGCCGTCGGTGCGCACAGCGAAACTGGTGGCGAACGTACCGGTGCCGATGGCACGGAAGGTGCCGGAAGGAACATTGAGGTTGCCGAACTGGTTGTCGCCCCACGCCGCCAGCGTGCCGTCTGTTCGCAGCGCCAGGCCATGCACCGATGCGCAACTGACTGCCGTGAACTGTCCCTCAGGCACAGGATACGCGCCCGAGCCCCAACTGACGATGACGCCGTCCGAGCGCAATGCTACCGCGAAAATCAACCCGGCGTCGACCATAGTGTAGGTGCCAGTGCTCGGCACCGTGCTAGGCACTTGGAAGGTATTGTCGCCCCAGGCCGCCAGCGAGCCGTCCTCGCGGATGGCGACGCTCACCTGAGACCCCGCGCCCACGGCGATGAAGCGTCCCTGCGGCACGTTCAGCGCGCCCCGCTCGGGGTTGCCCCACGCCACTAGCGAGCCATCCGGGCGGACGCCGACGCTGTGCTGGTTGCCCGCGGCATAGGCCCGGAACGGGCCCTCGGGGACGATCGACTGGCCGAATGAGTTGTTGCCCCAGGCGTCGACGGTGCCGCTTTGTCCATGAACCGGAGCGGTGGCGAGCACGCAGATCAGCAAGGCACCTGCGACGCTAACGCTCGACATCGAAGAAAGCTCTTTCATGTCGGCTTTTCTCGTAGTGATTCTGCATAACTGAAGATTTAGGGCTGGCTTGCCTGCTGGTACTTGGTAATGAAGCACGCAAGATCGAGCGCGTTGAGCTCGCTATTTCCGTCGCAGTCGCCGTACCAGTCGCCCTGCGCAAAGCGGGACATGAAGCACGCCAGATCGTTCACGTCCACGTCGTTGCTGCCGTCGCAGTTGACGTAGCCCGAGTCCAACTCATCAACGATGCCGATGCCGTGGTCGTAGCTGGCGGAGAACGCAAAGATCGTGATGCCGGTCGGCGTGCCGCTGCTCTGCTCGTCGAAATCCTTTCCCCACGCCCGCAGCGTGCGGTTGGGGAGTTGGATCGTAGTGTGGTGATATCCTCCCTTGATGTCGTGCAAGATTGTGGAAAACGGGTTCGGCGGCTCGTAATAGCAGCTGCCCTCGCACGCACCGCTCGCGAAGCAGGCGCAGCTGCCTGGGCAGGGCTGTAGTCCCTGGCACAGGGTTGTCACCGTTTGACGGCTGACCTGGCCGAACCCGTTGTTGCCCCAGCCACAGCTCGTCCCGTTCTGCGGAATACCCGTGCAATACTGTCCGTTCGCGTTGAGCACCAAGCCGTGCTTGTGGCCTGCCGAGAACTTGGAGACGACGCCGGTGAAAAGGTGCGAGACCTGGCACTGCTCGTTCGCCCCCCAGGCCTTGAGCAGGCCGTTGGTCTGCTTGGCGAGGCCGTAGTGCCCGGTGGCGGAGATCGCGACAAAGGCCTGGCCGGGGTCCGGTGCGGGCACGAGTGTAGGGTTATAGCCCGGATGCGGCGTTCCGCCACAGGTAAAGCAAGGGCAACTCGGGGGAGTGGGGCAAGGGCCGTCTCCACATGTGGACCCCTGGCCCCAGGCCCGGAGGGTGCCGTCCTGCAAGAGCGCCAGGCTCCAAAGCTCGCCCGCCGCGATCGCGATGACGGCGGTCAATCCGGGCGGGACGTTGGTCTCTCCGGGCCCCGAGTTCCAGCCCCAGGCGACGACGGTGCCGTCGCTTTTGAGCGCCAGGCTGTGGGTATAGCCAGCGGCCACCGCAACATAGTTGTTGCCAGAAGGAACAGCGGTCAATGGCGTTCCCTGTCCGCCCGGAGGCGTAGCACTCAGACCCCACGCGGCCAATGTCCCATCCTCGCGAATCCCAACGCTGTGGTAGATGCCCGAGGCGACCGCGATGAAGCGTCCGGTTGGAACTGTGCTTTGACCGAAACCGTTCGAGCCCCATCCCACGAGCGGGCCGCTCTGCTGCGCTCTCGCCCCCTCAACCCCGGCGAGCATCAGCACCGCCACGAGCACTCGAGTGAGTGAGTGAATGAGTGAATGAGTGAGTGAATGAGTGAATGAGTGAGTGAGTGAGTGAGTGAGTGAGTGTGAACGCTTCATCGCGACCTCCTTGGTGGTGTGGGGCTTGGCGGTCTGGCGGGCTGGTGTTCCCACCGCCGGCCTTGCCCATCGGTCCGAATCAACGCCTCGGCGATATGCCCTGCCGCGAGCAGGACCATCCCATTCGCCGTCAGCCTACCACATCCGGCGGACCTGTCAAGACCCCGGCCGATTTCTTTATGCCGCGCGACGGCCTCGTTGATTCCCGCTCGAACGCGGCCCACGCGATCGTGGAGGAAGGCAGGACGCGGTCGCAGAAGGGCGGGTTGCGGGTCGGCCATGACCGGCGTCCAAGCCCCGCGAGATCGCTACCGGGAATGCGATACGGGTTTGTCTTGGGGGTGGAGGCGGGCGATACTCCCGGTCCATGTCGCCATTCTGGCAACTCGCGGGGCGGATGAAGCGGTATCGCTGGGCGCTGATCGGCGCGTTGGCGATGGCGCTGATTTCGGGCATGGGGCTTGGGGTCGGGCTTTTGGGGGCCAAGCCGGTGCTGGACGCGGTGCTGGGGAAGGGGAAGGAGTTGCCGGAGTTGGCGCGGGACTTGAACGCGCACTGGGCGGTGGGTGGGGCGATTCCGGAGGGGTGGATCGCGGCGCTGCCGCTGGGACGGTGGACGGCGGTGTGCTGGATCATGGGGTCGTTGGGGGTGCTGACGCTGGTGGGCGGCGTGACGAACTTTCTGCACGCGTACCTGGCGCTGACGGTGGTGAATCGGGTGACGGCGAACATCCGGCGCGAGGTTTTCCATCGGGTGCTGCGGCTGCCGCTCAAGGATGTGGTGGCGACGGGCCCGTCGGACATGGTGAGCCGGATCGTGAACGACACGGCGCAGTTGAGCGGGGGCTTCACGGCGCTGTTGTCGAAGGCGGTGGCGCAGACGGGGAAGGGCTTTTTCTCGCTGGTGGCGGCGTTCATTGTCGACTGGCGATTGGCGGGGTCGGCGTTGCTGGTGGGCCCGCCGCTGTTCCTGGTGATCCGGCGATTGGGGAAGAAGATCAAGCGGGCGTCGAAGCGGGCGCTGGAATCGCAGGGCGGGCTGTTCGGGGCGGCGGTGGAGTCGCTGCAGGGTTTGCGCGTGGTGAAGGTTCACACGACTGAGCGGTTTGAGGCGGGGCGATTCCACAAACTGAACAAGCAGTTGCTTCGGCAGATGAACCGGGTGCGGACGGCGCGGGCGTTGGCGAGCCCGCTGGTCGAGGCGTTGTCGATTTTCACGCTGGGTGCGATGTTCATGGTGCCGGCGTTCTACATCATCAAGAAGAACCTCGATGCGGGTGATCTGATCGCGACGCTGATCCTGCTGTTCGCGGCGGGGGCGGGGTTCAAGCCGCTGACGGGGATTGTGAATGACATCCAGAGTTCGGTACCGGCGGCGGATCGGCTGTTGCAGTTGTTGCGGGCGACGCCGGAGCCTGGGCATGGGGCGCGGCTGCCGCGGCTGGGGCGGCATGGGGAATCGATCGAGTTTCGCGAGGTGACGTTTACCTATCCGCGTGCGGCGCGGCCGGCGCTGAGCGGCGTTTCATTGCGAGTGTCGCACGGCGAGCGGGTGGCGGTGGTCGGGGCGAATGGATCGGGGAAGACGACGCTGCTGGCGCTGGTGCCGCGGCTGTTCGATCCCGGGGCGGGGGCGGTGCTGATCGACGGGCGGGACATTCGGGAGGTGTCGGTGCGTTCGCTGCGTCGGCAGATCGGGGTGGTGACGCAGGAGACGGTGCTGTTTCGCGGGACGATCCGCTCGAACATCGGGTATGGGGCGGAGGGGGCGACGGCGGCGCGGATCGAGGCGGCGGCACGGGCGGCGCGGGCGCATGAGTTTGTGTCGGCCCTGCCGCGGGGGTATGAGACGGAGGTCGTCGAGCAGGGGATGAGCCTCTCGGGCGGTCAGCGGCAGCGACTGGCGATTGCGCGGGCGATTCTGCGAGACCCGGCGATATTGATCCTCGACGAGGCGACGAGCATGATTGACGCGGAATCGGAGGCGGCGATCGCGGAGGCGGTGGCGGAGTTCACGCGCGGCCGGACGTGCCTGATCGTGGCGCACCGGCTGAGCACCGTGATCGGCGCGGACCGGATCGTGGTGATGGAAGCGGGACGGATCGTGGACACGGGGCCGCACGGGGAGTTGATGAAGCGGTGCGAGACGTATCGGCGGATCGCGGAGCGGCAACTGATCCAGGGTGGCGAGGCGGGAGGCGCGTAACTCAACCGCGGCGCGAGCGGCACCAGTCGCGCCACATCTGGCGATAGGCGGCCTCGATGCGGCGCGTGAAGGATGGCGCGTCACAGAGCGCGGTTCGCACGGACTCGCGAAGGGAGGTTCGCAGGCCGCGACGGCGCGCGTGGTCGGCGGCGAGTTGGGCGGCGATGCGGATGTAATCGTCGGGGGTGTCGGCGGAGAGTTCGGAGAGTCCGGCGTGGGTGAGGAGGCTGCGGCCTGCGCGGGCGCAGTGGCGATCGCCGACGAGGTTGACAACGGGGACACCCATCCAGAGCGACTCGAGGGTGGTGGTGGTGCCGTTGTAGGGGAAGGGGTCGAGGGCGATGTCGATGTCGGCGTACATGGCCATGTGCTCGGCGCGACCCGGGGTCGGCCCTCGCAGTTGGAGGGCGGGATGGACGACGCCCTCGCGAGCGAACAACTGACGGCACGCGGAAGCGGTGTCGGCGTTTCCGAGGGTGGGGTTTTTGATGATGAGCCGTGAGCCTGGGACGGCGCGGAGCACTCGCGCCCAGAGCGCCGCGACGGGCGGCCCGATCTTGAGCATGGTGTTGAAGGAGCCGAAGACGATCGGTTGGTCGTCGGGCCTGAGGCTGATGGGCGGGGCGTGATGAGGCGGCGTGTAGCAGAGGAAGCAGCCGTCGAGGCGGATGAGGCGTTCGGTCTCGAGATCGTCGGAGCCCGGAGGGTCGGTGATGGAATCAACGATGCGGTAGTCGATGGTGGGGAGGCCGGTGGTGCCGTTGTAGCCCATGTGTGGGCCTGGATGGGGGCGGTTCGTCGCATGAGGACGGGGAGTCGTCCGAGTGGGCCGAGGCCGACGAGATCGACCATGATGTCGATGCGGTCGGCGCGGATGCGGTCGAGGAGTGCGGCGTCGGGGATGGACTTGGTGTCGAGCCAGGACGCGGCACGGGCCTTGAGGCGCGCGGTGAGTTCGTCGTGGCCGAGGTGATCGTTGTAGTAGGCGTGGATGGAGCAGGTCGAGGGATCGTGGTGTCGGAAGAGGGATTCGATGAAGTGGCCGGCGGCGGCGTTGCGGAAATCCTGGGAGAAGTAGCCGATGCGGAGGGGACTGTCCTCGTCGGGCGAGTTGGCGAAGGGGCGCGGGTCTTCGGGAAAGGCCTGTGCGAGCAGCCTGCCGAGTTGGCGGGCTTCTTCGCAGACCTCGCGGCCGGTGGCAACGTGGAAATAGGCGACGGGCAAGGCGAGGAGTTCCTGCATCTCCCAGCGCGGCCCGGCGCGGCGCTGCGCCTCGCGGATGAGCGCGACCACGTCGCCCGCGCGTCCGCTGTCTTTGAGGCTCGGCACGGCGGCGGCGACGGCCTGGGTGCAATCGGGGGAGCAGAGGACGGCTTCGTGAATGAGGCGGGCGACCTCGTTGTGCCGACCGGCCTGGGCGAGAACCATGATCAGTTTGGGGTAGAGGCCGGGGTTGTTGGGCTGGAGGCGTTGAGCCTCGGCCCAAGGAGCGGCGGCGCGGTCGCGGGCACCCGTGGCGAAGTGGGCGTCGCCGAGGTGCTCGTGGCCTGTGGGGTCTTTGGGATCGAGAGCGATGGCGCGCTCGAACCACGAGGCCGCCTCCTGGAGCCGGCCCATTTGCCCGAGGAACATGCCGACGAGGTCGGTCGCGGCGCGATCACCAGACTCGGCGTGTCGCGTGGCGGCGGCGATGGCCTCGTCGCGCCGGCCCTGCTGAAAGAGCGCGATGGCCTGCTGGAGTGAAGTCGTGCTCATGCGGCGGATGTTATGACCGGATGCACCGAAGGGCCGCCGAGGGAGGAGCGGGGTAGGCAAGAACCCCGCAGCGCTAGCGGTCGCCGTCGGCGCGGGCCTTGAGAGTGACCTTGAGTTCGAGTTCCTTGCCCTCACGGAGGACGACGACATCGACGACATCGCCGGGCTTGCAGGCACCGAGCATGGGCATCCAGTCCTCGACGGTCTTGACCTCCTGGCCCTTCCAGCGGATGAGGCGGTCGCCGATCTTGATGCCGGCATCGGCGGCGGAGGTGCCCTCGTAGACGTCGGCGACCTCGATGCCTGGCTTGTCGTCGGCGTAGTTGCCCGGGGCGATGCCGAAGCGGACGCGTCCGCGCACGGGTCCGGGGTTGGCGGCGGGATCGGCGGCGGCGTGCGGGTTCGCCGCGGGATCGGCGGCGGGCGCGGCGGGGAGCGTTCGAGCCTGATGGCGCGGGGTGAACTTGAGTGGCTCGGTGCGCTGCGCGAGGCCCAAGGCGAGGTCGGCGGCGAGGGTCAGGACGCGGACCGCGCCGACCGGATTCACCGTGTGGCCCTGGTCGGTGGGGGTGTGGTAGTCGCGGTGGAGGCCGGTGAAGAAGAAGAGGACGGGGAGTTTCTTGCGATAGAAACTGGCGTGGTCGGAGTTGTTGCTGACGGATGAGCCGTGCTTGATGTTGAGCCCGGAGGAATCGAAATAGGGCTTGGCGAAGTCGTAGAAGCCTTCGGCGGACTCGGTGCCCTCGATTTCGAGTTCGCCATTGCGGAGGCGGCCGATCATGTCCATGTTGAGCATGGCGTAGACGCGGTCGAGGGGGATGGAGGGGTGCTTGACGAAGAAATCGGAGCCGATGAGGCCGGCTTCTTCGGCGGAGAAGGCGAGGAAGAGGACGGAGCGGGCGGGCGCGCCTTGGGGGAGCATGTCATAAGCCTGGGCGAGTTTGGCGGCGGCCATGATGAGGCCGACGGTGCCGGAGCCGTTGTCGTCGGCCCCGGGGTGGAGTTTGCCGACGTTTTCGGGAGAGGCACCGATGGGACCGAGGCCGACGTGGTCGAAGTGAGCGCCGATGATGATGTACTGGTCGGCGAGGTCGCCCTTGCCGCGAAGGACGGCGCCGACGTTGTCGGTCATCACGGGATCGATGCTGATTTTGGTGGAGAGGGAGGCGGAGACGCCGTCGAGGGGGATAACGGTGCCCTCGCGATCGGCGCGCTCACGGAGTTGGCGGAGGGTGGGGGAGCCATCGGCGGCGGCGACGAGTTTCTCGACGGACTCGGTGGAGGCCATGACGATGGGAAAGGTGCGGGCGCGGCTGCCGCGGGTCTCTCGGGCGGTGCTGAGGCGCTTGGCGCGCGGATCGGCGGCCCCGGGTGGGTTGACGAGGATGATGCCGGCGGGCTTTCGTGCGGCGATGGCGTCGATCTTGGCATCGAGCGAGGCGGCGGGGGACCAGGTGCCGTCGCGCGTCCAGCGGCTCTGGCCGTCGGCGTTCATGGGCTCGAAGCGGAGGACGAGGGCGATCTTGCCGGCGAGGTCGGTGTCGTCGTTGAAGGTGGAGTAGAGCTGGTCGTCGTCGTCGATGGCGTAGCCGACGAAGACAACGGGCGCGGCGGCGTTGCCGGTGCCGGAGAACCCGAGCGCGACGGCGTCTTTCTCGGGTTTGAGCGCGAGTTCGCCGTTGCCGCCGAGGTTGAAGCGAACGGACTGCTCGACGACGCGGAGTTCGGTGTAGGCCTGGAAGGGCTGCCGGAAGGAGGTGTTGAGGGTGATGACCTCGGTGCCGTCGGCGGACTTATCGGAGGTGCTGAAGGCCGGGGCGAGGCCGGACTTGTTGAAGTTCATCTCGATGTAGTCGGCGGCGTAGCGGCTGCCTCGGCTGCCGGGGACGCGGCCCTCGAAGAAGGGATTGGACAGGGTGATGATGTGCTGGTGGTAGTCGCGGACGTCAGCGGGAAGGGCGGCGAGGAGGGTGGCGATGGGGGATTCGCCGAGGGCGGAGAGGACTTCGGGGGCCAGGGAGGAGTTGGCGGCGGGAGGCGCGGCGGTGGGGGCGTTCTGGGCGAGTGCGGAGGTGGCGATGACGAGCGCGGCGGCGAACGCCGAGGGAAAGAAACGGGAACGAGGGACGGACATGCGGCTCCTTTCGGTGCGGAAGCGCACCAGCGAGGCAGGGAACCGTACACGGGTGGCGCACGAGTTTCCGGGGAGGCGTCGAATCGCGGTGGCGGAATTCTGGTGCGAGGGTGTCGAGCGTGGCGGAGCAAAAAAAGCACCGACCGTCGACGGCGACGGTCGGTGGCACGATGAGCAACGGAAGACGGATCAGGTGCAGCCGACGGCGAAGCGGTTGAGGAAGCAGGTGAAATCGTTGACGTTGAGGACGGGGGCGATGGTGGAGCCGTCGCAGTTGGCATAGGTGTCGCCGGCGGCGAAACGGTTGGTGAAGCAGGTGAAGTCGTTGATGTTGAGGATGGGAGCGATGGTGGAGCCGTCGCAGTTGGCGTAGCAGGCAGCGGTGCCGCAGGAGAGGACGAGGTTTCCGGTGCCGGTGGCGGTGTTGAAGCCGCCGACGCGGATTTTGTAGATGTTGCCGTTGGTGACGTTCCAGGTGACCTGGGAGCCGGCGCTGGGGCCGCAGAAGTCATCGTCGCAGGCGATGGCAGTGGAGTTGACGGTGGGGCAGCCGGAGCCGGCATAGATGGCGATCTTGGAGTCGTAGGTGGCGGAGCAGATGCTGGCGGTGGCGGTGCCGGTGCAGGTGGCGGTGTAGGTGTACCAGACGTCCTGGTTGATCTGGGCGTCGCCGCAGCAGAAGTTGCAGAGGAGTTCTGCGGGCCCGTCGGTGGTGGCGGCGACGGTGGTGAAGGGGGTCGAGCCGTTGGTGACGGTGATGGCGGCGGCGCACTGGTTGTTGGCGGGGCCGGTGGGGGCGGTGATGGTGAAGTTGACGTTGGAAACGTCGAAGAAGATGTTGCCGACAGCAGCGACCTTGATGCGGGCGATGGTGGAGGCCGGCGCGGGGATGGTGACGGACTGGGAGCCGTCGTTGGGAGTGCTGGCGAGGAGGACGGTGGGGAAGGTGAGACCGCCGTCGGTGGAGAGGCGGATGGCAACGTTGGCGCAGTTGATGGAACCGGCGTTGGTGCCGCTAACGTTCCAGGTGACGGTCTGAGAGGAGTTGGCGGGCCAGGAGACGTTGGTGTTGGGGGCGGTGACGGCGAAGGCGGCACCGCTGACGACGGTCAGGGAGACATCGTCGGTGTTGAAGGCACCGCCGCCGGCGCGGTTGTCGCGGGCGACGACACGGAAACTGAGGTTGCGGTTGGTGGTGGGGAGGCGCTCGCCCAAGAGCGTGGTGTTGGCGAGGAGGTTGGAGAGGCGCGGGAGGGTGCGGATGGGGTTTACGGTGCCGATGAGGGAGCGGATGATGGGGCTGGTGCCGTTGTCGCCGGCGGCGAGGGAGATGGCGGCACCGAGGTTGCGTTGCTCCCAGCAGAAGGTGGGGGTCTGGCCGTTGGGATCGGAGCCGGAAGCGACGAGTTCGAAGGGGGTGTTGGCGGGGATGGTGTAGTCCGGGCCGCCGCTGACGGAGGGCCAGGTGTTTCCGGTGGCGACCTGGGTGTTGCCGTTGCCGGGGGCGACGGAAATCCAGGCGACGATCTCGTCGAGGCTGATGAAGGAGAAGTAGGGATCGCTATTGGGCTGGAGGTCGTCGGCACCGCAGATTCCGGCATAGCCCATGATGGTTGAGGCGCTGCCGGGCTCGTAGGCGGTGGAGGCGTTGCGGTTGCCGGAGCAGGATCCGGTGGGGGAGTTGAAGGTGTGGTTGCCGCCGAACTGGTGGCCCATCTCATGGGCGACGTAGTCGATGTAGAAGGGATCGCCGATGGGGCTGCCCAGTCCGGTGACGCCGCGGGCTTTTTGGCCTGTAACGCCGACGACGCGGAGGCCTGCGACGCCCCCTCCGCCGGTGGAGAAGACGTGGCCGATGTCGTAGTTGGCGTTGCCAATCACGCTATCGCAGGTGGTCTGGTTCTGGCCGAGCATCGTGACGCCGTTGTTGTTGGTGTAGGGGTCGGTGCCGGAGTTGGTGTAGACGATGCTGGTGTTGTTGGCGACGAGGACCATGCGGACGGAGAGGTCGAGTTCGTAGACGCCGGAGACGCGGTTGATGGCGGTGACGATGGCGGCCTGGGCGAGTGCGACCGTGCCGCCGTGGAAGGCGGCGTACTCGCCGGTGCAGGCGTTGGCGAGGCGGTAGGTTCGGAGCGTGGCACCGTTGGTGGTATCGATGCCGCCGGGGAGCATGGGCGGGCGGGCACCCTGCGGGGTGTGGCATTCCCAGCCGTCGTTTTTCTTGGTGTAGTCGCGCTTGTAGTAGACGGAGTAGAGGGAACTGTCGCCGCGGGAGAATGGATCGATGTAGACCGCGCCGTTGGGGGAAAGGAGTTGGGAGTGGAAGCCCTGAGGCGTGGTGTCGAAGCGGACGCTGGCCTGTGGATCGTCGATGCCCTGGCCGAGGTAGGTCTTGATCTCAGGGAACTGGACGGCGAGTTCGGGCTCCATGACGGGGCTCTCAACGACGCGGAAGCGTGCGAAGGAGCCGTCGGGCATGGGGAGCGTGACGATGGCGGGCGCGATCCCGGCCTCGGGCGTTCCTTCGAGGGGCGCGGCGGCGAGAACGGCAGAGAGTCGAGCCCAGTTGACGACGGCGTGCTTGGCGACGCCCGGACGGATCCATGCGGGCTTCACAAGATCGACGACGGGGGCGGCGTCGAGGAAGGACCACGCGCCGTCCTGAGAGGTGGCAATGACATCAGCGCTCGCGGCCTGACCGGCAGCGAGCAGAACGATCAATGGCAAATGACGCATCGGGTTGGATCTCCGCTAAGGCCGGGTGCGAGCCGGCAGCGTCATGCTACCAGATTTGGGCGAAGACGCAAGCGTGATCCGGGTTCTCGGGCCGAAGCGCTAATCGAGCATGGAGGCGATGAGGGCGGTCCAGCCGGTCTGGTGTGTTGCCCCGAGTCCGCGGCCGGATTCGCCGTGGAAGTGCTCGTGGAAGAGGACGAGATCGCGGGAGTTCGGGTCTGATGCGAGGAGGAGATCACCCCGGTGAGCCGGACGGATGCCTTCTTTGTCGGGCAGGAAGAGGGAGGCAAGGCGCTGGCGGATTTCGGAGGCGACCTGGAGGAGGGTGAGCATGTTTCCGGAGCCGGTGGGGCATTCGACCTGGAGTTCGTCGCCGTAGAAGTGGTAGTAGCGTTCGAGGACTTCGACGATGAGGAAGTTGAGGGGGAACCAGATGGGTCCGCGCCAGTTGGAGTTGCCGCCGAAGAGGGAGGTGTTGGATTCGCCCGGGCAATAGTCGACGCGGTGCTCGTCGCCGTTGATGCGGAAGATGTAGGGGTGGCCCATGTGGACCTTGGAGAGGGAGCGGATGCCGAAGGGGGAGAGGAACTCGTTCTCGGCGAGCCTGTAGCGGAGGACGCGGACGCGGCGTTCGCGCGAGGGGATGGCGGGGAGGCGATTGCCATGGCCGCCCTGCCCGCCTTGGGCGTCGGGACCGTCGTCGGACATGTAAGAAATGTGACGAGAGAGGTCCTTGCGGTTGTCGAGGAACCACTTCATTCGTTTCTTGAAGCCCGGGAGCCTGTCG
>JBJXFQ010000131.1:0-11226 GCA_046155605.1 Phycisphaerales bacterium
TGAAGGCCGCCGAGGTCGGGCACCTGCTGGTGACCAATCCGCTCGACGTGGGCTACCTGACCGGCTTCCTCGGCGGGGAGTCGTATCTGCTGGTCCCCGAGAGCGGCAGGCCGGTGGTCATCAGCGACTTCCGCTACGAGGAGGAACTCGAGCCCGTCAAGCCGATCGCGGATGTGTACATCCGCAAAACGGGGATGCTGCCGGCGACGGCGGAAGTCATTCGATCGGCGGGGGTGCGGCGGTGCGGGGTGCAGGCCGAGCACATGAACCTGGCCGATTTCCGCGCGCTGGGCGAGTTGCTGGGGGGCGCGAAGGACGGAGCGGGGCTCGCCAAGGGCGGGCGGGTGGAACTGGTCACGACGTCGGGCCTGGTGGGCAAGTTGCGGGCGATCAAGGACGAGCACGAGATCGCGCTGATGCGCAAGGCGACGCGGATTCAGGAGGCCGCGCTCGTGGCCGTGATTCCCACGCTTCGGCGTGGGAAGGGCGCGGGCAAGACGGAACTCGAGATCGCGGCGCGGCTGGAAGCGGAGATGAAGTCGCGCGGGTCGTCGCAGCCGGGGTTCCAGTCGATCATCGCGGCGAAGGCGAACGGCAGCCTGCCGCACTATCGGCCCGGGCCAGTGAAGGCGGCGAAGGATCGGCCGCTGCTGGTGGATTGGGGCGCGACGTACCAGGGCTACCAGAGCGACATGACGCGAACCTTCACGCTCGGGAAGTGGCCCAGGAAGATCGCCGAAATCTATCAGATCGTGCTGGAGGCGCAGGAGATGGCGGCGGCAGCGCTGGCGCCGGGCAAGACAACGCACGAGATCGACGCGGTGGCGCGGGTACACATCACGCGGCATGGGTATGGACAGGAGTTTGGGCACGGGCTGGGCCACGGGCTGGGGCTCTCGAAAGACCCGCCGTACCTGAATCCGATGGTGCCGATGATCACGCTGGAGGTGGGTCATGTATGCACGGTCGAGCCGGGGATCTATCTGCCCGGCATCGGGGGAGTTCGGATTGAAGATCTGTATGTGATCCGTCCCGGCGGCGCGGAGAACCTCTGCAAGATGCGAAAGGACATGGAATGGGCGACGCTGTAGGAAGAAGGGACGGAGGGACGAAGGGACGCGGGGGCGACGGGAACACCCCTACGTTGTCTCTGCCCCATCCAACCTCGAGTGAACGTGCTCATTCTCTCGTGTCTATCTTCCACTTTGTCCCTTCGTGCCTTTGTGCCTTCGTCCCTTCATGCCTTGGAATCTCCCAATGATCGACATCCGCAAACTGAAGGAACTCGTCCGGCTGATGGTTGAGAACGACCTGGCCGAACTTGACCTGAAGGACCAGGAAGAGACCGTGACGATCAAGCGCGGGATCGGCCCGCCGATGGTCTCGGCACCGATGGTCCGATCAACTGCCCCCGCGTCGGAGGCCGAGAACGGCACGGTCGAGTCGCACGCCGTGCCCGCCGCCGATACATCGGGGTTGGTGGCGATCGAGTCCCCGATGGTGGGTACGTTTTATTCGTCGCCGAACCCGGATTCGCCGCCGTTCCTGTCGGTGGGCTCGGCGGTGTCGGCCGAGACCGTGGTGTGCCTGATCGAGGCGATGAAGGTCTTTAACGAGATCAAGGCCGAGGTCACGGGCACGGTCGAACGCGTGCTCGTCAACAGCGGGGACGCGGTGGAGTTCGGGCAAAGACTCTTCCTGGTTCGGCCGGCGTAGCCCCGCATGTTTCGTCGCATCCTCATCGCAAACCGTGGCGAGATCGCCCTCCGCGTCATCCGCGCCTGCCGCGAACTGGGCGTCGAGGCCGTCTGTGTCTATTCCACCGCCGACAAGGACGCGCCGTACCTGCGGCTGGCGGACCGCGCGATCTGCATCGGTCCCGGCCCCGCGAAGGAGTCATACCTCAACATCCCGCGGATCATCTCGGCCGCCGAGACCGCCGATGTCGATGCGATCCACCCCGGCTACGGATTCCTCTCGGAGCGGGCCGAGTTCGCCCAGATCTGCCGCGATTGCAAGATCGAGTTCATCGGGCCTTCGCCCGAGGCGATGGGCAAACTGGGGGATAAGGTCGAGTGCAAGCGGACGGCAAAGGCCAACAAGGTTCCGATCTTTCCGGGGTCCGAGGGCGCGATCGAGGACGAGGCCGCCCGCATCGCCGCGGAGGTCGGGTATCCCGTCATCATCAAGGCGTCGGCGGGAGGGGGCGGGCGCGGGATGCGTGTCTGCCACAACGAGGCGACGCTGCGTTCGAGCATCAAGCAGGCTGCCGCCGAGGCCCATGCCGCCTTCGGCAACGGGGCCGTCTTCATCGAGAAGTTTCTCGAGCACGCGCGGCACGTCGAGGTGCAGTGCCTGGGCGACAAGCACGGGCACGCTGTCCACCTCTTCGAGCGCGATTGCTCGATGCAGCGTCGTCATCAGAAGATCATCGAAGAGGCTCCGGGGCCCGGGATCGATCGGCGCAAGCGTGATGCCGTCTGCGAGGCCGCGGCCAGGCTTATCAAGGCGGCGGACTATTCCGGGGCGGCGACCGTCGAGTTTCTCATGGATGAGAAGCAAAACTTCTATATGTTAGAAGTGAACACTCGCGTGCAGGTCGAGCACCCCGTCACGGAGATGGTCACGGGCATCGACATCGTCAAGACGATGATCCGCGTCGCGGCGGGCGAGCCCCTGCCCTTCCGCCAGCGGGACATCGTGCTGCGCGGGCACGCGATGGAATGCCGCATCAACGCGGAGGACCCGGACAAGGGCTTCCGCCCGTCGGCGGGACGGATCGACACATGGCAGACGCCGGGCGGCCCGGGCGTGCGGCTCGATTCGCACGTCGTGCCAGGGTATGTGGTGCCCCCGAACTATGACAGCATGATCGGCAAACTGATCGTTCACGCGGATTCGCGTGAGGAGTGCATCGTCCGGATGGGCCGGGCGCTGCGCGAGTTTCAGGTCGGCCCGATCAAGACGACGATCGCGCTGCACTCGCGGTTGCTCGAAACGTCGGATTTCAAACGCGGCGGGATCGACATTCATTTCCTCGAGCGGTTGTTGAAATAGGCAGCGGCTGTCGGGCGGATCTCGCCTGCCTTTGCGCCACGGCCCACCCAACCCGACCACTTCCCGGACACGATCGGCGAGTCTGATCCGTTGCCCGAGTTCGGAAGCAGAGCGAGTCGCTCCCGCTCTCGCGGCGGCGGCGCGGTATGCTGGACGCATGGTGTCAGCACGTCTGTTGCTCGCGGGAGTTGTGGCGGTTGCCGGCTGTGCGGCGCGACAGCGCGCGGAGGCACCAGCCACCTACGAAGTCCGCAATCAGACGCCGGTGGCGATCGTCGCCAAGATCGTCCGCCATGGCGCGCTCGACACGAACTCGTGGCTTCGGTCGGCGCTCGTCCCGCCAGGCCAATCGCGATCGCTGGCTATTTCGGACGGCCAACCGGTGGACCTGATCGTTGATCCCGCCGACGCGCCGGCGACGAGGGTGGCGCTGTCGGTCGCCGCGCCGGTGCTGGTGGTCTCACGCGCGGGCGAGCGAATGGCATTGAAGGTGGAGGCGGGCAAGTGAGCGGCGCGCCGTGTCGCTCCGGGGTGCGGCACCTTCGTCGTCGGGTGGGCTGCGCGGGCGCGCTCGCTGCGCTGCTCCTCGGCCCGGGCTGCACGTACACCGTCGATGTCTACAACGCCTCGAACACTTCTGTTTTGGTACGCATGATCCAACTCGATCCGATTCAGCCGGATTGGGTGCTCGACAGCGAGCGCGTGCAGCCGGGCTCGTGGGCGCGGCTTGGTCCGCGTCGCGTCGCGTTTGAATCCGTCGCGGTCGATGCCGGCGTGCCATCGCGCCAGGTCACGCCCGCGCGCCTGCGCATCAAGCCCGGCAGCAGCGCCGTCCGCGTCGAGACGGGCTCGGCCGCCGAAGGCTCGCCGTTTGTGCTTACCCCCGGGAGGCCCGAATGATCGCCGCGCTCGTGTGCTCGCTCGTGCTCGCGCAGCCGCCTGTGCAGCCCGCCGCGCCCGTGAAGAAGGAAACACCATCGCGGCAGCCGGGGAAGCGTGAGGCCATCTCGCCCGGCAAGCCAGCGCCCGACAAGTCGGACCCCGACCGGGTCAATCCCGGCAAGGGCGAGAACACCAGGCCGTCCGCCGCCCTCGTTGATTTCCCGCACCCGCTCATCAGCGAGGTGCTCTATGCCGTGCCGACGGGCGTCTGGGGCGACGCGAGCAAGGATGATCTCCGCGATGCCAACGGCGACGAGTTCATCGAGATCGTGAACCCGCACGACGAGCCGATCCAACTCGCCGGCTATCGCCTGTCTGATCGTCCGAGCGACGATCCGAAGCGCAAGGCGACCAATCTCAGTTTCACGTTTCCGCGGCTGGAACTCAAGCCAGGGCAGGTCGCGGTCGTCTTCAACGGGCACGGGGCGACGTGGGCCGGGCCTGTGGGCGATTCCGGCCGCGCGCCCGAGAAGCCCGACGAGCGCTTTGCCAATGGGTTTGTGTTCACGATGCGCGTGACGAGCGAGCGATCGGGACTCGCCAACGCGGCGGACCTGGTTTTGCTCACCGCGCCGGACGGCACGAAGGTGCATTGCATTACCTGGGGCGACGCGAAGCCGATCCCCGGCGCGAGGCTCGTCGAGGCCGCGCCGCTGGTCTCAGGCCGACAGTCCGGCAGCGTCGCGCGCCGCGGGCCGAAGTCGTCGCTCGAGGCGCACCCCGAGATCGAGGGTGGCCGATTCAGCCCGGGGTTTCCGTGGATCGTCGATCCACGCCCGACCGAAGCGCCCGAAGACGGCTTGCCCGCCGAGCGGCCCAGGAAAAAGTAAACCTCACGCGCGCGGCGCACGACCCGTCGCTGCCCTACGCTTGGCTCCGCGACACACGCCGAAAAATCGCCGCACCACGGGACCGCCGACATGGCCTGGATCACCAAGAACTCCGCCGCCGCCCGCATCGCCCGCCGCGACGAGCCCTATCTCACCGACGCCATGAAGTCCGACCTTCACCAGCGGGTCTTCCCGCGGTATGAGACGCGGCTGGCCTGCACGATGCCGGGGCTGCACCTGATTCAGCATCAGTACGGCTGGGTGCCGGCGCAAGCGATGGACGAGTTAGCGGTGTTTCTGGGCGTCTCGCCCGCCGAGGTGCTCGATACGGCCAGTTTCTACGAGGAATACTGGCTCAAGCCCAAGGGACGACACCTGGTCTCCGTCTGCCGATCCATCGCCTGCGAGTTCTGCGGTCAGCCGGCGCTGACGCAGGCCATCAAGGACGCGCTGGGCATCGACGTGGGCGAAACGACCGACGACGGCAGATTCACGCTCATCGAACTTGAATGTCTCGGGGCCTGCGGGGGCGCGCCGGCGATTCTTATCGACGAAACGCTGCACGAGGGTGTCACGCCCGCCGACGTGCCCCGCCTGCTCGCGCAGGTCGCCGAGCACGGGCACTAGCGCGGCAACACCAGCGCCTCGTAATCAAGGTTGATCTGCCCCGAGAACACCGGCCGGCCATCGCGCGCGCTTTGCCGTGTCGCGGTAGTCCTTGCCCGTGCCGTTGGGCATGTGCTCAAGCCGCGGTGCCATCCGCGCGGCATAGCAGTTCAGACAGCCCGGCGAGACCGGCGTACAGCCCGCGACCGGATTCCAAGTAGCCTGCGTCCACTCGATGCGCGAACCCATTTTTTCTTGGCTGATACAGAGTGTACCAGACGAAACACAAACTGCAAGCCGTAGTGGCCTGAACGGGCCTACTTCGCCAGATCCACCACCACCGGCACGCGGCCCCACGTCGCCCATGCGCTCGTCGGCTGGCCCCACCACAGCACTGTTGACGGGTTGATCACCGGCGAATAGTCCATCGCCAGCGGCGAGTCAGCCGCCTCGAACACGACCTTGGCCGGCATCCCGCCCAGCGCCAGCCGCAGCGATTCGAGCGACGCCGCATCAAGCCGCGCCTCGACCATGTAGACAGGCCGCGGTGCCTGTGCGAGATCGGCAACCGACGGCACGGGCGGCCCAAACACGGGCACCTCGGGCGCGGGGCCGGAATCCGCCATGATGAGCGGCGAATCGACGGGAATCTCGGGCGCTTCGATCGGGACTGGGGCGGAGAGCGCGGCCGCGAGCGCCGTAGGGGCCTCGCCCGACACTCGCCATGCGGGTGACGCGGCCCGACGCACGCGATCGGCCACGCGCTGCGGACGAACCAGAATCGCCGGGTCTTTCGTGCAGACACGGATGATGAGCCGGTGATCGCGGGCCAGCACCGCGGCCTCGGCGCTCGTGAGGCGCACATTCGCGGCCCGTTCAACGTTATCGCTGCTCGGCGCGGATCCAACGGTCACGGTCTCGGGCTCGCTTGCGGCGATCGTCGCAACTGAACCATCTGTCGCGGGCTCGGCCGCGGCGATTGCCGTCGCCGGCACCTCGACGATCGGCGTCGCCAGCCGCTCGGGAGCAACTTTCATCGCCGTCGCGTCCTTCGTGTCAGCCTGCGCGAGCCTCGTCGCCTTTGGCCCCTCGCTCTCCGACGGGCCGCGTGCGATCGGCGAAATCGGCCCCGTCGCGATCGGGCGGTCGAGATTCGTCGTGATGAAATACGTCGAGCCGCCGAGCACCAGAAGCAGCGTCGCCGCCAGCGCGAACCGCCGACCCACGCGATCCGAGAGCAGCAACCGCCACGCCGCTGGCCGCCGCTCGGGCTGAACGATCGAAATCGGAATGTCACCCGGCGTCGCCGCCTCGGTCTTGAGGTCGAGCAGCAATCGCCGCTCCAACATCGGCACGATCGTCGCCTCGGCCCGGGCCATCAGGTCCGACGGGGCCTTGACATCCCCCATCGACCGCAGCGCCCGCCGATCGGCCCGCATCGCCTGCATCGTCCGCGCCAGCCCGGCATCGGCGGCGAGCAGTCGCGCCACCGCCGCATCCTGCGCCGGTGTCAGCGTCTCACCCTCCACCCACGCGAGAAGAACCTCCTCGTTGGGCTCAGGCGAGATCGGGTTGGTCGGTCGATTGGTCATGGTCTGTTCGGCCCGCTTCGTTCCATTCGCTCAAGACTCTTCGGCGCTTTCCCAGTCGCCCGCCGACGAATCCATCCCCTCGATCACCTCTCTGAGCGCCGCTCGCGCCCGGAAAAGGCGGCTCTTGACGGTTCCGACCGGCACCTCCAGCACCTCGGCGATCTGATCGTAATCCAAGCCCCGGGAATCCCGGAGCACCAGAATGGCGCGCTGGTCCGGGGCGATCCGGAGCAGGGCCTCGGCCACGATCCTTCGGGCCTCGTCGCGTTCGACGCCCATCGGGCCGGATAGTTCCCGTGCGCCAAGGTCCGGATAGCGGTCCTCCCGCCTCCCCTCGGCCATGCCCTCCAGGCTCGCGTGCCGACGCAACTTGTCCGATCGCATCCGCGACAGGCAGACGTTCATCGTCACCCGGATCATCCAGGTGCTCAGTTTGGCCCGCCCGTCATAGGACGAAAGCCCCTCGATGATCTTGACCATCGCGTCCTGCGTCAGGTCCGCGGCCTTCTCGCGGTCGCCGACCATGCGAAAGCACACGCCAAAGAGCCGGTCCTGATAGCGGCCCAGGAGTTCGGACCATGCTGCCGACTGACCGCCCGACGTGCCGACACCAACCGCGCCGCCGCGAATCACCGGTCCGTCCGAACCACCGCCCTTTCCGCTTCCCGCCGCGCTCCCACCTTCGCCGCGCTGAATGGCCCGGACCAGCACCTGCTCCCGGGCATCCGCCTCAGCCGTCCCGGCCCGAACTGGCGCACGCGATTCCACGCGAGCAGTGTAGGGGATCGAGGATCGACCCCACCCGCCGCGCGCTCAACAGCCTCACCCCCCCCGCTCCACCACCTCGATCGCCTTCATCACGTCCCGGCAGATCGGGAAGACCCGGTCCAGCCGCGTCAACTTGAAGAGGTACTCCACGTTCGCCGCCGCGTTCACCAGCGCGATCCGCCCGCCCGCTTCCTTAAGCGTCGTCAGCAGTTCCACCAGCACGCCTACGCACATCGAATCCATGTATTGCACGTTCTGCAAATCGAGCACGACGTGCCGAATGCCCGGCCCGACCGCCCCGGGGTCGTGGTGGGCCGCGTGGATCTTCTCGCACAGTTCCGAGGCCAGCAGCCCCGCATCCGGCCCGGAGAGCGTCCCCACGATCGGCGTCGCCACCAGCGTCTGCCCGAGTTGGTCATACGTCGCGAGGCTCTTGGGCACGTTCTTGGGCGGCGCGGACTCAAACCCGAAGTCCGGCCCCGTCCGAAGCCGCGGGAGCGGGTCGTCCTGGCGCGCGTCGGTGCTGCGACGAAACTTCCCAAACATAGTTCACACTCTCTCTCAAAGCGGGCCGCGCGGCCCGACTCTCGCCCCGAACTCCCCTCCCGACCCCTACAACCCAACCTACCGCGATTCTCTCCCCGCGCTCAGGTGCCCCAGCGCGGCTGGTCGCCACGATTCAGCGGCGTGGCCCGGCCATACTTCGACGTGTTCATCGGCTGCGGCGCGGGCGGAGGTGGCGCGATCGCCGCCGGCGCGGGCGTCGGCTCGGGCAGCGGCCCGCGCGTCCGACGCTCGCGGGCCTCGTCGATAGACCGGTCCAGTTTGTTCAGAATGGCCCGGACCTGGTTGATCGTGCGATCGGACGTGCTCATGCGACGCTCCTCTAACCAACCGCTCATCGACCCGCCGCGCCCATGACTTGCCGCTCGCTCCTCCGCGCCCGCGCGCACCCCGCCAAACGCTGCCGATTGTGACGATGAGGCGACACGCGCCGCGCCCCCGCGCCCGTTATCCGATCCGCGCGAATAATCCACCGCACCCACCGATGGCTTCACTCCGTCTCCTCAACCTCGGCAAGCGCTTCCCAGGCGGCGCCATCGCCCTCGATTCCATCTCCCTCGACATCCCCGACGGCGAGTTCCTCGTCCTCGTCGGGCCATCAGGCTGCGGCAAGACCACCACCCTCCGCCTCATCGCCGGGCTCGACGAGCCCTCCCAGGGCGACATCCAGATCGGCGGCACCAGCGTCCGCGGCCTGCCCCCGCGCGACCGCGACATCGCCATGGTCTTCCAGAACTACGCCCTCTATCCCCACATGTCCGTCGAGCGAAACCTCTCCTTCGCCCTGCGGCTCCGCAAGGTGCCCAGGCCCGAGATCGCACGTCGCGTCCAGCACGTCGCCGGCCTCCTCGGCATCGGCGACCTCCTCCAGCGCAAGCCCCGACAACTCTCGGGCGGGCAGCGGCAGCGCGTCGCCCTCGGTCGTGCCATCGTCCGCGAGCCCAAGGCCTTCCTCTTCGACGAGCCCCTCTCGAACCTCGACTCGCGCCTGCGGCTCTCGACCCGCGCCGAACTCAAGGCCCTCCACCAGCGACTCAAGACGACCACCGTCTACGTCACTCACGATCAGGAAGAAGCCATGACCCTCGGCGATCGCATCGTCGTCATGGCCCGTGGTGCCATCCAGCAGGTCGGCACGCCGATGGATGTCTATCGCGCCCCGGCCAACCGCTTCGTCGCCGGTTTCGTCGGCTCGCCGCCCATGAACTTCATCGAGGGCCGCATCGAGCGCGGCCGTTTCATCGGACCTGATGGCCTCTCCATCGCACTGCCGCGAGACCTCGCGCGCGCCGCGGACCGCCCCTGCACCCTCGGCATTCGGCCCCAAGCCCTCTCGATCGCGTCCACCGGCCTTGCTTTCCCAAGTCTCGCCTTCCGCGTCGATGTCGTCGAGCCCCTCGGCGACGCCATCGACCTCATCGGCACCGCGCACGGCTGCCGTCTCGTCGCGCGAATCCCCGCCTCGCCTCGCGCCGAGACCACGCACTCCGCGAGCACAACCATGACCCCCGGCACGACCATCACGCTCCACCCCGACCCCGATCAACTCCACCTCTTCGAGCCCGGCGAGTTCGGACGTTGCTTCGCCTAGTCGAGCGGACTTTCTTGAAGTGCAGCGGTGGCTCAGGCGTCCCGCCTGTGCGGACAGTCACTGACGCGATGCCGGCCGCAAAACCTCGACAGAGACTGCTCGGGGTTCGCCTTTGCCCTCGTGCGGCGTCGGCGTCGGTAGCGCGCCGCGGCGATGTGCCTCATCGATCGTCTCGACGCCTCAGAACTTCCGCCAACTCCTTGATCGCCCGCTGCACGCCGGCTCGCTTGAGCGCGCTGTTCACACGATCCGCCAGCCGATACCGCAGGTTCTCGGCGATGAGCGCCCGCGCTGCCGCGCTCGCGTGCTCCGATGACGCGCTCGCGTGTTGCGACGGCACGCCCGCCGCGCCGATCGACGCGCTGAGCAGCATCCGCGTCACCCGATCCGGCCGCGCCGCCAGCCGCGGATGCTTCCGCAGCAGATACGCCCGAAGCGCCGCGTCCCGCTCCAGCGCCTCCGTCCGAAACATCGAATCCGCCCGCACGCGATACCGGAGCAAGAACTCCGGCACGACCGTCCCGCGATCGCCGCGCTCCGCCAGCGTACACCAGAAGTCCCAATCTTCATACGAAGTCAATCGCTCGTCGTAGCCGCCGACCTCGAGCGCGCGCGCCCGACGGATCAGCGTCCCCGACGCCGCCGCGCCGACGTTCCGCACCGCCAGCAGGTCTCGATCAGCGCCCAGGGGACACCATCCAGCGCCCAGGGGACACCATCCGCCCGCCTTCGTCTCGCGCTTCGCATCGGCACGCTCTCTCGCGCCATCGCCCTGCCCCTGTGCCTCGGGATCATCCCTGAAATACGACACGAGCGGGCTGACAAACGTCAAGCCCGGATCGCGCTCCACGGCCCGCACCAGCCGCTCCACCGCCGTCGGCATGAGCAGATCATCCGCATCCAGCGGCACCACCCAGTCCCCCCGCGCCGCCGTGATACCTGCGTTCCGTGCCGAACTCAATCCGCCATTGGGCTTCCGCACGATTCGCACGTCGGACCCCAGGGTCGCCAGGAGCGCCACGCTCGCCGCGTCGGTGGAGCCGTCATCGACGAGCACGATCTCGATGTTGCGGTAGGTCTGCGCGCGCGCGCTGGCGAGCGTCTGGGGCAGATATGCGCCCATGTTGTAATACGGTATGACGACCGAAACCAGGGGCCGCGGCGCGACCGTTGTCGCCGCGACTCGCGGCGCGCGCGCGTCCGTGACCGCCGCATTGAGCGCCGCCAGCGAGGCCGCGGGGTCGCACAGCCGCGCGACACGCGCCGGCCCGGCCCC